>CANREW010000010.1 GCA_947629765.1 uncultured Clostridia bacterium
TACATAAAAATTTTATCGACATACAAAAGTATAGTCTCAAAAATTTTTATTTGCTTGCCTAGCATCTTACTAATTTTGAAACCAAATTAAAAGCAATATAAATAATTAAAAATCAAATCAAAAGCGAATAATGCAAGGAAAACAAGGCAAATAACCGCAGATTGACCTAATGGTCATCGAGGATTATTTGACCGCAGTTTGACGAAGCAGTACGAAGGTTTTCATTTGATTTTATGAGAGGAGGAAAGAAAGTGAACACAACCGATCCAATAGCAGACATGCTAACAAGAATAAGAAATGCAAATAGTAGCAAGCATAAAACAGTTGATGTACCGGCATCAAAAATGAAACTTGCTATAGCAAATATATTATTTAAAGAAGGATATATAACATCATTTGAAGAAATTTCAAATGACGTTCAAGGAACAATCAGAATAACTCTAAAATATGACGAAAACGGAAATAGAGTTATAGATGGAATAAAAAGAATAAGCAAACCAGGACTAAGAGTTTATGCTTCTAAAGAAGATTTACCTAAAGTATTAAATGGTTTAGGAATCGCAATAGTATCTACATCAAAAGGTATGATGACAGATAGAGAAGCAAGAAAAGAAGGATTAGGAGGAGAAGTCCTAGCCTATATATGGTAGTCTATAAATTAGAAGTTAAAAAGAAGAGGTGAATTAAAAATGTCAAGAATAGGAAATAGTCCTATCACAATACCAGAAGGTGTTGATGTTAATGTTGAAGGAAATCATATTACAGTAAAAGGACCAAAAGGTACTTTAGAAAGAGATATAAATGCAAATCTTGCAGTTTCTGTAGAAGAAGGCAAAATAGTTATAAAAAGACCTAACGACGAAACAGCTATGAAAAGTCTACATGGACTAACAAGAACATTAATAAACAATATGGTAATAGGTGTAAAACACGAATTTACTAAGGAATTAGAAATAAATGGTGTTGGTTACAGAGTTCAAAAACAAGGAAATGACTTAAATTTAACATTAGGTTATTCACACCCTGTAATATATAAAGCACCATCAGGAATTTCATTTGATGTACCAAATCCAAACTCAATAATAGTAAAAGGTATAGATAAAGAATTAGTTGGTCAAATAGCAGCAGAAATAAGAACAAAAAGACCACCAGAAGTATACCGTGGAAAAGGTATTAAATATGTAGATGAAGTTATCAGACGTAAAGAGGGTAAGACAGGTAAGAAGTAGAATTCATTTAATTAAAAGATTATGATTTAATTAAAAATTTTAAATCAAATCAAAAACGAGATGAAGTTTTTCATTTGATTTAGAGAAAGGAGAAAAAAATGGTATCAAAAACAAACAGAAAGCTTGAAAGAGAAAGAAGACATATACGTGTTCGTACTAAAATTTCTGGAACAGCTGAACGTCCAAGATTATGTGTATATAAAAGTAATACAAATCTATATGTACAAATAATTGATGACGTAGCAGGAAAAACTTTAGTTCAAGCTTCTACTATGGATAAAGAAGTTAAAACAAAACATAGTAATAAAGAAGCAGCAAAAGAAGTTGGAGCTTTAATTGCAAAAAGAGCTAAAGAAAAGAAAATAGAAGAAGTAGTATTTGACAGAGGTGGATATATATATCACGGTGTTGTAAAAGAACTTGCAGAAGCAGCCCGTGAAGGAGGATTAAAATTCTAAAAATTTAAAAAGGAGGAAAACCAATAAATGGAAGAGAATAATACACCAGAATTAAAAGAAAAAGTTGTAGCCATTAGCAGAGTTGCAAAAGTTGTTAAAGGTGGTAGAACTTTTAGATTTAGTGCAGTTGTTGTTGTAGGAGACGAAAATGGACATATCGGTGTAGGTAACGGAAAAGCAGCAGAAGTTCCTGATAGCATAAAAAAAGCTATACAAGACGCTAAGAAAAACCTAGTAGAAGTTCCAGTAGTAGATACAACAATACCACATGAATATGTTGGAAGATTTGGAAGTGCTAAGGTTATGTTAAAACCAGCTGCAAAAGGTACAGGAGTTATTGCTGGTGGAAGCGTAAGACCAGTACTTGAACTTGCAGGATATAAAGATATCAGAACTAAAGTTATAGGAACAAACAATCCTAGAAATGTAGTTTATGCAACAATTCATGCATTAACAAGTATGATGACAGCAGAAAAGGCTGCTAAAAAAAGAGGTAAAAAAGTAGAAGAAATATTATAGAAAGGAGTGAATATAAAGATGAAACTAGGAGAATTAAAACCAGCAACAGAAAAAAAGACTAGAACAAGAGTTGGACGTGGTGTTGGTTCAGGACTTGGTAAAACTTCTGGAAGAGGACATAAAGGTCAAAAAGCAAGATCAGGTGGAGGAGTAAGACGTGGTTTTGAAGGTGGTCAAACTCCATTATATAGAAGATTACCAAAAAGAGGATTTACAAATATTCACGCAAAAAATTATGTTGAAGTAACTTTGACAATGCTAAATAAATCAAAATCAGAAAAAGTAACAGCAGAAAGTTTAATGAAAGACGGAATAATTAATAAGATAAATGATGGAATAGTAATATTAGGAACAGGTAGCTTAGATAAAAAATTAGAAGTATCAGCAAAAAGATTTACAAAAACAGCAAAAGAAAAAATCGAAGCTGCCGGAGGAAAGATTGAGGTGATTTAGTTGTTTCAAACAATAAAAAACGCAATAAAAACTCCAGAAGTAAGAAAAAGACTATTATATACATTATTATTAATAGTAATATTTAGATTAGGATGTTATATAACTGTACCAGGGGTAAACAGTGTAGCATTAGCTGAAGCTCTTGGTGCTTCAAATGGATTAACAGGATTAATAGATTTAATATCAGGTGGAGCTTTTTCAAGATTTACAATATTTGCAATGAGCATAAGCCCATATATCACAGCTTCAATTGTTATACAATTATTAGCTATGGTAATACCTGCACTTGAAAGACTTTCAAAAGAAGAAGGAGAGGCAGGAAGAGAAAAATTAAATAAATATACAAAAATGTTAACAATAGTACTTGCTTTAATAGAATCTCTAGGAATATACTTTTCATACAGAAATGCAGGAGTATTCGTTGACCAAGGATTTACAACAGGAGCATTAGTTGTATTATCACTAATCGCAGGAACATCACTTCTTATGTGGTTAGGTGATCAAATAACAAATAAAGGTATAGGAAACGGAATATCAGTAATTATCTTCGTAGGTATCCTTTCAGGATTACCAGCAGGAGTAAGAACAGTATGGAATTTAATATTTACAGCAGCAGGTTTTTCAACAACAGGATTAATTACAGCACTTGGAATAATAATTGGTGCAATAATCTTAGTTGCAGCTGTTGTATTTGTACAAGAAGCTGAAAGAAGAGTACCTGTACAATATGCTAAAAAAGTAGTAGGAAGAAAAATGTATGGAGGACAAAATACTCATATACCATTGAAACTTGCAATGGCAGGAGTTTTACCAATAATCTTTGCATCATCATTCCTAACATTTCCAGCAATGATAATATCAATGTTTAATACAAACATTGCTGCTGAAACAGGATTTTGGGCAACAATATATAAATTTTCAATTGCAACATCTTCATCAGCTGTTCCAATTGGATACACTATATTAAATGCAATTATCTATTTATTATTAATAGTTGCATTCACATTCTTCTATACTTTTGCTACATTCAATCCAGCAGAAGTATCAAACAATATCAAGAAGAATGGTGGTTTCATTCCTGGCATAAGAGCAGGAAAACCAACAACAGACTATCTATCTTCAATATTATCAAAGATAACATGGTTTGGTGGAGTTTATTTAGCAATTATCGCTATAATCCCAATGTTATTAAGATTCACAAGCATAAATATAGCATTTGGTGGTACATCAATATTAATCGTAGTTGGTGTTGCACTAGAAATGGTTGATCAATTAGAGTCACAACTTGTTATGCGTCACTACAAAGGCTTCTTAGAATAAATTTTAAAAATAAACGGCGTATTGCTTCGTTAAGCTTCGGATAAATAACCTTCGATGACCAATAGGTCTATCTCAGATTATTTACCTCGCTTGCCTAGCACTACTTGTTTCTTTTTAAAATTATAAATTATATTATAAATTATATAATTGTGGGGGTTTATTATGATAATAATAATGCTTGGAGCACCTGGTACTGGAAAAGGAACAGCTGCAAAAGTTTTAACAAAAGGATTAAATATACCTGCAGTATCAAGTGGAGATATATTTAGAAAAGCAATAGCAGACGGAACAGAACTTGGAAAAGAAGTAGAAGGATATATTTCAAATGGAAAATTAGTTCCAGATGAATTAACAATAAAAGTAATAGAAGCAAGATTAAAAGAGCCAGATTTGGCAAATGGAGTAATCTTAGATGGATTCCCAAGAACAACTGAACAAGCTGAAAGATTAGATAAATTTTTAAGCCAAGAAGGTAAGAAAATAGATCTAGTAGTAAATTTAGAGACTCCAGTAGAGGAATTAATCGAAAGAGTTGTAAATAGAAGAAAATGCCCTAACTGTAAGGCTGATTTCAATATGAAATTAAATCCACCAAAAACAGGTGAAATTTGTGATTTCTGTGGAACACCATTAGAGCGTAGAGCTGATGATAATGAAGAAACTATGCGTGCAAGATTAGACACTTATGAAAAACAAACAGCACCAATAGTAGATTTTTATCAAAAACAAGGAAATTTACTAACAGCAGAAGTAAGTGAGCGCTGTGGAAGAATGGCTCCAGAACTTGCAGAAAGCATAATCGAAGATTTTAGAAAAAAAGGACTAGTTTAGAATTTAAGGAAATAAATATGATAGAAATTAAATCTAAAAGAGAGATAGAATTAATTAAAGAGGCTTGTAGGATTGTTGCTATTGTCTATGAAGAAATAGAAAAAGCAATAAAGCCAGGGGTCACAACAGGTGAACTAGATAGACTAGCAGAAAAAATAATTAGGGAACATGGGGGAATTCCCGCACAAAAAGGATATCCAAGCTATCAAAAGGGAGTTCCAGATTTTCCAAGCACAATTTGTGCATCACTAAATGATGAAGTAATACATGGAATTCCTTCTGATAGGGTGCATTTAAAAGATGGAGATGTTTTAAGTATAGATATGGTAGCTTTGAAAGATGGATATAATGGTGACGCAGCAAGAACATTTATAGTAGGACATGGAAGTAAAGAAGCAGAAAAACTAGTAGAAGTAACCAAAAAAGCATTTTTCGAAGGTATAAAATATGCAAAACCAGGCTATAGAATAGGTGATATTTCAAATGCAATAGGTGAATTTGTTACGAAAAACGGATTCAGTGTTTTAAAAGAATTTCAAGGACACGGTATCGGCAAAGAAATGCACGAAGATCCAGGAATACCAAATTATGGAAAACCAGGACGTGGACCAAGAATAGAAAAAGGAATGACACTTGCGATAGAACCTATGGTAATAGCAGGAAAGCCTGATATATGCGAACTTGATGATGGCTGGACTATTGTAACAGAAGATCGGAAGCTTGTCAGCACATTATGAAAATACAATTTTAGTTACAGAAAATGAACCAAAAGTATTGACATTACTATAAAAATAGTATATAATACATTAGTTAATTATAGGATAAAACAATTAATAAATAAATTATTCTTAAAAAATAGGAGGGAATGTAGATTGGCAAAGGAAGATGTTATAGAAGTAGAAGGAACTGTTGTTGAAACATTACCTAATACAACATTTAAAGTTGAACTAGAAAATGGACATCAAGTGCTCGCTCACATTTCAGGAAAATTGAGAATGAATTATATCAAAATATTACCAGGTGATAAAGTTAAACTTGAACTTTCACCTTATGATTTAAACAGAGGAAGAATCACTTGGAGAGCTAAATAAGTTAAAAAAACTTATTAACCTTATAGAAAGGAATGAAAGAAAATGAAAGTAAGACCATCAGTTAAGAAAATGTGCGAAAAATGCAAAATCATTAAAAGAAAAGGTGTCATAAGAGTAATTTGTGAAAATCCAAAACACAAACAAAGACAAGGATAGAAAAACAAATAATTTTGATATTAACACAAATTTAGGTGCGGCTGATTTTTTCTAAGTTTGTGTTTATATATATTTACCAATAAAATAAAAATGGAGGTGCTTAAATATATGGCTCGTATAGCTGGAGTTGATTTACCTAGAGAGAAAAGAGTAGAAATAGGACTAACATACATTTATGGAATAGGTGTAGCAAGTTCTAACAAAATACTTAAAGAAGCTGGAGTAAATCCAGATACTAGAGTAAAAGATTTGACAGACGAAGAAGTAAATAGTATTAGAAAAATAATCGATGGAAGTTATAAAGTTGAAGGTGATTTAAGAAGAGAAGTAGCTCTTAACATCAAAAGACTTACAGAAATCGGTTGTTATAGAGGAATAAGACATAGAAAAGGCTTACCAGTTAGAGGACAAAGAACAAAAACTAATGCTCGTACAAGAAAAGGTCCTAGAAAATTAGTAAGTAAAAGTAAGAAAAGTTAAGGGAGGTTAATACCAAATGGCTAATAAAAATGTAACAAGAAAAACGCCAAGAAGAAATAGAAAGAACATTGATAAAGGTTCTGCACATATTCATTCTAGCTTTAATAATACAATAGTTACAATTACAGATACTCAAGGAAACGCTGTTTCTTGGGCAAGCGCAGGAGAACTTGGATTTAAAGGTTCAAGAAAAAGTACTCCATTTGCTGCAGGTCAAGCTGCTGAGACAGCTGCAAATGCTGCAATGGAACATGGTTTAAAAACAGTAGAAGTATTTGTAAAAGGACCAGGTTCTGGTCGTGAAGCTGCAATTAGAGCTCTTCAAACAGCAGGTTTAGAGATAAGTGCAATTAAAGATGTAACACCAATACCACATAATGGTTGCAGACCACCAAAAAGAAGAAGAGTATAGAATAAAAAAAGAGAGGTGTAAATAAGTAAATGTCAAGATATAAAGAAGAACAATGCCGTATCTGTCGTAGAGAGGGACAAAAATTATTCTTAAAAGGAACAAGATGTTATACAGATAAATGTGCAATTTCAAGAAGAAATTATGCCCCAGGAGAACATGGACAAAGGAAAGCTAAGCTTTCTGAATACGGAATCCAATTAAGAGAAAAACAAAAAACTAAAGCTTTCTATGGTGTAAGAGAAAACCAATTCAGAAAATATTTTGAAATGGCTGCTAATAAAAAAGGAGTAACAGGTGAAAACTTACTTCAAATACTAGAAAGCAGATTAGATAATGTTGTATATAGACTAGGATTTGGAACTTCAAGACCACAAGCAAGACTTTTAGTAAACCATGGATTATTTGAAGTTAATGGAAGAAAAGTTAGTATACCATCTTATTTAGTTAAAGCAGGAGATGTAATCAAAGTTAGAGAATTAAAGAAAGATAAAGCAATAGTAAAAGCAAATCTAGAAATGAACGGTTCTAGACCTACTCCAACTTGGTTAGAGAAAAATGAAAAAGATTTAAGTGGAAAAGTAGTTAGATTAGCATCTAGAGAAGATGTAGATATCCCAGTAGAAGAGCACTTAATAGTAGAGTTATACTCTAAGTAATAAATAGAAGTTTAGAAATTAGAATTAGATATATAAGATTAGGATTACTAATCTCTGACCTCTAATATCTATTTTAGGAGGTAAAAATGATAGAATTTGAAAAGCCAAATATTGAATGTACAAATATGGATGAACAAAATAACTATGCAAGATTTGTATGTGAGCCATTGGAAAGAGGATATGGTGTAACAATAGGAAATTCATTGAGAAGAATATTACTTTCATCACTTCCTGGATGTGCAATAACAAATATAAAAATAGATGGAGTAGTTCATGAATTTTCAACAGTACCAAATGTAGTTGAGGATGTTTCTGAAATAATAGTAAATTTAAAAGGTGTTAGATTCAAATCATACGACAATGAAGAAAAGATTATTAGAATAGACTTCGACGGAGAAGGAGAAGTAACAGCAGGAGATATTATCACTGATGGAACAATAGAAGTTTTAAACCCAGAGCTACATATAGCAACAGTTGCCGAAGGTGGACATTTCAAAATGGAAATGACAGTAGAAAAAGGTAGAGGATATAATACTGCTGCAAAAAATAAAAAAGAAAATCAAGATATATCAGTACTTCCAATAGATTCAATCTTTACTCCTGTAAAGAAAGTAAACTATCAAGTAGAAAACACAAGAGTAGGACAAATGGTAGACTTTGATAAGTTAATAATAGAGGTATGGACAGATGGTAGTTTAAAAGCTTATGAAGCAATAAGCTTAGCTGCAAAAGTAATAACAGAGCATTTAGCATTATTTATTGATTTATCAGAAATTGCTAAGAATACTCAAATAATGGTAGAAAAAGAAGAATCTAAGACAGCTAGAGTTCTAGAAATGTCAATAGAAGATCTAGAATTAACAGTAAGAAGCTTTAACTGCTTAAAGAGAGCAGGAATTTCTACTGTACAAGATCTAGCAAATAAAACAGAAGCTGATATGATGAAAGTAAGAAACTTAGGAAAGAAATCATTAGATGAAGTAACAAATAAGTTACATTCGTTGGGTCTTGATTTTGCCCAAGAAGACTAAATTCAAGCAATTAATTAGGCTTGTTTAGCATTATAGCATAAGGTCCGCCAAATCTCGTCGGCATTTTATATTTTTATTTTCAAGAAAATTTCGAAAGGTCAGGGAGTAATCCGTAAGCAGAAGGCTGTTCGAACATTTTCTTTCAAAAAAAATATAAAACCCCTGCGTTTGGCTACTTTAGAGTAATGCCTAGTAATAACCTAATTCTTGCTCGAATTTAAGAATATGAATAACCAGAAAAGGAGAGGAAACAAAATGGCTAAAAATAGAAAATTAGGAAGAACAACATCTCAAAGATTAGCAATGCTTAAAACTCAAACAACAGACTTAATTCTTAATGGAAAAATTAAAACAACAGAAGCTAGAGCAAAAGAGGTAAAAGCAATAGCTGATAGTATAATAGCACTTGCTATAAAAGAAAAAGACAACTTCGAAGAAACAGAAGTAAAAGTTGTTAGAGCTAAATTAGATAGCAAAGGAAAGAAAGTTACAGAAGTTGCAAAAAGTAAAAATGGCAAAGAATATCTAAAAGTTGTTAAAGAAGAAGTTACAGAAAAAAGACAAAAAGATATGCCATCAAGATTAAATGCAAGAAGAAAAATAATGACTAAAATAAATAAAGTAAAAGATAGTGAAGGTAAAAATGTTGACTTACCATCAAAACTATTTAATGAAATAGCTCCAAAATATGCAGATAGAGTTGGTGGATATACAAGAATCACAAAACTTGGTAAAAGAAGAGGAGATTCAGCAGAAGTAGTTTTACTAGAATTATTATAATATTAATAAAAAAAGCCTGTGTTCCTAGAATATAGGTTTTTTTATTTTAAAATATTGAAAAACAATATCAAAAAACACATATCAGAAGTTATCATTAAAACTTAAGATATGTGTTTATTTTTTTGATTAGGTACTTCGGTAAGCCCAACTATATAATCTATAGAGGTATTGTAATATTTAGCTAAAGTTATTAAATGCGGAACAGTAATAGTTCTATTTCCTTTTTCATATTCAGAATAATATTGCTGTGAAATTCCTAAGATACTTGCAATGTCCTTTTGACATTTGTCGTGATCCTCTCTTAGGTCCTTTAATCTTTTAAATTTCATATAACTCCCCCAAGTTATGAATTCTAGAACAAAAATCTAGTTAAATTTTGATATTAGATTTATAACATCTTGATTTTAACAAAAAATACAATAAAATATCAAAAATACATAAAAAATCGTGTAAATATTACAAAATTATTACAATAATATTACTGTTAAGTTAAGTTTTTATCAAGTTAATTGACAAATAGGTTTAAAACATTTAAAATGAAATTATATACACAATAAATTATGTAAGAAAGAGAAAGAGAGGAAAACCAATGAAAGATTCAGAGAAAAAAATGATAATAATATTAATTATTGTCGCGGTAGTAATAATAGGAGGAATAACCCTATTAACAAGAAACAAAAGAGGAAATGGAAATCAAGCAGGAGAAAATGAAACAAATACACCAGAAGAAGAATTTGTAAACGTTCTAGACGATGGAACAAAACTAAATACAAGTGAGAAACTACATAATACAAAAGTAGTAGATGGACTAGAAATAAGTGACTTACAATTAACAGAGAGAGAAAATGAAACAGTATTATTAGGAACAGTAAAAAATACAACAGGAACAGTACAAACAGCAGTATTAAAGATAACACTAATAGATAAGGAAGGAAAAGAAATAAAGACATTAACAGCATATGTAGAAGGAGTAAAACCAGGAGAGAGTACAGAATTAAATGTAAGTACAACACTAGACTATGCAAATGCATATGATTTTAAAGTAAGTAAATAAAGTAAAAAATTACACATTTATTAACTCTTATTTAACTTTTAAATTAAAATAATAAATAAATAAAAAAAGAAAGATAAAAAACGAAAGAAGGGAAAAGAGAAATATGCTTATGAGGAAAGAAAAAGGAATAACCTTAATTGCATTAATAATAACGATAATAATACTAATAATTCTTTCAGCAGTAACAATAAATAGTATAGTAGGAGAAGACAGTTTAATAAATATGGCAACAGAAGCATTGGTAAGAACACAGATAGCAGAATATCAAGAAGAGCTAGATCAAATAGGAATGATGACAACGGCAGACAATGTGTTTAATAAGCTAACAGAAAAAGAATACTTAGAAGAATTTAAAAAGAAGGTAGAAGAATCAGAAGTATTCAAAGATAAAAAGTCAGCAGAGATAATGGAAGAAGAAGGGGAAAAAGTAAAACTAAGGATAGTAACAAAAGAAGGATATGTATTTGATGTAACAGATAAAGAGAGAAAATATGTAGGAAAGATAGGAGATACAGGATTTGAGCCATTACCAGAGATAAAAGAAGGAAGTATAACAATAAAGGTAGAGACAGATGCAACAGAAGAAGGAACATGGACAAAAGGTCCAGTACACGCAACAATAGAAGTATCAAAAGAATTAGAAGGATTAACAATACAATATACGAAAGATGCAAAAGCACAAAAAGGATGGACAAACTATACAACAGGAGAAAAAATAGAAATCACAACAAATGGAGTAATAATTGCGAGAGTAAAAAATAACATAGGAGATGTATCAACATATACAGCAACAGAGACAATAGACAATATAGACACAATAGAACCAGAAACACCAACAGAAGTAGAAGTAACAAAAGCAACAACAAATAGTATAACAGTAACAGCAAAAGCAAAAGATAAAGCAGAAATACCAGAAACAAAACCAGGAGAGCAAAGTGGAATAAAAGAAATAATATTTAATATAACAGGAACAGTAAATGGAGAACAATACTCAAAAGAAATAACAAAAGAAATAAAAGATGCAGAAAAGACAGCAGAAATACAAGAAGAATGTATATTCACAGAATTAAAACAAAACCAAAACTATACAATAACAGTAAAAGCAGTAGATAAAGCAGGAAATGAAAGTAAATTAGCTACAACAAATAAAGAAACAAACACAGTACCAGGAGAGAGCACAGAAAAGAATGGCTCAATAAAATTCACATATGACCCACAACTAGGAGATGGAGAGTGGACAAATAAGGCAGTAAAAGTAACAATAACATCAACAGCTACTGATGGAGAAACATATACAATTGAGTATATAAAGGGAACGCCGACAGGAAACAATGATAAATGGGAACCATATAATAATACTCCAATAGAAATGACAAGCAACGGAACAATAACAGCGAGACTAAAAGATAGTCAAGGACAAACAGGAGCAACAGCAACAGGGACAGTAAGTAATATAGATACAAATCCACCAAGTGAACCAGATATAACAATACAAGGGACACAAAAAGAAGGAGTAGCAGACACATATACAACAGAAATAAAAGTAACGATAACACCAGGAACAGATAAAGTAAACGAATCAGGAGTAAAAGAAACGACGTACAGTGTAACAGGACAAAATCAAGCATCATTACCAAGTGGAACAATACAGGGAATTGACACAAAAGAAGTAACACTAAAGGAGGACGGAACATATACAATAACAGCACAAACAACAGATAATGCAGGAAATATAAGCGTTGCGAATAAGGTAACATTTACAATAAATACAATAAAATTTGGAGATATAGTGACTTACGGAGATTACGTTAATTATCCAGTAGACATAGATGGAGTTACAAACGATAATGATTGGAAGATATTTTACAAAAATAGCGATGAAAGAGTATTTATTATAGCAGACGACTATGTACAAAATACGTATAGTAAAACAGCAAGAAATTTAGCGAAATTGAATGATACTAGTAATACATATTGTTCGTATTGGAGCACTAGACCGGTCTATCGTAGTAATTGGACAACCCATTCAGAATTGTTTATGGCAACAGGGTTTATTTTGAATGATAGTTGGATGGCAGGACGATGTGTAAGCAATTTGCTAGACACAGACAACTGGACATCTTTCCTAGATAATTCAAATGGAGAAGGAATCGGACAGTATGCAATAGGAGGACCAACACTAGAAATGTGGTGTGAAAGCTGGAATCTTGCCGTGAGTTCATCGACTAAATTTAAGAAATTATATGCAAAAGATACAGCTAACTATGGGTACTATGTATCGTCAGATTCCGAAACAAAAAAAACTACTCTATATATGAATGGTACGACTTCCGCTTTATCGGAAACGGAATTGAACGAATTAGGACAAAAGTTCGGTATGTACTTCCCTCATATTCAAGATTTGAGTGGTTGCCGCCGGCTACTGGTTAGCGTCCCCTTCCGCTCGCAATAGCAACTATTTAGCGTGTGTCCTCTATGATGGCAATCTTACTGCACTCACAGAAGATACCCTTGTGCTCACCCTTCGTCCCGTAGTTTGTCTAAATTCTGATGTATCAGCGACCAAAGAAGGAGATGTATGGCAATTAAGTAAATAAGCAAGAAATTTAAATCAATAGCTGTAATTCGGACACAATTAACATAAAAACAGTATCTAACAAAACTATAAAATTTACTTGATTAAATATTAAAGAGGCACAAAAACTAAACTCCTTTCATACAATAGTAGCAAGTATGAAAGGAGTTTTTTTATAATGAATTATGAAATAATGATGAATGGTAATGTAAAGATTCGGAGAAATGGCACCAGAGATAGATGCTATGTCCACAATGGGAAATATAAACCTAAACAATTATAAAGGCAAATGGGTAGTGCTTTTTTCACACCCTCGGCGATTTCACACCAGTTTGTACAACAGAAATAATAGCGTTTGCTAAAGCTAATACATATTTTGAAAATCTAAATACTTGTTTAATAGGTTTGAGTGTAGACAGTAACGCTTCACACCTTGCTTGGTTATATGACATATATTTAAAAACAGGGATAAAAGTTCCATTTCCAATAATAGCAGATTTAAGTGGAGTGGTTGCAAGAAAGTATGGAATGATAGCTAATGATATGAGCACAACTGAAACTGTTAGAAATGTATTTATAATAGACGATAAAGGGATAGTTAGAGCGATATTTGTATATCCAATGAATGTCGGAAGATGTATTCCAGAAATACTTAGAACTGTTGAAGCATTGCAAACAGTAGATAAATGTAAAGGTTCGACCCCTGCAAATTGGGTACAAGGGAATCCCATAATTCAAAGCTCTCCACAAACTTACGATGAGCTTATAAAAAGAGTAGAAGAGATAGAAGAAAATAGAAATGGAATGAGCTGGTATTTAAGCTTTAAAAATAATTGCATAACAGAAGATAAAGAATGTTCAAAAAAAGATAAATCATAAAAAATGTAAAAAAATGTCAACTAATTGGACTTCTCTTAATATAATATATTAGGCTAGCTTGATAAAGAGGAGTTGAATAATAATGATAGAAGAAATGAAGATAAAATATGATTGCGAAGAAATGGAACAATGTTATGCACCAAAATGTAAAAAATGCTATTGTATTGAAATAGTTATTGCAATACTTGCCGCTTTATTTGTAGGAATAATCGGAGTAATAATTGGAGCAGCATTAAGCACTACAATACTTGCAGCATTAGCAGCAGTTATAGTTCTTGCAATAGTATTATTTGTATTATTAGTTCTTAGCATAATTATTGCAATATGTTGTAATAACAAAAACAAAAAGAAATGTAGATAGCTCTAGAATATAGACAGGCAGAGACAAAAAATCTCTGCCTTTTTTGAATTTAAAAAAGTTAATAAAAATTGTTTTAAAAAATATCAATATATGCTATAATAAATAAAAAATGGAAAGGAAAAAATTATGATTAAAGATACAAAAATTTCAGAAGATATAATTTATATAGGAGCAGACGATAAAACAATAGATTTGTTTGAAAGTCAATATGTAGTTCCAAATGGAATATCATATAATTCATACTTAATAAAAGACGAAAAAATAGTTATTATGGACACAATAGATAAAAGAAAAACAGATGAATGGTTAGAAAATCTAGAAAAAGCATTAGAAGGTAAAAAGCCAGATTATCTAGTAATATCACACTTAGAGCCAGATCATGCGTACAATATAGAGCTTATAGCTAAAAAATACCCAGATATGAAACTAATTGGAAATGAAAAAACTTTTGCGTTTATTCCACAATTTTTTGACATTCCAAATTTAAATGAAAGAAAAGTTTCAGTAAAAGAAGGAGAAGAAATAAATATTGGAAAACACACTTTACAATTCTTTATGGCACCTATGGTACATTGGCCAGAAGTAATGGTAACGTATGAAAAATACGAAAAGATATTATTTTCAGCAGATGGTTTTGGAAAATTTGGAGCACTTGATACTGACGAAGATTGGGACTGTGAGGCAAGAAGATATTATTTCAATATTGTTGGAAAATATGGTATTCAAGTTCAAAGTCTATTAAAAAAGGCAAGTACATTAGATATTAAAATGATTTGCCCACTACATGGTCCTATACTAAAAGAAAATTTAGAGCATTATATAAATAAATATGATCTATGGAGCAGTTATAGGGCAGAAGATGATGGAGTATTTATTGCATACGCATCTATACATGGCAATACAAAAGAGGCAGCAGAAGAATTTGCAAAAATGCTAGAAGAAAAAGGAGCAAAGAAGGTAGTTCTATCAGACCTAGCAAGATGCGATATGGCAGAAGCAATAGAAGATGCATTTAGATATGACAAAATTATACTAGCTTCATCTAGCTATAATTTTGAAGTATTTCCACCAATGGATCAATTCTTACGTCATTTAAAAGGAAAAAATTATCAAAATCGTAAAGCAGGAATTATCGAAAATGGAACATGGGCACCAAGTGCAGGAAAATGTATAAGAGAAATAATTGAAAGTATGAAAGATATAGAAATATGTGAGCCAACAGTAACAATAAGATCAAGATTAAATGAAAATACAAGAAAAGACCTTGAAACTTTAGCAGAAAATATTCTTAAATAAAATAATTAAAAAACTAGGCAGGGGTACAAACCCTGCCTTTATGTATATAAAAGCAAAATTTATACTCCTACCATGAGTTTAATTATTCACTAGCTATAAAAAACTTATTTACCTATCATTTGGTTTTCAGCTTTTTGTATTAATTTTCTAACCATATTACCACCGATTTTTCCAGCATCTCTTGAAGAGATATCACCGTTGTAACCGTTTTTTAAATTAACACCAACTTCACTAGCTACTTCATATTTGAACTTATCTAAAGCGTCCATAGCTTCTGGAACTACTTTTCTACTATTGTTTGATGTTGCCATTACCTAATTCACCTCCTAGGAAAGTTAATATTTTAGTAAATATTGAAAAACAAAGATATGAACTTTTGATTTTCAATATTTAGAATGTACAAAAAAATAATTATTAAACAAGAAATTTTTGTCAAATCAACGAAAAAATGTTGCGGAAAAAATAATTTACACAAATATTACAAAAGTATTACAACAAATTAACAAATTATTTACAAAATCGATAATTTATTGTATATTGCAATGAATTGTTGTATAATAAATCATAAGATATAATATTCTGCCGAAAAATCAGAATATATAAGGAGGAAAAACTTATGGCTATGAATCCAATGCAAAAAAAAGCAAGAACATCATTTTTATTAGGAATATTTTTAACTTTAATAATTTGTGGACTAGTAATAGTATTCCTTATTTTTCAATTAATGCAAGCTAAAAAAGAACAAGAATCAGTAGTATACAAACCAGTATATGTATTATCACAAGATCTACAATCTGGTGACTATATCGGAACATCATACAAAAAAGTAGATATAGATAGTGCAGGAGTTCCTACAAATGCTATTACAGATTTAAGCTATTTAACTGATAAAACAATAGCAAAAGTTAACTTAGGAAGAGGAACAATTCTTACGACTGATTTAATATATGAAGATGGAATAGAAGAAACTTCGGATATAAGAGTTCAAGAATATAATATGGTAATATTACCTAGCCAATTGGAACCAGGAAGTTATGTAGATATTAGATTAAGACTTCCATCTGGAGAAGATTTTATAGTAATTTCTAAAAAATACATACAAGATACAGATGCAAATACAATATGGATAAAAGTTTCAGAAGATGAAATATTATCAATGAGTAATGCCATAGTTGAAGCATACAGAATGAACGGATCATTATTATATGCAACAACATATTCCGATGCAGGAATTCAAAATGCCGCATCTCCTACATACGTAGCAAGTAGTGATGTTGTACAACTTATGAATTCAGATCCTAATATAACAAATGTGGCAAAAGCAGCTTTAGCAGAAAGATATGCTAATTTACAAGCACAAAGACAAACAATAGTCAATGCACTAAACGGATTTAATGAAGATGGACTTACAAATGTACAACAAAAAGTTGAAATTGAAATTGAAGAACAACAAACAGCAAGACAACAATATATAGATGGAATGACAGTACCAGCACAATAGAATTAATAGAAAGGACAGGTTGCACCAATGAAGACAATAGGTTTTTTAGGAGCATATGATAAATTAGATTTACTATTATACACAGCAAAAATTTTAACTTTATCAGGTAAAAAAGTATTATTAGTAGATTCTACAACAACTCAAAAAACAAGATATATTGTACCAGCAATTAGACCAACAAAATCATATGTGACAGAATTTGAAGGATTTGATGTTGCAGTTGGATTCAAAGATTTAGAAGAAATACAAGCATATCAAGGAACGGAACTAAAATATGATATTGCTTTGTTGGACATAGATAGTGCAGAGGCAGTTAAACATTACGATATAACTAAAAATGACAAAAACTGTTTCGTTACAGGATTTGATTTATATTCATTAAAAAGAGGAATGGAATTACTAGCAACATTACCAGAGGCAAATGATATAATAAAAATATTATTTTCAGTTAATATGACAAAGGAAGAAAATGAGTATTTAGATTATTTAGCATCAATGCATAATGTTAAGTGGAATAAAACAATATTAAATTTCCCGATAGAAATTGCAGATTATAGTGTTACACTAGAAAATCAATATCTATCAAGAATTAAAATGAGAAAAGTAAGCAATCACTATAAAGTAAGCTTAGAGTATTTTATGGAAATAGTCTTTGGTGAAGATATAAATTCAGGAATGATAAAAAAATTTATAAAGAAATTGGAAGGGAAAGCGTAAAAATGGCTATTATAACATTTTGGAATAATAATACAGGTAAAATAGGACAAACATATTCTGCAATCGCAATAGCAACTCAAATGGCATTAGATCATAACTACAAGATACTATTTTTATCTACAAAATACAATGACAGACTTGTAATAGATGCATTTGGAGCTAATGAACAAGCAGAAACAGTAAAAAAGATAGTAACTAATAAAAATAGCATGGATTTGGAATCAGGAATTGAAGGAGTTGCAAAGATGGCAAATGCAGGTAGACTTACAGCAGAAATGATTCCAAACTATACAAAAGTAATTTTAAGAGATAGATTAGAAATTTTATCAGGACCTAAAGGAGTATCTAAACAAGAATACGAAAAGCTATATGAAATTTGCAAAGAAATAGTAAATGTATCAAAAAGATATTATGATTTGGTCTTTATAGATTTAAATAATGGAATGAAGGACCAGATAACGAAAGATATTTTGCAGATGTCAGATATAATTATTTTCAATGTAGAACAAAAACTAGCAGAAATTGAAAATATAACAAAGATAAAAGAAAATTCAGAAATTCTTTTACCTAAGAAAACAATGTTTTTAATAAACAAATATGATAGAGAATCAAAATATACAGCAAAAAATATAACAAGAGAAGTAGGAGAAAAGAAAACTATATTAACAGTACCATATACTGCGTTATATTCAGAGGCAATTCAAGAAGGACTAACGACAGAGTTTTTTATCGGATTAAGATCTAAAAATTTTGATGATACATTAGATAATACAGTGTTCTTTACAAATGAACTAAGAAGAGCAAATGAGGCAATAATATATAAGATGCAAGAATTACAAATGAGGATTTGATAAACTAAGTAAGGAGGAATCCTAGTATGAATTTGATTAACTTATTGGCAATTTTATTAGTCTTAGCAATAGCAGCATTTATAGTAGTTAAAATACTAATGGCTAGGAAAAATCAAGAAGTTGACGAAGATGTAGAACAAGACGACAAGACATATACATTAGAAAAAATGACTGAATTTATTAAAAGAAGACTAGACGAAATTACCAAAATAAACTTATATGATATAGGATTATCAGAAGAGGAATTAAAAAGAAGAAAAAATAAAAAATACGAATTAAAAAAGGCATTAAAAGGTTGTACATATGGAGATGTTAATGATAAAAAATATGTTAAAGAATTAATATATGATTTATTATCAAAAGAATATGGCGTAGACGAAATAAATGTATCAAAAGCGATTCCATTCGATACACCATCTTTACTTACAGCACAAGATAAATTTGATATAATGCTATATGTATATAAACAACAATTTGGATATGAGGCATTAACAGAGTTTATAAAGAAATACAATTTAGCAGCATTAAAATACATCTCAGGAGAAGCAAAACCTTGTTATGTAATAACAGAAGAAGAAATAAATGATATATATGAAAAAGAAAATTTATTATTAACATTTAATGATAAATTAAATGTTATAACACAAAGAATTTACCAATCTTACAAAGGATATAGCAGCATAGACGAAGTAAGAGATATGAACATAGATGGTGTTTCAGGAGGAGTTTCTGGACTTCCTGAAAGCTTTTTAAGCCAAGTTGCACAAACAGATGGAGATTATCTAGACCAAATATTAGACAATAAAGTCCCAAGAGCTTGTGATAGTATATGGATATTCTTCCAAGGTAAATCAATAAGATTAGCATTTTTAAGTTTCGGATCAGAAAGTGAACTTAAAAGAGTTTGCCAAAATATCTATAAATACAATAACCCAGGACAATTATCAGATTCAAATGGTTACAAAATTAATGAAATGAAAGATCGGATCTCGTGTCGTTGTTGTTAGACCTTCAATGTCAGAAACATGGGCATTCTTTGTAAGAAAGTTCGACGTAAAACGTGCAACACTTGAGCAAATAATAACTTGTGAAGGAAAAGATAAAGCAATAGATTTATTAAAATTCTTAGTAAAAGGAGCAAGAATAATATCACTTACTGGTGAGCAAGGTTGTGGTAAAACAACAATGCTTATGGCAATGATAGAAAATATATATGAAACAATGAACATAAGGGTTCAAGAGACAGCATTCGAGTTGCACTTAAGAAAAATTTATCCAACAAGAAACATACTTTCATTTAGAGAGACAGAAACAGTATCTGGACAAGAGGGACTAGATGTTCAAAAGAAAACCGATGGTTCTGTAAACATCATTCGGAGAGGTTGCAACAGACCCCGTAGCATCTTGGATGATACAAGCAGCGCAAGTTGCATCTAAATTCACATTGTTTACTCACCACGCAAAAACATTCCCAAACTTGGTTACAGCATTAAGAAACTCAATGCTAAGAGCAGGAGTTTTCAAAGATGAAAAGACAGCAGAAGAGCAGGTTATACAAGTATTAAACTTTGATATTCACTTAGTAAAAGACTTTAGAGGAAGACGTTACATAGAAAGAGTTACAGAATGTATTCCAGTAGAAAATAAAAATGAATATACATTTGACCATAGAAATGAAAAGACGCTAGAAGGAAAATTAGATAAATTTATGGACAATGCTACACGTTATTTTACAAAGATAACAGATAGAGAGACATATAGATATGTAAATATAATGGAATATATCGACGATGGATATGTTTTAACAAATAAAATATCAGACACAAACTTGATAGAAATGAGAAATAATATGGATGATGCAGATATAGACGCTTTTGATAAATTTGTTAAAGACAATTGGCACGTTAGAATCAAAGATGGTTATGCAGGGGTTGAGCCAATAACTGATGATGAAGCTGGAGAAAGCAAAGTAAAATCAAGGAGAAAAAGTACTAAAGCATAAATTAGAAATGAACGGAGGTGCTAAAAATATATGAGTAACCAGATGATTATGTACATAATGGGTGGTTCAGTATTTCTTTTGGTAGCTATAATCGTTGCATATGTAGTTATTAATAAAGCAATGAATAAAGGCGAAAAGAAATATATCAGAGAGTTAAGACAGGGAACAAAAGCAAGTAAATTTTCATCAGAAATATTGTACCAAAAGTTATATATGATATATTTGAAAGTACCTGGAATAAAGAGGTATTTAATAAAACTAAGAAGAAGACTAGAAATAATTAGTGTACAAGACGAATACCAAACTAGAAGAAAAGCAGCAGAAATTCTTACAAGAGCATTAGCAGTATTAGTACCATTAACAATAGTTATAATAGCATTAGCTCATACAAACTTTTTAATACTTTCTATATTACTTATATTTGAGTTATTTATGGTAGAAACTATTATGGATGGAATGGTAAATAAAGTTGATAATAAACTTTTAAAAGAGCAAGTAGAATTTTTTTCAGAAATCAGACATGCATATCATGAATACAATATGGTTGAAGAAGCAATATACCAAGTATCACAAAATGATGAACTAGAAGTATCAAGACAGGGAGAAAAAATATACGAAATACTTATATCAGATGATCCGGAAGAAGAGCTAGAAAAATATTATGATATAGCGCCTAATAGTTACTTAAAAGAATTTGCGGGAATATCTTATCTAACAAGAGAATTTGGAGATAGAAAAACAGAATCAGGTGCGTCACAGTACTTAAAAAATTTAAACAATATAACAGAAGAAATGCAGATAGAAATACTAAAAAGAGATAAACTAGACTATGTATTTCAAAGTTTATCAGTTATAGCAATTTTGCCTATATTATTTATAGAGACATTAAAAAACTGGTCACTATCAAATTTCAGTTTTACAAGTAGTTTCTATAATGGAAAACTTGGATTTATCATACAAATTGCTATTATAGCATTAACATTTATATGTTATTTATTAATTAGAAAAGTAAAAGACACATCATCAAATAGTAATGTAAAGGATACGCAAAATCCGTGGCAACAGAAGCTATATAGAATACCACCAATTAAAAAATTTGTTAATCTATTTATGCCAAAGAAGGGAACAAAGGACTATAAAAAGGTAACAAATTTATTGAAAGATGCAGCATCAAAGGACAAGATGGAATGGATATATGTATCAAAAATTGCATTAGCAATTTTGGTATTTATTTTATCATTATTCTTAATGCATAGAATACATGTAGTTTCAATAAATTATGTATATACATCTCCAACAAGTGATTATGACCTGATTTCAATGTCTGATAAACAGGCAAAAGATGCTATGGACCTTACTGAGCAAGATAATAAATTTTTGGACATGTTTAAAGGAAAGATTAATACTACTAAAAAAGATATAGAGTTAAAAGTTAGATATTCAACATACTACGCAGACGCAAAAGAAGAAGAAATAACTGCAGCAGTAGATAGATTATATACAAAAGTACAAACAATAAATAGTGAATATGTAAAATGGCCTGAAGTTTTAGTTGCATTAGTATTTACAACACTTCGGATATATGGTTCCAACTTGGATGCTATACTTCCAAAAAATTTTAAGAAAGCTTGAAATGGAAGATGAAGTAATGCAGTATCAAACAATTATACTAATGCTTATGAAAATCGAAAGAGTAAATGTTGAAATGATACTAGAGTGGCTAGAAAGATATGCAAATATATTCAAAGAACCAATAAGCAAATGTGTAAATAACTACGAAAGTGGTGCTTGGGAAGCTCTAGAAGAGCTTAAGAATGATATTTCATATCCACAGTTAATAACAATAGTAGAAAGCTTACAAGCAGCTGTAGAAAAAATACCAATAAGAGAAGCATTTGATGAACTAGATACAGAAAGAGAATATTATCAAGAAAAGAGAAAAGCAGCAAATGAAAAATTGATATCTAAAAAAGGAATGATAGGAAAAGCAATAGGATTTGCACCTATGGTTGTACTATTTGTAGGATATTTGATAGTTCCATTAGTAGGTATAGGATTAATGAGTATGACATCATCATTCAGCACTATGGGCACAATGATGTAATATAATTAGAAAGGATAAAAGCTATGGAAAATGCATCAAAAGCATTAATAATCGCTCGGAGGAGTACTAATAGGACTAATTACAATTTCAGTATTAGTGTATATGTTTGGACAGACAAGTGCACTAGTTGATAGAACTAGTGAAGACACAGAAACAAAACAGATAGCAGATTTTAATGAATCTTTTGATTCCTACAACAAAAAACTAATGTATGGAACAGATGTAATAAGTGTATTAAATAAAGCAGCAGATAACAATCGTACATATGGTGCTACAAATGATCCTAGCAGTGAATACTATGTAGATATAGCATTTAGACTAAAAAGCAAAATCAATACATTAAACACAGATATATACACTTTATCAACAAATGGGGAACAAATAAAAAATAGTATATTAATAAATAAAAGCGATGAATTTTCTGAATTTAAAAGAAGAGCATTTCAGTGCATAGATATAGATGGAGACGGCAAAAATGTGACATACAACGCAAGTGGAAGAATTTGCAAATTAGAATTTGAGGAAGTTTTAAAAAACTAAGCTAAAGATTAAATTTACGAGGAGGAAAAATGGAAAACGCATCAAAAGCATTGATTATGGCAGCAGGTATATTAATAGGTGTAATTGTCCTTTCAATATTTGCGTATGAATTTATAACTATTTCAAATACAGGAGAACAATATGGAGAGCAAATAAGGAAACGTCAGATTACAGAGTTTAATAGTCAGTTTGAAGCGTATGCTTATGAATATACTTATGAAAATCCAAATTTAGGAACACCACGAAGATTAAAAGCACAAGAAGTAGTAAGATTATTTTATTTAGTTAGTGATTGGAATAAAGGGAATGAGAGTGATCAGATAGATATTACTGTCCCAAATTCTATAGCAAATAAATATGGACAAGCAACTAATTTCGCTTATGGCAAACAAGACAATTTCAAGTATGAAATGTTTTTACAAGAAAAATCAGTTGTTAATGATGGAACACAAAAAAGTTATGCTTTGTTTCAATGTGTTATAGGGAATGATGCTTATGATGCAAATGGTAGAATAAGAAAATTAAGAATAGATGAAATAGGGAAAATGATTATAAATCCAGATGGAACAGAAATTTTTAAGTAGAAGTTAATAGATAAAAATTACCAATAGAAAAATCGACAAAATATATTGCATAAAAAAACTTAGAGTGTTATAATGTAGAGAGGATAAAAATATGAAAAGAATTTTATTATATATATTAGTTATTTTCATAATAATAATTGCAATTGTACTAGTTCATATAAGTGATAAAAATACTCAAAGAAATGAGATATCTAAATTTAATGTACAATTTGAGCAATATGTTGGAAAAGATATAATATATGGTACAGATGTATTAACAATTATTAATAAAGCAATAGATAATAATGAAAAAAACAAAATTGCAAGAGATGAAAATAATTACTATGTAGAAGATGATTCTTTATCAGTAAAAGTCTACATTATATTACTATCTAAAAATGATAAAGGAGATATAGAGGAAAAGACATTTCCAATGGAACAACTAGAAAAGGCAGGATTAGATGGATTTGTTACAAATTTTAATCTTACACCATTTGAACTTAGTAATATAGAATATAATTCTCAAAAAAGAGTTAGCAAAATCACAGTAAAGCAACTTGAATTATAATTTTAATTAGGTATTATTTTACATTATAAATGTAAAAAATATATAAATTTAAACAAAAGTAAAATATAAGGAGGAAAATTTTATGGAGAACGCATCAAAAGCCTTAATTATAGCAGGAGCTATTTTAATTTCAATTTTATTAATAAGTGTAGGAGTTATGGTAATGAACTCAGCAACTGATGTTACAGGACAATCAGCTGAGGCAATGCAAGACGCAGGAATACAAGCATTTAATGCTAAGTTTGTAGATTATCAAGGATCTCAAAAAGGATCAGTAGTAAGACAATTAAGGGATAAAATTAATACAAACAATGCAACATCTGACCATCAGGTGGCCTTTACAATAGGTGGTGCCGATGGATCTAGTGTAACTATTAAGAGCACTTCTACTTATGAAGTAAAATTAACTTATGGTACAGGAGATGATGCTGGATATATAACAGCTATTGACGCAACACCAAAAGGCTCTAGCGGTGGTTCAGGCGACTAATATTATAATTAAAGTATTTTGTTATATGTAATTAATTATCAGAAAGGAGTATTCTAAGTTATGGAAAGTGCTGTTGATGCTTTAAAGCTCGCATTTGGAATATTTGTTTTCTTGCTAGGGCTTGCTATACTTTTTAGGATGACATCACTTGCGAAAGAAACTTCTAGAATACTCATTTCTGAGGCTGATAGAACAACCTATTATGACTATAAAAATCCAACTGAACTAAATGAATTAATGGCTGCAGATGGAGCAACAGTAGATAGTGAAGGACGCCGAATAGTAGGTTTAAATGAGATTATACCAGTGATATATAGGTATTCTCAAGAAAACTATGGTGTAACTATAATAGATACTATTAATGGCAAAAAAGAAATTGTCGCAAGATTTGACCTAGACACAGAATCTATGTGCAATTCTTGGGGACAGACTACTGTTGACTATACGAATATAAATGATCCAGATCCAACAAAAAGGGTATTTACTGAATATATGAATGAAAACGTATTAGATGTTGTAGGTGCTACACACTATGAGTTTAAATTTGGAACGACTAGTGCAGTTAAAGATGATGTGAAGGCCTTATTTGCAAAGATTTATGGACAACAAAGAAACACTTATGGAAGTGATTTAACAGAATATTGCTATTGGCGAGTAGCTCCAGGTACTATATCAAGAAGAATTGATTCTGATTTATTTGGAACTCAAATCTACTTTAATACTAGTAGTGGGCCAAGAACAGGACCTAACCATATACCATGTTGTGATGGGCGGTTTAATTGCCAAATATAAAAATAATAAGTTCACAGAATATATAAAAGAAGTAGACCCAAACAGCTATATAACAAATGATGGAGAGAAATTATTCTCTTTCGGAGAAGTAAGAGAAACTATAAAAAAAGAAATCATATATCTAAAAAACAACTAAAAGGAGGATTATAAAATGCAAGGAGAAACTTTGATAACAATAGTCGCAATATTCTTAGCAGCTATATTGATAGGAATATTTCCAATGATGGCTATAGCAGAGAGAAACGACGATGTTGCACAACTTGCTGTTACAACAGGACTATCTGAATTTGTAAATACTGCAAGGACAACAGGGAAAATAACAATCCAGGATTATGATGCATTAGTAAATAAATTATTTGCAACCGGAAATACATATGATATATCTATGGAAGTACAAGTATTAGATGAAAATCCTGCAAAAAAAGGAACTCAGACATCATCAACTACTGTTGGAGAAAACGTATATTATTCTGTGTATACATCTCAAATAATGGATGAACTTGATGCACATGATGTATATACATTAAAAGAAGGAGATATTTTAACTGTTAGTGCTTCAAATAGTAATACTACAATATCTCAAATGCTTAAAAATTTCTTTTATAGTTTAGCTGGAAACAATGCATATAGTATAGTAGGGTCTCAGACAGGAGTAGTTACAGTTTCAGGAAGTTAAATTTAAACAAATATATACATTTAGATGTCTTTATCTGTAGAGTTAGAAACTAATAGGTAAAGGCATTCTTTATATAGAAACTAAGAGTTAGGAGAAAAATACATATTATGAGATTACAAAATTTACTGGTCATATTTGTAATAATAGCATTACCTGTAATAATAGTATTGTCGATATTTATAAATTATCAAATAGATACGGCAAGACTTAAATCGTCATATTCAAGTAAGCTAATAGATGCAACGTATGATACAGTAGCTGCATTTCAATTGAATACTAATAATAACACATATTCATCAGTTACAGACTCTTTAATGGAGGATATTGAGGCATCTTCTAATATATTTATAAAGTCATTAGCCTCAAATTTAGGAGTAGCTGGAGCAAGTGAGAGTCAAATGATGTCATATATCCCAGCACTTTTATATACTTTGTATGATGGATATTATATATATACACCAGTAAAACAAGCTAATGGTACATTTGTACATGATATTAAGCCATATGTATATTATACTAGAACATATACAAATGGTGCAAAAACACTTACAATCAATTTCTCATTAGATAATTATATTGCAGTGTATTATAAGAGTGGAAATGGTGTTGGAAGTTGGTATGAATCAAGAGCAGGATATTTAGAGAGTGAAACTGATAATCCAAGAGCAGATGGCACTTCATACAAAGGATGTACTATCACAGATCCAGATGCTATAAACTATTACAAAGAAGCGTATGCTTTTACTGAATGGTTTAATGATACAGTACTTAGAGATTTTGGGACAACAACAGATGCTTATAGCAACTTATATATAGATAAAGAAGGAAAAAACTCTCCTTTGCAAGGTGCGTCTTCATCTTTTAATGATGAAAAAATGGATGTAATAGAAAAATCAATTAATAGCAATTTATTCCAAGCAATGAATAATTATGGAAAAGATATAGGAATTGATTTTAATGTACCTATGCTAACTGGAAAGGATTGGGACAAAATATTTAGTAATATTTGTATAATAAGTTTTATGCAAGGAGTGCCAGTTGGAACATCAATATTTAATGATTATGCAATAATCACAAGTACTGATAACTCTATGTATGTAGACGAAAATACTTTGTATTTCACGGGAAGTGAAGATAATCATCAAATATATCATAGAATAGGATGCAGTGAGTTAAAAGGAGAAACAATAACTGGGCATAATAAATCAGAATTTAAGATAAAACAATTAGAAGAAAATGGAGAAATAAAATATAAGTATCCAAATACTGCGTCTGCTTGCTACTATTGTATGGTACGTGCAAGTAGTGCAAGTTTACCTACAAGCCAAGAAGAAGCAAGCTGGTATTCAAATTCAAGTGAAAGAAGAAAACGTGAAACTGCATACTATACAGCTCTTGCTAAAGAAAAATACAAATTAGTAAAAATTTCTGATTATATAAATGTAAATGAAGGAAATAATATTGAACAAAACATTGCAAATGATAAATTAGTGAAATAAAAAATATGACTTGAAATATAGTCATGTTTTTTTTATATTTTTTTGGGTATACTAAGGAAATAAAAGGCAGGTAGAATAATTTTATGAATATTTTTAAGAAAATTTCAATTCTTTGTACATTGGTTGTTTTATTAATTTGCTTAGTATATGCGAGTGATATAACGAACTTACCAGAAAATGTTATAATTTTTGAAGGCGAAACTTTAACTCTAAATACAATATTTGGGGTAAATATAGAAACTAAGTCTACAACAAATCCAAACATAGAAAAAATAGAGAATCACAAAACATTAACTGTTGCAGCAGAGGTTCAAAACTTGGAAGATGTAGATTGTACAGGAAGAATTAATCTAGATGTAAAATTATTTGGAGCTACGGTAAAAGAGATAAGCGTAAATGTTATAGAAAATACAGAAGTTGTTCCTATCGGTAATCTTATAGGTGTTAAGCTATATACAAATGGGGTTTTGGTTGTAGGAATGTCTGAAATTTCTGGAAATGATAATAATAACTATAAACCTTATGAAGGATCAGGAATAGAAGAAGGAGATGTTATTGTTAAGATAGATGAAGAAAATATAACTTGCACAAGTGAACTAACAGATAAAATTAATTCTTCAAATGGAAAAGAAATGAGTGTTACTTATATAAGAGACGGAGAGACTTTAAACACTTCTATAAAAGCTGTTAAAACTGAAGATAGCACATATAAAATTGGGTTATGGGTAAGAGACACAGCGGCAGGTGTCCGGAACTGCAACTTTTTATGATCCAAAGGGTGAGGGTTTTGCAAGTTTAGGACATGGCATTATAGACCCAGATACTGAACAGCTTATAGATATAGCATCAGGGGAAATAGTTACTGCAAATATTATATCGATTGTAAAAGGGGAAAATGGAAACCCTGGTAAAATACAAGGCTCTATTGAAGGAGAACCAACAATAGGTAAGATATATAAAAATACTCCTTATGGAATATATGGACATTTAACTAATGCAAATTCATTATTTATTGATTCAAATAAGCTTTATCCAGTCGCTTTACGAAATGAAATAAAATTAGGAGATGCTACAATGATTTCTACACTTCAAAATGGACAAACTAAGGAATATAGCATAGATATTGAAAAAATTTATGTGAATAATAATTTAGATAATAAAAGTATGATAATTAGAATAACAGATGAAGAACTATTAAATAAAACAGGTGGAATTATACAAGGAATGAGTGGAAGTCCTATTATTCAAAATGGAAAGCTAATAGGGGCTTTGACTCATGTTATGGTTAATGATGTTACATTAGGTTATGCAGTTTTTGGAGAGCTTATGGTTAAGAATTTATATTAGAAAAAACATATTATAAAAGTAATTATATTTATTTTTCAAGATGTTTGTCGTTTGCAGCCTACAAAATTAAAATTTAATAAAGTAGGCTGCAAAAGTCGCCCTTCGCTTACGCTTCGGTTGGTCGCTGAGACGCATATCTTTGCAAATAAATATAATTACTTTTTATATAACTCTTTTTTACACAAGCATTGGACCAATCTCTGTAACTGTTCCTGCTCCAAGTGTTAAAACAATATCATTTTCTTTTACATTTTCTTTTAAGTAGCTAACTATTTCTTTGAAATCTTTGATATAGATTGCAGGTTTTCCAAGAGATGTGATTTTATTAACCAAGTCTTTAGAAGAAATATTGAATACATCTTTTTCTCTTGCTGCGTACACATCAGTTATAATGATATGATCAAAGTCTAGTAATGCTGTTGCAAAATCGTCTAGAAGATTTTTTAATCTACTATATGTATGTGGTTGAAAAACAACCCAAGATTCATTAAATATTTTTCTATTTAAAGCATCAGCTGTTGCTCTAATTTCTGTTGGATGATGAGCATAATCGTCATATATAATTGCACTATTTACAGAGCCTTTGTATTCAAGTCTTCTACTTGCACCAGTAAATGATAGAAATGCTCTTTTTATTGCATCATTTGATATACCATAATAATTACATACTGCAATACAAGCTAGAGAATTTAAAACATTGTGCATACCAGATATGCAAAGAGTAAATGCATCAAAATAATTTCCATTGAAATATACATCAAAAGATGCATAACCATTTTTATCAAATTTTATATTTTTTGCAACGAAATTAGCATTATCATTTTGAACTCCATAAGTTATATATTTAGCCTTTGTATATTGTTCTAAACCTTCGCTGTTTCTATCATCAGCATTAAATACAAGTAAACCATCGTCAGGTAATAGTTTTACATATTTAACAAAAGCATTTTTTATATTATCTAATGTTTTAAAATAATCTAAGTGGTCATTGTCTATATTAAGTATTACTTCAGTTTTAGGGTAAAAATGTAAAAAGCTTTCAACATATTCACAAGATTCTAATATGAAATAATCACTATTTCCAATTCTATAATTACTATCTAATTGTTTAAGAATAGCACCAACTTGAACATTTGGATCTAAGCCAGCCTCTATAAAGCAAAGTGATATAAGAGATGTTGTAGTTGTTTTTCCGTGTGTACCAGATACACAAATTGTTTCTTTAAAAGCTTCTGTAAGCTTTCCTAAAAAAACAGCTCTTTCACAGGTAGGGATATTTAATTTATGAGCTTCGACAAGCTCTACATCATCTTGTGGAATTGCAGCAGTATATACTACTAAATCTGCATTCTTTACCATTTCTAAATCAGAGCCTATTGTAACTTTTATTCCACTTCTTATAAGCCTATCTGTAATATCAGAACTTACCCAATCACTTCCTGTTACATTTACACCAAAATTCACAATGGTTTCAGCGATACCACTCATACTTATTCCGCCAATACCTATGAAATGTATTGTTTTATATTTTTTTATATCGTCTATTGCATTTGACATTTTTTACCATTCCTCTCCATAATAGGTTGTAGATTTTAAAACATTCCTATATATTATACAATTATTATATGAACAATTCAACATTTTTTTTACATTCTTAATTATTAATACAATAATTTTATTTTTCTTCTATCTTGTTCGATAAATTTTTCATTCTTTAAAACTGCAAGTTCTCTCGACATAGAACTTCTATCAACAGAGAGATAATTTGAAAGCTCTGTTACAGAAAATGGCAATGTGAAAGATTTACCATATTGTTTTGATAGCAAATCAAAATATCCAAGAAGTTTATCTCTAGTAGTTCTCCTTGATAATAGCTCTATTCTTGATGTTAAGTCAGTTATTTTACTGATAATTATATCAGGAAAACATTTTACTAATGTTTGGTGAAATTTACAGTTTGATTTGCATTTCTCATTTATATCGTCATAAGAGTAAATGAGAACTTGACATTTTTCTTTTGCCTCTACTATAAACTCATTGTTTGTATTTATATTGTAAAATATCTCACCAAAAATCGAATATTGAGAAAAACGTTCTGCTATTATTTTATTACCGTTATAATCATATTTTACTAAATCTGCTGTGCCTGAAAGCAATATACAAAATTGATTTCTATTTACCAAAAAGGTTGTTATAGTTTCGCCTTTTTCGAAATTTTTAATTTGCACTTTAGAGCAGTTAGTAGAAAATTCTTTAGTAAATTCTACAATATTAAAATCATCTTTCATAGCGATTATCTCCTCTAAAAGTCTTAGCCTATATATAATATCACAAAATTGTTGCAAAAACAACAGAAAAATATATTTTGCATATATATAATAATTTTGTATAGGAGGATAATCTATGAAGGTAATAAAAAGAGATGGAAGAGCCGTAGACTATGAAAAGTCTAAGATTGAGATTGCAATAGAGAAGGCAAACAATGAAGTAAAAGGCGACGACAAGGCAAGTAAAGAAGAAATCAATAATATAATTGCATATATAGAAGATTTAGGCAAAAAAAGAATATTAGTTGAAGATATACAAGATATAATCGAACAAAAGCTTATGGAAATCGGAAAATATGACCTTGCTAAAAAGTATATAGTATATAGATATACAAGAGCATTAGTAAGAAAGAAAAATACAACAGACGAATCAATCTTAGGACTAATTAAAAATAAAGAGGCTATGAGTGAAAACTCAAATAAAAATACAATTGCTGCATCTACTCAAAGAGATTTAATCGCAGGAGAAGTTTCCAAAGATTTAACAAAAAGAATTTTATTACCTGAAAAAATATCAAAGGCAAATGAAGAAGGAATCTTGTATTTTGCCGATGCAGAATATTTTTTGCAACCTATACACAATTGTAGCTTTGTTAATATAGAGGATATGCTAGATAATGGGACAGTTTTAAATGGAAAGATGATAGAAAGTCCAAATGGATTTGGAGTTGCATGTTCAGTTACAACTGAGATTTTAGCTACAATAGGAAGTAGCCAATATGGTGAACAGACAGTAGATATAAAGCACCTAGGAAAGTATTTAAGAAAAAGTTATGAAAAATTTAAAAAACAAGTAGATGAAATAAATGTAGATAAAAAGTTCTCAGAAGAGGTAGTAAAAAAGACAGTAGATAGGATGTTACAGTCTGAACTAAGTACAGGGGTACAAACTTTGGAATACCAAATAAATACATTAATGGCAACAAATGGAAAAGCTCCTTTAGTAACGTTATTCTTAAACCTTGAAGAAAATAGCGAATATGAAAAAGAAAATAGTATGATAATAGAAGAAATACTAAAACAAAGAATTAAAGGTATCAAAAATGAAGAAGGAATATATGTAACGCCAGAATATCCAAAGCTTATATATGTACTAGATGAAAATAACTCTCTAAATGGAGGAAAGTATGATTATCTAACAAAACTTGCTATAGAATGTTCTACAAAACGTAAATATCCTTACTATATTTCAGCTAAGAAGTCAAGAGAAAATTATGAGGGCCAAGTATTTTGCCCAATGGGAACAAGACATTTCTTATCATTATGGAAAAACGAAAATGGAAAATATATACTTGATGGAAGATTTAATCAAGGTGTTGTTAGTATAAATTTACCACAGATTGGAATAATTGCAAGGAATGATGAAGATAAATTCTGGAGGTTATTAGAGGAAAGATTAGAACTATGCAAAGAGGCTTTAATGTGTAAACACTATGCACTTCTTGGAACTGCATCAGATGTAAGCCCAATACATTGGAGATATGGAGGCCTCGCAAGGCTAGAAAAAAATGAAAAAATAGATAAACTATTAAAGAATCGGTTATTCTACTTTAACACTTGATTATGTAGGACTTTATGAAATGACAAAATTGGTAAAAGGTGTTTCACACACTAAAGACGAAGGAAAATCATTTGCTATAAAAGTTGTGAAATATCTAAAAAATACTGTAAAAAAATGGAAAGAGGAAACAGGTATAGGATTTGTGCTTTGCTCAGAAGCATCAGATATAGAGTGCAAAAGATTTCTAAAAATAGATAGAGAAGAATTTGGAAAGATAGAGGATGTAACTGACAAAGAATCTTATACAAATTCATACCATATTGATCAAAAAGAAGAAATGGACACTCTTGAAAGATTGAAATTTGAAGGAGAATTTCAAAAATTATCAAATGGTGGTGCTATTTCATATATTGATATTTCTAAAATTCAAGATGACGACAAAGCATTAGAAGATTTAATTAAATTTATTTATGACAATGTACAATATGTAGGAATAATGTAAAATTTTACTTAATTCTTGCATAAAAAATCCAGAAATTTTAAATAATACTTTTTGGTGATAAATAAAATGAAAGTTTCTTGGATAAAAACAAAGGATGATGAAAAAAGTTTTAAAGTTTTTCAAAATTTAGGCTTTGACGTGTATGCATTAGAGGAGCCAGAAGAAACAGATAAAAAGATAGAGGAGCTTATCAAAGATGACTGCAAAATAATTATTTTGTCAAATGAGATAGCTTCTTTTTCTAATGATATAATTACAAAGTATAATAACCAAGATGATATATCTATTATTATTTCGTCTAAATAGAATTAGTAAATATCCTAATTTGTATATAGTTTCTAAAAATGGGAATAATATACAAAAAGGAGGATATAAAAATGGATATAAGTCAAATGAAAAATATTGTTGTTTTGAAAGATTTGCCATCTAATATAGTAGATGAAGCGATTGTTATTCTTAAAAATAATAGTAATATAAAAAAGAAAGAATATACTAAAATAAATAAGCCTGAAGAAAGTGAAAATGGGACTTATGATACAGTTATTAAGGAAGCGGAATACATTGTGCAAGATTACATCAAAAATATAGAGAAAAATAATGAAACAAAAAGGAATATTAATAAAATAAATCTAAAATATAAAAGATTACAAATATATAGCATTCTATTTGGTATAGCAGCTATAATTTGTATGATTATCAGTATTTTTAAATAAATAAATTTGTTATAAAAAGCTTTTCCAAAACATATACATTTAAAGTAAAAGATTAGGATGGGAGAGGAAAACAAATGGAAAGGCTATTAAATCCAGAAGAAAGAATAAGACGAGCAGAGGAGATATATGCAAGAAGACAGAGTTTAAGAGATAGAACAAAAAAAGCAACTGTAAATGTAAATGGTGGAAAAAAGAATTTAAAGTTATTTAAAAAATTGGTCTTACAGATTGTAATTTGCATACTTATGTATTTTATATTTTATCTAATAAATACAACTAATTATAGCTTTTCAGAAATAACACTTAGCAAAACTAATGAACTTATATCTTATGATTTTAACTTTATGAGCATATATAATGCCATAGTAGACAATATAAATAACTATATATTAAATAATAAAAAAGATAGTGAAGATGAAGATTTAAATCAAACTAATGAAACTACTGAAAATGCAATAAATGTAGAACAAAACGAAGAAGGTATAGGAAATGCCGAACAAGTAAAGGTAGATGAAGAGACGGATACAAATACTTTAGGATTAGAGGCAAAAGTAGATGAAGAAACAACAGAAGAACAAGATACAACAAATGTAGAAGAGAGCACAACAGATAAGATAAAAAAGGAATATTCTTTTATACTTCCGGTGAAGCGGAACTGTTACTTCCGAATTTGGGACAAGAGAAGCTACATCAAGTATAGTATCTACATATCACAAAGGGATTGATATAGGGGCAAATACAGGGACTAGCATTAAAGCCTCAACTGATGGTAAGGTTATAGTCTCTAAAAGTTCGCAAACCTATGGAAATTATATAATTTTAGAAAATTCTAAGGTAAAAACAGTTTATGCACATTGTAGCAAGCTTTTAGTAAAAGTGCGGTGACGAAGTTAAGCAAGGGCAAGAAATAGCAAAAGTTGGAGAAACACGGTAATGCAACAGGACCACATTTGCATTTTGAAGTAAGGATTGATGATGTTTGTGTTAATCCAAGGCTTGTAGTGGAGATTTAAAATGCAAATAAAGATAAACTTAAAAGTTTTTGCTTTTGCTTTATTTTTTTGCTTAACAAACCAATTAAAAATCTATCTTTTATTAATGCTTTTTGCTATTATTCACGAAATAGGTCATATATTATCTGGGATATTACTTGGCCTAAAAGTTCAAAAACTAGAAATATTACCAATAGGAATTGCAGTTTCTTTCAAATTAGATACAATCGATTTTAATAAAAAAATACTAAAAGCTAATCTCCTTACAATTAAAAAATTAGTTATAGCTCTTGCAGGGCCATTAGTTAATCTTATATTTATATTCCTTTTTCTATTATTAGGAAAAGAAAAAATATTAAATATAGAGACAGAATTATTAATATATGTAAATATCTTAATTTTCCTTTTTAATATGCTAATGATTTATCCATTAGATGGAGGAAGGATTATTAAAAATATTTTATACATCTTTTTAGGAAAAGAAAAGGCCTTAAAGATTACAAATATATTATCAAACTTAAATGCAGTATTGCTTACTATATTTGTTATATATATAAGTTATATTTCTCAAAACTTTACTTACTTTTTTGCAGTAATATATATTTGGTTTATAACTATTAGAGAAAATAAAATATACAAAATGAGAAAAAAAATTATAAAATATTGCCAAATAATATTGAAATAAAATGAAATTAATAGTAGACTATATATAGATAAATATGAAAGGAAAATACATATGAAAAGTGAAAGAGGAGTAACACTAGCAATATTAATATTAACAATATTAATACTTGTTATATTAACATCTATAGTAGCAACTAATTCAAATGACTTTTTGAAAGCATCAAATGTAGCTAAATTAAATAGTGATATTAAAGCACTAGAAGACAGAGTTGCTGCATATTATGTAAAAAATAATACAATACCTTTATATGGCTCAGCAATGTCAAGAAGTGAGGTTAATATACCAGATTTGAGTAGTAGTGACGGAGATACATATTATGTTATAGATTTAAACAAATTAGATAATCCAACATTAAATTATGGAAGTGGATATAAAGATACAACGAGTAGCGATAAATATATAATAAATAATGACACACACAATATTTATTATATAAGAGGAATAGTATATGAAGGAGAAACATACTATACAGCTACAAATTAGAAAAAATACTTGCAAATTGCATAAATATGTGGTACAATAACATTCGTTAGAAAATAACGGATGTTATTTTCTTCCTTGCTCATATTAAAAATTGGGCTATATATCCATAAGGGAGGTGAAGAATAATGAATAAATACGAAAGTATAATCATTATTGGTCAAGATGTAGAAGAAGAAGGAATTAATGCCTTAATTTCAAGATTTACAGATTTGATTAATACTGAGGGAAAAGTTTCAGAAGTAGTTCAAATGGGAAAAAGAAAACTTGCTTATGATATTAAGAAAAACAAAGAAGGTTTCTATGTTTTATTTAATTTTGAGGCAAAACCAGAACTAATTGCTGAGCTTGAAAGAAATTACAGAATAACTGATGAAGTTATAAAATTCATCACAGTTAAAAAAGATGAAAAATAATCTTAAATTTAAGTATTGTTTGAACAATGCTTAAAGTCCAAAGTTAGATATATATGTAAATGGGGCAAATAAAGCATATTAAGGAGGAATAATAAATGAACAAAGTAGTATTAATGGGAAGATTAACAAGAGATCCAGAGGTAAGATATACTCAAACAAACAATACTTTAGTAGCAAATTTTTCCCTTGCAGTAAATAGAAGATTTGTAAGACAAGGAGAAGAAAGACAGGCTGATTTTATAAATGTAGTTGCTTGGGGAAAACAAGGAGAATTTTGCAGTAAATACTTTAAAAAAGGACAACAAGTCGGAATAATAGGAAGAATTCAAACAAGAAATTGGGACGACGATAAAGGTCAAAGACATTATGCAACAGAAGTTGTTGCAGAAGAAGCTTATTTTGCAGATAGTAAAAGAGCAGATAATGGTGGAGATACTTCATCAGATTTTGAGAATACTTTTGGAACTGAAGTTGCTCAAAACTCTGAATTTGAAATGACATCAGGAGATGATCTACCATTCTAAAAGATAATAGAAATGGGGGTAAGAATATAATGGCAGATAAAAAACAAAACAATAGAAGAAATAGAAACAATGATGAAGATTATAATCCTAAGTTTAGAAAACAAAGAAAAAAGGTATGCCCATTATGTGCAGACAAAAACTTAGTTTTAGATTATAAAAATTCAGATCAATTAAGAAAATTCGTTAATGATAAAGGTAAAATATTACCTAGAAGAGCAACAGGAGCTTGTGCAAAACATCAAAGAGATATTACACTTGCAGTAAAAAGAGCAAGACACATTGCTATATTACCATACACACAAAATTAATTTTTATTTAAAAAAGCTACAAATTTATTCTCATATTTGTAGCTTTTATTTTTAATAAAATAAATATTGAAATTAGATTTGTTTTGTGATATAAATATAAAGTAGTAATTTTAGGAGGAAAACTTATGAGTAGAAAAGAAAAAACCGAAAAAAAGGAAAAGAAAGAAAAGGTAAGAAAACCAATTGATAAAAAGAAACTAATACAAACAGTGGTAATTATAATAATTTGCTTAGCTATGGTTGTTTCTTTTGCAGCATCATTAATATATAGCATAATTTATTCATAATAAAAATATAACATAAGAAAGGGTATTGTAAATATGAATATTAATTTAACAAATGGGACATCAAATAATTTAATAGACATAATTACAAGATATACGCAAGCATTACATGAAAATCCATCAAGTCTAATATTGTTATTAATAGATGTAAGTATAGTAGTATTATTACTTGTAAAACTATTTAAAATAGTTAAAGATTCTAGGGCTTGGCAATTATTAAAAGGTATTTGCCTTATAATACTTGCTATGGCTTTAAGCTCAATATTGCATCTAGATATTTTAAACTATCTATTGACATCATTTATGACTTATGGTGTAGTTTTAGTTGTGCTATTCCAACCAGAACTTAGAAGGTCATTAGAGGAATTAGGTAGCAATAAATTAACAAGATTTTTTGGAATTGATAAGGATATAGAAACAAAAACTAAGGAGGATATATACAAGATTGCAATAGCATCATTTGAGCTTGCAGGTACAAAAACAGGAGCTTTGATAGTTATAGAAAGAGATATTGAAATAAAAGATATAATATCAACTGGAGTATCAATGGATGCAGAAATTTCACCACAATTATTAGTAAATATCTTTGAGCCTAAGACACCACTTCATGATGGTGCAGTTGTAATTAGTGGAGGCAGAATAAAAGCAGCAGCTTGTATGCTCCCACTTGCAGGAGATAAAGATATAGCAAGAGAACTTGGAACAAGACATAGAGCTGCGATTGGTATGTCAAAAGAATCAGATGCAATAGTTGTTGTAGTTTCGGAAGAAACAGGAAAGGTATCTATTGCTAAGGACCGGAACATTAATTGCAGATGTTAAAGAAGATACTTTAAAAAGATTATTAATAAAGCATTTAATTACAAAAAGGAACTTAGAGCAAAGAAGAAGTAATATAAAAATATGGCAAGAAAAATTAAAAGAAAAATATGGTAAAAAAGAGAAATAATCGTAACCCTAAGTGCATAGCTTAGGGTATGGTTTTGCAATAATATTACATTTTTTTCACATTTAATTCACATTTTAAGAGTAAACTTAAAATAGTTAAAAATTATTGGAGGTAAAGTTATGGAAGAGGATAACAATAATAATTTTAAGAGCGTTAAGATTAAAAATCGGAAGTGGAAATGGAATGCTCAAAAACGTTTTTGTTCCATTTATATCAGGAATAATAGGAGCATCTTTAATAATAGGTCTTTGCTTTGGAGTGCCTAATGTTAGAGAATCTATTCTAAATGGTAAATTTCCTGAAAATGCATCTAGTGGAACGGAAGATACTTCTAAAATAAATACAACAGCAATGTCACTTCAAGGGTATTCAGATACAGCAATGGGAGTTGCAGAAAAGGTATTACCATCAATAGTAGGTATAGAAATTGAATACAAAGTAAGCTCTTTCTTTGGAAATTCAACAGCAAAAGCCACAGGCTCAGGAATAATTATTTCAGAGGATGGATATATATTAACAAATAACCACGTTGTAAGTACAAACTCTACAACTTCAACATCTTCTATATATTATCAAGTATCTGATGCAGTTTCTGTAAAAGTAAAATTATATAATGACGAAAATGTATATGATGCAGAAATAATTGGAAAAGATGATCAAACAGATTTAGCAGTTATAAAAATCGATAAGGCAGGATTAACAGCAGCAGAGCTTGGAGATTCTGATAGCGTAAAAGTAGGAGAATTTGCTATGGCAGTTGGAAATCCACTTGGCTTATCTTCTAGTATAAGTGCAGGAATAGTTAGTGCAGTAAATAGAGAAATATCAACTACGGACAAGGAAAAATATGTAGTAATTCAAACAGATGCTGCTATAAATGCTGGAAACAGTGGAGGAGCCTTAGTTAATAGTAAAGGTCAAGTAATAGGAATAAATACTCTAAAACTTTCAGGAGATGGAGTTGAAGGATTAGGATTTGCAATACCAATAAATTCTACAACAGATATTGTTAAACAACTTATGCAATATAAAAAAGTAATAAGACCATATATCGGAATAACTGGAAGTATAGTAACGGAAGATATGGCAAAGAAATATAAAGTTGTAGAAGGAGTATTAGTTGAAGAAGTAGAAAACTTTACAGCAGCTCAAAAAGCAGGAATTAAAGTAGGAGATATAATCACGGAAGTAGAAGGAAAAGAAGTAGACAGCGTAGACGATATAAATGAGATTAAGAATAAATATAACGTTGGAGACAAAATAAAGATAAAACTATATAGAGATGGAAATTACGTAGATGTTGAAGTAACACTTGGGGAACAACCATAAGTTATGACAAATTAATAAGAAAAAGTAATAGTAAAAGGGATGCTTAGGCACCCCTTTTACTATTACTTTTTCTTGGATAGATATTTTTTTCATCAGTTAAATTTGATATGTAATCAATAGATGTTCCATAATATTTTGCAAATAACGCAATTGTATCAAGAGGAGGAATCCTTTCTCCCTTTTCATATCTAATATATGAGTTCTTAGAAATATATGCAATTTTTGCACATTGTTCCTGAGTTAAATCATTGTCTTCTCTTAATTCTCTTAATCTTGTTTCCATAGAAAATCACCTCAATGATATTATATAAAACTGCTCCATTTGGGGTTGACAAAATACTCCAAGTGGGGTATCATTATTTTGTAAAAATGAATACAAAATACAAATAATGTTAAAACTAAAGAAAGAAAAGGAGAAACATATGAGCAGAAAGTTGAAAATTAACGAAAATAAAGGTATTACATTAATAGCATTAATTATAACAATAATAATCTTAATCATATTAACAGCAGTAACAATAAATAATGTAATAGGAACAGACTTAATAGGATTTGCAACAAAGGCAACAGGAAATTATATAGATGCAGAAAGAAAAGAACAAAGTTTAATGAATGATATAATAAATGAAATGGGTATAGGAAAAGGAGAAGAATCGTCAGAGGAAAGCTCAGAAAATCCAGATCCACCACAAGAAGAAAATAAAAAACTATCAGAATTAGTAACAGAAAGTAATTATGGAGATTATATAAATTATCCAGTAAACTTGGATATCGGTGATTCTGGAACACAAGATGACTGGAGAATCTTCTACAAAGGAAAAGACTCCGATAACAAGGATAGAATATTTATCATAGCAGATGACTATGTGCTAAATACAAAGACTGCAACAGCAAGAAATTTAGCGAAAATGGAAAAAAATGCTACATATGATGCATATTGGAGCTCAGTACCAAGTTTTGAAGACCGGATGGAGTGCGCAGTCAACGCTATTTATGGCAACAGGATATTCTTTAAAGAAATATGATAACTCAAAATGTGTAAGCAATTTACTAGACACAGACAACTGGACATCTTTCCTAGATGATTCAAATGGAACCAAAATCGGACAGTATGCAATAGGAGGACCAACACTAGAAATGTGGTGTGAAAGTTGGAATAGTGTTGTAAATTCACATAGTACATTTAAGAAAATATATGCGAAAGATACAAATGAGTATGGGTACTATGTATCGTCAGATACAACTGAAAAACAAAATTACCTATATATGAATGATACGACTGACAGTTTATCAAGTACGGATTTAAGCGAATTAGGACAACAATTTCCTATGTACTTCCCTCATACATCACTTTACAGTAATTGTAGTTCATACTTGTTGGCGTCTCCTTCGGCTCAAAGCAAATACTACTTTGTGACTGTGAGCTACACCGGCAGAGTGGGTAGCTGCTACTATAACAACAAAAATGGCCTTCGTCCCGTAGTTTGTCTAAATTCTGATGTTTCAGCAACATATGATGCAAATACAAAAACATACACGCTATCAAAATAAACAAACTAGTTATTAAAAAATTAAAAGTTTCTAATATTTAATTTGCTTTAATATAAAGAAAAAAATATAAAAGAAAAAAGAAAGAGAGGAAAACAAATGAAAGACTCAGAGAAAAAAATGATAATAATATTGATTATTGTCGCAGTAGTAATAATAGGAGTAATAATCCTATTAACAAAAAACAAAAGAGGAAATGGAAATCAAGCAGGAGGAAATGAAACAAATGCACCAGAAGAAGAATTTGTAAATGTTCTAGAAGATGGAACAAAACTAAATACAAGTGAGACACTACATAATACAAAAGTAGTAGATGGATTAGAAATAAGTGATTTACAATTAACAGAGAGAGGAAATGAAACAGTATTATTAGGAACAGTAAAGAACACAACAGGAACAGTGCAAACAACAGTATTAAAAATAACACTAATAGATAAGGAAGGAAAAGAAATAAAGACATTAACAGCATATGTAGAAGGAATAAAACCAGGAGAGAGTACAGAATTAAATGTAAGTACAACACTAGACTATGCAAATGCATATGATTTTAAAGTAAGCAAATAAAGTAAAAAATTACTCATTTATTAACTCTTATTTAACTTTTAAATTAAAATAATAAATAAATAAAAAAAGAAAGATAAAAAACGAAAGAAGG
>CANREW010000011.1 GCA_947629765.1 uncultured Clostridia bacterium
TAAATTTTAAAATTACAATTTTATTAAAAGTATTGAAAACCCCAGAAAAAAATATCTGGGGTTTGTCAATAATCTGAGCAAAAATAGAAGGTGTTTGCCTTCTATTTTTGTTTTGTATTTTGCTTTAAGCTATTCTTGTTTTGTTTTAAGAACATACTTTTTGATTAATACAATTCCACCAGCTAATGTTACTAATGCTACTAATGCAATAATTACATTTGTTTGAACTCTTTCTGATATTGGTAATCCTGTTGGTGCGTGGAATACTACTGTCTCTGACTTAGATGTTCCAATTGTTGGTAAATATGGAATCTTATCATCATCTTTCTTTCTATTTTCTTCTGTATATGTATCAGAAGATGTAAGTTTTCCATCTACGTCGTAGTATTCTACCTTTTTAACTCTACCAGAAGTATTAGCCATTTGTGCAATCTCTGCCAAGTTATGATATTCATAATCGGTAGTATCTGATGCTGTAGTTCCAAGTGTTGTAACTAATGTTAATGTTGTATCTCTATAGCTATCCATAGGTTTTCCGTCTGTATTTCTTGGCTCTAACTCATCTAATAGTTTTGATCCTGTAGCTGCCTTAATGTATTGATTATATACACTTGTTAATTTGTCATATTCACTCTTAACAGCTTCACTATCTGACGTAATTTCATAGTCTTTCCTACTTGAAATAAACTCTTGTTTATTTGTATCTGTCCAATCTTGGTTAATTGCTTCACCTAAGAAGTTTGTCTTTCTAAATTGTAAGTTAGGTTCTACGTAATCTACAATGTTTACAGCTGAAGTTTTAACAATTCTTTCTTGATCTGGAGTAATTGTTCCTGTTGTCTTAATAAATTTCTGATCTGCATCGCTTTGATATATTACTTTTCCTTGTTCATAGTTTGGAAGTTTTGTATAATCTTCATTTTGATAGTATACAACTCCAACTTTTGTTCCATTGTTTATTATCCATCTTAATGTATCATATTCACTCTTATTGTCTACAGATATTGTATATGTTACTTCTAGTTGTGCTCCGTTATATAACTGATCATCCATTAATACTTCTATTAAACCATCTAAGAATGAAGTTGATCCATAGTTTGCAATAACTAGATTTACTAGATTTTCTGTCTCAGGTGTCGTATTGTAAGTTACATTCTTTATAATTTTGTTTCCATCTTCATCTTCTTCATAGTCAAAGCTGCAATCTAGTTGCAATGTCCTATCTTGTAAGTATACTTTGATATTTGATACATATTTATCAATTTGTAAATCTACACCAGCTCTTGGTGTTATACCAAAGTCTACATTTTCTATTTCATAATTATAGTCTGCATTATTCTTACTAAATGCTTTATCTATTACTTGTTTTGTATACTCTCCTTCTGCATGGATAGAAGATGTATATGCATTTATTGCATCTTGATGTACTCCAGAGTCTATTGCAACTGCTCCTGTATAATTGTAGTTATTTGATTTAGAATCTGTACTTCCTTTTATTTCTGCATCTATTTGTTTTGCTCTACTTTGAGCTCCGTCTTGCGCGTCAGAATATCTAGTTCCTATATCTTGTGCATACCAGTATTCTTGTGCATCTGTATTAGGATTTGCCTTTGTTGATTGATAGAACTGTCCATTTATTTGTAGTTCTTTTCCTTCAGAGTCTTTTGTAAATTCACTTCTTATTGGATTATCTTTATCTCCATAAGTAAATCTTATTACATAGTTTCCTGGTATGTATGACTCGAAGTGGTAGTTTCCATTGCTGTCAGTTGAAGTTCTTGCACGAACTTTTGCATCTCCTGTATCTGATCCATTTCCTGTATCTGATCCAAAATCTCTAAGTTCTACTAATTCAACTGTTATTCCTCCAATTCCGTGGTCTTGTATATATTGTAATAAAGTATTTGTATCTTGTAAGTTTGATGCTGTTTTTATATCATCTGATATAGCTTCCCAAACACTTCCATCTAACTCTCTCTTAAATCCATTGTTTATAAGTGTTAAGCTTACTTCCCAAGCATCATCTTCTCTTACTTCTAATAGTCTATCTCTTGCAGCTTGTGCTGCTAATCCAGAAGATTCTGACATAGAATTCATGAAATCACTAAATGCTTGTTGATAATCATTCAATGCTTTTTTGTAATTTGATATTGAGAAGTTTCCTGGATGTGAATCTATATCTATATATGAGCCACTTGTTGAATATGCATTTATTTCTGCAAAGTTTTCTACTTCCCAAGCTTTTGATACTGTCTTTCCATCTTCTGTTTTTAGATATTTGCTTAAATTATTCTTAGCATCTTTTAATTTAAGCTTTAATGTTATATCTGCTGAGTTTCCTGATAGTGAAGTGCCTGGATGCAAGAATATTCTTGAATATCCATCATTTCCTGTTCCTTTTGGTTCATAACCACTTGTTGAATATGGAACTGATGCTTCTACAACCTCAAAGTTTGGATCAAAATAGTCTACTATTTCGATGACATTTGTAGATATACTCATCTCGTTTGTTACTGTGATTTTGTATGTTATATACAATTCTGGTTCTTGCTCTTTTGTAATATCATCGTAGTATGCTTTATTTGTATTTTGTTTCTGTGCATCATCATACTCGTAATCTTCTCGATAAATATACTCTGTATAGTTTGAATCACCATTCTCATATTTATATTTTGTTGTATGTCCATTTATAGTAAATTCTGATTCTACTATATCTTTTACTAATGATAAATCTGTACTATCCCTCTCTTTTAATCCTAAATGAACTTGTAGCTGTCCTGCTCCCAATCTCTTAACTTCTTCTTTCATAAATTCGTAAGTTTCGTCATCCATATTTGCTAAATCACTATTTATTAAAAATTCTTTTAGTGTTTGATATGGATAAGTTCCAGATCCACCATCTCCACCATAACCTGCTTTTGCTTTTACAATACTGTCTGATAAAACATAGTCTAATCTTTCATCTATATCATATATGTCATATTGATCATTATTATTTAGGTATCCTTTTACTGCACTCTTGATTTCACCATCACTTGGGTAACTCTTATTTTTCATTATATAGTTTAGTGTGTATGCTTGTATCGCATTATATATTCCCTCAAGTTGATCATAGTGGTAAACCTTAGTTGTTGGAGTTACTGTATTGTATTTACTTCTAGCAGATGTATCACTCTCTGACGCCTTAGAGGTTACTGCCCATTCTTCTGAATTGTATTGAGCTGAAACACTAGCAGTTGCTTCATATTGTACCCCATTGTATTCAAATTCAACATAATAATCTTTTAGTGGGTCTACTCCTCTAAATTCATAGTGTCCGTTATCATTTGTCATAGTTGGATTTGTTCTTACTTCATCTGGATCCTCAGGATTTGGTACCAGCTCTGCAAGTTTGCCTCCTTGCTCATATAGTGTAACTTTTATTCCTCCAAGCATTTGCTCACCTTGAGTTATTTTTCCATCTGTTTCATTTGCCTTTCCTTTTGTTTCTGTTCCATCTACGAATACATTTCCAGCTATTCTCATCGTTAAGTCTTTTTTCTTTACTGTATCAGGTGGAATATCTGGTAATTCCATTCCTTCATCATTTTCTATTGTAATTTGGATTACACCACCTGACATTTCCGAAGTAGGTTGTGTCATTACTTTAAATATTTCATCTTTGTTTTTTTCGACATATTCCTTTAACCAAGCCATTATGTCTGTATAATCCATTCCATTTTCTGCTTGTCTGTTTATCCACTCACTTATATAGTTTCTCATATAGTCTGGTAATTCATCTAATGACTTATCTCCGTTTAAGAAATCTGTTAATATATCCTCAAATAGATATTCTACTGTCAACTCTCCATCTGTTTCATTATATTCAACTAATGCTCCATTTTCAAAAGTTAATGTTACTGACTTTCCTTGACCTCTTATTGTGTATCCATTCTTTGTTTTTACCTCATTAATTTGTAATACTAATGAACCTGTAAATCCATCTATATTAATTCCCATATCAGCTAAATCTGCTTCTGATATATATAGGTAGCCATTATGCGTTGACCCATATAATTTATTTGATGGATAATCACTATCTGCGATGAATACTTCTATTTCAAAATCTGCATCGATATAGTTTCCATTTTTATCTATCTTTGCAAGTTTTATTGGTCCTTCAGTTGGATTATTTACTGCATTTATCGTAAGTTTACCACCTGAGCTTACTGTTCCTGTATATGTGCCTTGTGTAATCGTATGTCCTGCTGGTGCATGTTTCTCTACAGCTGTTACATTTATACTTCCTTGGAATGTCTCTAATCCTACTCCTGCTGCTGATTCTATTTCTTCTCTTGTTAATCTTATCTTACCGTCTGAATCACTTTTTCTTGTAATAGTAACTTGTTTATTAATTGTATTTTCAAACATATCTGTACCTTGAATATCTAATGTTATATCAAATTCAGCACCATATAGTGGATCTCCTGTCTCTGAGCATGTTTTATCAATTTCAATTTCTATATCTTTTGGTTCCCATTCAGTAGTAATTACTACTGATTTTTCATCCCATACTCTTTTTCCTTCAATATGGGTATGTGTTTGAATTTGAATAGAACTATTTGCTGATTTTTGAAGATGATAATCGAATCCTGTATATAAATGAACTGTTTTATTATACGTATTCCATCTAGTACTTGTTGCGTAATGGTCAACTTTATCTTTACCATTCTCATCCTTTTCGACATTTCCTTGTTCATCTTTTGCATATACTGGGTAAGTTGTTGAAGTTTCATAAGCTCCATGTAGTGTAACATCCTTTCCTCCAACACTTTTTGGACTATAATACCATTCATATGCTGTACCTTCATATCTTGTAAGATTATTTGCACCTGATATATCATACAAATATTTAAAATCAAATTTTGCATAGAATTTTGTAAAGTCTTTTAATTCCATGTTTCCTCTTTTTATTTTTATATAAAATTCCATACCTGGTTTTAATTTTTGTAAATTTGATTTATCTGATCCATCATAAATAACTTTTTTATTTTCATCAACTATTTCAAAGCTTCCACCTAATGTTGTTATATCTTTTTTATCTTGGTTATATACTTTTACATCTTTTATGTAATTAAAGTATGTACCAAACCAATAGCCCCATCCACTACTTTGGTTATATGCACCACCTGGCGTTGGCTCTCCATTACCACTTGGTTCATTATATATGTTAGGTCCAGAATAATCTCCAGGAACACTTGTATCTCCACCTATAATACTATAATCTATATTAAATGGTCCTATATAATATTCTTTTGTATCCTTATCTATTTTCCAAATTGTTTTGTCAAATATATATAAGTCATAATTTTCTCCTTCTAATTCTACTGAATCCTTTGTAGCATCTTCTACTTTGATATTATCTAAATACGCTCTATCAATATCTCCTGATTTATGTAAAATCTCCCACATATCTTGATAACCTTCAGCAACTTTCGTTAAGCCTGTTGCTCCAAGTACTTTTCCTGTATTATACACATATTTTCCGACCTAGACCCCATAGTCCCTCTTGTTTTGCTGTATCAGAAACATTTCCATCCGCGCAAGTTCCAATATATGTTGCTGCTTGAACAGATCCTCCACTTAGCGTTTCTTTAGGTTGATAATCTACTGAATATAATGGTGGTTGTCCATCCCAATATTTTGATGGAAGACCTATTGATGGGTCGTGAACACGATCATATGCAAAATTATTACCGTCATACCATAATCCAGCTACGTTTCCATCGTTACTGTATACGGTTCCATTAGATGTAGGTGTATATTTACCAGTTCCAGTCCATGAGTGGGCTATAGTTGATAGGTCTGCCAAAAACTCACTAACTCGAGCTGCAAATTCACTAGACTTGTAGAAAGGTCCATAAATATCTGCGGTGGTTGCATTACCATACCAATCGTAAGTAGCAGCTGTAAACGTATCATCCCATACTGAATTATCTTTAGTTGATCTTACTGCTCCAAATGTGTAATAATTGCTTAGTCTTTTTCCTGTTCCCAATAAATCTGCGATATATCTTTTACTGCAATCCATATATCTTTCTGTAGGATAGCCTTTCCTTGAACAATATGCTTTTTTTACTATATCTGTCCATGCTATACCTCTACCTGATGATAAAGGTACATTCTCTGTAAAGAACTCTTTTGCATTTGCTCTAGTATTAAATCCTAACATTAATATAAGAAGAATTAATGTAAAAACTATTATTTTTAATATATTTGTTATTTTTGATTTTTCTTTTATTTTCATAATTTCTTACCTCCTTTCTTCTTATACCTTTTCTAAGACTTTTTTCTTTATTATATAAGTTCCAGCTGCAAATATTGCTACAACTAGAAGAGTTATTCCTCCATATAGGACTACCCCTCCTGTTTTAACTGTAACTAACGCATCAGCTAGTCCATAATCATCTTCATTAGTTCCTCTATTGGCTACTGTTGAATCTATATCCTGTATTCCAAAATCATTTGAAACTTCATAAATTTCTGCTGTATTTGTTATAAGTCCAGTATTTTCTTCTGTCATTGTTTTTGTAAGTACTAAATTTAATGTTTTTTCTTCTCCTGGATTTATAAGTACATTTTCTAAGCTTTGTGTATATAGATTTCCATCTGTATCTTGATACCAATCCGGATTTAAACTTGCATTGAATTTTAAATCTTTTGGAATGTAATCTACTATCTTTTTAGCATATCCAGGAACTGCTCCTGTATTTTTTACCGTTATACAATAAGTTATTGCAACAACAGATCCTGCCATTCTATTACCCGGTATTTCCACCTTAGCAATTGAAGCGTTATCATATGTAGATGTCGAAGTTCCTTTTGAATTACTTACTTGCATTAGACTTACTCCCTTTGTTAACTCTAAGTCAAACTTTTGTGATTTAACAAGTCCTAAGTCTATATTGTACATATTTGAGATAAGACTTAACTTATCTGTTACTGCATATTTTTTTGATGTATTATCTAAGTTTAAGGTTAATGTTACTGCATCCGAATTCAAAGATGAGTCAACTGAAGCTGCTTGATATTTTGTTATGTCATAATTTAATGTATCATATTCAAATGCAACTAGATAATTTCCTGAATTAATTCCTGTAAATGTATATACTCCATTTTGACCTGTTGTAGTTCTAGTTATTATCGCATTTGTTTTACTATCTAATAATAATACATTTATATTTGGAAGTAATTCTTCTCCTTCATCTCTTTTTCCATCTTTATTATTATCCAACCAAGCTAATCCTGAAATTTGATACTTATTTGTACTTCCTTCTGGATTTTCTGGATCATCTATTGTAGCATTTGTTCCTATTATTGTATGAGTTATACTATTTGCTGCTAAATTGTTAATTTCACCTGTTGATACGACTGGAGTATTTGTGACAACTAATTTATTTTCTTTTAGTTCGTCTGCCTGAGCTGTTACATAGAAAGTCACTGCCTCATTTGGAAGTAAAGTACAATTAGCAAGTAAATTATTTGTGCTAAACTGACTAATAGACGTTTTTTCTCCATTTTGTGTGAAATATCCTTCAACAAATGTTAAACCAGTTGGTAGCTTATCTTCAAGTGATATAAATATATCTTTAGTACTTGAATTTTTTACATTTATTGAATAAGTTATTTTTTCTCCTGATCTGATATATTGACTTGATATATTACTACTTTGTGTTATAGTTAAGTTTTCTTTTTTAACTGTTATTTGATATGTATTACTGTGGAATGTTTCATCTACTCCAGCCATTTTTCCTGTAAACATCATATCTATTGTTCTTTCTGTTTGGTTCTCTCCAAGGTCATCTGTTGTACATGTTAGATATGCGCGTTGTAAATATCCTAGTTTATCTAGATGCCAAGTTATTGTCCTAGTTTTTTCGTTATAAGATCCAATCTTTTTTAATACATCACTAGTTTCTTCTTCCACAAAATCTATATAACTATCTTTATATGTTAATCCCTCAGGTAATACTACACTAATGTCTACATCTTTAGGATCTTCTGTACCTACTGCATCTATATCTAATGAATAAATTACCTCCGTATTTATATCAATCGCCTGGTCTTCTACTCCAGATTGTAGTTTCATCATTAAAGCAGGTTTCATCTCAGCTATTTCATTTTTTAATTCTTGTGATTTAAATATCTCTTCTCCTCCAGCTGATGTAGCCTGTGCCGTTACATTTAGTTCTATTTTTGAATCATATTGTGTCTGATCTATATTATTTATAGCTTCATTTAACTTTTCAAGTTGTTCTTTATATTTATCATAGTCTTCTTTTTCTTTGAAATCTTTTTCAGTTAAATTCTTAGGCATTTCATCTAATTGTTTTTGTAATTCAGCTTTAACTGCTTCTTTATCAGGTGTATATGAAATTAAATCTGTCATAACGGCCATACTAAATGTAACTGTTTTTGTTTCTCCTGCTTTTATATCTCCAACGTTAATTTTAGCTGGATCCTCATCTGAGTCTGATAGATATATTATTTGTCCTCTTTCATCTGTTGCTATAAATTTAGCTGAATCATTAAATTTTACCGTAAGTACTACACCTGTTGCATCTTGTTCTGATGTATTTTTTACTTTTGCTGTGTAATTTACGATTGAGCCTTGTGGTATTGGGTCCTTTCCATCGTTTGTTAGTTCAACGCTAAATGTTGCTATATTTGGTGTTCCAATTCCTACTAATGGTGCTTCTACTACTTCTATATTATTACTTACAAGTGCTATTTCTTCGTTTTCACTTGCTCTATTATAGTATACCGCATATACAGAGTTTGTTTTTTTATTATATTCTAGTTTTTCTGGTACTTTTACATCATATTCAAATTTTAATGTTTCGCCAGTTTTTAGTGTAAAATCATTTAGAACAATTAAATATGATTTTACATCTTGTATGCTTTTTCTATCCTCAGTCCATCCGTTTTCAGGTTTTTCTAATTCGTCTGTTGTTTCTCCATTACTTGAATAGTATACTTTTACTTTATCACTATCAACTCCTGAAACAGCTTTTATATCTGATGTTAATTTTGCTGTAAATGTACTTCCTAAGTCTTGTAATGTTTTTATATCTTTATTTCCCTCGAATGGTAATCTTCCAAGTACTTTTACGTTTGTGCAGTCATAATCATAGTTGTTTATTACTGTCATAGATACCTTTGCATTTTTTTCTGTTTCTAATGCTTTTAATTTTCCTGTTTGAACTTGTCCGCTTATTGATGTTACTGTATCTTCTCCGTTATATCCAGACATTCCATTTACTGTTACCATTCCAATTGGTGCTACGAATTTTATTGGCGTTTCATATTCTTTTGTCTCATTATTTCCACTACTTATTTTCAATGTTGCGTTTTCTGTTCTTGATGGTGTTAATGAGTTTACATCAATATTTGCTCTAATTAATAATGTTGCTCCTTCTGTTCCTGCAACTTCATTGAATTTTGTTTGTTCTCCTTTTAATTCTAGTTTTATTACTATATTTCCATTTTCATTTCTATACATATCTGCATTTGGTACGAGTACTAATTCATCTTCATAAAGAAGAGCAACTTTTCCATCTATTACATAAAGATTTGTTATATAGTTTGGTAATGTAATTTCTATTTTTGGGTTTTTATATAATACTGTATCTGCATTTGTTGTTTTTAATGTTACTCTCATTTCTACATTTTCGTTTGTTGCAATTGTAGATAAGTTAGATGTGCTTAATGTTAATTCTGCTTGTGACATTGGTTCTTTTAGTTCTATCTTATTTAATGCAGTTCCTTCTAAATTTGCATATTGATTTACTGCTTTTCCTGTTGCACTTGTTTCTAATGATGTAAATGATTTTTCTTGTGCTTTAGAATATTCTAATGATTTTATTTCTCTTCCATTTTCTATTTCTAATATTCCTTCAACTACTGGTTTGCTTGTTACTATTTTTATATTTGTTGTTTCTTGTTCATATTTATATTCTGTATTTTCTTTATCTAATTTTGCAATTTCATTTCCATCTTTATCTAATATGCTTATATATCCATCTTCTCCTAATATATTTACTAAATCTGCTTTATCTACTTTTGTATATGTATATAATGCTTCTGATGGGAATTTGTTTTCATTTTTATCTAAGTATTTTGTTTCAGTTGATATTTCTAATCCTTCTACTAGATCTTTATATCCTACATTTGCTGTAATTTTTTCTGTGTAAGATGTATTTTTTGCATTTTCTACTTGCATATATCCTTTATATAGCTCAGCTGTGTTTGTTTCTAATCCAAATGTTACTATCTCGCCTATTTGTCCTTCTATCTCTTTTGTTTCATTTATTGTTTTTGTTGTTTCTTGTCCGTCAAATAGTGTAACTGTGCTTACAGCACTTAAATCAATAGATGTATTTTCTATTGATCCTTCATATATATATGTAATTAATATTTCGTCTGTAGCATCTTTTTCCCAAGATACTATTCCGCTTTCATTTTGATCATTGTTTATTATTAATGTTAATTTTCCGTTTTCTACTGTATATTCATCTTCTGAATATGTTCTTCCGTCTTCACCATTTGTTGCTTTTGTTCCAAGTGATGTTACTGTTATTTGTTTTGGTTCTTTATTATCTATTTTAGGGATTTCTATTTCTAATTTTGTAGATTTTGCTGGTAAACTATTGTCTTTAATTTTTGATTTAACAAGAGTCTGCATTATTGTACCTTTATTTTCGTTTATTTCATAAGGCACATATTTTGCTATTTCTTCTTCTAGTTCTAATTCTACATCTGCTATAGTTTTAACTTGAACTTCTATTTCTTTTGAAATCTCTTTTGTCTTACCATCATTATTTACATATGTTCCTTGAAATTCTACTTTTGCTGTTTTATCAAGATTTTCTATAGCATAATTAGAATCAGTGTTCAATCTTACTGGTATTTCTAAGACTACTGATTCTTCTTTATTTATTTGATTTAACGTTATCGTATTTGTTTCTTCGTCTATACTTTGTATTCTCTCTAATGTTTCGTCTCCTGCGATTACCTTAAATGATGCATCATTTATTTTTACTTTTGCATCTTTTAAGTATCCATCAGCCACTTTTACTGATATGTATAGAGTTCTTGCTCCCTCGTTTGTTTTAATTTCCTCTGAGTGTTTTATTTCTCCATTCTCTAAAAAATACGCATCAAATTGAACATTTGCCCTTGCTACCTGTGTATTTTGGTTTTCTAGTTCTGCATTTTCTACATTTGCAGCTATTGCTGTTCCAAGCATTCCAAAATTTGCAAATGCAATTGTAAACGCAAGTATCATAGCAAATATTTTGTTTAGTGTTTTTTTGTTCATAGAAATTCCCTCCTAAAATTCATTAACTCTATTTTATATTATACTAGCTTTTTTTGTATTTTTCAACACTTTTCGCATATTTTTTATGTAAATTTTTTATTTTTTCCTTTTTATGTATTTAATATGCTCCTATTTTAACTAATATAATTATTTACTTTATTATTTTACATTATTTTTCTTTTTTTGCAATAGTTAATTTTACCAAAGTTTATATGCACCTCTTTTTACTCTACGCATACTCAATTTTTATATTTAATATTTTTTATTAATTTTTCTTTACTTTTGTATTTCATTTCCGTTACAAAACGTATTTTGTCTTAGGGATAGGCTTTTAGAGGAGTTATATAAAAATACAGAGTATTAGAATTTTAATCTAATGCTCTGTATTTTTAATTTATATATTATGCTTCTCTTTTCCAATAAAACAAATATTGTTGTGCAAGTCCTGCTAAATCCTTATATTTTTCCTTCGCCATAGTTTGCAAAAGTGCTTTTGATACCTTAGTTTCATCATCTTCTTTGATATATAGCTCATTCATAACTCGTCTTACCCAGACATCTATTGGAAATACACTATATTTTTTTAATGAAAATAGCATAATGCAATCTGCGACCTTATCTCCTACTCCAGGAAGTGTCAATAGTTTTTCTCTTAATACATCTATATCTTTTTCATTTTCTAGCTCTTCTAATGTGATTTCTTGTTTTAGAAACTTTCTAGTTGTATCATATATTCTTTTATCTCTAAAACCAGTACCTAAAGCTCTTAAATCTTCTACACTTGCTTTTGAAAGCTCCTGTATTGTAGGAAATGTATAGTATTCTTTTCCATTATATTCAATTTTTTTACCATACTTTTTGGAGATTCTTTCAATTATTCCCTTTATTCTAGGTATATTGTTATTTGCAGATATAATAAATGAAATTATTGTCTCCCATAAATCTTGGTTTAGAATTCTTATACCTTTTCCATATTCTATGCTTGTTTTTAAGTACTCATCTATGTTTGACAGTCTTTCTTTTATTGCTTCATAATCTGTATTTAAATCAAAGTATTCTGTGCATACTTTCTTTATATCTCCGTCACATATTCCTTCAAATACTATCTTTTCATTTTCTTTTTTTACATTTAATACATTGTTTTTAAATATGCCTGTATAGCTTCCGATCTTCTTCTTTGTTCCATCTAAAACACTGCCCACATTCAAATATGTGGACAGGTTCAAAAGATTTGCAATTTTCTAGTATATATGTTTGTTTCATTTTTCATTTTCCCTTTATTTTAAATTTGGAAAATAAGCGAGTATTACTAGGAAAGCAAGGAAAATTACCGCAGGCTAGGCTTTCTGCCTGCCGAGGATAATTTTACCGTAGCTTGACGAAGTAGGACGAAGCTTATTTTTCAAATTTTTATATTTCTGGTTCGAGGATACCGTAATTCTTTCCATCTTTAAGTTTAAATATAACATTTACTTTTCCTGTTTCTATATTTATAAATGGTAAGAATATGTTACCTTTCATATCTTGTAATTTTAACTTTGCATCTTCTATGCCAATTGGTTTTATATCATAATATATAGTTTTAATTACTTCATCTTCTATTTCCTTTTCCTCTTGCATATTTGACAATTCTTTCATTTTTATAGAATCTTCTTTATTTATTCTATCTCTTTTTGTTTTAGCTTTTCTTATTTGTCCTTCTAATATATCAATATTTTTATCTATTGATGCATATAAGTCTCTATGTTCTGTTACTGCTCTATATGTATTTGCCTTTGTAATTACATGCATTTCTGCAATTTGCATATTTTTTTCTGTTTTTATTGTTACATTAACATCAAAATCTTCATCAAAGTATTTTTGTAACCTTTCTAGTTTCTTTTCTGTGTAGTCTTTTATAGCTTCTGTTGCTTTCAAATCTTTTCCTGTTATTTTAATATTCATATCTATCTCTCCCATCTTTGTTTTATTTATACATTTATTATATATTGTTTTGTATTTTTTTTCAACTATATTTTTCAATTTCCTTTTTTCGTCAATTTTCGATTATATTTTTACAATATTTTCCATTTTTGGAATTTTTTACAAATAGTTTATTGACATTTTTATAATTTTGTTTTAATATTTATTGGTATTGGACTTTTGTTCCAATAATATTATTAACGTGGGGGATAAAATATGTCAAGTTTAGTTTTAGAAATTAAGAATCTAGTTTCTTTAATTCACTTAAAATTTATTTTAAAATCGGGAATTGATAAAAAGACTAGAATCATTCTAACTTTGGATTTCATTTTTCTTATTTTTGTTATCGGTATACAATTTCATATAATTCCAAGTTTTATAGACAATTCACCATTATTTATTACTTTAATTGCCACTGCGACTACATTAGTATATTGCTTAATTAATAGTGGTCTTAAAACTATTAAGCTCGAAAAAGTAACAAAATCTCTTAAAGATGCTACATTATATAACAAAAATTTGCAATTACTTCAAGATAACCTTCGTTGTTTCAAGCATGATATGGCAAATACTATGCAATGCATCGGTGGGTATATAGCAAATAACAACATGGAGGGTTTAAAGAAATATTATAAAAATGTTCAAAATGAGTGTAACAATATAAATAATCTAACTGCACTTAATCCATCTTTAATTAATGATAGTGGTTTATATAGTTTGCTTACATCTAAGTATTATTTAGCTGAGAAAAATAATATCAAATTCAATGTAAGTATTTGCACAAATTTTGATAAATTGAACATTCCTTCATTTGTACTTACTAAAATTTTAGGTATTCTTTTAGATAACGCTATTGATGCTGCAAAAGATTCTAAAGAAAAGGAAATTTATTTTGAAGTAAGAAGCTTATCGCAGAATTCTAGTATACATAAAAGTATTATTTTAGTTGAGAATAGTTATTCGAACAAAGATGTAGACGTGGATAAGATTCGTGAAAAAGGTTACACTTCAAAAACATCTGATACCAGTTCTCATGGTCTTGGTTTATGGGAGGTTAATAGGATACTTAAAAAGAGCAATAACTTGAATTTGTATACTTCTAAGGATGAAAAATATTTCAAACAACAATTAGAAATTTATGGATAAAAAGTTACAATTCACAGCTTATATATTATAAAGGCCGCCAAATCTCGTCGGGGATTTTATATTTATTATAAATTGAACCCACGCGGGAAACGCCTACGAAGTTTTTCGGGGGTCTTCAATTTCTTCTAAATATAAAACCCCTGCGTTTGGCTATTTTAGATTTTAATTGCTGTGAATTGTAGCAGTTAAAAGTAAATGATTTACTTAATAGTAAAACATTTAGATGATTAGCAAGGAAAAGACTAGGAACTGCCATTCCTAGCCTTTTAAGTACATAATGTATAATCTACTAATTTAAATGCTTAACTATATTATAGCATCATTTTTATTGTATGTCAATTAAATCTTCTAATATTTTCCATGTTCCGTTTATCTCTGGCAGTGATGTAAAGCTTATTTCTTTTTTGGTTATTGGATGAAAAAAAGTTAATCTATATGCCCAAAGTGCTATTTGTTTTCCGTCTTCCTCTTGTACCATATTTCTGATCTCCATATATGCTATGATTTATATTTGAAAGTTGCACTCTTATTTGATGATGCCTTCCTGTATGAAGTAGTATTTTTAATACTGATAAATTTATTTCTTCATTATATTTTAAGACCTCATATTCTAACTTTGCAAGTTTTGCTCCTTTTCTCCCCTCTTCTACTACTTTACTTATATTGTTTTTTTCATTTTTTAGGAGATAATCTTCAAGCACACCTTTTTTGTTTTCTAATTTTCCATCTACAACTACTAGATATTCCTTTTTTATCTGTCTTTCCCTTACTTGTTCTGATAATCTTTTTGCTGCCTTAGATGTTTTGGCAAACACCATAACTCCTCCGAACAGGCCTATCTAATCTATGTACTAATGCTAAATATACTTCCCCTGGTTTATTGTATTTTTCTTTTATATATTGTTTTATTATACTTAGCATATCTACATCTTCTGTTTTGTCCGCTTGTGATGGTATGTTTGGCATTTTTTCTACAACTACTATATGATTATCTTCATATATTACTTTTAATTTTTCCATTTATTGCTCCTTTTTCTCCCATCTGCCATAAATACCTGCTGGTAGAACAAGTTTTGAATTTGTAACAGGTAAGCCTATTTCTCCCGAGTAAGCCTTTCCTTTATACTTTTTTGTAATTGTTAAATTTAAAATATTTTCAAGTACAGTACTTGATATTCCAGTTGTATATGAATTTATTAGGAAGAATAACGGATCATCTGATAATATATTTTGGCAAAGCTCTACTAAGTTACATATGTTTTCTTCAAACTGCCATACTTCTCCTCCTGCCCCTCTTCCGTAAGATGGAGGATCCATTATTATTGCATCATATTTATTTCCTCGTCTTATTTCTCTATTTACGAATTTTAAAACATCATCAACTATATATCTAACTGGTCTATCTGATAATCCTGAGCTTTCAACATTTTCTTTTGCCCAAGATACCATTCCTTTTGAACTATCTACGTGGCATACACTTGCTCCTGCTGAAAGGCACGCAACTGTTGCTCCTCCTGTATATGCAAATAAATTGAGAACTTTAATGCTTCTTTTAGAATTCTTTATTTTATCTATCATCCAATCCCAGTTTACTGCTTGTTCTGGGAATATTCCTGTATGTTTAAAGCCCATAGGCTTTATATTAAATGTTAAATTTTTGTATCCAATTTGCCAAGATGTCGGAACCTTTTTTATATATTCCCAACTTCCTCCTCCTGTTTTGCTTCTATTGTATCTCGCATCTACTTTTTTCCATTCACTTGGTTTCTCTTTTATTTTCCATATTATTTGTGGATCTGGTCTTACTAGAATAACATTTTTCCATCTTTCCAGTTTTTCGCCATTTGCCATATCTATTATTTCATAATCTTTCCAGTTTTTTGCTACATCCATTTTCTTTTATATTCCTTCCTGTTACATTTTAAGCTAATCCTGATAGTATATTAAAAAAGCTAACAATAAGTACAATATTAATAATACTAAATGTCATTCCTAACACTAATAATATCTTAAAAAATCTTTTCATTTGTAATCCCCCTAAATTTTATTCTTGTTAATATATTTATTCTGAAATTTAAGGGTTTATTACAACTTTCATATTCATAAATATGTGCTTATTCTAGCTCTTCTTTTATTTTTATTGCTAATTCTTCATTTATACCTTTAATTTTCGTTAATTCTTCTATTTTAGCATCTTTAACCTTGCTTATACTTCCAAACTCTTTTAGTAAAAGCTCTTTTTTCTTTGGTCCTATTCCTTCTATTTCATCTAACTTCGATTTAGATATTTCTTTATCTCTTAATTTTCTATGGTATTCTATTGCTGTGTTATGAACAGTATCTTGGAAATTTGTTAGTAAATTCATTGCATTTTCTGAAAGTGGAATTTCATTTTTTTCTTCGTCTATTAGTGCTTTTGTTCTATGCTTATCATTCTTTACCATTCCATAGACAGCTACATTTACGCCGTTTTCTTTGATAGCTTCCTTTGCTGCATTTATTTGGGTTATTCCTCCATCTACAAATATCAAATCAGGAAGAGGTCCAAAAGCACCTTTCTCATTTTCTATTGAATGCTTTATTCTTCTAGATATAACTTCCTTCATACATCTTGGGTCATCTTGCCCAAATACTGTTTTTATTCTAAATCTTCTAGATAACGATTTATTTATTTTTCCGTTCTTTTAATACACACATCCCTGCAACTATATTTGTTCCAGATATGTTTGATATATCAAATGTTTCTATTTGCATTGGCAATTTACTTAAATTTAATTTCTCTTTCAATTCTTTTAAAATCGCATATTTATCTTTTGTATTGTTTTCAAGTGTTACTTTTGCATTGTTTTTTGCCATTTCTACAAATTTGAGCTTTTCTCCACGTTTTGGCGATTTTATTTCTACTTTTTTATTTGCTTGCTTAGATAGTATTTCTTCTATTATTTCTTCGTCTTCTATTTCTTCTTCTATCATTATTTTATTAGGAATATTATTATTTGATATATAATACTGTTTGATAAATCCAGATATTATCTCTTTTGTGTTTAAATCTTTTAATTCGTTAAAAAAGAAATGTTCTCTTCCTATCATTTTACTTGAACGTACAAAAAATACTTCTATACAAATACCTATATCATTTCTTGCAGTTCCTATAACATCTATATCATTATTTGAAAAGTTAGATACTTTTTGTTTTGCTGAGATATTTTCTATTGCAATTATTTTATCGCGAATGGTTGCCGCTTCTTCATATTTTTGCTTACTTGAAGCATGCTCCATTTCTTTTTGCAATTCTTTTTTTACTGCATCTATTTTTCCGTTCAAGAATTAACATTATTTGGTCTATCTGTTTTTTATACTCTTCCTTTGATACCTTATTTACGCAAGGCCCTAAGCATCTCCCTATATGATAATTTAAACATACTCTTTTTCTAGATTTATAATTTTTACATTGTCTTATTTTAAATCTATCTTTTATAAATGCTACCATTTCTTTGGCACTACCCGGATTTGCATAAGGTCCAAAATATTTTGCTCCATCATTTAAGACTCTTCTTGTTGTATATATGCTTGGATAATCATCTTGAAGCTCAACCTTTATATATGGATAACTTTTATCATCTTTTAATAAAACATTAAATTTAGGTTTATTCTTTTTTATTAAATTGCATTCTAGTATTAATGCTTCTTGTTCATTGTCTGTGACAATATATTCAAAATGGTCTATCAATGAGACCATTCTTTCTATTCTTGCTGTTTTGTTATTTTTTCTAAAATACTGCCTTACTCTATTTTTTAGCGAAACAGCTTTTCCTACATATATTATATTATCATTTTTATCCTTCATCAAATACACTCCGAGGTTTTCCTGGGAGTTTTTTCAATTCTTCTTCAATATTAAACATATATCTTTTCCTTTATAAGATATTTATCCCTCTAAATATGCTACATATGGAAGATTTCTATAATTATTATCTATATCAAATCCATATCCTACTATATATTTATTTGGAATTTCAAATCCGATATAATCTATTGGAACTTCTATCTCTCTTCTTTCTGCTTTATTTGCAAGTACACATACTTTTAATGTTCTTGGGTTTTTAGATTTTAAATGGTCTATTAAGTATTTCATACTTCTTCCTGTATCAACTATATCTTCAATTATTAATACATCTTTTCCTTCTATTGATTCTCTTAAATCAGTCATTAATGTTATTTCACCTGTTGTATCTGTTCCTTCGTAACTTGCTATTGTAATGAATTCGTATTTTAATTTTGTTTTCATATTTAGAGTTAATTGTACTGTGAAAAATACTGCACCTCTCATTACACATACTACTGTTATTTCTTTTCCTAAGTAATCTTCATCAATTTGTTTTGCTAATTCTTCGATTCTTTTTTCGAGTTGTTCTTTGCTAATTAGTACTTTAAAATTTTCGTCCATTTTTACTTATCATTCCTTTCTCAAGGACACAAAAGCAGGTGTTAGATAGTGTTTTTTAACTTGTTCCTTTTATTTTACTTAAACATTATACTATCTTTTGCTTTTTTTTGCAATATTGAAATAATCGTTATTTCGAAAAGATAACATATATTTTTATATAAAATACATAATACTAATATAATTTTAAGTCATTTTTTATTTACAAATTTTTTTTGTTATGCTATAATTTTGTACGTAAGGAGGTAAAGTAAATGAACCAAATTCTATATACAGGAAAAAGTAAAAGTAAAGGACCTGCTTCAATTAAGTCTGTTGTTAGGTTTTTTAGCATATCACTTATTATTCTTGGAATAATTTTCTTAGGAGAGGGTTCATATGCTTTATACACAAATTATACAATTCAAGAATCACAAACTGAAGTTGTTCCTACAATTAAATTTGAACAAGAAGCTAATAATGCAATTGTTACTATAAATCATGCAGTTGGTGTTTCTATAATTAAATACCATTGGAATGATGATGAAGATACTATTATTCAAAAGAATTCTGAACAATCTATAATCTTGGATAAAATAGCTATTCCTTCTGGAATAAACACTTTGTATGTAAGTGTTACAGATGATAATAATAAAATTTCTTCATCTTCTCATGAATATACTTATGATGGAATTTGCATTGAGTTCTCTGTTATAGATAATACTGACATTAAAATAACTGTATCAGATGTAACTGGACTTTCTTATATGACTTACAAATGGAATTCTGAAGAGGAAATTACCGCTTATCCTAACGGAGAAGATAATACAATTATTGAGCAAACAACAGCTATTCCTTCTGGCTTAAATACACTTTCAATAACTGCTGTAAATACTTCTAATTTTACTTTGCAAGATGCAAAACAGATACAAGGTGTATATCCTCCAAATATTAAGTTGTATCTAGATGGAAATGATTTAATTGTTGCTGTTACAGATGAAGAGGGTATTTCAAAGATTACTCAACAACTTAATAACAATCCAGAAGAAGTAACATACAGTGATGAAAGCGGTAGCAAGCAAGAATATACGTATAGATATTCTCTTGACGGTTCTCCTGTAGTAGTTACTATAACTGCAACTGACGTCGAGGGAAGTACTAAAGTTTATAGAGGTAAAAATTTTGATTAATAAAAGGAAAATTTAAACTTATGATATATGAAATATTTGTTGTAGAAGATAAAAAAGATTTTATTAATGTTATTTCAAGTAAATTCAAGGAGGATAAAGATTTTGTTTTCAGATCAATTACTTCTCTTGAATTAACTGACCATTTACTTGATGTTCCATCTCTTATTTTAATAGATGAAGATAATGTAAATGGTAATGCCCTTGATTTATGTAAGGCTATTAGAAATAACGAAGATAATAGCATAACTCCTATTATGGTTATAAGCTCTAATCAAACTAATGAACACGAAAAAGAACTTTTGAAACACGAGATTGAATATTATATCAAAAAACCTATTGACGAAACATCTATCTATTATCTTATTAAAAATATTGTTAAGCTTTTGCATAGAAATAGAGGTATAAGTCCTCTTACAAAATTACCTGGAAATCTTCCTATTCAATCTGAAATGAAAAAACGTTTACTTAGAAAGCAAGAATTTGCAGTTCTTTATTTCGATCTAGATAATTTTAAAGCCTATAATGATACTTACGGATTTTTAGGTGGAGATGAAATTATTAAACAAACTGCAAAAATTATTACTAAAAACGTAAATGCAGATGATAATAATCATAATTTTGTCGGACATATCGGAGGAGATGACTTTGTTGCATTAGTTGCTAATTCAAATTATGAAACTATGTGTCAAAATATTATTTTAGAATTTGATACAAAGATACTTAATTATTTTTCTGAAGAGGACCAAGAAAGAGGTTATTTAGAAGTTCCAAATAGAAAAGGCATAATAGAGGAATTTCCTTTGGTTTCTATTTCAATTGGTGTTGTAGAAGTATCTAAATCCAGATTTAGCAATATTTTGGAAATTGGCGAAGTTGGAGCACAAGTAAAGCATTTAGCAAAAGTTACTCCTGGAAGTGCTTATGCGATTAATAGAAGAAAGCCTAATTAATTTTTAAGTTATATATTTAGAGCAAAGTGCATATATTCTTACTATGTATATGTTTAGAAAAAAGCACTTTGCTTTAATTTTATGTTTTTTATTTTTCTCATTTACTTTCTATCTTGCAGATAACACTGCAAAGAGAAACTATGATATCACACAAGTTTCTAGTGTCCCTGTTGATGGAAAAGTTATTGTAATAGACGCTGGGCACGGTCGGAGATGATGGTGGCGCAATAAGTAATAATGGAGTCAGTGAAGCAGAGTTAAATCTTAAAATTGCTTTGAAATTGCAAAATTTATTAGAACAAAGTGGCTCTACTGTTATACTTACACGATCAGATGAGAATGCACTCTATGGAATTGATAGCCATACTTTAAGGGAGAAAAAGGTAGATGATACTAAAAACAGGGTTAAACTTGGTAATGAAAGCTCTGCTGATATATTTGTTTCAATTCATATAAATAAAATACCTCAGACACAATATGATGGATGGCAAACTTTTTACAATGCAAAAAATGAAAATGGGAAAATTCTTTCTGAGTGTATTCAAAATGCTTTAAATTTAGCTATAAATTCTGATAATCATAGACTTGCTAAATCTATAAGTAATATTTATATTGTTGATAATGTACAGATTCCTTTAAGCCTAGTTGAATGTGGCTTTTTATCTAATCCTAATGAGCTTAATCTCTTAGTTCAAGATGATTATCAAGATAAACTTGCATGGGGAATTTATACTGGCATTATTGATTATTTTAAAAATTAAAACAAATATTAGTTATTGATATTTGTTTTTATTTTTATATCATTTTTATTTTTTACTTTTATTTCTATTTCCCCATTTTTGTCTGTTCTATAAATCTTTACATTTAGCTTTTCTAGATTTTGTATTGTTATATCGCTTGGATGATTAAAAGTATTGTTCTCTCCTACTCCTATTAATGCAATTTTAGGTGATACTGCTTTTAAAAATTCATAACTTGACGATGTTTTAGAGCCATGATGTGCAACTTTTAAAATATCTGCTTTTAATTCTTTTTTAGTGTAAATATTTAATATATTTTCCTCCGCTTCTTTTTCTATATCCCCAGTAAAAAGTATGCTTACATTTTTACTTATAAATTTTGCAACAATTGAATTATTATTTATATCTGAATGTGCCAAATTTTTCGTTGGATATAGGACATCTATATATGCAGTTTTATCAAATACTACTCTGTCATTTGCTTTTACAATTATTATATTTATGTGTTTTTTCTTCACAATCTGCATTATTTCATTAAAATTTTCATAGTTTTCCTTTTGCTTTGATATAATCAAATTTTTTACTTTTATATTTTCTAAAATTGTCTTTATACCTCCGCAGTGATCTGTATCAAAATGACTGCATAATATATAATCTATTTTAGTTATTCTCCTACTGAGTAAATATGGCAACAAAATATTTTCTCCAACATCATAAGTCTCAGATCCTCCGCCATCTATTAATATACTAGTATTTAAACTTGTGAGAATTAAGCAAGAATCTCCCTGCATCACATCTATAAAGTATATTCGTAGATTTTTTGGCGCCGTTTTATATAGTCCTAAGATTAGAATAATAATTAATATAACTGCAATAATTTTTTTATATGACTTTTTGATTTTTTGCAATATCCATTGTTTGCCGAAATTTTCTATATAGATATGTAAATGAGATTATTAAAATATAATAAAGGATTATCTCCCAAATATATGGGGTTTTTAGATATATCTTTGAAAATGGAATTTTAGCTGTGTTTTCTGTTATAAATTCTAGTAGACCAATAAGAGGTTTATATAAGATTCCTAGAAAGTTTGCAACCGGCGGTAATAAAAATGAAATTATGATTAATAAAAATCCAAATATGATGATAATTCCTATTATATAACTTGTCAAAATATTTGTTATTAAAAATGTCAATGATACTGTTTTATAATTGTATAAAATAATTGGAATTAATACAATTTGTGCAGAGAGACTTACTAAGCTTGTATTTTTTATATATCTTATTATTTTTTCTTTATATGTGTTAGTGATTAATTTAGTTGAACTATTTTTGTTATTTAAAAAACAAATGATTCCAATCGTTCCTCCAAATGACAAAAGCACTCCGTTATTTCTTATGTTATATGGGTTTGCGATTAATATAATTAGCAAAGAAAAACATATATTAGACCATATATCATTTTTTCTATATATAATTCCGAGAAATTAATAGTAATATCGACATTGTACAAGCTCTTACAACTGATGGAGTAAAATTTGTGATTGCCATAAATACCAATAATAATATAGCCGTAATTGCTTTTATTTTTCGTTTTGAGGCGTTTTTTCTATTCAGGAGAATAGTTATACCTGTTATAACATATCCTACGTGAGTGCCAGATACTGCTAAAATATGATATATACTACTATCTTTGAAGTTTTGCACCGTTTCTTCTGGTATTTCAGAGATATCTCCGAAGTAAAATTCCTGTGGCTAGTTTTGACCTTTCGCCTAATATTTCTTTTAAGTTTGATTTTATCTTTTCCCTTATTTCATTTATTATAATCAAAACTGGGTTTAAATTTTTGTCCTTTAATAAATCTATCTCACTGCTTACATCTATAATACCATATACATTTTTTGTCTTTAGGTATTCTTTATAATCAAATGCCTTATAGTTTGTAGCCGAGCTTGCTTGTTCATAAGTTCCTTTAAAATGTATTTGATTTCCATATTTAAGATATATATCTTTTTTAGTATATATTATTAGATTTGTTTTTTTATACTTAGTATCTTTATTTATATCGTTTACCTGAATTGTATAACTTGCTTTATAAGTTGTTTCTTTTCTATCTGAAATTACAGTTCCTGTAACTTCTATCTCCTCTGTTTTTGAATCTTTGATTTGTTGATATAGACTTCTATGTTTGTTTTCTAGGAAATTTATTTGAATATTAGAAATTATTAAAAATATAAAGAAAGTTATAATAAAAAATTTATATTCTTTAATAAGATTAAAATCTATAATTCTTGCTTTAATAAGCAAAATAGAAATTCCTCCAAATATAAAAAATATAGGAGCTATACTTATTTTTAAGTATAGCCCCCATATTATACCTATTATATATCCAACCGTAATCCATATAAGCGGTCTTCTCATTCTTATTCCTTTCGCTTTAGCAAAATTCTATAATCTTAAAATTATATTATGTGACGTGCACAAACAAAGTAAAATCCATCTCCTGAAACATTTGATATGATAACACCTTTTCTTGAATTAGCTGCGTGTATAAATTTTCCGCCTCCTATATATATTCCTACGTGTCCTATCTTTTTACTTGAACTTGAATTTGAAAAGCAGATTAAGTCTCCTTCTTGCATTTCTGATTTGCTAACTGCTTTACCATTTTTAGCTTGTGCTGCACCTGAACGTGATATTGAATATCCAAAATGTTTATATACATATGTTGTAAATCCTGAGCAGTCAAATCCTTTGCTTGGAGATTCTTCTCCATATACATATTTGTATCCAAGATATTTCTTAGCAAAAGCAACTATTTCTGCACCTGTTGCTGAACCTGTATTTGTTACTTCTTCTGCAGCTGTGCTTTGTGTTACTTTTTTTGTTTCAGTTACTTTATTTGTTTCTTGTGTATTTGCTACAGTTGTATTAGTTTTTTTAGTTGTTCTAGTACTAGAACTTCTTGATGATGTAGTTATTTTCTTTTCTGAAATATATTTTGTTGCAATATATCCCACATTTCCAGCGTACTGTACTTGTGTCCAAGTAGTACCCTTTTCAAGAATTTTAACTTGATCATTTAATTTTAATGTTGTTATTACAATTGAATTATTATTTGCTTCTTTTCTGAAATTTACAGAACTTGCAGAAATATATCCTGTTTTTTGTGATGAAGTATTATTTTTTTCAGAATCTGAAACATTTTCTTCTTTTTCTGTTATGTTGTCTGTTCTAACCCAACCTTCTACATCTTCTGCTTTTATATATGACCATCCGCTTACTTCACTTGTAATTTCTACTTTTTGTTCTTTTTCAGTTGTATCTAATACAAGTGAATTTATAAGTGGTGTTATATACACATTTACATTATTATTCACATATTTTACTAAAACTTTTTCTTCTTTTTCTGCATTCTCTTCTGGTGTTTCTTGGTTTTCTTGTGTATTATTTTCTTTTCCTTGGGCCTCGGTTTCTTCAGATATTGGTTCTTGTACTTTTATATATTGCATTGCAACATAACCAACATATTCATTTGAATCAACCTTTGCTTTAACTTTATACCATCCGTCATTTTCTTCTAATATTGAAACTTTGTCGTTCATTTCTAGTAAGTCTAATACTACAGAATTTGCTGATGGTTCCTTTCTTAATCTTAAAGTATCTGTCGTAACTATTCCTGTTGATGCTATACTGCATATTGCAGTACCAAATAATATCGTAATGGCCAATAAGGAAATTACTATACTTTTCTTCATAAATCACCTCGTTTTTTCATCACGTAACCTTTATTATACTCTCTTTTTATAAGTTTGTCAAATTTTGGGCATATTTTTTTATTATTTTTTAGGTGCTTATCTGCTAAATTCCTTGATTTTACTGGATTCTATCTATTATCTGAATACATTTTTTATATACCTTTTCTTTATCTATTCCTTCAATTTTTCTATTTTCCATTACTAATTTACCATTTATAATTGTATGACAAACATTATGTCCTTTTGCATTGTATACAATTGATGAAAATATATTTCCATTTGGAATACAAGTTTCTGTGTTTAAATCTAATATAATTAAATCTGCCTGTTTTCCTTCTTCAATACTTCCTATTTTATCATCTAATCTTAAAGCTTTTGCACCATTTATTGTTGCCATTTTCAATATTTCGTAGCTTTCTAGATTTTTTGGATTTTCATTAACTCCCTTTTGAAGAAGACCTGTAAATTTCATAGTTTCAAACATATCTAAGTTAGATCCGCTTCCTTGTCCATCTGTTCCAAGGCTTACATTTATTCCTTTATCTAGCATTTCTTTAACTTTTGCAATTCCACAACCTAATCTTAGATTACTTATTGGGCAATGTGAAACATTTACTTTTAATTTGCTTAATTCGTCTATTTCTTTTGAGGTTACTTTAACTACATGAGCTAAAATATTATGAGTCTCAGTAAAATGTTTTTTTAAGACATCTACTGGGCTTACTACATTATATGCTTTTTTTATATCTAACGTTTCTTGTGCATTTTCGCAAAAATGCATATGTACGTTCATATCATATTTTTTTGCCATTTCTATTAGTTCTTTTACAGTATCTTCTCCTGTTGTATATAGCCCATGTATTCCTATATTTAAAGTGATATTTTCGTACTTATGGTTATACTCTTTTATTAATTTTTCTAATTCTTCTATTCTTTGTCTTTGCATTTCCTGAACATCATTTACAGTTCTTGTAACTTCAAGCCTCATTCCTAGCTCATTTGCAGCCTTTATTGTTTCTTCTGCCATACAGTATTGATCATTTGCCATCGTTGTTCCTGTTGTAATCATTTCAATGCAAGATAAAAGTGATGCATAATATATGTCTTCTGGTGTTAATTTGTCTTCCATAGGCCATATTTTGTCATTTAACCAGTCTTGTAATGTATATCCATCCAAAGTCTCTCTAAATATTGACATACTTATATGAGTATGCGTATTTATTAACCCTGGCATACATATCTTTCCTTTTGTATCTATTACTTTTGCATTAGTTGTATTTTCTATGTTTTTTCCAATTTTTGCAATTTTACCATTTGATATGTATACATCCATATCTGGTTCGTATTTTTCTCTTTTATCTGATATAGATATTAAATTACAGTTTTTTATTAATATATCCATATTATCACCAACCCTTTTGCTGTATTTTATCATATACTAAAAAATTTATCAATCATAAAAAATACCTCAAATGCTAAACTATTGTCTAACATTTGAGGTTTAATATAAAATATTTTGTTTGAATTATTCTAATTCTACAACTGCTCCTGCTTCTGTAAATTTAGTTTTTAATTCTTCTGCTTCGTCTTTTGCAACATTTTCTTTTATTGTTTTTGGAGCTCCATCAACTAAGTCTTTTGCTTCTTTTAATCCTAATCCTGTTGCATCTCTAACAACTTTGATTACTTGGATTTTGTTTGCTCCTGCATCTTTTAATACTACATTGAATGAAGATTTCTCTTCAGCTGCAGCTCCGGCAGCTCCTGCTGCTCCTGCTGCTGGTGCAGCTGCTGCTACTGCAGATACTCCATATTTTTCTTCAATTCCTTTAACTAATTCTGATAATTCAACTACTGTTAAACTATCGATAGTTTCTAATAATTCTTCTACTTTTGACATTTTAAAATTCCTCCTAAATTTTTATAATTTTAATTTTTTAATAATTTTTTTAGCTTATACTTTAAGCTGCACTAGTTTCTTTTTGAATACGTACTTGGTCAATTGCAACTGCAAGACGTGAAATAGTTCCAAGTAATCCACCAGCAAGCATTCCAATAAGGGTTTCTCTTGATGGTAGTTTTGCAAGTGTTATTATTTCTTCTGCTGTCATGACCTTTCCTTCTACTACACCGCCTTTTATTTTATAAAAGTCGTGTTCTTTTGTATATTCATAAATTGCTTTTGCAGGTTCTAGATAATCATCTTTTCCAATGATTACAGCTGTTGGGCCTTCTACTGCTTCATTTAGTCCTTCTATTCCGCATTTTTCAAGTGCTCTTCTTGAAATATTGTTTTTAACTATTTTGTATTCAGAGTTTGATTTTCTAAGAGTTGATCTTAAATTTGTAACATCTTCAACTGTTATTCCTCTATAATCTGCGAAAAGAACTAATTTAGCGTTTTGCATTTTTTCTGCTAAGCTATTTACTTCTTCTTCTTTTTGTTTTATTATTTCTTTATTTGCCACCTTGTTTCACCTCCTGTATAATGACCGTTCGCAAAATAAATTTCGTATTGCGTTGTCAGACTTCGGTCAAATATTCTTTAGATGACCACTAGGTCTATCTAAAGAATTTTGCCTTGTCTTCCTAGCACTACTCGTTTCTTTTGTGAACTAGTTTTTTATTTTATATTTTTTTAAAATTTAAAAATTAAAAACTCGGCTAAATCCTAAGGCAGATTTTCCGAGTTTGTTTATCTAGAAATATAATATTTTCTATTTTCCTCGGTAGGATTTATTCTTAAATTTTAAAGATACCTACTGTCTTAGGGTAATATTCAATTTTTATTTCAATTATTTTTGATCTATATATATACTTGGTCCCATTGTAGTAGTTACTGCTACTGTTTTAATATATTGACCTTTAGCTGCAACTGGTTTTGCTTTTATTATAGCATCCATAACAGTATTATAATTCTCTAATAATTTTTCTGCTCCGAAAGATACTTTTCCAAAACCTAAGTGTATTATATTTGTTTTGTCTAGTCTATATTCTACTTTTCCTGATTTAATTTCGCTAATGGCTTTTGCAACATCCATTGTTACTGTTCCTGATTTTGGGTTTGGCATTAATCCTTTTGGTCCTAATACTTTTCCTAGTCTTCCTACTACACCCATCATATCTGGTGTTGCTACAACTACATCATAGTCAAACCAATTTTCTTTCTCTATTTTTGGTATTAATTCTTCTGCTCCAACGAAGTCTGCTCCTGCTTGAGTTGCTTCATCTGCTTTTGGTCCTTTGGCAAATACCAATACTTTTAAGGTTTTACCTGTACCATTTGGAAGTACTACTGTACCTCTTACTTGTTGATCAGCGTGTTTTGAATCTACGCCTAATTTTACGTGTAATTCAACTGTTTCATCAAATTTTGTTTTTGGGAATTTTTCTATTAATGTAAATGCTTCTTTAGCATCATATAATTTTCCCTTTTCTAGAAGTTTTGCTGATTCTTGATATCTTTTTCCTCTTTTCATTTTTACCTCCTTTGGTTCTAACGAAGTTATTTTAAAACTTCTCCCAATTTAAATATTTTATTCAACAACTATACCCATAGATCTAGCTGTTCCTTTAACCATACTCATAGCTGCTTCAAGTGAAGCTGCGTTTAAGTCTTCCATTTTTTGTTCAGCGATTTGTTTTACTTGTTCTTCTGTAATTTTTGCAACTTTTTCTTTGTTTGGTTTACCAGAACCTTTTTCTATTTTGATAGCTTTTTTGATTAATACAGCAACTGGTGGTACTTTTGTTACAAATTCAAAAGATTTATCTTGGTATACGGTAATAACAACTGGGATTATCATTCCTGGTTGGTTTGCTGTTCTATCATTAAATTCTTTAACAAATTGCATGATATTTACACCACTTGAACCAAGTGCTGGACCTACTGGTGGAGCAGGTGTTGCTTTTCCAGCTTCTATTTGTAGTTTTATTACATTTGCTACTTCTTTTTGTGCCATTTCTTGCACCTCCTTTAAATGTTAATTATTTATAAGTCTTTTAAGGCTTCTTTCTAAACTTTTTGAACCTGTGAAAATTCTAATTCTGCTGGGGTTTCTCTTCCAAACATAGAAACTAAAACTTTTACTTTTCCTTTTTCTTTGTTTATTTCTTGTACTACCCCAATGAATCCTTCTAGTGGACCATTTATAACTTTTACAGAATCATTTACTTCATAGTCAACTCTTATTGGTACATCTTCAAATCCCATATTTCTTATTTCTTCCTCTGTAAGAGGTATTGGATTTGTACCAGAACCTACGAAACCAGTAACTCCTCTTGTATTTCTTACGATATACCAAGTTTCATCGGTTACTATCATTTTTATTAGAACATATCCTGGAAAAACTTTTTTCAAATTTGCTTTTCTTTTTCCATCTTTTATTTCAATTTGTTCCTCCATTGGAACAACTATGTCAAAGAAGTAGTCTTCCATTTCTCTGTTTTTTACCATTTTTTCAAGATCTGTTTTTACTTTATTTTCATATCCAGAATAAGTATGTATTACATACCATCTTGCGACTGAATCCTCTTTTTGATGTGCCAAGTTATTCGCCTCCTCGAAATATTATTCTGTGACATTATTGTTATTAAGTTCTGTTGAATCTGTTACATTACTATTGTTTGCGTCTTCTTGACTGCTATTAGAATCTTCTGTGTTATTTGAATCTTCTACACTATTTGAATCAGTTGTTTCGTTAGTTTCCGAAATACTATCTTGTACCATTGATTTTAATCTATCAATTCCGTAAGTATTTAGAGCTTCGAAAGCTAAGTCTAATACAAAACATATAGCTGTTATAATTATTACAATAACTAAAACTATTATTGTATTATTTACAACTTGACTTCTAGTTGGCCAAATAACTTTTTTTAATTCTGCTTTAAAGTCTTTCCAGAAACTTCTTTGTTTTTTAGTTTGTTTTTCTGGTTTATCATTTTTTCCCATTTTTAAGCTCCTCCTTTATAAAGTTATTTAGTCTCTTTATGTGTTGTACGTTTCTTGCAGTATTTACAATATTTAACTATTTCTAATCTATCTGTGTTATTTCTTTTGTTTTTAGATGTCATATAGTTTCTTCTCTTGCATTCTGTACATTCTAAAGTAATGCTTTCTCTTGGTCCTTTTGCAGCCATTTTAGATACACCTCCGTAAATTCTATATAGTTTGCCATTCATTAATTTATTTGGTTAAAAATTGATGTGAACACGTATTAACCTCAATACGTGTTTACATATTTTATCATATTAAATTGCGTTTGTCAATAATTATGTAACATTTTTCTAGGAATTTTAATGATTTTCTTTGATTAGTCTCCTAGCTGCATACCTTCATGCTCAGTTACTTGTTGTCCTTTATTTTCTGTTTTGTCGCCTCCATTGGCTCTTCTTTCAGCTTCTTTTTGAGTTCTTACATCAATTCTATCTCGCATTTCTTTGTCTTTGAGTCCCTCTTGTGTTACATATTTGCCTTGCTCAGTATGTCCTTCTTCTACTGCTTCCCTTAAATATTCCATAAATTTATCTCTTTTATCTTTTATAGGTTCTTTTATTGGGTCTTTTGGTGCTGGTTCATTTTTTGGTGGCTCTTTTTTCCAATCTTTATTGTCACTTTTATTTCTTATTCTTTTAGCCATAGCTTTTCTTCTACCTTCTGCAAATCCATTTGCGAATTTTGCAAGGAATGGAATTTTAGAAAGTCTTGGATGTCTTTCTTCAAATCTTGCTGGTACTGGTGGTAATGGCTCTGGTTTTGGTTCTGGTTTTGGTTGTGGCTTAGGCTCTGGCCTTGGTTCTGGTCTATCAGATTTTTTAGCTTTTTCTTGTCTTTCTTTTACTTCTTTAATAGATGCAATATTTATTTCATCCCATGATTTTCCAGCAAGCAACATTTCTCTTGCTAATCTACATTTATGTATTACAGTATCTTCTTTGCTTTCACCTTTTTCATATAATTTTATTTTAGTTTTTGAACTTTTTATTGCTTCTTCTAATTTTTTCTTTTCTGAAACTAAATTTGTTATTTCTTCGCTATTCTCTCTTGATTTAAGCATATCTTCTATTTTTGTTCTTTTTTCTGATAAATCTGAAATCTTTTTTAAATCTTCTATTTGTTGTGCTGATTGTTCTTCTGTTATTTCGCCTTTACCTTGTCCGAATTTTTCAGTTTTCTCTACTAATTTTTTGATTTTTTCATCTAGTGATTTTTGTTTTTCTCTTACTAATTTAACTTTATTCTCATTCTCATCTAATTTTATTTTTATTTCTTCTAAGGCTGCATTGTTATTAGCTAATTCATCTTTTACTGATTGTAGATTTTTTTGTCTTCTAGCAATTTCTCTTTGTTCCATTTTATATATTTTAGCTATTTGTTTTCCGTTTTCTGCATATCCTTCTAAATATTTTTCTTCTTTTTTCGCATTATTACTCTCTCTTTGTAATCTTAGAAGTTTTTCTTCTCTATCTGGACCTTTATAATGCTCACGTGCAGCTAATAATCTTTCTATTACATTATCTGTTCTTTCTCTTGCTTCTGATAATCTAACTAAAATTTCGTGTTCTGATAATGTCATTAACTCTTTAAGCATTTCTTCTTTATTTACTTTAGGTGCTAATTTTGCTGTTTTAGATCTTTGATTTCTCATATTTCTTTCATATCTTTCTCTCTTTTTTTCTCTTTGTTCTCTTTCAAGAAAATTTTCTGTTCTTCTTTCTTGTTCATTTGCCATTTGTAGTACCCCCCTTTAATATATTTATCTAAACATATATTTTTCCGTAATTATCTATTTAATTATACACTATTTTACATAAAATGTCAATTCGAGATTTTTTATTTCGATTCTATTTATATTCTACATTTTTTAAAGATAATGTCAATATCATTTTCATTACATTTTTGTTACAAATTCTTTTAAGCTAGATAAAGATTTTTCTGCTAATTTTTCATATCTTAGTTTCTTATCTTTTATTCTCTCATTTAATTCTGGTAGTATCCCGAAATTAGCATTCATAGGTTGAAAGTTTTTATTCTCTGTACTTATATAATTTGAAAGTGCTCCTATTACTGTATCTTTTGGAAATATAATTTTATCTTTATTTTGAACTTTTGCTATTACATTTAGGCCGTGCTACCATACCTGATGCTATTGATTCTACATATCCTTCAACTCCTGAAATTTGACCTGCAAAGTATACGTTTGGATATTTTTTTAGATTATATGTGTTATCTAATAATTTAGGAGAGTTTATATATGTGTTTCTGTGCATTACTCCATATTTTACAAATTCTGCATTTTTTAATCCAGGTATCATACTAAATACTCTTTTTTGTTCTCCGAATTTTAAGTTTGTTTGGAATCCCACCATATTATATAAATTGCCTTCTTTATTATCTTGCCTTAGCTGTACTATTGCATAAGGTCTTGTATTTGTTCTAGGATCTGTGAATCCTACTGGTTTAAGTGGTCCAAACCTTAATGTGTCTATTCCCCTTTTTGCCATTACTTCTACTGGCATACAACCTTCGAATATCTCCTTTTTCTCAAAGCTATGAATTTCTGCTATTTCCGCTTCTACAAGTGCTTTCCAAAAAGACTCATATTCTTCTTTGTTCATAGGTAAATTTATATAACTACTTTCTCCTTTTCCATATCTGTCACCTAAAAAACCTATATTCATATCTATACTGCTTTTTTCTATAATTGGTGCTGCTGCATCAAAAAAGGACATCTTGTCTTCCCCTGTAAGTTCCATTATTTCTTGTGATAATTTGTCCGTTGTAAGAGGTCCTGTTGCAATCACTACTATATTATTTTTAATTAAATCTTTTAAGTGTATACTCTCTCCGATTTCTTCTTCTATTACTTTTATATTTTTTATGCTTTTTATTTTTTCAGTTACACAAGAAGAAAATATCTCTCTATCAACTGCTAATGCCTGCCCAGCAGGAACTGCTGTCTCGTCTGCACATTTTATAAGTAAACTATCTAATCTTCTCAATTCTTCTTTTAATAACCCACAAGCGTTTGTTAAAAGATTAGATTTAAATGAATTACTGCATACTATCTCTGCTAAATTTGGATTAGAATGTGCTGGTGTGAATTTCTTTGGTTTCATTTCGTATAACTCTACTTCTATTCCCCTTTTTGCTATTTGATAACTTGCTTCACAACCTGCAAGTCCTGCTCCTATTACAACTACCATAATTTTTATTCTCCTTAATTTGAAAAAAGGGACACTTTTATTTAAAGTGCCCTTCCTTTCTTTAAGAACTCTTGCTTTAATTTAAAGGCTTTGTTCTTATATTATTCTAATACATATTTCTTAATTAAGCTTATTCCTCCGGCAAGCGTTACTAGTATTATCATTGTTAATCCAGCATATATCTTTGTTTGTCCTGTCTTTACTGCTAATATTACTGGTGCATCGTCTATATCGTCTTCTCCTGTCTTTTTGTTATTTGGAGTTGAGTCTACATCTGGACTTCCACTTGGATTTTCGTCCTTACTAATTTCTGCTAAGTTTATTTTTTCTCCAAAGTTTTCTTGTCCATTTATCCAAGTTAGGACTACCTGTACTTCTGCACTCTCTCCTGGTTTTAACAATGTATTTTCTAATGCTTTTGTTCCTATTACTCCATCACTTATTTCATACCAGTTTGGATTATCTTCTTTCACAAATTTTAATCCTTTTGGTATATAATCTGTTACTTCTTTTGCATATCCTTCTATTTCGCCTTCGTTAGTTACTCTTATTGTGTATACATATTGAATTTTTATTTTCTTTACATCACTTGCTTTTATTTCTATTTTTACTGGTGCCTCATTCTTTGATGTTTCTGCTGTGTGTCCTGTATTTGTTGTTGTTGTCTTTCCATTTAATGTTACCTTTGTTTGTGCTACCCATTTTAATAGTGATAAATCAAAGTATTTTACTTTTACTTGTTCATAATCTATATCGTCTTCGTTTTCTCCGTCTTTATTATATACTTCGTCTCTATTTGGTTTTGAATCTTCATCATCTCCTGAATCTTTTGATATCTGTGCTACATTTACTAATGTTCTTTCTGTTTCGTCTTTTGTTGTTGCTGTATATGTTACTTTAAATGCTATTTGTATATCTCTATAATCTGGATTCTTATCACTTATTTCGGCATCTTTATTAAATGCTTTTATTAGATTATCTCTTTCAGCTGTTTCTCCTTGTTCTTCTGATAGATAGTCTGTTATTAAATATTTTGCTTTTGATACATCTGTTACTTCTTCTTCATTTTCGTCTAACATTACCCATCTATATTCTTTATTTGTCTCATTTTCTGGTAAGAATTCTAGTCCTTCTGGCACATCATCTGTTATCTCTTCTGCATATCCATCTGCTTCTCCTTCGTTGTATACTCTTATTGTATATATTACTGTGTCTCCTGTTGCTGCACCTAGTGCATCTTTTGTATGTTCATATTTTAGGTTACCATTTTCATATACAACGTTTGGATATCTATTATTTACATTTGTGTTTCCTACTCTTGTTATGAATTTCCTTAATGCTAAATCAAATTTTGGAACTACTAATATTTTTTCAAAATCGTCATCATCTTCTTGTCCTGGTATGTATTCCTTATTTTGTTCATTATCTTTATATCCTGGGAAATCTTCTGGTTTTGTTACATCATTTGGTGTTGAATCTTCTTCTTTGCCTATTTGATTTCCATTGGCATCTGCTTCTTTTGTTATTTCTGCTATATTAGTTACTTTTGTTTCTGTTGTTACTGGTAATACTTTGCAATGTATTTCTATATCTACATAGCTTAATGTATCATGGTCTGCGTCATAAGCTGGAATAATTGCATTTCCTAGTTTGTCTCCTACATATTTGCTATCTGTTTTTCCTCCAACTCCTGTTATAGTACAATTTTCTGTTGAAACTGCTGTGTTATATTTTTCTCCTGTTGTAAATGTCCAATATGTTCCCTCTGTATCTTCTCCACCTGCTACATATTGTAGATATGGTGCTAAGTAATCTGTTATTTCTGTAACTTTTGCGTCTATTTCTCCTTCATTATATACTCTTATTGTATATGTTACTATGTCTCCTATTTGTACTTTTATTGGATCTTTTGCGTGATTATATATTGCTGTTTCTGCTCCTGTTTTTAATCCTTCTGATACTACTTGTGGTGCTCTATTATATTTTGTTTCTCCAACTTGTGATATAAATTTTCTTAATGCTAAATCAAGTGCTGGTGCTTCTACATATACTTTTTCAAAATCGTCATCATCTTCTTGTCCTGGTACATAGCTTTTATCTTTCTCATTATCTTTATATGTTGGTAAATCTGGATCTGTTGGTAATGTGAAATTTCCATCAGGTGTAGAGTCTCTGTCTGATTCTACTACATTACCATTTTGATATTTCATTTCTGTTATTTGTGCTATATTGGTCATATTTATTCCATATATTATATTAGACATTACCTTACAAGATATTTGTATATCAATATAACTTAATGTATAATCATCAGTGTCTTCATTTTTTACAGCTGCTGGAATTAATACTTCTGATAATTTTTTACCTACAGCAGTTTCTTTAAGGTTTTCACTGGCTCCTACTATCTTACATTCTGATGTTGTTGTTGCTATTCTTGCTGTTTCGTTTAAAGCCCAAAATACTCCGTTTGTATCTTCTCCATATTTAATATATTCAAGATATGTTGGTAAATAGTCTGTTACCTCTGTAACATATGCTGGTAATTCTCCTTCATTATATATTCTTAATGTATATGTTACTATATCTCCTATTTGTACTTGTAAAGGTTCCTTAGTGTGATTATATTCTGCTGTTGTTTGATATTTATTTTCTGTTCCTACTTGTACTTGTTTATTTAATGATTTCGTATCTACTACTGGTTCTCTTGAAGTAGTTGGTGTTCCATTTACTGCTGATATAAATTTTCTTAAAGCCAAGTCTACTTCTTTGTTTGTTTCTTCAATTCTTACTACTGGTTGTTGATTAGCTGCCTCTGTTCCTGCAAGATATACTGTTAATTCTCTTAATGGTGTATATGTATTACCATTTGATGTAACAGCAGTTTCTGCTCTTTCTATTAAATTTTTGTATAGTTTAGCAGCAGCATTTTGTCTTTTTGTTCCTTCTCCACCTAATGTATTAAATAAATCAGTATATGATTGATATTGTCCCTTAGAATCTCCCAAATGAGTTTTTGTATTACTTATATTGACAAATATTGTTGTTAAGTCTTTTGTATTATGTATCTGATCTCCATGGTTTGTAAAGTACCATATTGCTAATTGTTGTATTGCTTCAATATCTGCTCTTGTTAAGAATTCTCCTTTAACTGCATTCTCTCTCGTGAAGTCTTCTTCTGGATATTCAGCATATTCTTTTAGGTATTGTATTAATTCATCCTCAGTTGCATTTTCTAGTAACATATGATCTAATACCCATAATAGTTCATAATAATGTGTTTTTTCTTCTTCACTGAAAATTTTTGCCTGCGAATTTGCTAATTGACTTCGTAATGAATCATATCCTGTTACCATATCAAGATCTTGTGTATATTCTACACGCTTAAATGGACTAGTAAAGACTTCTGAATTTACAGGATTTTCTGATTGATTTTGCTCCGTAAAACCTAATCCTGCTCTTAAACAGTATAGATCTGGTATTGTATCTGTTACAACTCCTTGGTCTGTACATGTAACTATATTCCAAATATTTTCTGTTTTATCGTTTGTACCTTTATATATTTGATGTTTATATGTTACATCTGTAGTTTGGAAGTGTACTGTCCTTTCTTTTATAATTGTTAGATAACCTGGTCCTGCAGCTTTTACACTATTTGTAAAAATTCCTACAAATATAATTGCTGCTAAAATTGAGATAAATACAATTAGTTTTTTTGTTTTCATACTTTACCACCTTATTTAAACATTTTTACTTATACTTTATTTTACATTTTTTTAATGTAAAGTCAATAGCAATTTTTTCCTTTTTCTTGGAACTGTGAAAAGGTACCTTAAATCCTTTTACGGGAATAGGTTCTGCAAAATTGCTAGTTAATTATTACATTTTCTTTACAATTATATAACATTTTGATTACAAAATCAACAAATTATGTAAATATTTTGTAAAAACTTGTATTTTCGTAGGTTTTGTACTACTTTTATATTTTTTCTTACAGAATATTCCCACAATAAATATTTTCTTTGTTCATATCTTTTCCCCCTAAATAAATACTATTTGATAGAATGATTATACTATAATTTTGGGAAAAATGAAATACATAGTTTTTATAAGTATTTAAAAATTAATTGAAAAATATTGACTATATATCAATATTTTGATAAAATATGTATATAATATTTATGGAGGTGTTTAATATGCCAATTATTAGACCAAGTTCTGATTTAAGAAATAATTATAATGAAATTTCTACAATTTGTCATCAAACAAATAGTCCAGTATATATTACTAAAAATGGAGCAGGAGATTTAGCAGTAATGAGTATTGAGTTATACGAACTTTTAACAGATAAATATACTTTATATAAAGAATTAGAAAAAGGAATTAAGTCATTAGAAAATGGCAAAAAATATTCATCAAAAGAAGTTTTTGACGAGTTAGATAAAATTTAAAAAAGAAAGAGGATTTGCCTTTGAAAAAATATAATATAGAATATTCAATGGAATCAAAACAAGATTTAATAGATATAAAACGATACATTAAATATAATTTACAAGAACCTAATACTGCTCAAAAACTAATTACAAAGATAAAAAGAGAAATAGATAGTCTAAAAGATAATCCAGAAATATATTCTGTTATAGATGATGATATAATCAAAAGATTTAAAATTAGGAAACTAGTAGTTGATAATTATATTGTTTTTTATAGAATAAATGATGAAAATATACAAATTGTAAGAGTTATGTATGGAAGAAGAAATTGGATAACATTATTATAAAATATAGCAATTTAAGGAGAAAATAAGAATACTTTTCAGGTATCTTCCCCCAACTATTGACATAGAGCCAAAACTAATGTGATAAATATAAAAATAGCACGTCTCAAAACCGTTGAAATGTGCTATTTTTGTCTATTTTAAAAATTTTGGAGGCGAGTGAGGGAGTCGGACCCTCCATCAGAGTTTTGCAGACTCGCGCCTTACCGCTTGGCTAACTCGCCAAATTTTGTTAAAAATTCGCAAAAAATTGTTAGCGAACGAAGTGAGTGATATTTTTTGCGAAACAAGGAGTAACAACCATATGGTCTTGTTGATTTTG
>CANREW010000012.1 GCA_947629765.1 uncultured Clostridia bacterium
TCTATTATTTTATTTTTCTATATCTTTTATTGTTTGCTAAATTCTAATTGCTCAACAATCTGGTGTGTGTGTGTGTAGAGCCTCTAAGTTTCTAGCGTTTGCTATCATTCGTTTTCTCCTTTGTTTTTTATTTTTTGTTTTAACTTGAAAGTTAAGTTTATTTTACATCATATTTTTACTTCGGTCAACTGAAATTATTAATTTGTAATATAAATGTAATATTTATAGTCACTATTCACAGCCATTAAAATCTAAAGTAGTCAAACGCAGGAGTTTTATATTTATTATAGCTAATCTATCACTTCAAGTGCTGCATATTTTGCCATCAAGCGTTTATGACCTGCTTTATCGAAATTTATATCTATTTTATAGTCCTCGCCTTCTTCTTCAATATAGTTTATGGTACCTTCTCCAAACTTTTTATGATAAACTCTTGCACCTTCTTTATATTTTGATATATCAAAATCGTTTTGTTTTTTATTTAACCCATTTAAGAAACTCTCTGGTGTCCTAAATGTAAATGCAGGTGTTTCAATCTTTGTATTATTGAACCTTGAGCTTTCTCTATATGTTTTAACATGGTTTCCATAGCTCCAACCATATCCATCTTCTTCGAAATTATCTCTGCTATCTGTTGACAATAAGCTTTCTTCGCTTAAATATTCTTCTGGTATTTCTTTTAAGAATCTAGATATTGCGTTGTATGATGTAGAACCAAATATTGTTCTAGTTTTTGCACATGTCATAAATAGATGCTCTTTTGCTCTTGTTATTCCAACATAACACAATCTTCTTTCTTCTTCTATTCCATTTGGTTCATCAATAGACCTACTTCCTGGGAATATTCCTTCTTCTAGTCCTACTAAAAATACTACTGGAAATTCTAGTCCTTTTGCACTATGCAAAGTCATCAATGTCAATTGGTCTTTTGGTTCTTCTAGTTCATCTATATCGCTTGTAAGCGAAATATTTTCTAGGAAACTTCCTAAATCATTTTCCGCTTCCTCATCAAACTCCATAGTCTCTGTCAAAAGTTCTTCTAAGTTTTCTATCCTATTTTTTGCCTCTTCCGTCTTTTCTGCTTCTAATGCTTTTATATATCCAGTATTTTTCAAAACTGCTTCGGTTAATTCTGATACCGTCATTTCACTTGATTTGTTGACTAATTCGTCTATAACTTCTACAAATTCCCTAGTGTTTGCATATACCCTATTTAGTCCATATCTATCTGCATTTTTGATGATTTCGTACATTGATTTTTCTTCTTGATCTGCTATTTCTGTGATTTTTTCTAAACTTGTATTTCCTACTCCTCTTTTTGGTTCATTTATTATTCTTCTTAAACTCAAATTATCTTTTGTATTGTATATCAATCTCAAATATGCTATTGCGTCTTTTATTTCTTTTCTTTCATAGAATTTTAATCCACCAATAATTTTATATGGTATATCTGCTCTGTTTAAAACATTTTCAAATACACGAGATTGTGTATTCATTCTATATAGAATTGCAAAATCTGAATATTTATAGTACTCCTCACGTCTTAAATGTTCTACTTGTTCTACAACATATCTTGCTTCTTCATATTCATTGTCTGTTAGATATGCTGTAACCATTTGACCTTCGTCGTTTTCTGTCCATAGTTTTTTCTCATACTTTACTTCATTATTCTTTATAACAGAGTTTGCAACATTTAATATATTTTTTGTGCAACGATAATTTTGCTCTAATTTTATTATTTTAGTTCCTGGAAAGTCATTTTCAAAGTTTAATATATTTTTTATATCTGCTCCTCTAAACGAATATATTCCTTGGTCGTTATCTCCAACTACTGTTATATTACCATTTCTAGCAGATAAAAGTGTTACTAATGTAAATTGTGATTTGTTTGTATCTTGATATTCATCAACTAATATATATTTAAATTTTTCAGAATAATATTCAAGTACGTCAGGCTCTTGCATAAGTAGTTTTATACAGAAATTTATTATATCGTCAAAATCTAAAGCGTTATTTTCTTTCAATTTTTTTTGATATAGAGAGTAGACACTAGAAATAATTTCTTTTCTGATTTCGTTATTTGTTCTTTTGGCGTAGTCCTCAGGTTCTAACATATCATTTTTAGCATTGCTTATTTCATACATAATGCTTTTATCCGTAAACATTTTGTCATCTATTTTTAGTTCTTTCATACATTCTTTTATTATTGATTTTTGGTCTGTTGTATCAAATATAGCAAATGATGAAGTAAATCCTAATCTATCTATATATCTTCTTAAAATTCTAACACATACCCAGTGAAATGTTCCAACCCACATATCATTTGAAATATCACCTAATAGTTTTTGGATTCTATCTTTCATTTCATTTGCTGCTTTGTTTGTAAAGGTTATTGCAAGTATATTCCAAGGGTTAACTCCTTTTTCTTCTATCAAATATGCAACTTTATGTGTTAATACTTTTGTTTTTCCGCTTCCTGCTCCTGCGATTACAAGGCAAGGTCCTTCTGTTGCTAAAACTGCTTCTTTTTGTTTATCATTTAGTCCTTCAAGTATATCTACCATTGTTATATTTCTCCCTTTCGTATTTATATTTTGCAGTCTAATTTAGTTAAATTTATACGTTATATTATATTTAATATATGTTTATATTCCTCAGGTTTTTCTAAATCTATCATATATGCATTTAATATTTTTTGCTTTGTTTCTTCTATATCTTCTTTATTTGAATGTATATATGCAAGTACTTCTCCTTTTTCTACTTTGTCTCCTATCTTCTTTTCAAGTATTATTCCTGATGTATGATCTATTTCATCTTCTTTTTTCTGTCTTCCTGCACCAAGCATTAAAGATGCCTTCCCTATTTCTTCTGCTTGAAGCTCTTCTACATATCCTTCTGTTTCAGCTTTTACTGGTACAATATATTTTGCTTTTTGAATATTACTTAAATATTCTACTTCTCCATATTGTTTTTCTACTAACTGAGTAAATTTTTCGTATGCTGCTCCACTTTGTATTTTTTCAAGTATTTTTTCTTTGTTTTCTTCTAAATTGTCACCTTGACCTGCAAGTTTTATAATATATGATGCGATAGTTAATACAACTTGTTTTACATCTTCTTCCATTTTACCTTTTAAAGCATGGGCTGCCTCTTCTATTTCTAAAGAATTTCCAACTGCTTTTCCAATAGGTTGATCCATATTTGTTACAACGCATATTGTTTCTATTCCTGCAAGCTCTCCGATTTTTTTCATAAGAGTACTTAGTTCTTCTGCCTCTTCTTGGCTTTTCATAAATGCTCCGTTTCCACATGTTACTTCTAGTACAAGTTTATTTGCTCCTGCTGCTATTTTTTTGCTCATTATACTTGATGCTATAAGTGGAATGCTATCTGTGCAAGCTATTGTATCTCTTAGAGCATATATTTTTTTATCGGCAGGTGCTAGGTCCTTTGTTTGTCCAATTAAGCTTATTCCTATTTCTTTTATATTGTTTTTAAATTCTTCTAAACTTATATCTGTTCTATATCCCGGGATTGATTCTAACTTATCTATTGTTCCTCCTGTTATTCCAAGTCCTCTTCCTGACATTTTTGCAACTGGAATACCAAATGAGGCAATGATTGGCATTACTATTAATGTTATTTTATCTCCTACTCCTCCACTTGAATGTTTATCTATTATAGTTTTGGAAATATCACTTAAATCTAATGTTTCTCCTGAATTTGCCATAGCTATTGTTAAGTCTTTTATTTCCTCATAATCCATTCCATTTATATATATTGCCATAACCATTGCTGCTGCTTGATAGTCTGTTATTTCTCCTTTTGTATAACCATTTATAAAATATTCTATTTCTTCTTTGCTAAGTTTCTTGTTATCTCTTTTTTTGCTAATTATTTCGATAATATTCATATCTTACCTCCAATATGTTGTAATTATATACTACTATTTTTTAAAATAAAAGCGAACAAAACAAATTTTTTGACTTTATTTTTAAAGCGTGCTATAATTAAATATATTAGTTTATAATTAATAAATATAATTTGAAATAAGCAAGGAAGGATGAATTTTATTATGGATAAAAGTTTATATGAATTAATGAAAGAAATTTATGAGCAAAAAAAGACTGAATTTAGCAAGGATATTAAACTTATTGGTACTCTTACTTCTGAAGAAACCTCTCCTAATGGCAAAGTTTTAGTTACAAATGATGTATTTTTAATAATTGATGAAATGCCTGATGGAACTACCTCTCAAAGGTTTGTTATTACTGGACTTGATAAAGATGGTAAGATTTATCCTGCACAAGAAATTGCACAAGATGATATAAGTTTCCTTGCACAGTTCCAAAATATGAATAAAGTAGAAGTTGTTTCATTAAATGAATTTGATAAGCAGTTAGAAAAAGTAGCTAAAAAACTTGGAATTAGCAAAGAAGAAGTTCGCTCTATGTCTGAAATTGATTTAGATAAAGCACTAGACGATAAAGGATTATCTAAAGATGATTTAGATAAAGACGAAAATGAAGGTCAAGAAGCTAATCAAGATGAAAAGGTTCCTGATCCAGAAGTCTTAAATAATATTGATGCAAAGCAAGAAATTAAAACAAACATTAAGGTTGATGATAAATATACTTTGGCAGATATTTTAGGTGTCCCTGCTGGTTCAAAATTACTTGTTGTTTACCCTACTAATATTCCAGACAGATCTAAATTGCCATACACAACTAGCCTTATTTGTATGATTCAAAACCCTGATGGTTCTATTGAATATTCTGATGCATTAACACAAGTTGGTGGAAAGGATTCAGATAAAAATGTATACGAGGTTAATAGAGATGGTTCTAGAGTAGAAGAAAAATCTGTAAAATCTTCATTTGCTATAAAATCTAATATTGTAAAAAATGGTATTATAACTGCAAGAATTGGTTCTATGGGATATATTGAAGTTGGCTTTGGATATATAGATAGAACTTCTAATAAGGATGTTGTTTCTGAAAGATTAGAAGATCAGCATACTCGTTATACAACTTACGAGGTTCGCAAAGAATTTTCTCCAAGAGAGGGTGTTGATAATATTACTGATAAAATGGATGAAATAAAAGAACATCCAGAGATAAGTGAAGATGGAGTAACTTTAGCTGAGGCTGATGGAAATTTAGCAACTGGACATGAAGAAATTCTTGACCAAATTAAAGCTTATAATCCTGATATAGCAGATGTATTTACAAATGATGAAATCATGGATCGTTATCATTCAATGTGTGAAAAGAATCCTGAATCTAGTAAGGAAGATTTAATAAGATATACCCAAGAAGATTTGTCAGAGGATGCTGAGCATATGAAAGGTCCTATGGAGCATTAATTGTTAAATTTATAGAGATGGTGTCCTATAATAGAAACCCGAAAGCAAAATTCCAGTGAAAAATCACTGGAATTTTTGTGTATAAAATTTTTCTTATATCCTTACTGCAATGATTCCTAGTAAAAATCCTATTATATTTCCTAATGCTGACATTCTTCCTTTATATAAATCATTTGCTTCTGGAATTAGCTCCCCTGTTACAATGTATAGCATTGCCCCTGCTGCAAATGCTAAACATAATGATATTACGGTTGACGAAACTGAGCCTATCAAACTTCCAAAAAATGCGCCAACGCCAGTTGTTACACCTGATAATATAACGTATAGTATTACTTTAAATGAGCTTATTCCTCCATTTTTCATTGGTACTGCCATTGATATTCCCTCTGGTATATCATGTATTGCTATTGCTATTGCAAGTGAATATCCGAAGTTTCATTGATGCTTCAAATCCTGCACCTATGCTTAATCCTTCTGGCAAATTATGAAGTGCAAGTCCTATAGCAACTGCAATGCCTGTTTTTAGTAAATTATTTTTTTGATATTTATTTTTCTTAGTCTGTATCTTGTTTTGTACCACTATATCACAGATTATCATAACTATTATCCCAAATACTATTCCTGTTATTGTACTTGCAAAATCTGATACAGAAATTGCCTCTGGAATTAAGTCAAAGCATACAATTGCCATCATTAAGCCTGAGGCAAATGATAAAACAAAACTAAGCAATTTATTTGAAGTATTGTTAAATTTTACTCCTATTATTCCACCGAATTGTAGTTCCAAACGTTCCAAAAAATAGCCCTAATAAAGTGTTTTTCAGTATAGTCAAAATTATACACCTCATTTAAATTTATGCACTTTTATTTTGTTTTATGCAGTTGCCATTTAATTATTTGTTTAGCATAAAATTATCTGGTAATAAATCTTCTAAAGTTTTCTTAACTATTTTTCCATCTCCATAATACATACAAACTATAAAGTTTTTCTTGCAAAATTCTGTCATAAATTGCCTACAGTATCCACAAGGAGTTGTATATATTAGTTCATCTTTTCCACCTACAACAAGTATTGCTTCAAATTCCTTTTCTCCTTCTGATACAGCCTTTGTGAATGCAACTCTTTCTGCACAGATAGACATTATTCCTCCATTTTCTATATTGCATCCTGAATAAATTTTTCCAGTCTTTGTAAGTAAAGCAGCTCCTACTTTAAAGTTTGAGTATGGTGTATATGCATTTTTTCTTACAGCTTTTGCTGTTTCTATTAATTTGTCTAAGTTTTCGTTTAATAATTCATTCTCCATATTTTATTCGTCTCCTTTTAGTTTCTCTGCTCTATCTGCTGTAATTAGTGCATCTATCATTTCATCTAAGTCTCCATTTAAAAAGTTTTCCATTTGATATATGCTTAAGCCAATTCTATGATCTGTTATTCTTCCTTGTGGATAGTTGTAAGTTCTAATTTTTTCACTTCTATCTCCTGTTCCAACTTGACTTTTTCTTTCATTTGCAAGTTTTTCATCTTGTTTTTGTTTTTCCATTTCATATAATCTTGATTTTAATAATCTCATTGCATACTCTCTGTTTTGTACTTGTGATCTTTCTGTTTGACATTCTGCAACTATTCCAGTTGGCTCGTGAATTAATCTAACTGCTGATGATGTTTTATTTACATGTTGTCCTCCTGCTCCTGATGCTCGATATACTTCCATTTTTATATCAGCTGGATTTATTTCTATTTCTACATCTTCTACAACTGGTAATATTGCTACTGTTGCAGCTGATGTATGTATTCTTCCACTGCTCTCTGTATCTGGAACTCTTTGAACTCTATGTGCTCCACTTTCAAATTTTAGTCTACTATATACTCCTTTTCCTGTAATCATAAAGGTTATTTCTTTATATCCACCAAGTTCTGTTTCATTTTCATTTAATACATCTAGTTTCCAGTGTTTCTTTTCTGCATACATAGAATACATTCTAAATAAAGTTCCTGCAAATAATGCTGCCTCTTCTCCTCCTGCTCCTGCTCTTATTTCACATATTATATTTTTATCGTCGTCCGGATCTTTTGGTATTAAAAGTATTTTCAATTCTTCTTCTATTCTAGGCAAACTTTCTCTTGCTTCATCTATTTCCATTTGTGCTAATTCTTTAAGTTCAGGGTCTTTTAGTAATTCTTCGTTTTCTTCTATTGTTTTTTCTGCTTTTTTATATTCCCTATATTTTTCTACTATTGGAGTAAGTTCTGAGTGTTCCTTCATAAGTTTTTGCCAAGAGCTTGTTTTTGCAATCTCTTCTGGGTCGCTTATCTTTTCTGTTAACTCGTCATACCTTTTTTCTACATCTTCTAATCTTTGGAACATTATATTTCCCCTTTCTTCACTATTAAACTTGCCTTTGGTATTATATAATCTTTTTTGGCGATTGTCAATTAGTTAGAACTATCTTGTTATATTGTATTTGTTTATTTTCTAAAGTTTCACATTCTCTATTTGTACAAGTTAATATAATTATTTGCCTATCTCCATAATTTTTGTTTAAAAATTCTAGAACATTTTCTAATCTCTTTTGGTCAAAATATGCAAAAGTTTCATCTAAAATTATTGGCATATTTTCTTTTACTAGTTCATTTATGCTTGATATTCTAAGAGATAAATATAGTTCATCAACAGTTCCCACACTTAAAACGTCTGCTGATACATAATTTCCATTTTCAGTTTCAACCATTAATCCGTTTTCTTCATTTACTTTAACTGATTTATATTTTCCATTAGATATATTTTTTATAGCATCTGATAAATCTAAAGTAAATTTTGGCGTTACTTTTTCTCTCATTTCCAAGTAAGCATCTTCTAATGCTTCTTTTGCAATTTCGATAGATTCATTATATTCTACTAGATTTTGATATTCTTCTTTAAGGCTTTCTAGCTCTTCTTCAATCTTTGTAAGATTTTCTAACTTTTTTATTCCTTCATTTTGTCTCATTTCTAATTTCGTTAATTCTAGTTTTAAGTCATTTATTAAATTTTGTTCTTCAATTATATTTCTATTTTCTAATTTGTTATTTAATATATTTTCTACATTTTGTAATTTCGAAAATCTATTTTTTAAATTAGATTTTTGTAGTTCAGTATTTGTTTTTATTTCATCTTTTCTACTTTGTATTACTTTTTCTTTTTCTTTAATCTCATTTTCTAATAATTCTATCTTTGTTTTTATTTGTTCTATTTCTTTTTCTTTTTGTTCATTTGCTTTTTTTATAGCTTTATTTTTGTTTAGGTTTATTGTTAAACCTATTACAGCTATGACTATTGCAATTCCTGCTAAAGATAAAGCTACAATTTTTTGATTTATAAAGTATAATATAAGTCCAATTATAAGTAATATTATTGATATTATATATACACTTTTTGAACTTTTTTTACCTTTTTCTAATTTTATTTGATTTAGATTTTCTTCTAAATTTTCCTTTTGCATTTTAATTTCATCTTGTGCTGTTTTGTTTATATTTATTTTTTCTTCTTCTATTTTTTCGTTATCTTGTACTTTTTGCAATTCTTGAAGAATTTCTAATTCCTTCTCCGCTTCACTAATTTTTTCTAATAGTGAATTTTTTTCATCTTCTATTTCATATTGAAGTGGTTCTATTTCTTCTAGCTCTTCTTTATCTCTTGTTAATTCCTCTATTTTTCTGCTAACTAAATATAACGGTTTTGTAGGACTCTTTAAAGTTCCTATCTCGTCTGTTTGTCTTTTATTTAATTTTGATAAAACTGTTTTATATGAAATATCATCTTCTCCTGTTAGCATAATATTTGATGCTTTTTGTATCAAAGTGTTTTGTTTCTTTTCATCAAGTTTTACTTCTTGCTGTGCTATCACTTGTGACATATTAAATAGTTCTTCGTCAACCTTGGTTTGTTCCGAAAAATATTGATTTCCGTAAGTCTTATCAATCGTATAATCTTTACTTATATCATTTCCGTCTTTGTCAAAAACTTGTGGATTCTTTTTATTGAAATTCCTATACACTTCATATTCTTCGTTATTATCAAGAACATAGTCTATTTTTCCTGAAAATTCTCCTTCTTTCCAAGGCGTATATTTATCATAGTCACTAATTTTTTGTCCATTTTTATTTTTGCTTATTCCATAAAATATGCTAGTTATAAATTTAAGGAGAGTAGATTTTCCACTTTCATTTTCTCCATATATAACATTTATACCATCTTCTAGTTTTATTTCTTTATCATTTAATTTTCCAAAATTATTTATTTTAATTTCTTTAATTTGCATTAAAACTTTCCTTTCTATTTTTCAAATGCATTTAGTCCAATTTCTATGGCTTTATAAATTTTTTCACTATTTTTTGGATCAACATCCGCTTGTTGTAATAAATTTTTTACAAATATTCCTTTTAAGTTATTCTTTTTAGCTTCCTTTTGCAAATCCACTCCTATTTTTGTCATATCTTTTACTTTTATCACATTTTGATGCGCTACTAGTTTTAAAATTTTATTAGTATTTATTTCTATATTTCTATTTCCTATAAGATTTATTTTCCAGTATTTATCTTTGCTGAATTCTTCATTATTTATTGTTTCTATTAGTTCTTCATAAGAATTTATGTCTGTTATATTTATTTCTTTTTCTGCAAATTCTTTTTCATCTACTTTTACAAATTCTGTGCTTAACTTTTTTGTAGCAGTATCTATTTCTCCGTACTATCATTCCGTGCTCTCCTAATTCGTCAAAGCCAAGTGAAATAAGAGATCCTGGATATATAATATTTTTATCTAACATTTTTTTATGAATATGTCCAAGTGCTATATAATCAAATCCTATACTATTTAACATTGATAATGATAATGGGTTATATAGCATTTCATCTTCTCTTGCACCATCTATTGTTCCATGCGTTAGAAGTATGTTTATCTTGCTTTTGTCAGGCTCTATATCTTCATATTCAAATCTTTTCATATAAAAATCTTCAAAGCCATATCCATATATGCAGACATTTTCATCTTCTATTTTTTCTAATTTTTCTTTAAATATTGTTATGTTTTTTGCCCAAGAATTATATTTTTCATAGTATGAATTCTTTAAATAAGGATCATGATTTCCTGGTACTATGTATATTTTAGTGTCTGGAATTGTTTCAAATAATTTATTTATGTAATCTATTGTGGAAAGTTTAATATATTCATTTTCGTATAAATCTCCACATATAAACAAATATGGAATACCTTGTTTTTTGATATAATCAATTACTTTTTTAAAACTATTTCTTTGCTCTAACCTTCTTGTTTCTGCTAAATCTTTTGTTTCTAGCGTTGTGAATGGTATATCAAAGTGAACATCTGCTATGTGTACAAATTTCATTTTTCACCCTTCCTTTTGAATTTTTGAAGTATATTTTTGGCATTTATTTCAATTGTTGCAATCGGAATTAATACCATTATGTATGGAAATACATATCTTGATTTTGTCTCCCATAATATATGGAATAAGAATCCTCCTATAAATATTGTTATTAGTAATATTATTTCATTTGATAGATTTTTTCTGTTTTTCATTAATGCTAGTATGCTTCCACCAAATATTATAAATATCAAAGCTTTTTGATAATACCTTACAAAATAATATCCAAATGTAAATGTATCTACATCTTCTTTATATTGAAAATTGTGATTATACATTAATCCGCCAAAACTTGGCTCTGCCCATGTTGAACGCGTTTTATTAAAATAGAATTCTAACATTTCTTTTGGATTCTCTTTAAAATCTTTTAATCTTTCTTTTATTAAATAATTATATAAATCTTTTGTATTCTCTGGATTTGAACTTGAATACCTCAAATTTGCTAAATCATAATAATACCATCCTTCGGCTTTTCCGCTTAGCATTCCCATGCAAATCCAGCCATTCACTGGAAATGAAATATCTTTATTTAAGTCTAATTTGTTAACATAGTAATTTTTTACTATTGCCTCTGGTGTAAATACTATTATGATAATTCCTATTGCTACACCTATTTTAACTAAAATATCTTTTATTGTTTTTTTAGTTTCTCCTTTTGATATCATATCTAAGAATAAGTAAATTAGTATTGCTACAACAAATATTAATATATTTGTCCTAATCATATACGCTAAAGAAAGTGATAGCGCCGAAAATATTGCATATCTTATTTTTTTATCATTTACATATTTTATGATTAAATATGTTCCTAGCATTGAAAATGCAAGTCCTGGTATATCACCATAGACAAATATTGAAAGTAGTATTAATGGTAAGAATGTAAATATGAGTATAACGCCTAAATACTTATTGATGTTATATTTTTTAGATAGCTCCTTGCATATTAAAAATGTTGAAATAGCGGTTATAACATTGCAAAATACATTGAACTGTAAAATAATATAAATGTTTGTACTATTAAATATGTGAAATAATATATTCCATACAAAGGCTAATGTGAACTGCTGTGGATAGCACTCTAAATATGTTCTCATTGATGTGTCTCCACCATATATGTTATTAGTATTTGCTATAACTTCCTCCATATTGCCATCTTTCATAGAAGCAGCAATTTGGTAAGTATACTTTTGGTCTGCATTTGGCCATATAAATCTATTATCTACCCATAGTAATTGTACTATTATATATATTACTATTAATCCTAAAAAGAAAAACCATTTGTCATTTATTTTATGTGACACTTTTTTCATAATTTTACTTAAAAATAAAATTAAACACATTATTAATACTGGAATAGCAATATTTGATATGGTATTTATATTTACTACAACAAATTCTCTCAATGTTAATTCTACAGTATATATTATATTTAATATTAGCACATAGGCAAGTAATACTATTCCTATTACGTATGGTATTTTTTTTAAAAACTTACTCATTAGTTTCTCCCTTTTTTTATATCTTGTGCTTTCTGATATCATTATTTTAGCATAGTAATTTTAAAATGTGAATAGTTTTTTAAATATTAAAATAGCAATAATATTTATTTTTTAATAAATATTACTGCTATTTTGTATCTTTTATTTTTCATCTGCTGGTCCAAATAATTCATCAAATTTTGCTTCTAATTCTTTTTGTAGATCTATCTCTTCTTGTGTTTGATCATTTACTGGTTCTGCCATATCTTCTACTATATCTTGTGGAAGTATAGGAGCAACATCTTCCTTTAGATTTGTTTCTTTTTTTTCTTGCTTTATCTCTATATTTTCTTGTTTTTCGCTAGGTTCTTCCTCGAATAAATCGTCTAGGCTTTCTACTTTTAAATCTTGAACTCCTCCACCTTTTTTCTCCTCAACATAAGGATTATATGGATTATACTTTCTCCAAGGTCCTCTATCTATATCTCTTGATTCATTATGGTTTAATGTAAATTCTGCAAGCTTTTTAGCTTCTGGTCTTAAGAAGTAGTAATATTTTTTTGCTTTTATTGGTCTTACTCCTTTTTCAAATATTATACAGTAATCATTATCAAACCTTCTAAGTTCATCTGGTGTTAAAAGTGCCCTTGCATTGATTTGATCTGACACACTCTTTCCTTGCATCCAATTGTTTCTGTCTTTATTTACTGATATACTATCTCTTGAAACAGTCTTTTCTCCTAGTGCTTTTGAGAAATATTCGACTGTTTTTTGTGAGTTACTTCCTAAGAATACATGTGTATCACAGTTACCTATTATTGTTTCATAAGATTTTTCATATACTGCTTCGAGTTGGTCTAAGTTTTGAAGTATTACACTAAATTGTATTTTTCTACTTCTACTTGTAGATATTTTTTTATCAAAATCTGGTACTTTTCCTATGTTAGCAAACTCGTCTAATATAAAATATGTAGGCATAGGAAGTGTCCCCCCACTTAAATCTGCAAAGTCATATAGCTGTTGTATCATTTGTGCAAAGAATATTGTAAGTAAGAAGTCATATGCAGTATGAGTATCAGAAGATATAACATATACTGCTGTTTTCTTTTTTCCTATTTCTTCAAAGTCTATTGTATCTGTTGATGTTAATTCTGCAATTTCCTTTGAATCAAATTTTCCAAGTTTTGATTGCAAAGAACTTAAAATTGATCCATAAGTTTTCTCTGGTGCTATTTCTATTGATTTATAATACATTCTTGCAGGGTGATCGTATGGCAACTGTCCTATAAGTTCTGAAAGTAAGTTATTTCCACCACTTGTATTTGCAGCTCTAACTAGCTCTGCACAGCTTGCTAAGTTTTGTTCCTCTTCTGGTCTTGTTGCTATTAAGTAATATATTAATGCTTTTAATAGCATTTCTGCCATATCATCCCAGTAAGGATCTGCTGTACTTCCTTCTACTTTTTGTCCTTTTACTATTGTATTTGCAATTACATCAACATCTAATTCTGATGATATATGCATAAGTGGATTATATCCATCACTGTTTTGTGGTCTTACTAAGTTTAAAACTTTTATTTCATATCCATTTTTTTGTAAAAATCCTGCTGTTTTATCATATAATTCCCCTTTTGGATCTGTGAATACATATGAGCCTAACATTTGATATGCGTTTGGTATAGAGAATGATGCAGATTTACCAGAACCTGAACCGTCCAACTACCAATACATTTATATTTCCTCTTTTATCTACTGGTAAATAATGGTTTTCTGCAAGTAAAATTCCTTTATTTCTGCTTAATACTTTATATTGCTCTCCCTTACCTGCCCAATCGCTTGATCCTTGTTCAATATCTGTATATTCATTTTTTGGAGCTGTTTTTACAAATCCAACAAACATAAATACTGCATATACTAGAGTAAATTTCCAAAGTAAACTAAAAAATTGTGGCATATAATTTCCAAAATTTCCGAAGTACTTCACCAAATTTTGAATATGCCCCAACTGAATCTGTTACAAACTCTCCAAAATTAAATACACCATCTACCGTAGCAACGTCTTGTGCATAGGCAAGTGGTGCAACAAGTACTATGGCCATAAATAACCATAGTACTGCAAATATTATAAATCTTCCTTTATTTCTTCTTAATGTTCCCTTTATTTTGTAGTTCATATTGTTTCACCTTCTCTTTGGTTATATAGATTATCTTTCTTCTTCAACTTTTCTTTGTAACGTCTTTGATATAGTATTTATATCTATAATTGTAATAGAAACTATTTCTCCATTTCTTCCTATTCTCTCTCTTGTCTCTTTATTGCCTTCATTTTCTATTCTAACTTTGTTTGTATTTGTTGGAATTGTCATACTTTCTGAAACGGTTCCCATATCTTTTAATGCTTGTATACTTTCTTTACCCGGAGGTACAATTTCAAATTCTTTTTCTTTTGGACATGCTTTTACACAAGATATCTTTGATAAACCTTGATCATTGATTCCTGTTGATTCAAATATTCTCTCTCCATTTTCTCCTCTGTATTCTTGTCTTTCATTAACATTTTTATTTGCCATTTTACTTCCTCCTAGTTTTCTCTTATTTCGAATGCGAAATAAGATTTATACGGTTTTAATTTACATTTTCCTTTAACTTCATTTGCTTTTTCATCGAAGTATAGCACAGGCTTTACCTCTTCTGCTGTTTCTGGGTCTATTATTGAAATTGCCCTTTTTAAGTTTGGTGTATAATTGAATTCCTTATATTTATTGCCTTCTTCTGAGTATATGGTATCAAACTTAAATGGAACAGGCTTTTTAGTTATTTTTACTTCATCTCCAAGTAATATTCCCATATTTATTACAACTTTTTCTTTTCCAAAAGAAAAGATTGCAAGTTGATTTCCATCTGGTGAAGGTTCGTCCACATAATATGTTTTTCTTGTAGAATCTCCTCTGATTTCAGATGTATAGTCTAATCTCTGTACTGTATATTTAGGAAATTTGTCTAAATATTCCTTTTTTGTTTTATTTATTTGATATATTACTGTGTTTACTCCTTTTGGATCTGTTATGCTAAAATGTTTTCCTTCTATTATTTCCATTTTTGCACCTCTTTCCAATTATGCATAGCTTGTCTTTGGTAAAATTTCACTAAACATAATTATACATTATTTTGGCCTCATTGTCAAGTTTATTTATGAATTTATTATGTCGACTATTGATAATTAACTATTTATTTAGCAATTTTTCCAATTTTTTATCTATTTATCTAGGATTAAAGGTAGATACTTCTTTTAACTTTTCATATAATTTTTCTTCCTCTTGTGATAAATTCTTTGGTACTACGATTTTCACTTCTGCAACTAAGTCTCCTCTTCCTCCTTTTCCGGTCTTTATATCCTTTTTGTGAAATTTTTATTTTTTCTCCGCTTTGTACTCCTTTTTGTAAATATACGGTTTCTTGTCCATCTATTGTGTTTAATTCAATTCTTGAACCAAGTGCCGCTTCCCACGGTGTAACTTTTAAATCTGTATGAATATTACATCCTTGTAATCTAAAGTCCTTGCTATTTTGTATATTGATTTTGATTAGTAGGTCTCCATTTTTTGCTCCGTTTTCACCTTTTTTGCCTTGACCTACTAACCTTATTTTTTCGTTATTCCTAATACCTGCTGGTATTTTTATTGTAAAGGTTTTCATTTTTCCGATCTATTGCTCTTAGAGATATCTTTTTATTTATTCCAAAAAATGCCTCTTCTAGACTTACATCTATTGCTGTTTCTATATTTTCTCCCTTTATTCTTACTTCATTATTTTTTGGTTTCTTTTCGCTCTTTTCTTTTTTTGCACCAAAGAACATATTTACTATCTCACCGAAAATACTATCACTTTGTTTCATATTGTCCTTGTTTGCTTCTCTATTTTTCTTTCTTCCGACATTTGTATTCCATTGTCTATCGTATTTTCTTCTACTAGATGGGTTAGATAATATTCTATATGCCTCGTTGATGTCTTTAAAGCGTTCTTCTGAATAATCTTTTCCATCGTTTAAATCTGGGTGATATTTTTTTGCTTGTTCTCTATATTTTAATCTTATTTCGTCTATACTTACTCTATTTGTTTCAAATCCTAGTATTTTATAATAGTCCTTAAATATCATTTAACATCCTCTCCATCCTTATGGGTAGAATTTATTATATCATGTTTCTTCGGCTAATTCAATTAATTTATCTAATAATTTACTATAATTTATTCCATAATGTTCAAATAATTTTGGATACATACTGATTTTAGTAAATCCTGGCATAGTATTTATTTCATTTAAATATATTCTATTTGTATCTTTTTCTACAAAAAAGTCTACTCTTGATAAGCCTTTACCATCTACTGCTTTAAATGCTTTTATGGCTTGTTTTCTTATCTCTTCTTGAATAGAATCTGGGATATCTGCTGGGATAAATGTTTTAGATTCCTGATTTTTATATTTTGCATCAAAACTGTAAAATTCGTCTGCTGCTTTTATCTCTCCAACAAATGATGCTATAACATCTTCATTTCCTAAAACTGCACATTCTACTTCATGTCCTTTTATTTCTTCTTCAACTAATATTTTTTTATCAAATTTACTTGCATATTCTATTGCTTTTTTCAATTCTTCGTAATTTTTAGCTTCGCTTATTCCAACGCTTGATCCAGAATTTGATGGTTTAATAAACATTGGATAGTTAAGTTTAGTTTCTAAAATTTTACATACCTCGTCTAGATTACAAATTTTTTCGTTAAAACTTTTATCTATATATATGTACTTATCTTTAAATTTCCTTATATATTCTGATTTTGCTTGGTTTATACCTGCTTTTTCTAGAATAACTTTTGTATATACTTTATCCATACAAGCTGACGATGCAAGTACTTTGCAACCTACATAAGGTTTTTTTATCATTTCAAATAATCCTTGTATTGTACCATCTTCTCCATTTAGACCGTGTAATACTGGAAAAATTACATCTTGTTTTTTTAATAATTCTAGCACATTATCTATTCTTTTTAGTTCCTTTATTTCTTCTTCTATTTGTAAAACATCTATTTCTTCTATATCTTTTGTATATTCATACCATATTCCATCTTTATCAATATATATTGGTAAGATTTCATATTTGCTTTTGTCTAAGTTTTTAATTACTGATGTTCCAGATACAACTGATACATTATGCTCAGTTGATGTTCCACCAAAAATTACTGCAAGTTTCATATATCACACCTCTAATTCTTTGACAATCGCATCAAAATTCATTCTGTTTGAAGCCTTAATTAAGATATAATCATCCTTTTGGATAATATTTTTTAAAGTCTTTATTGCTTCCTCATTTGTATCATATACATATATTTTTGATTTTTCCATTCCTAATTCTTTAGCTTTTTTTGCAATATTTTTTGAAGCATTTCCAACAACTATAAGTATATCAATTTTATTCTTGTATACTTCTTCTCCTACATCTTCATGTAGTTTTTCCTCAAATTCTCCAAGTTCTAGCATATCCCCTAATACTGCAATTTTTCTTCCACCTTTAATATCATTTAGATATTCTATTGCTGCTTTCATAGAATCATAACTTGCATTATAACTATCATTAATTATTGTTGAAGAATTGATTCCTCCTTTTGTTTCCATTCTTCTTTTTGTAAGTTCAAATTCTTTTATTCCCTCTATTATTTTTTCCATCTCTATATTATTTTGTAATCCTACACATATTGCACATAAACTATTTGTTATAAAATGTTTTCCTCCTATGTTTATTTCTACATTGTATTTTTTGCCTTGTACATTAACAGTAAATTTACTTCCCCCTGCATCTGTATAGATGTCTTCTGCCATAATGTCGCTTTTATTATCTATTCCGTATGTTATTATATTTTTATGATCCTTATTTTTTAAGTACCATTCATGTAGCATATCATTATCATTATTAATAATTACAGGTGAATTTTCTTCCATTCCCTCTAATATTTCTAATTTTGCTTTTAATATATTTTCTCTTGAGCCAAGTTCTCCAATGTGAGATGTTCCAATGTTTGTTATAACTGACATAGTTGGTCTTGCAATTTTAGTAAGAACGCTTATTTCTCCTTTATGGTTCATTCCCATTTCTATTACTGCTGATGTTTCTTCCTTTAATGATAAAATAGTTAATGGTACTCCTATATGATTATTGTAATTTCCTATTGTTTTTAATGTTTTATATTTTTTTGACATTACACTTGCAATTATATCTTTTGTACTTGTTTTTCCTACACTTCCTGTTACACCTATAACTGGTATATCATATAGACTTCTTTTGTATTTTGCTATTTCTTGCATGCATTTTATTGTATTCTTTACTTTGATTAATATTTTATTTTCATATTGTTTTATTGCGTCTTTATTTATTTCTATATTTTCTACAATACATGCTTTTGCACCATTTTCAAAAGCTACTTTGTAAAAGTCGCTTCCGATTAAAATTTTCTCCTTTTATTCCGATATATGTATCTCCTTCTTTTATTTCTCTTGTGTCTTTTTTAAAATTTTCTAGTATGTCATTTTCATTTCCACATAAAAGGCATCCATCACATATATTTATTATATCCTGTACTCTTATTTCTCTCATTATTTCCTCCATATTTAGATTATATGTTATATTTTATCATAATGTGTATCAAATTAAAAGAGCTTATATAAACATTAATGCAAAATAAAAGTTAGCACTTAAGCTAACTTTTATTTTTATTACTATCCTATTCAGCTACATTTTCCGTAGTTGTTTCAACTTCTGAATTTTCTTCTGGGTTTTCTTCTGGATTTCCTCCAACTATAGTATCACTCTCAGTGTTTATTTTGATGTCTTTATATCTAGGAAGTCCTGTTCCTGCTGGAATAAGTTTACCTATAATTACGTTTTCTTTTAATCCTATTAATGAATCTGCCTTACCTTTTATTGCAGCTTCTGTTAATACTTTTGTTGTCTCTTGGAATGATGCTGCAGATAAGAAACTCTCTGTTGCAAGTGATGCTTTTGTAATTCCAAGTAAAACCCTATGTCCTGTTGCTGGTTTTCCACCATTTTCTTCTGTCTCTTTGTTTATTTCTTCTAATTCATACATATCAATTAATGAATTTCCAAATAGTCCAGTATCTCCAGGGTCTTGTACTCTCACTCTCTTTAACATTTGTCTTCCTATTACCTCAATGTGTTTGTCGTTGATATCAACACCTTGGTTTCTATAAACTTTTTGAACTTCTTGTATTAGATATTTATACACACCATCTGCGCCATTAATTGCAAGTATTTCATTTGGATTTATAGAACCTTCAATTAATTGTGCTCCTTTTTCTATTTTTTCTCCATCTTTAACTCTTAGTTTTGCTCCAAATGGTATTGTATATGTTTTTGCATCATCTTTTCCTTTTACAGTAATTTCCTTTTTGTTTCCTTCTTCTTTTATTTTAACTTTTCCTGCTATCTCAGAAATTATTGCAAGTCCCTTTGGTTTTCTTGCTTCAAATAGCTCCTCAACCCTAGGAAGACCTTGTGTAATATCGCCTCCTGCGACACCTCCCATGTGGAATGTACGCATTGTTAACTGTGTACCAGGCTCGCCTATTGATTGCGCTGCAATTATACCAACTGCCTCTCCAATATTTACTTTTGAGCGTGTTGCAAGTCCCATTCCATAACATTTACTACAAACTCCGTGTTTTGTTCTACATGTTAGAGATGAACGTACCTTTACGCTTGTTATTCCACTATCAACTATTTTCTTTGCTGTTTCATCATCAATCATAGTGTCAGTAGTTGCAAGAACTTCTCCTGTTTTAGGATGGATTATATCTTCTGCTGGATATCTTCCTTCTAGTCTTTCTTCTAGTTTTTCAATTATTTGATTTCCATCTTTTATATCTTCTACAATTATTCCATCGTGTGTTCCACAGTCGTCTTCTCTAACTATTATGTCTTGGCTTACATCTACTAGTCTTCTTGTTAGATATCCAGAGTCTGCTGTTCTTAATGCTGTATCTGCTAAACCTTTTCTAGCACCATGTGAAGATATGAAGTATTCTAGTGCATCAAGTCCTTCTCTGAAGCATGATTTAATAGGAATCTCTACTGTTTTACCAGAAGTATTTGCCATAAGTCCACGCATACCTGCGATTTGTCTTAACTGGTTCATATTTCCGTCTTGCACCAGATTGTGCCATCATGTATATTGGGTTTAATTCATCAAAGTTATCTTTCATAGCTTCTGTTACATCATCTGTAACTTTTTCCCATATTTTGATTGTAGATAAATATCTTTCGTCGTTTGTTATTAATCCACGTTTGTATTGTTTTGTTACATTATCTACTTCTTCTTCAGCTTTTGCTAAGATTTTCTCTTTAGCTTCTGGAACACTTACGTCTGCAACAGATACTGTTATTGCTCCTTTTGTTGAATATTTATATCCTATAGATTTTATATAATCTAGAACTTCTGCTGTTTTGCTAAATCCGTGTTTGTTTATACATTTAGCAACTATTGTTCCTAAGTTTTTCTTTATAACTGGGAAATCTATCTCTAATTTTAATAGATTTTCTTCTTTGCTTCTATCTACAAAACCTAAGTCTTGTGGAATTCCTTGGTTATAGATTATTCTTCCTACTGTTGTCTCGACTTTTTGTGTTACAACATTGCCATCTATTTCTTTGCTTCTTCTTACATTAATTTTTGCATGTAAGTCCAAATCACCATTTTGATAAGCAAGTAATGCTTCGTCTTCATCTTTGAAGTACATTCCTTCGCCTTTTTCTCCATCTACTTGCATTGTTAAGTAATAACTTCCTAAGATCATATCCTGTGTTGGTACTGTTACTGGTTTTCCATCTTGTGGTTTAAGTAAGTTATTTACTGATAACATTAAATATCTAGCTTCTGATTGTGCTTCTGGTGATAATGGAACGTGAACTGCCATCTGGTCTCCATCGAAGTCTGCGTTAAATGCAGTACATACTAATGGATGTAATTTTATTGCTCTACCTTCAACAAGAACTGGCTCAAATGCTTGAATACCTAGTCTGTGAAGTGTTGGTGCACGGTTTAATAATACTGGATGGTCTTTTATAACCTCTTCAAGTATATCCCATACTTCTGGTCTTAATCTTTCTACCATTCTCTTAGCATTTTTGATATTATGAGCAATATTACGTTTTACAAGTTCCTTCATAACAAATGGTTTGAATAATTCTACTGCCATTTCTTTAGGTAAGCCGCATTGATACATTTTTAGTTCTGGTCCAACTACGATAACTGAACGTCCTGAATAGTCAACCCTCTTACCTAATAGGTTTTGTCTGAATCTTCCTTGTTTTCCTTTTAATAGATCTGATAATGATTTTAGTGCTCTATTTCCTGCTCCTGTTACAGGTCTACCACGTCTGCCATTATCTATTAGAGCATCTACTGATTCTTGAAGCATTCTTTTTTCGTTTCTTACAATTATCTCTGGTGCTCCTAATTCTAGTAATCTTTTTAATCTGTTATTTCTGTTTATTACTCTTCTATATAAATCATTTAAATCTGATGTTGCAAATCTACCACCATCTAGTTGTACCATTGGTCTTAAATCTGGTGGAATAACAGGTATAACATTCATTATTGTCCATTCTGGTTTGTTTCCAGATGTTCTAAATGATTCTACTGTATCTAATCTTTTTGCAAGTTTTAATTTCTTTTGCTCACTTGATTTGTTTATTTCCTTTTTTATTTGAGCTGATAATTTATCTAGGTCGATTTCTTCAAGTAATTTTCTAATAGCTGCTGCTCCCATTTCTGCTTTAAATGAATCTCTACCATATTTTTCTACTGCTTCTCCATATTCTTTTTCATTTAAAACTTGGCCTTTCATTAAGCCTGATGTTCCTTTGTCTGTAACTATATATGATGCAAAGTATATAACTTTTTCTATACTTCTAGGTGATATGTCTAAAAGTAAAGCTATTCTACTTGGTATTCCTTTGAAATACCAAATATGTGCAACTGGAGCTGCAAGTTCAATATGTCCCATTCTCTCTCTTCTTACTTTTGACTTTGTTACCTCAACACCACATCTGTCGCAAACTATTCCTTTATATCTAACTCTTTTATATTTTCCACAGTGGCATTCCCAGTCTTTTACTGGACCAAATATTCTTTCACAGAATAAACCATCTTTTTCTGGTTTTAATGTTCTATAATTTATTGTTTCAGGTTTTTTTACTTCACCCTTTGACCATTCTCTTATTTTTTCATCAGATGCAAGTCCTATTTTTAATTTATCAAACAATTCTAATTCGTCCATGAATTAATAGACCTCCTTATTAATTTTTTTAATCAATGTCTTGATCGTCTTCAATGTTTTCCTCTGCTAAATCATTATCGAAGATTTCGTTATCGTCATCTATAATGCCTTCATCATCTAAAAAGTTTTCATCATCTATTTCCTCATCTTCGTCATTATATTCTTCGTCTTCGTCTAGCATTTCTCCATCAGGTGTTTCTTCTACATAGCCATTTGCTAGTTCTTCTTCGCTTATTTCTTGCATCTTAGATTTTTGTCCTCTGTCTAAATTAAAGTCTATTCCGTCGTCAATACTTTCTTTAAGTTCTAGTTCTCTACCTTCTTTTGAATATAACCTTACATCTAGTCCTAAACTTTGTAGTTCTTTTATTAATACTTTGAAACCTGCTGGAACTCCTGGCTCAGGAATATTCTCTCCTTTAACTATTGCTTCATAAGTTTTAATTCTTCCTACAACGTCGTCTGATTTTACAGTTAACATCTCTTGAAGTGTATGTGAAGCACCATAAGCTTCTAGTGCCCAAACTTCCATTTCTCCGAATCTCTGTCCACCGAATTGAGCTTTACCTCCTAAAGGTTGCTGAGTAACTAATGAGTAAGGTCCAGTAGAACGAGCGTGTATCTTGTCATCTACTAAGTGGTGTAGTTTTAACATATACATTACTCCTACCGTTATTGGCTTATCAAATGGTTCTCCTGTTCTTCCGTCATATAGTATTGTTTTTCCATCTTCTGATAGACCAGATTTTTTAAGTAATTCTACTATTTCTTCTTCAGTTGCACCATCAAATACTGGTGTTGCAACTTTCATTCCTAATGCTTTTGCTGCTGCTCCTAAGTGTACCTCTAAAACTTGACCTAAGTTCATACGTGAAGGAACACCAAGAGGGTTTAGAACTACATCTACTGGAGTTCCATCTGGCATAAATGGCATATCTTCAACTGGTAATATTCTTGATATAACACCCTTGTTTCCATGACGTCCAGCCATCTTATCTCCAACAGATATTTTTCTCTTTTGAGCTATATAACATCTGATTACTTGATTTACGCCTGGGCCTAATTCGTCAGAATTCTCTCTTGTAAAGATTTTTACATCTACTATTGTTCCTGATTCTCCATGTGGTACACGAAGTGATGTATCTCTTACTTCCCTAGCTTTTTCTCCAAATATTGCACGAAGTAATCTTTCTTCTGCTGTAAGTTCTGTCTCTCCCTTTGGAGTAACCTTTCCAACTAATATATCTCCAGGTCTTACTTCTGCACCAATCCTTATTATTCCGTTTTCGTCTAGATCTTTTAGTCCATCTTCTCCTACGTTTGGTATATCTCTTGTTATTTCCTCTGGTCCAAGTTTTGTATCACGACAATCACATTCGTATTCTTCAATATGAATTGATGTGTATACGTCTTCTTTAACTAATCTTTCACTTAGAAGTATAGCATCCTCATAGTTATAACCTTCCCAAGTTGTAAATGCTATTATAACATTTTTACCTAATGCCATTTCTCCATTTTGTGTAGAAGGTCCATCTGCTATAACGTCTCCTGCTTTAACTTTTTCACCTTTTACTACTATTGGTTTTTGATTTATACAAGTTCCACCATTTGTTCTCTTGAACTTACGTAGTTTGTATGTTTCAATTTCTCCTTTTGTTGTCTCTAATGTGATTTCATCACCTGTTACTTTTTTAATTGTACCATTTGATTTTGCAAGTATCATTATTCCTGAATCTTTTGCAGCTTTATATTCTATTCCTGTTCCAACTATTGGTGAATCTGTTATCATAAGTGGAACTGCTTGACGTTGCATGTTTGCACCCATAAGTGCACGGTTTGCGTCGTCGTGCTCCAAGAATGGTATCATAGCTGCACCAACTGATACTAATTGTTTTGGTGATACATCCATATAGTCTACTTGATCTGCAGATACTTCTGTTACTTCATCTAAATATCTTACTTTTATTTTCTTATTTACGAATTTTCCGTCTTTTCCTATTGGTTCATTTGCTTGTGCTATTGCATATCCATCTTCGTCATAAGCTGCCATATATACTATTTCGTCTGTTACTTTATGTGTCTTTGGATCTATCTTTCTATATGGTGTCTCTATAAATCCATATTCATTGATTATAGCAAATGAAGATAATGCAGAAATTAGTCCTATGTTTGGTCCTTCTGGTGATTCTATTGGGCAAAGTCTTCCATAGTGTGTATAATGTACGTCTCTTACTTCGAATCCTGCTCTTTCACGAGAAAGTCCTCCTGGTCCTAATGCTGATATTCTTCTTTTATGTGTTAATTCTGATAATGGGTTTGTTTGATCCATAAATTGTGAAAGTTGTGAACTTCCAAAGAATTCTCTAATTGAAGATGTTATAGGCTTTGTATTGATTAGTGTTTGTGGAGTTACTATGTCTAGGTCTTGTATTGTCATTCTCTCTCTTACAACTCTTTCTAGTCTTGTTAATCCTATTCTAAATTGATTTTGCAATAACTCTCCAACGCTTCTTATACGTCTATTTCCTAAATGGTCAATATCGTCTACTGATCCTAAATTATGCTCTAAGTTTAATAGATAACTAACTGATGCTATTATATCTTCTGTTGTTATATGCTTTGGAATTAGTTCTCCTAAGCTTTCTTTTATTGCTTTCTTTAAGTCTTTTTTGTTAGTTACTTCTAATATATGTTTTAATACTGCATAATTAACTTCTTCTTTTATGTTTAAGTCACTTAAATTTATATCTACAACATTATGAATATCTACTGTACCATTTCCGATTATTCTTACTTTTTTATCGTCTACTTTTACATTTACAATATTTATTCCACTATCTTGTATTTTACGTGCCATTTCACTTGTGATAACTGTATCTTTTGAGACTAAGATTTCTCCTGTTTCTTCATTTACTATATCGTCAAATGCTACTTGATTTGCAATTCTTGAAGCTAAGCCTAGCTTTTTATTGAATTTATATCTTCCAACTTTTGCTAAGTCATATCTTCTATCGTCAAAGAATAAACCATTGAATAAATTTCTTGCAGCTTCTACTGATGGTAACTCTCCTGGTCTTAGCTTTTTATATATTTCAATTAAAGCCTCATCTTGATTCGTTGTTGTATCTTTTTGGAATGTTGCAAGTAATTTTTCATCTTCTCCAAACATTTCTAGAATTTGCTCATTTGTAACTAATCCTAATGCTCTTAAAAGAGTTGTTACTGGTAATCTTCTTGTTCTATCAACTCTTGCATAGAATACATCATTTGCATCTGTCTCATATTCTATCCAAGCACCTCTTATTGGCATTACAGTTGATGTATAGATTTTTTTACCTGTTTTATCAAAATCTGATGCATAATAACATCCTGGTGAACGTACTAATTGGCTTACTATAACCCTTTCTGCACCATTGATTACAAATGTTCCACTATCTGTCATTATAGGGAAATCGCCTAGGTAAATCTCCTGCTCTTTTATTTCTCCTGTTTCTCTGTTGATTAATCTAACTTTTACGTGTAATCTTGATGAATATGTTGCATCTCTTTCCTTTGTTTCCTCTAATGAATATTTTGTTTTGTCTTCCATATAGTAGTCAAAAAATTCTAGTACAAGATTTCCTGAATAGTCTACTATTGGTGAAATATCTCTTAATACTTCTCCTAGTCCTTCTTTTAAGAACCATTCATAAGAGTCTTTTTGCACTTTAATGAAATTTGGCATTTCAATGCTGTCGCCAATTTTTGCGAACGTTGTACGCACGCATTTTTCGTGTTTTACATCTTTCATTGATTGTTTTCACTCCTTAAATTAATTTTAATTGGTGAAGCTTTAAGATTTAAAGTTCTAAAAGAAGTCCTTCTTAAAGTATGTATTTTATTAAGGTTAATCTATCGCTTCAAAATAAACCTTCCCTAATAAAAGTGACATATTTTAATTCCTCTTCTCATAGAATATTTGAATTTAACGATTATAATATAATGTATTATTATAGCACCAATAGCTAAAGCTTGTCAACCCCTAAGAGAAAATTTATTTTTATAAATTCACAATATGTTAAAATTCGTAGTATAAAGTCCGCCAAACCTCGTCGGGGCTTTTATATTTATTATAAATTGAACCCACGCGGGAAACGCCTACGAAATTTTTCGGGGGTCTTCAATTTCTTCTAAATATAAAACCCCTGCGTTTGGCTACTTTAGATTTTAATGGCTGTGAATTGTAACCACAATATTTTAAAAAAGTGATGGTTTTAATTCCATCACTTTCTTTATTACTCATATTTTTAATTAATAATCCCATTTTGGTACATATTGTTCTTCGTTTTCGTCTGAATAGTCTTGCATATATCCATTTTGAATATCTAATTTATATATGTAATCTTCTATTTCCTGATATTCTTCTTTTGTTAGTTTTCTATTTATTTCGCTATATTCATTTGCTTTATATGTAGGAAAATATTGCGTCATAACACTTACATATACATCTTTATCTATATTTTCCTTTATCCACTCTAAAACTTTTTTAGTGTTTTCTAAATTATTTGGCAAAACAAGATGCCTTATAATTAAGCCTTTTATAATCATTCCTTTTTCATTAAAGTGAGGCACTCCAACTTGCCTATACATCTCTTTTATTGCATTTGTTGCTATTTCAAAATAGTTTTTTATATTTGAATATTTTAGAGCTATTTCTTCGTAATAATATTTGAGATCTGGCAAATATACGTCAATAAAGCCTTCTAAACTTTTTAAAGTTTCTATGCTTTCATATCCATTTGTGTTGTAGATTATTGGTATATTTAAACCATTTAGTTTTGCAATTTTTATTGCTTCTATTATTTTATCTGCATATATTGTAGGACTTACAAGATTTATATTTTCTGCCTTGTTTTCTTGCTCTTTTAGCATTATATTTGCTAATTCCTCTACTTCTATTTTTCTCCCATTTCCTAAGTTACTTATTTCATAGTTTTGGCAAAAAACACAATTTAAATTGCATTTTGAGAAAAATATAGTCCCTGAGCCATTTTCTCCACTTATGCATGGTTCTTCAAATTTATGAAGACTTACTCCGCCTATTTCTATTTTGTTTCCTGCTTTGCATCTTCCAAAATTCTTAGTCCTGTCTATCATGCATTTATGTGGACATATTGTACATTTATCCATTTTATTCTCCCTTGAAATTTTTGGCATTGCTTTCTATATCTTGTAATTCAAATCTATATTCTTGCTTTACATTTGGATATTTTTCTCTATCTACCTTTTCTAGAAACATTTCGTATGGTCTTATATATAACTCATTATTTCCATACAAAGCTCTATAGCATACATATTTTTCTTTTGTCTCGCTATGTGTTGCTATGTCTTCTACTATATAATAGTCTCCTTTAAAATGTCTATATATTCCATTTATTTTTAATTCTTGCATATTTTTCCACTCCTTTTAATATTTTAATATAATTATATCTTATTGATTTTCAAAAATCAATAAGGCATAAAGAGAGACCTTGGTATACCAAAGTCTCTCTTTATCGTTTTCATGCGACCTTAAAAGTCTTTTGGATAGCCTCCTGCTGCTTTTTAGCAGCTTTTTCAGCCATTTTAAGTTCTTTCTTGGCGCATTGCACATATGCTTTATGAGCAGATTCCAGGCATTTTTGCCTCATTGCCTCATTCTTCATGGACTTATTATACATTTCGTCCACTCTTTCCTGCATCATGTTTCTTTGTTTTTGTTTTTCCTTTTCTTTCCTCTTGTCTTCTCTCCTCGCTTCCTTACCTTCTATCTGACTAAGTTTTGCCCTATACTTGACTTGCTTAATCAGATAGTGTGCGGTGAAGATGTTGACATTGAGATCTTTACAGATAGCTCTGTAATTGGAAAAGATACTGGGTTTTTCCTCTTCGTCGCCACGCATAATTGCCTGGACGGCTCCTAGACGAGAATCATTATCCGAAATGGTCTCGTCTATCCGCTTGGTGTAATAGTCTTTCTTGAACGGCATCTTGAATCTCCTTTCATAATAATATGTGCATTTTTCTATATGGCCTTTGCCATTTAGTTTATAATATCATATTTATAGCAATTTCGCAATAAATTTACATAAAATATTGAAGCAGGTAACTTAAAAAAAGTTACCTGCTAATACCTTATATAACTATTTTTCTACACTTCTATTTGCTATTTCTATTGCTTTTGATACTATATTTCCACATGTTTTTGAGGATACGTTTCCCCATCCTCCTTCTTTTTTTACTGTATCATATACTCCTAACTCTTTTGCTATTTCTTCTTTTAAATTTTCAGACATTATACTTCTATTCTTAGCCATTTTATTTACCTCCTTATTTAAGAGATAAATTTATTATTTGCATTTTTGAAAAATTTATTTGAGCCATTTTTTTCAAATTTTAAGTTGTAAGCGTTCCATTAGGCGTATTTACTATCATTAATATATCTTCTTCTTTTCCGTTTTCTGCATTTATATATACTAAAAATTCATTATCAGAAACTTTTCCTTTAAACTCCCAGCATAATATTTCTGTATTGTATTCTGTTGGAATTATTGCCAAATTTTGGCTATTTATTTCTAATCTGTCATTTAATTTTTCTTTTGCCTTTTCTACTGATATTATATTTTTATTTATATTTCTTACTTCATGGCAATTTAGGTATCCTGCTGTTTCCATTCCCATTATTTCACCATTATCTAAGGCGATTTTTAGTTTTATTAAGTCTGGATAGACTACTACATCATTTTCTTCATAAGCATAGTTTATTACAATATTGTTTTCTTGAACCATATAATATGTTTCCTTCATATTAGTATATCCTTTTTCGTCTAAAAACTTTTTACCAATTTCAACTGCTTCCTCTTCTTTTATTTTCTTTTCGGTAATTTCTCTGTAACTGTTGAAATATACTATATGTCCACCTTTTTTTGAAATCGCTATACTTTTTGTTATATCATTACTATTTACAATAAATCCATAGCTTTCTATATGTCCATTGCTTGAAAGCCCGTTGCTTGATATTTTTTCGTCCTTAGCGTTTAGGAATTTTTTAACAATTTCTTTTGCTTTATTTTCGTCTATATCTTCTCCTGTTAATCCTTTCTTTTCTGTGCTTGTCATGTGCTCTGAAAATGCTCCATCATATATTAAACCTGTGTAGTCATCAAATGCTGTTTCTATATTTCCAAAACTATCTGTTGACATATTGCTAACTTGTTGAGCAAAGGCTTTTGTTCCTTCCTTCGTAAGTTCTCCCCAGCTTATACTTCCGTCATTTATTTCATTTGATAATTCATTTAGCGTTTCTTTTAATGTTACTGCATATTCGTGTAAATCTTCTAGGTGTTTTAATTCTTCGTCTGTTAGATCTTGTCCATCTATTGCTTTCATAGACAATGAGTAACTATAATCGCTAACTTGATTTAAAAATTTTTGTGCATTAGATAATCCTTCTGTATTTATTGGTATTTGTGATAAATACGCTTCTCCTAGCTTTGCTTCATTCCATACATTTGATAGAGTTTCTGCTCCGTGCTGTGCTGTTGATGTTATTGTTGATTTTGCAAGATATGTTTCTACTTCTTCTACATAATTTATAAGCTCATAAAATGCCATATTGTATGCATTTTCTGATACTTGCCTAAATTCTCTTTGCTTGTTATAAGTATAAAATGCAAGGACTATTACTGCAATTAGTAATATTATGATTACCATCACGATACTAAACATATGTCTATCTTTTAGACGATTTTTCCAGTCTGTAAATTTTGTTTGCATATTTTCTTGCATATTTTTCATTCCTTTCCAAAATAAGTATTTTAATATTCATATTTTACCTATTTTTTCAGGAATTTATACTTGCATTTGAATAAATTTATTTTTTACTCTAATATAATTTTACAAATATTTTTAGACGAATTTGGTTTTGCAAATTTTTTTGTATTTTCTTTTAATGTTTTTAATTTTTCATCATTATTTATTATCTCTTCTAAGACCTCTTTTATGTTGTCATCCTTTTTTATCCAAATTGCGATTTCATTTTTCTCTAAAAATTCTGCATTTTCTTCTTCTTGCCCTGGTATTGGATTTATAACTATTATTGGAAGATTTGCTGCTAAACTTTCTGATACAGTTACTCCACCTGGCTTTGTTATTACTATATCTGATATACTCATAAGTTCTGGAACTTTGTCTGTAAATTCTAAAACTTTTATTCTTTCTTCTGCATTATATTGACTAACAATTTCTTTAAAGCTTTCATATATTTTTGGATTTTTCCCAGATATTGCAATTATTTGCACATCTTTAAAATTTTCTGCAAATATTTTCATAAATTCAAATATGTTTTTTCTTGCTAATCCTAATCCTCCACCAGCAAAGAATAGCATTGTTTTTTTGTTTTCTTTTAGTTCAAACTCTTTTAATATTTTTTCTTTATCATATTTATGAGATATTTTACTGCTTATTGGTATTCCTTCTGCAAATATTTTTTCTTCTGGTATGCCATAAATAATTAATTCTTTTTTCATTTCTTCATTTGAGACAAAAAATAAATCTACATAGTCATATCTTACTAACCATTGTTCATGCATCTTAAAATCTGTTAGTATATTTGCAAGTTTTACATTTATTTTGTTATGCTTTTTTAAATACGTACACATCTGTGTTGCAAATGGATGTGTTGAGATTATTACGTCTGGATCTATACTTTGTATAAACTTATATAACTTTCTTGCTAGAAGTTTATTTGAATTTTTGCTAAATGATGCAACTATTCCTTTTCTTGACCCTTTGTATATTCTTCCCCACATTTTTGGTACTTTTTTTGCCATTTCTGAATATGCACTTGTTGTTATTTTATTTATAACCTTATTTATGTATTCAATACAATCTATCATTTCTATTTGCACATCTGGATAATCATTTTCCAATGCTTCTTTTACAGCATTTGCTGTGCTTATATGGCCTCCGCCATATGTTGCATATAAAATTAATGTTTTCATATATATTATCTCTCCTTGTATAGTATTTTATAATATTATTGTTTGTAATTCAAGTTAAAAAAATGAAAGCAGACTTTTTTGTCTACTTTCATTTTTTATTTTTCTTTATATTATTTTAAATATAGTTCTGGGTTATATGCTACATCGTTTATTCTTATTTCAAAGTGAAGATGTGGTCCTGTTACATGTCCTGTTGCTCCTGATTTTGCTATTAAATCTCCTGCTTTTACTGTTGCTCCTACTTTTGTTAATATTGAACTACAATGTGCATAATATGTTTGAACTCCATTTCCATGTGATATTATTACTAAATATCCGTATCCTCCACTATTCCATCCTGCATAAGTTACAGTTCCTGAAGCTGCTGCATATATAGATGCTCCAACTGATACTCCATAGTCCATTCCTTTATGTTGTCTTCCCCATCTTGCACCAAATCTTGATGTTATTACAGCTCCTTTTATAGGTTTTGTGAAGGTAATTGATACTGGTTTATATCCTGTTCCTGTTTTTCCTGGTGATACAGGACCTGCACTCTTTTTAGCTGATGAAGTTGTTACTTTTTTCTGATATAAGTTGTTTATTGCCGTCTCTGTGTCTGTTACTTCCTTTGTTTCTGTAACATATTTAGTATCTATTGATAAGTCTGCTGCGTTATTACTATTTTTCTCTTTTAAACCATTTACTACTTTTTCTGCATCGTCAAATGAAGATAGATATACTTTTTCTTCATTATTTACTGCTACTGCATAATACTTATAATAGGTTGTTCCTGTTGATGTTACTTTCTCAAATATTTCATCATCATTTGTTTCAACGCCTCTCTTTAAAAAACAAAGTTTATATGTTGGCATTTCATCTATTTGTACGAAAGCTACGTTATCTCCGCTTCCTTTTTCTATATATTCTAATATTCTTTTTTGAAGGTCTGCTTTATTACTACTATACCCAATAGTCTCTCCATTATATGATACGCTATATATCGGTTTATACACACACATAATTAGTGCGACTATTGCTATGCTTACTATTGCGATTAATATTATTGCTTTTATGCTTGTCCTTAAACCAATTAGTATTTTTTTCATAATAATTTCTTTAGCACTCCTTTGTAAATTTCATTTTCTTCTACGGGTAATCAGGTTTTTCCATTTACTATTAGATTTTACATTAAATAGTTAATTTATTCAATATTTGTTTGTTTTAAATTGCCTTTTTTTGGTTTTATTTCCTATAATTATCTCTTTATTTCTTCAAATAGCTCCGATTTTCTCTTAAATTCTTTCTTTTTTAGTGTATCGTCTTGCGTCTAGTGGGATAGCGAAATTTAAATTTTTTTGTAAATTTTTAAACTTCTCTTCTTCCTTCCAATGCTTTTGCTAAAGTTATTTCATCCGTATACTCTAAATCTCCTCCAACTGGTATTCCATTTGCAATTCTCGTTACCTTTACTCCCAATGGTTTTAGTAATTTAGAAATATACATTGCCGTTGCTTCTCCTTCTACTCTTGGATTAGTTGCAATTATTATTTCTTTTATATCTGGATTTGAACTAATTCTGTTTAATAGTTCTTTTATCTTTATATCGTCAGGTCCTACGCCGTTCATAGGAGATATTGATCCATGCAATACATGATATGTGCCTTTAAATTCATGTGTTCTTTCCATTGCTATTACATCTTTTACATCTTCTACAACACAGATTATATTATGATCACGCTTAGGGCTTGCACATATTGGGCAAGGATCACTATCAGATATATTAAAGCATTGTGAACAGTATTTTAAATTAGCTTTAGCATTTGTTATTGAATCTATAAATTCGGTAACTTCTTCTTCCCCTGCATCTAGTATATGAAATGCTAATCTTATTGCAGTTTTATGTCCTATGCTTGGTAATTTTTCAAAACTCTCTATTAGTTTTTCTATTGATGGAGAATAGTATGACATATATTTCCTCTTTCTTTAATATTTACATTAATCCTGGTATATTATATTTTCCAAAAGATGCACTTTGTGCTATATCTACTTTTCTTAGTGCTTCATTTACACAAGTTAAGATTAGATCTTCTAACATTTCTATATCATCTGGATCCACTACATCTTTTTGTATTTTTATCTCTTTTACTTCTTTTGCTCCTGACACTTTTACACTTACTGCTCCTCCACCTGCTGTTGCGTCAAATTCTCTTGAGCTAAGTTCTTCTTGTGATTTTTCCATATCCTCTTGCATTTTCTTAGCTTCTTTCATTAGTTTGTTAATATTCATTCCTCCGAAGTTTGCTCCTCCTGGAAATCCTCCTCTTTTTGACATCTTAGTTCCTCCTTATTCTTCTATTATATTTATTGGGATATCTAAATCCATTAAATCGCTTTTTTCTTGTTCTTCTTCCTCTTTAGCTGGTTCTACTTTTGCTTGCTTTGCATTAGATGCGCTTGCGTCTTCTAGTTTTATATGCATTGTTTTTCCACACATAATTGCAACTTCTTTTGTTAGTACACTCATATTTTCACTTTTTTCTAATAATTCTTTTCTAAATGAATTTAATCCGCTATAAAACTTTATTTTTACTGTCATATCATTTTCTTCTACCGCTTCTGTATTAATTAAATTTGCATATAATATAACTTTACCTTGTTTCTTTAAGTTCTCTAATATTTTTTGCCAGCCTTCTAATTTATTTCCATCTTCTGCCTCTTTTTCTATCTCTTTTTTTGTTATTGTTTTTTCTTCTTTATTCTTTTGTATACTATCTTCTTTTGCTTTTTTTGTATCGCTTTCATTCTCATTTGTTTTTTCAATATTAGAGACATTGTTTTCACTTTTTTTTATATTTTTTGTTTCAACTTGTGGCTTGCTTTTTTGTTTATTTTCACTTTTGTCTATAATATCTGGCCCAGACTGAATCTTTTTTTCTAATTTTTCTATTCTATCTTCTAATGCTTTTGTGTCTTGATTCATACATAATTTTATTATCTCTGTTTCAAATATTATTGTTTTTTGAGAAGATAATCTCATTTTATTTTCAAGCTCTGATAATTTATATATTATATTTATTAATTCTTCCTTAGAAGTTTTTTCTGATAGTTCTTGTATTTGTTTTTTCTCGTCTTCACTATAAATATCAAGTTTTTTACTTACTTTATATATTAATATATCTTTTGTGTATTTTATCATTTCCCAAAGAAAATTGCCTAAGTCTTTTCCTTCATCAAGTATATTTTCCGTTGAACTTATTGCCTTTTCCACATCTTTTTCAATTATTGCTTTTGTTATATTATTTACATATTCAAATTTTGGTATTCCAACTAAATCTTTTATTTTATCTTCATCTATATCAGTATCACCATCTTGCAAACATCTTTCTAAGATACTTAATGCATCTCTTGCTGCTCCCTCTGATAATGTTGCAATTAGGTTTAGAGCTGGTTCTGTTATTTGTATTTTGCTCTCTTTGCAAACTATTTTCATTCTTTTTATTAAGTCTTCATTAGATATTTTTTTAAAGTCAAATCTTTGACATCTTGAAAGTATTGTTGGAAGTAGCTTTTGTGGTTCTGTTGTTGCAAGGATAAATTTTACATGTGCAGGTGGTTCCTCTAATGTTTTTAATAGAGCATTAAATGCACCTGTTGAAAGCATATGTACCTCATCTATAATATATACTCTATATTTTGCTCTGGTTGGTAAAAAGTTTATTTTTTCCCTTATATCCCTTATATCTTCCACACTATTATTTGATGCTGCATCCATTTCAACAACATCTGTAAGTGAGCCATCTAGCATACTTTTGCACATTTCGCATTCGTTACAAGGCTCTCCATCCTTTGGATTTAGGCAATTTATAGCTCTTGCAAATATTTTTGCTGTTGTAGTTTTACCTGTTCCTCTTCCACCTGTTAGTAAATATGCATGGCCTATTCTATTTGTTTTTATTTGATTTTTTAGAGTTTGTGTAATATGGTCTTGTCCTACTATTTCATAAAAATTTTTTGGCCTAAATTTTCTATATAGTGCTGTATATCCCATTTTTGCCTCCTAATATATTTAAAATCTAACTTCTCCGTAGAGAATAACCTTCACATAAAGGTTTCTACTTATCGCTGCTTCCTTCCGGACCTGACGAGATTCGTAAATTTTTATCGAAGATTACTCTCTACGCAAAAGTTAGATTTTCTTTCGTAATTATATAATCTTTTTTAAGATTTTACAAGACATTTTTAATTTCTTTTGAAAATTATATCTGTAAAGTCTGTTTTTTCATAATTTGAAGTTCCATCTTGCATTATATTTCCAGAAGGCAAATCTACTGTAACTGTTCCTGTAAACTCTGTTCCTGATACAAGCTCTATTGTAATATCAAATGAGATTTGACATTTTATATCTTCATATGACAACTCTTTTATATTATTAAGTATAGTTCCGTCATGTTTTATTGTTTCATCATTTGAGCTGTACTCTCCGTAAGTTTTGGTTCGTACATCTAAATGTTATAACTGCTCCTTGATTTGCAACTTCTAACTGCTTTAAATTTGTACTTTCTGTTCCTAGAAAGAATAAATCGTCTTTTATTTTGTATTCATCTTTATATTCGAAAACTTTATCTTGTGAATTACTTGGTCTATATAGAACTATTTCACCTTTTGATGGATTTTTATTTATTGAAAAATTGTCTAGTTTTATTCCTTTTATCAACTCTTCTTTTGTGTAATTTTTATTTTTTGATATATGTAAATAAATATCATTGTTTTGTACAAGGTCAAAATTCCAAGTACTTTCTCCGTCCTTTTCTATCCCTTCTGCCGTACTTACTACTACCATTTGTGATAGTTCAAATGGCATATTATTTTCACCTTCTACTTCATATTTTAACATTAATAAGCAAATAATTATCGCTATTAATGCGATTATGAATACTGATATGAAAAAGTATACAATTTTCTTTAGTTTTTTATTAAAATCTTCCATTTGAATTTTTTAATTCCTCTCTATTTTATTTTTCGTAAATCTTTGAAGAAATCCTTTAAAATTTTTTCGCACTCTTTCTGCATAATTCCTTTTTCATATTCGACTTTATGGTTAAATTTATAGTCTGTAAATAAATTTAGTATTGAACCACAGGCGCCTGTCTTTAGATCTTCTGTCCCTATATATACTTTTTTTATTCTTGAATTTATAATCGCACCTGCACACATAGTGCAAGGTTCTAATGTCACATACATTTCGCAATCTTCTAGTCTCCAAGCGTTTAGCTTTTTACTTGCTCTTTGTATTGCTATTATCTCTGCATGCTTTGTTGTGTCACATTTTGTTTCTTTTAAATTGTGCCCCCTTGCAATTATTTCTCCATTTTTTACAATTACTGCACCTACTGGGACTTCCAATTTTTTATATGCTTTTTTTGCCTCTTTTAGGGCTTCTTTCATATATTTTTCTTCTATATTTATCTTCCCCTTGTTTTTATATATCTTGGTGTGCCTAGGCGGACTCGAACCACCATCGGTCGCTTAGGAG
>CANREW010000013.1 GCA_947629765.1 uncultured Clostridia bacterium
TCATTTATTCCTAGATAATTATTAAATCCACATACAAATATTAATTTTTTAACTTTTACTTTATTTTCAGTTAGAAACTTTGATATAAATACTGGTGCTATGCTATGACCTATAATTACTGTATTTTCATTTATCAATCCTAAATCCAAATAAACCTTTAATAATTTACTCCAATTCTCATAATTTTGATATCCTACTCCAATAGGAAAATGTGGTACATATACTTGCTTTCCTTCATCTTCTATAAAATCATGTAACCAACTAAACCAATTTCCAAATGGACTTTCAAAACTTCCATGTATTATAAAATAATTTTCCATTTATATTACCTCCTAAAACAACTATTTAAATTTCTTAAACTATAAACATTTCCAAAAGTTACTTCTGCAATAATATTACTTATACCTTTTTCTCTAGCCCTTTCTTCAAGATATTTTACTAATGTTTTCAATATTACATATTTCATCAATATCCTTTTCAGTACATTTTCTTATTTCTATATTATTAATTGTAATTTTTAGCAGTAGCACTGCCACGCACTCCACATGTGATGTGTGCTTGTAAAAAACATCTAGCTTATAGTTGTCTGCTGATAAAAGACATCTAATTTTTATTTTCTGCTTCTAATAATAATTTATCAAAATCAGATTGATAAAATTTATCTTGCTTTACTCTATATTTCTCAAACTCAGTTATTGCCTTTTCCTCAGCTATTTCATGTGATATTTTACCTGCATCTTTTAATATATCTCTATCGTCTGCTAATAAATATTTATCTATTCTATTTGCCCAATCTTCCATAGTCATTGGAATATTTCTTTTTGCTCTACCTTCTGCTAAATCCAAAAAAGCATTTACTATTCTTTCTAAATCTTCTAACTCTTCTTTACTTAAATAATTTTTGGCAATAACTACATCTGTTTCTAAGATTTTTCCATTAGGAGAATGTTTCCATGAAGTTAATCCCATATGTTCTTTCTCACTATCGGCTCTATCATAAATAATTTCTGCAGCTGTTTGATGTGATACTGCATAATGCATCTTATTTTGAACTTTTTTAAAGAAATTTATAGTTATTGGAGATTTGCTATCATAATCGATTGCCGTTGCATAAATGTCTGTTATTTTTTGGTAAAATCTTCTTTCACTCAATCGTATTTCTCTAATTTCTGCAAGTAGTTCTTCAAAATAATCTTCGTCGAAAAATGTTCCATTTTCCATTCTTTTTTTATCTATAATATAGCCTTTTTGCGCAAATTGTTTTAACACATTTGTTGCCCATCTTCTAAATTGAATTGCCCTGTCTGAATTGACTCTGTAACCAACAGATATAACTGCATCTAAATTATAATATTTTATATTTCGCTTTACTTCTCTACTTCCTTCTTTTTGAACTACCGAGAATTCCTCTGTAGTTGATTTTGTGTCTAATTCATAATCTTTATATATATTTTTTAGATGTAATCCTACATTGTCGGAAGTACAATTATACAATTTTCCCATAGCTTTTTGAGTTAGCCATAAATCTCCTTCTTCAAATCTTACTTCTATTCCTTTTTCTTTTTTTTGTTGTTCAAATATTAAAATTTCAGCAGAACTACTTCGTATTATTAGATTTTTATTATTTTCTTTGCTTTCTTTTTCCAATTATTATTTCTCCTTTATTTATTTTAGTTTCAGTGAACTTACCACCTCAAATGCAGTGTTTGCTTGTAAAAAACACCTAACTTATAGTTGTCTGCTGATAAAAGACATTCACATTCTTCATTAATCTTTTATTTCAATTTCTATAAATGTTATAAAAGATGCCACACTCCATAATAAGTATAATAAATCATTAATTATAATACTAGCTTCTTCCATTGAGCCTGGTGCATAATATTCAATATCATCTGCGTTTTTTTGCATTGATATTTCATTTTTTAGAATTTTAATTATATAAGGATTAATTTCTTGTACATCTTTTAAGAATTTTTTTGTCTTTTTATAATTCCCTTTTTTAAAGTTCATTATTGCCATAGGAAATAGCATAAATGCTGAATCCTCATTATATTTCTTATATAACTTTTCACATTCTTCAAATTTTTCTAAAGCACAATATAAACCTATTAGCGTATATCGTATTCCCAAGTTGTCACTTTCACATAATTTTAGCATTTCTTCACATTCATTTATAGCTTCTGTGTATCTACCTAAGTCTATTAAAATTGTAATCTTCTTACTTCTGGCTCTCATATAAGGTCTAGTTTCTAATATTCCCCAAAAGTCTCCTATATTTTCTTGGTCAAATATATTCTCTTTTTCTAGTAATTTTGTTGCATGTTCAATAATATTATTATATTTTTCTAATTTCTTAATTTGATGTTCTTCATAGTCTGCAATAAAACTTTCAGCATCGATATTATCTGGATATATTTCCAATGCTTGTTTTGCTAATTTTATTGCTTTTGTTTTTGATGTAGCCTCAAATGCTTCTTCTAATAAATCATCAGACTTAAATTTAGGATCATCATCAAATTCAATCTCGTTATTATTCAATTTTTGTATAAAATTGTTAATTTCCTTTTCCATTTGTTCTTCATTATCAAAATCAAATTGTTCCAAATATTTATGCATTTGTGAAAATATTTTTTCCGTTTCTTTGCTCATATAATTTTCCTCTCTTTTTAGTTTATTTTATATAATACTATCACATTCGATGCGAATTCTCAAGGCTCATTTCTCAATACCTTATTCTAATTCTATTCTTTTAAAATATTTTCTCAGTTTTTTATATTATAGCTGTAGTTCTGCCACACATTCCACATGTGATGTAAATGGAAATAAATCTACAGGTGTAATGCTCTTTATTTCATATACCTTTTCTAATTCTTTTAGGTCTCTTACTAAACTTGCTGGATTACAACTAATATATATTAGTTTTTTTGGTTTAACATTTAAAAGATTTTCTATGCTTTTTTTATCAAGTCCTTTTCGTGGTGGATCTACAAATACAACATCTGGTTTTACTTTTTTTGTATTTAATAACTCATCTAAAATTTCTTCTACATCCCCTGCTATAAATTCTACATTTTCTATATTATTTATTCTAGCATTTTCTTTTGCAGCATCTACCGCTTCTTTTACTATTTCAATTCCATAAACTTTTTTTACATATTTTGATGCAAATATCCCAATCGTTCCAATTCCGCAATATAAATCAAAAACTATATCTTCTTTATTAAGTTTTGCCCCTTCTATTGCTAAATTATATAATTTTTCTGTTTGCACAGGGTTTACCTGATAAAAAGAATTTGCAGAAATATTAAATACATACTCTCCTAATTTATCTTGTATGTATCCATCTCCATATATTACTAGATTTTTATCACCTAATATTACATTAGTGTTCTTTTTATTTATATTTTTCACTATTGTTTTAATGTTTGGAAATTTATTAATCAATAGCTCTTTTAATTTTTCTTCCTTTGGAAATTTTTCACTATTTAGAACTAATACACACATTACTTCATTAGTATTTAATCCAAGTTTTATAATTATATGTCTAAATAATCCCTTACCTGTTTTTTCCTCATATACGCTGATATTATTTTCATTTATAAATCTAATAATTTCACTTGCAATTTCTTGGGATATTTTACTTTGAATTTTGCATTCTTCAAATTCTATAATCTCATGTGTTCTATTTGCAAAAACTCCAAAAACTGCTTTATCATCTTTATTTCTTCCGAACAGGATATATTGCTTTATTTCTATAAAAAAATGGATTTTCCATTCCGAACTGTATCTTGTACTTCTATTTTTTTTGCTAATTCTTTATTTACTAGATTTTGTACTATGTTTCTTTTTAAATTTAATGTTTCTTTATAATCAATATGTCTTATATTGCATCCACCACATCTATTATAACTTAGGCAATCTACTTTACTTCTATTGCTTGACATTTCTATTATTTCTAATATTTTAGCAAAAGCATAAGATGAAGTTGTTTTTAGAATCAATATTTTAACCTTTTCTCCCTTAATCGCACCATTTACAAATATTGTATAATTTTCGATTTTTGCAATTCCTTCTCCTTGAAATCCATTGTCTATTATATCTACTATATATTCTTCATTCTTTTTTACTGGAATTTCCATTTAATTCCTCCATAATATATTTTCATAAATATTAATATATCATAAATTAGGCTATTTTTCAAGCTTTTACCAAACCTTCAAGAATAAATTTTATAACCAATTTTAATTTATATAAACTACATATTGTAACCATTTTTTAAATTTCGAATAGTATATATCATAACAAATGAACAAAAATCTTAAAGTTTTAATAGGGAGGTTTCAAAATGAACGGATGTGGATGTGGTTGTAATAGTGAAATACTATGGTTCATTATTTTATTCCTACTACTTTTCTGCTGCGGATGTGGAAACAGATGTGGTTGCAATAACTAACTATACTTAAAACAACTTAACTTTCCAAAAGCTCTTAAGGCTTAGAGACTTGAAAGGAGGGGAAAATATGCCAGAGAATAGATGTTGTGGTGGAAACGGCGGCTTCGGTGGTGATTGCTGCTGGATAATAATCCTATTTATATTAATAATCTGCTGTTGTGGTAACGGATATGGTAACGGTTGTGGTTGCTAATTTCCGATGACATATATGACAAAAATAGAGTATGCACTAAACATACTCTATTTTTATACTATCCTTCAAATATTACCTTGTCTTTTCCAAGTATATCTTCAAACTGCTCTATTGTATCCTTTATTACAAATATTGCTCCGCAAGGTTTTGTTCCCTCTTCGTCTATTATCTCAACTTTTAAATTATTTCTGTCTCCTTTAAAGAACCTCAAAGCTCCCCTAAGTTTTACTTTCGTTTCTTCGTCAGTATTTCTTATATCTAATACCAATTTTTTCTCTTTCTTTGCATTTGTTAAATTTTCTATACTGCTTGCTACAATCTTTGGTTCTTCATCTTCTCTTATGCTTAATCTTCCCTTTACTAAAACAACATTCTCTTCGATTAAACTACTTTGAGAGCTCATATATGTATTTTCAAAAACTATAATTTCTGCTTGTCCATATAAATCTTCTATAGTTACAAATGCCATTACAGTATTATTTTTTGTGTATTTTTTCTTTATTGAAGTAATAATTCCTGCATAAGAAACTGTTTGTCCATCTTTATATTCTGAAACAGTTTCATTTTCTATACTTTCTGTTATTTCTTTCATTTTTATTGTGTTAATATTAGTTTGATTAATTATCTCTTGTTTTAATTTTTCTAATGGATGTCCTGATATATATATACCAAGCATTTCTTTTTCCATTGATAAAAGCTCTTTATCTGAATATTCCTCAGACTCTTTAAAAATATATTTGTGCTTACTATTTTCTTCTTTACTTTCTCCTAAATCAAACATACTAACTTGCCCTGTATATGCTTTTTTTGCAGAATCTTGTATTGTATCTAATATTTCTTCAAAAGATTCTACAAGAGTCTTTCTTGTCTGTTCAAAATTATCAAATACACCTGCTTTTATTAAACTTTCTACACATTTTTTATTTACGCCTTTATCCTGTATTCTTTCACAAAAATCTGTAAATCCAAGATACTTTCCGTTTTCTTCTCTTTCTTTAACAATATTTTCAACAACTTGAATTCCAACATTTTTAATACTTCCAAGTCCAAATCTAATCTTTCCGGTCTTCTATTGTAAATCTTGTATTGCTTTTGTTTATGTCAGGCTTTAATATCTCTATATTTAAATTTTTACATTCATCAATATACATTGGGACTTTGTCTAAATTTCCTAAGTAGCTATTTAGAGTTGCTGCAAGTAATGCTTCTGGATGATACGCTTTTATATATGCAGTTCTATATGCTACTACTGCATAAGCTGCTGCATGTGATTTATTAAATGCATATTTTGCAAATTCAACCATTTCGTCAAATATAACATTTGCATCATGTGCATTAATTCCATTTCTTACACATCCAGGGACTATCACATTACCATTTTCGTCTACTTCTCCATTTATGAAAATTTCTCTTTCCCTTTCCATAACATCTAGTTTTTTCTTTCCCATTGCACGTCTAACTAAATCTGCTCTTCCCAAAGAATAACCTGCTAAGTCTCTTACTATTTGCATAACCTGCTCTTGATATACCATACATCCATAAGTTACATTTAAGATTGGTTTTAATGCTGGATGAGTATATACTGCATTGTCAGGGTTAAGTTTGTTTTGTATATATCTTGGTATTTGGTCCATTGGTCCTGGACGATACAGCGCAACTCCTGCTATTATATCTTCCAAACAATCTGGTTTAAGCTCCTTCATAAATCTTGTTATACCAGCACTTTCAAACTGAAATATTCCGAGCTGTTTTTCCTTCTTCCCATAATTTATATACCTTAGGGTCATTCATTTCGTCGTTAAAATCTATATCTATTCCCTTTATTTCTTTAACCATCTTCATCGCATCTGAAATAACTGTGAGAGTCCTTAGACCTAAAAAGTCCATCTTCAAAAGTCCTAATTCTTCCAAAGTTGTCATTATATATTGCGTAGAAATATTTCCGATCTCTTACATATAAAGGTACATAAGTATCTACTGGCTCTTTTGTTATAACTATTCCACAAGCATGAGTTGAGGCCTGTCTTGGCATTCCTTCAAGTGCCATAGAAATATTTAATATATTTCTAATTTCTTCATCAGTTTCATATAATTCTCTTAATTCTCTGTTTTGCTCCATTGCTTTTTTTATAGTTATATGTATCTCGTTTGGTATCATTTTTGCAAGTTTATCTGCCCCAGCATAAGGATAATCTAGTACCCTTCCAACATCTCTTATTACCATTCTTGCAGACATTGTTCCAAATGTTATAATCTGAGAAACGTGGTCGTGTCCATATTTTCTAGATACATAGTCGATTACTTCTTGTCTTCTTTCATAGCAAAAGTCAACATCAAAATCAGGCATACTTATTCTTTCAGGATTTAAAAATCTTTCAAATAGCAAATTGTATTTTATTGGATCTATATCTGTTATCTCAATAGCATAAGCAACAATTGATCCAGCACCTGAGCCACGTCCTGGACCTACTGGTATGCCATTTTCTTTTGCATAGTGAATAAAGTCCCAAACTATAAGGAAATAATCAACATATCCCATTTTATTTATTACACTAAGTTCATATTCTGCTCTATCTAATATTTCTTTTGATGGGTTATCTCCGTATCTCTTTTTTATACCGTCATCACATAATTTTTTTAAATAATCAAAATGTGTTGGATATTCTTTTGGGACATCATAGTTTGGTAATATTGTATGTCCAAATTCAAATTCTACATTACATTTGTCTGCAATTTTAACTGTATTTTCTATTGCCTCTGGAATATTTGAAAAGTAATCTGCCATCTCTTCTGGAGACTTTATATATAACTCATCTGTATCAAATCTCATTCTGTCTTCATCTGTAATTTTCTTTCCAGTTTGGATGCATAAAAGTACCTCGTGGTTATATGCATCTCCTTTTTTTAGATAATGTGCATCGTTTGTTGCAACTAGTGGAATATCTAACTTTTTAGATATCTCTACTAACTTTTGATTTGCAAGTACTTGCTCTTTTATTCCATTATTTTGGAGCTCTAAATAGTAGTCTTCTTTAAATACATCTTTAAACCATTTTGCAGTGCTAATTGCTTTTTCCATATTGCCTGCAAGTATTGCTTGGTTTACACTTCCAGCTAAACACGCACTTAATGCAATTAAGCCTTCATGATATTTTTCTAATACTTCTAAATCTATACGAGGTTTATAGTAATATCCATCTACAAAACCTATTGAAACTAATTTACTTAAATTTTTATAACCTTGATTATCTTTTGCAAGTAGAATCAAGTGGCTATATTCTTTATCAATTTGTCCTTCTTTATCAAATCTGCTTCTAGGTGCTACATATACCTCACATCCGATTATTGGCTTTATTCCTTCATTTTTGCATGCTTTATAAAAGTCTATTACACCATACATGACACCGTGATCTGTAATTGCAATAGATTTCATTCCAAGTTCTTTTGCTCTTAGCGGTATATCTTTTATTCTGTTTGCTCCATCTAGCAAGCTAAACTCACTATGGACATGTAAATGAACAAATTCTGGCATATGATAGCTCCTTTCTTTGGTAATTATATAACAGTTTTTTTAAAAAGTCTAGTGCTAGTAAGATATAAGGAAAAAGTCCTAAGTAGCAAGTGCTACTAGGACTTTTCCTTAATTGTTTTTATTTATTTAATCCTTTTAATCCTGGATAAATTGCAAGGTCTGCTAAATTGTGTTCGATGTTTAATAATCTGTTATATTTAGCAACTCTATCTGTTCTACAAGGTGCACCAGTTTTGATTTGTCCAGCATTAGTTGCGACAGCAACATCTGCTAATGTTGTATCTTCTGTTTCACCGCTTCTATGTGATACAACTGCTGTATATCCATTCTTTTTAGCAAGCTCTATTGCATCTAATGTTTCTGTAAGTGTTCCTATTTGGTTTAGTTTTATAAGTATGCTATTTGCAACTCCTAAATTTAATCCTTTTTGTAATCTCTTAATATTTGTAACAAATAGGTCATCACCAACAAGTTGTATTTTATTTCCTAATCTCTCTGTTAGTTTTTTCCATCCATCCCAGTCTTCTTCTGCTAAACCATCTTCGATTGAGATTATTGGATATTTCTCAGCTAATGATACTAGATAATCTATCATTTCATCAAGTGTTTTTAATTCGTCTGTTTTCCAGAAATAATAGCATCCTTCTTTTCCTATCTTTTTAGCTTCGTCATACATTTCTGTACTTGCAACATCTAGTGCTAGTACAACTTCTTCTCCTGGTTTATATCCAGCTTTTTCAATAGCTTCTACTATTAATTGTAATGCTTCTTCATCACTTGCAAGGTTAGGTGCAAATCCACCTTCATCTCCTACACCTGATGCTAAACCTTTTTCTTTTAATACTTTCTTTAATGTGTGATAAATTTCAACACTAATTCTCATACATTCTGTGAAGTTTGGTGCTCCAACTGGCATTATCATAAACTCTTGGATATTTACTGTATTGTCTGCGTGTTTTCCACCATTTAAAATATTCATCATAGGAACAGGAAGTACTTTTGCATTTGTTCCACCAATGTAGTTATATAATTCCATTCCTAATGATTCAGCAGCTGCTTTTGCAACAGCTAATGATACACCTAATGTTGCATTAGCTCCTAATTTTGCTTTGTTCTCTGTACCATCTATTTCAATTAACTTTTTATCTATTCCTATTTGGTCATATACATTCATTCCGATTAATTCTTCACGAATTATGTTGTTTACATTTTCTACTGCTTTTAGAACTCCTTTTCCCAAATATCTTGATTTGTCTCCATCTCTTAATTCTACTGCTTCAAAACTTCCAGTAGATGCTCCTGATGGAATTAGAGCTACTCCTCTAAAATCTCCTTCTGTCGTAACAGTTACTTGAATTGTTGGGTTTCCCCTTGAATCTAGCACTTCTAGTGCCTCTACGTCTAAAATCTCTAAATAGTCCATAATTTTTCCTCCTTATTAATTTTTTATTATTGCCAAGAAAAATCTACGATTTTTCCATAATAACTACTTTAATCTTTTTTATTTAATATTTGACTTTTTGGAACATAGGTACTTATGAATTTCATTTCTTCTATCTTTTCATCAGTTACAAATTTAAGATTTTTCTCTATATGCTGAACTGATTCAATCTTTTTATATTTCCCTGTTTCATACAAAGGTAACTCAAATACTTTGGTTTCTCCTTTTTCTGATTTTAGGTATGTATTTATAATTTCTCTTTCTTTTTTGTTCAAACTTTCATAAGGAATTTCTAGATATTTATATTTCCATATTAAATGTCTCGCATCACTATCAAACTCAGATGAGCTTAAATCGTCATAATTATATTCCACTTTATATTTTAATTTTTCGATTGAAATTGTTAAATTAGTCCAAAGCTTTTCTCCCTGCTCCATGCACTCTACTCTTAATTTTTTTATACTATTAAACAATTCATCTGCTAACTTAAAATATTGGTTTTCGTCAATATTAAATTTTATTGGTACTTCATATACATTAACAGGATTTTTCTTTAATACTCCCTTAGGATAGTAGAAAAAGAACATTTCTCCTGTTTGCAAGTTATTAAAATGATCTATCACTGAGGCATACAAATAGAGCCTATCCCATTTTTCGGGTAGCATTGCAAAAATATTTTTTTGTATTTCTTCGTGTGCCATCTTTACTGATTTTGGACAAATCATTTAAAACCTCCTTCATTTAAGGCTATGAATATTTTAATAAAAATCCTCTAAATTACTACCTTTATATGAAAGAGGTTTTTATTCTATCTTTCTATTAAACTTTCTCCAGTCATTTCTTTTGGTTTATTTAATCCCATTATATCAAGCATTGTAGGTGCTAAGTCAGCAAGTTTACCTGGTTTTAATTTTACATTTTCCATTCCATATAATATCAGTGGAACTGGATTTGTTGTATGTGCTGTATGTGGTTCTCCTGTTTTATAGTCTATCATTTGCTCTGCATTTCCGTGATCTGCTGTAATCAAAAGAACTCCTCCAACTTCTTTTATAGCTTCTACTACTTTTCCTACACATTCGTCTACAACTTCTATTGCTTTTATTGCAGCTTCCAAACTACCAGTATGACCTACCATATCTGGATTTGCATAGTTTAATATGATGTTATCATATTTTCTTTCTTTGATTGCAGTAATTAATTTTTCTGTTACTTCATAAGCACTCATTTCTGGCTTTAGGTCATAAGTTGCAACCTTTGGCGAAGGAACTAGTATTCTATCTTCTCCTTCAAATACCTTTTCTTCTCCACCATTAAAGAAAAATGTTACATGTGCATATTTTTCAGTTTCTGCAATTCTTAATTGTTTTAATCCCTTAGAACTAATATATTCTCCAAATGTATTATTAAGTTTTGTAGGTTTAAATGCTATATGTACATTTGGCATTGTTTCATCATATTGAGTAAAGCATACAAAGTATAAATTTAGCTTTTTGGTTTCAAATTCACTAAAATTATTATCTACTAATGTTCTTGTTATTTGTCTTGCTCTATCTGGTCTAAAATTAAAGAATATTACTGAATCATGTTCTTCTATTTTTGCAACTGGCTCATTATTAGCTGAACAGATAACAATTGGTTCTATAAATTCGTCAAATATTTCCTGCTCATAAGATTTTTCAACTGCCATTACGCTGTCAGTATATTTTTTTCCTACACCATTTACCATGGCATCATAAGCAAGTTGTATTCTTTCCCATCTCTTGTCTCTATCCATTGCATAATATCTACCAGAAATTGTAGCAATTTTTCCTATTCCCTTTTCTTGCATTTTTTCTTTTAGTTTAGAAATATACATTTCGCCTGATGCTGGTGGGGTATCTCTACCATCCATAAAGCAATGTACGAATACATCTTCAAAGCCTTTTCTTTTTGCAAACTCTAATAATCCATACAAATGTCTTATGTGACTATGTACACCACCATCTGATACTAGTCCCATTATGTGCAATTTTGAATTGTATTTTTTGCAATTTTCAATTGCATCATTAAATTCCTTTATACTAAAGAAATCTCCATCTTCTATTGATTTTGTTATTCTCGTTAATTCTTGGTATACAACTCTTCCTGCTCCAATATTTGTATGTCCTACTTCAGAATTTCCCATTTGTCCCTCTGGAAGTCCAACATGCAAACCACTTGTATATACTTGCGTTGTTGGACAAGTTGCCATTAATTTATCTATATTTGGTGTGTTTGCAAGTTTTATACTATTTCCTTTTTCTTCTGTATTTATTCCAAATCCATCAAGTATCATTAACATCGTTAGTTTGTTTTTCATAAATTTTTTAGTCCCTCTTTCTATAAATTAAAAGTTTACAATTTTTGAAAATTCTTCTGGCTTTAAGCTAGCTCCTCCAACTAAGCCACCATCAATATCTGATTTTGTGAATAATTCTCTTGCATTTGAGCTTTTTACACTTCCGCCATATTGTATTATAACACATTCTGCTACATCATTTCCATAAATTTTTGCAATTTCTTCTCTTATTTTCTTTACGCTATCATTTGCATCATCTGCTGTAGCTGTTTTTCCTGTTCCTATTGCCCAGATTGGCTCATATGCAATTATTGTATTTTTAACTTGTTCATTAGTTAGTCCTTCTAATGCAAGTCTTGTTTGTCTTGTTATTACATCTATAGTTTTTCCTTGTTCTCTTTCTTCTAATGTTTCTCCTACGCATACTATTGGTTTAAGTCCATATGTAAATGCTGCTTTTAATTTTTTATTAACTGTTTCATCAGTTTCTGCAAAATATTGTCTTCTTTCAGAGTGTCCTATTATTACATATTCTACGCCAATAGATTTAAGCATCTTTCCTGATACTTCTCCTGTGTATGCTCCGCTTTCTTCAAAATGCATATTTTGTGCACCTATTTTTATATTTGTATCTTGTACATTTAAAAGAGCATAGAATAAATCTGTGTATGGAACACATAATATTACTTCATTTTCTGTATCCTTTACTAATGGTGTAAATTCTTTTATAAAATTAATTGTTTCATCTGGAAGCATATTCATTTTCCAGTTTCCTGCGATTACTTTTCTTCTCATAATTTTTTCTCCTTTATTTTAAATTAACAACGCAAGGCGAAGTTTTTATATTTTATTTTATAAATTTTGTAAGCAATCTATTCCTGGAAGAACTTTTCCTTCTAAAAATTCAAGTGATGCTCCACCACCAGTAGAAATGTGAGTCATTTTATCTGCAAATCCTGCTTTTTCTATTGCGGCTGCTGAATCTCCTCCACCTATTACTGTTACGGCATCTATATTTCCAAGTATTCTTGCAATTTCATTTGTACCAGTTGCGAACTTCTCAAACTCAAATACCCCTAGTGGTCCATTCCACATAACTGTTTTTGCATTTTTTAATACTTCTTCATATTTTTTAATAGTTTCAGGTCCTATATCTAGTCCCATCCATCCATCTTCTATTTTATCTGCACTTACAATTTTGCTTTCTGCATCTTTGTCGTATTCCTTTGCGGCATTAACATCTACGGGTAGAAGCAATTCAACATTTTTTGCTTTTGCTTTTTCAAGAAGTTCTTTTGCTAAATCTAGCTTATCTTCTTCGCATATTGAAGATCCTATATTTAATCCCTTTGCTTTTAGGAATGTATATGCCATTCCTCCACCGATTATTAAAGTATCAACTTTGTCTATTAAGTTATTTATTACTGATATTTTATCTGATACTTTCTTTCCTCCAAGTATTGCAACAAATGGTCTTTGAGGATTATTTAAGCTATCTCCTAAGAATTTTATTTCTTTTTCTATTAAGAATCCTGATACTGCTGGTAAAAATTCTGCAACACCTGCTGTAGAACTATGGGCTCTATGTGATGTACCAAAAGCATCATTTACATATATCTCTGCTAGACTTGCTAGTTCTTTTGAAAATTCTCTATCGTTTGCTTCTTCTCTTTTATCAAATCTAACATTTTCAAGTAATACTACTTCTTTTTCTTTCATATTGCTTGTTAAAGCTTTTGCACTTTCTCCAACTATATCGTCGGCAAGTTTTACTTCGCATCCTAACTCTCTTGAAAGTTCATCTCTTACTGGTTTAAGTGAGAATTCTTTTTTAACTTCTCCCTTTGGTCTTCCTAGGTGTGAGCAAAGTATTACCTTTGCATTATGTTCTATTAAATATTTAATTGTTGGAAGTGCTCCGACAATTCTTCTTGTATCTGTTATATTTCCATTCTCGTCTTGTGGTACATTAAAATCACATCTAACTAGAACTTTTTTTCCAGATACATCTATATCTCTTACAGTTTTCTTATCCATAAAAACCTCCGTTTTCTATGTTTTAACAACATTAAATCAGGAGTTGGAGGCTTTTTCTTTTTCTCCAATTCCTGATTTATTTTAATTATTATTTCTTTGAAACATATACAGCTAAATCTACTAATTTATTTGAATATCCCCATTCATTATCATACCAAGCAACTAATTTAACAAATGTATCTGTTAAAGCAATTCCTGCTTGTGCATCAAATATTGATGTATGATTATCATGAATTAAATCAGATGATACAACTGGTGCATCAACATATTCAAGAATACCTTTCATCTCATTTTCAGATGCTTTCTTAACAGCTGCGCATATTTCTTCATACGTTGCAGGTTTTGCTAAATTACAAGTTAAGTCAACTACTGAAACATCAGCTGTTGGAACTCTAAATGCCATTCCTGTAAGTTTTCCATTAAGTTCTGGAATAACTTTTCCAACTGCTTTTGCAGCTCCTGTTGAAGATGGTATTATGTTGTATGATGCTGCTCTTCCACCTCTCCAATCTTTCTTTGAAGAGCTATCAACTGTTTTTTGTGTAGCTGTTATTGAGTGAACAGTTGTCATTAATCCATCTTTTATTCCAAAGTTATCATTTATAACTTTTGCAAGTGGTGCTAAACAGTTTGTTGTGCAAGATGCATTTGATATTATATTCATTGATGGATCATATTTATCATTATTTACTCCCATAACGAACATTGGAGCATCTTTTGATGGTGCACTGATTATTACTTTTTTTGCACCTGCATCAATATGAGCTTGTGCTTTTTCAAGAGTTGTAAATACTCCTGAGCATTCTAGTACATATTCTACTCCATCTGCTCCCCAAGGAATGTTCTTAGGGTCCATTTCGTTATATACTTTAATCTCTTTTCCGTTTACTATTAGTTTTCCTTCTTCTGCTTTTACTTCTCCTTGGAATTTTCCGTGAATTGTATCATATTTTAACATGTATGCCATATAGTCTGCTGCTACAAATGGATCATTTACTGATACAACCTCAACTTCTCCTTTTTCTAATGCAGCTTGGAATGTTAATTTTCCGATTCTTCCAAACCCATTAATACCAATTTTAACTGACATAAAATCGTCCTCCTTCTTTCTTTTTGCGGGCCTTAAACCTTTGGTTTCCGCAAGTAATTTTTAATCCTTCACTATTGTATAACAAAGTAGTAAACTTTGCAAGTCTTTTTTTAGTTTTGAATTATTTATTTTATAATAACAAAAATACAGCCTAAAATTGGCTGTATTTTTGTTGTTTTGGAGTTAGATATATTTTTAAAATTTTTCCTACATCGACTTTGGTAAATAGAAAATATATTCTGTCCAATTTACGAATTCCTGTGTTACATCCTTTTCATTGCCACTCTTGTCTGCAATAATGTCTCGCTTTGTATAATTTTTTATTATCAGATATGGTGTTTCGTCATCGTCAATAAAGTCTATCTTAGAGTTGTCTGCTGGAGCAGAATCATACTCAAATTTACCAGTTTCAGTATTTTTATACCAATATGACAATTTATCACTTGTAGATACACTTCCTGTTATAGTACTTCTTCCGTTGCCCTCTACATGTCCAGATACCTCTTGGAGTGGTAAATCATAGATGTCAACTATTTCTCTCCTTTCACTGCTTAATACTATATCCTCGCTTCTTCTTTCATAGTTATTGCTATAAAAACTGAAAGCTAGAAACGTCCATAATAGAATAAATGCATAATGACAACTCAGGCCTACTACAATAAATTTTTTAGCGCCTTCTTTTTCTTCTTGATAATAATGTGCTTTTTTCTCTATATTAGGCATTATAAAGGCTAGCCAAAACATAATAATGTAATAGAGTGCTATTGCAATAAATATATGTTCTATTTTTGTCCCAAGTTGAAAGCCAATATATCCTCCTACTGCTAAGCCTCCTACCATGTCTTCGAACATTGCAAGGAAATAGTCATATTTAGTTACTTTTTCTTTGTTTTCTGTTTTTCGTCTAATTCTGACAGAAAATATAGTAGTAATAATCACTATTAACAACACAACTATTGCATGCCACCAAAACATTTTTTTATCCTCCTGAAAATAATTATTTTGCTAATGCTGTATATATCTACCTGCTGTAAAACAGAATTGCAAAAAATTTTACATAATCATTTTATCATAATTCTTTTTCTTTGTAAATAGGCAATAAAAAGAAGCATAAGATTTATATGTTAAATGCGCATACAAATCTTATGCTTCTTTTATACTATTAATCCGATTAAAATTTAATTTCTTGAAATAAGAAATTCTTAAATCCTTGCCAAGTAATTTCTTGATGTAAAAATTCATTTATTTCGTCTTCAACTTTTTGTTGATGTGGTGTTAATTCAACATTAATTTCTTGTGTAAAGAAACCTACAAATTTACTCCAAAAACCTACCTTTGCTGGTAATACTGATTCGTTATTTTCTTCCATTTATATTTCCTCCTTTGTTATTTAACTCCCTTATTTTACTTATATTATATATACTATACTTTTTTTTATTTTTCAAGGTTTTTCTAGTATTTTTTATATTAAATTTTTGTTTCACTATTGTTACAAATATATTACAAAGCGTCGTTATTCCTTGTTACCTAGCAATAGCTCATTTTCTGTTTCTTCAATTTTTACTTTTACTATTTTATTTTCTAAATCACTATCATTGCTTTTTGCTGCAACATACAAATAATTTTTTGTATGTCCTTTAAAATATTCTCCGAATTTTTTCTTCTATTAAAACATCTACTGTCTTTCCTATATATGATCTATTGTATTCTTCTTGCATAGAATTTGATAGTGCTATTACTTTTTTACTTCTTACTTCTTTTATTTCTGGTGCAACTTGGTTTGGAAATTTTTCAGCCTTTGTACCAGCTCTTTTTGAATATTTAAATGTATGTATTTTATAGAATTTTATTTCCTTTAAAAACTCATAGCTTTCATTAAATTCCTCATCTGTCTCTCCAGGAAATCCTACGATAACATCTGCTGTTAAAATTACATCAGGAAAATATTCTCTTAAAAGTCTTGTAGCCTCTTTAAATTCGTCAGGTGTATATCTTCTGTTCATTCTCTTTAAAGTCTCCCTGCATCCACTTTGCAAAGATAAATGAAAATGATTACATATTTTATTTAATTTAATTAATCTTGTCACAAATTCTTTTGTTATAAGTTTTGGTTCTAGTGAGCCTAGCCTTATTCTTTCTATTCCATCTATTTCATCTATTCTTTCTAATAAGTCTATTAAACTTATATTCTCTTTAAAATCTTTTCCATATGATGCAATATGAATCCCTGTTAATACTACTTCTTTTATTCCTAATTTTGCGACTTCTTTTATTTCTTCTTCTATGTTTTCTATTTTTCTACTTCTAACTCGACCTCTTGCATAAGGAATTATGCAGTATGTACAAAATCTATCACAACCATCTTGTATTTTTATAACTGTTCTTGCTTTTTCAGTATAAATAGTACTTCCAAATTCAACATATTCTTTTTGATGCATTACATCAGTTATATTCTCTTTTTCTTCTTTTTTGTAATTTTCAACATATTTTACAATATCTTTTTTCTCATTATTTCCAAGTATTAAGTCTATTTCTTCATATTTTTCTAATTCTTCTTTTGCGACTTGTGCATAACAACCTGTCACGACCAATATTCCGATTTTTGTTTATTTGTTTTGCCCTTCTTAATATTTGTCTTGATTTTCTATCTGAAATGTTTGTTACTGTACAGGTATTTACTATATACACATCTGCTTTTTCATCAAATTTAACTATTTTATATCCACTTTTCTCAAATTGACTTGCCATTGCATTTGATTCATACTGATTTGTTTTACAACCGAAGTGTATATATTGCAACTGTTTTTTCCATATTAATTATTTCCTTTTTCTTTTATCTAAAACGTCTAAATTATCTAATGCTTTACCAGTTCCAAGGGCTACACATGACACAGCATCGTTAGCTATCATAACATTTATTCCGGTTTTCTCTTGCAAAAGTTTATCTAAACCATCTACTAAGCTTCCTCCTCCTGTCATATATATGCCCTTATTACTAATATCAGCTATTAGTTCTGGTGGTGTTTTTTCAAGTACTGAATGTACTGCATCAACCACCATCATTGCTGGTTCTATCAAAGCTTCTAGCATTTCGCTAGAATGAATTGTTATTGTCTTTGGAAGTCCGGTGCCTAAATCTCTTCCTCTTATATCCATTTCTAAGTCTTGCATCTTTGGATATACACATCCAATATTTATTTTTAAATCTTCTGCTGTTCTTTCTCCTATTATTACATTGTGTTTTCTTTTTATATATTTAACTACTGCTTCATCAAATTTATCTCCTGCAACTTTTAGAGATGTACTTACAACAGATCCACCAAGTGAAATTACTGCAACATCTGTTGTTCCTCCTCCTATATCTACTACCATATTCCCTTGTGGTTTTGATATATCTATTCCAGCACCGTATTGCTGCTGCAATTGGTTCTTCTATCAAATATACTTTTTTTGCTCCTGCTTGTGCTGCTGCATCTATTACTGCTTTTTTCTCTACTTCTGTAACCTGAGAAGGTATACAAATCATTATTCTAGGTGAAAATATAGTTCTTCCACATATTTTATTTATAAAATATCTTAGCATTTTTTCTGTTACTGTATAGTCTGAAATAACCCCATCTTTCAATGGTCTTGTAGCGACGATACTACCTGGTGTTCTACCAAGCATTCTTCTTGCCTCTTGGCCAACTGCAAGAACATCTCCTGTTGAATTATCCACAGCAACAACTGATGGCTCTCTTAAAACTATTCCCTTTCCTTTTACAAAGGCTAAAACCGTTGCAGTTCCTAAATCTATACCTATATCCTGTCCAAAAGAAAACATTTTTGCCAAACTCCTTTATTCTAATATTACAAAACTATTACAATTATATTACATTTGTAACATTTTTTCAATAGCTTTAAGGTAAGTTTTAAGAATTAATTACAGCTTAAATTTTATCTTATTATTTAAACCCTAACCCATAAGCCTCTCTTGCATTAAATATTGTCATAAATGAGTTCTTATCAATTGATTTTGCTATTTGCCTTATTCTCACAATTTGATTTCTAGAAGCTACACACCACAAGATTTTCTTCTCCTCTTTTCTGTACATTCCTGTTGCATATATTGCTGTACTCCCTCTTTTTAATTGCTCACTTATTGAATTTGCAATTTCTTCATATTTATCTGATACTATAAAAATCATTTTAGTATAATTTGTTCCTTCTGCTATTATCTCAATTATTTTACCATCAATATATATTGCAATTGCAGAGTATAAACCTATCTCGATTTGTTTTAAAGCTATCATATTTGCTCCAACTATAATAGTATCTAAAAAGACAATCAGACTTCCTGTTTTAAAGGTTGGAAAATACTTCGACAAAATATTACTAAGTAAATCTGTTCCTCCTGTTGATGCATTATTTCTAAGTACTATTGCTGTTCCTATACCTACTAATAATCCTCCATAAATACTTGCTAAAAGCTTATCGTCTGTTACAACTGTAATATCTTCAAACATAACTTCAAAAGCATTTAAAAGAAGTGAAAAAGCTACTGTTCCGAACGATCGCTCTTACAAAGAAACCCTTTCCCATTTTTATATATGCAATGATAAATAAAGGAATATTTAAAATAAGTGTAGTTGTACCAATTTTTGCTCCAAATAAATAATATAGAATTGTAGCAATTCCATTAAATCCTCCTGATGATAATTGGTTTGGAAGTAAAAATAAAGTTATTCCAGCTGCCATAAAAGCACAGCCTGCCACAGTGATTAAAGTTTCTTTTAGAAATTTCATATAGCCTCCAATTAGGCACAAAAATACCTATATTTGTATTATTTACAAACATAGGCACTTTTATGCTTAATTGCTATATACTTCTTCTACACTCATTTTAGATTTTCCAATCTTTATATCTGGATTTCCTTCAACTTTTATTTCAACATCATATAGTTCTTTTAATTTTTCTGCATTTTCCTTTTTATATCCAGTTATATTTGGTAATTCTTTTGGATTTACCTCTATTTTTACTTTTCTTACTTTTACATTGAATTTTTTAATTTTGTCCACTATACTATCATACCAAATACTATCTGTTACAAGTTGTCCAAATTCTTCGTGATATGGACCAGCGATTATTTCTGTTTCCTTCGATTTATTTAGCTCATTTTGTTTTACTATACTAATCTGTTTTATATGTCTTCTATTAAACTCATATACAACTTCTTTGCATCTTTCTACTGCTTGGTTTACAGTTAGAGGCTCATATCTTCCTTCTTTAAATTCCTGTGCTAGTTGAGTATTTTTCATAACTACCATTGGATATATTCTTATTCTGTTAGGTCTTAGCTTTGAAAGTTCTCTTGCTGTGTTTAATTCGTCAAACTTAGTACTATCTGGAAGTCCTACTCCTACTTGAAAAGATAGATTGTATCCTCTTCTTTTTACTAATTTTGCACTCTTTTTTATATCTAATCTATTATATTTATATCCACATCTATTTAGTATATAATCATTCGTAGACTGTGTTTCAAGTTCTATTGTAGATACATTGTATTTTTTTAGCATTTTAACTAATTCTTTATCAACTGCATTTGGTGCAATAGAAAGTTTTATTTTATTAAATCTTTTATGCAAGATATCTCTATTTGTTTCTTCTAAAAGCTTTATTATATTTTCTTTTGTTAAACCTGTAATACTACCTATAAATATTTCGCTTCCTGCTTTCATAAATTTCAACTATCCTTTCTTTTCTATTATTTCTAATGCCTCTTTTGCTGCATGCATTTCTGCATTTTTCTTACTACTTCCGACTTCCCATTGCAAGTTTTTTTCCATTGCAAAATACTTCTGTTACAAAATTTTTATTATGATCTGGTCCATTTTCAGACACTATTTTATATTCGATTTTAACATTTCCATGTATTTGAAGTTTTTCTTGAAGTGCAGTTTTATAGTCTTTTATTCCAACATTATGGCTTGCAAATTCTATCGCCTCTTTAAGATTTGATATTATGAACTGCTCTGCATTTTCTAGGTTGCTGTCTAAATATATAGCTGCAATCACTGCCTCCACACTATCTGCTAATATTGCTTTATTCTTTACCCCTTCTTCTGTTTGCTCACCTTTTCCAACAATTAAGAATTTATCAAAATGTAGATTTTTTGCAATAGTATATAGGCTTTCTTCACATACAACAGTTGCTCTAACCTTTGTCATTTCACCTTCTTTTAAGTATCTATAATTACTATATAAATACTTGCTAGTTATAAACTCTAATATACTATCTCCCAAATATTCAAGTTTTTCATTACTCTCTACTCCATTTACATTTGCATACGATGTATGTGTTAAAGCTGTTCTAAGTAGGTTCTTGTCTTGGAAGGTATAACCTATATTTTTTTCGACTTCTTCAAACTGCATATTTTTTCCTCCTACTAGGTATTATACAATGTGTTTTTATAAAAAGCAAGACGTAATAAGACAATAATATTTATTTTTCAAGATGCTTGTCGTTTGCAGCCTACAAATTGAATTTTTAATAAAGTAGGCTGCAAAAGTCGCCCTTCGCTTCGCTACGGTTGGTCGCTACGCGCATCTTTTAAATAAATATTATTGTCTTTATAAATATAAAAAGATAGGTATTCTTTTGCAAAAGTATACCTATCTTATATGTTTTATTTTGCAACTTCTACACCTATCTTCAAAGTTTTTCCATTGATATTGCATTCTGTACAATGTTCTTGAGAATCTCTAATAATTAAATCTATTGTTAAAGTCTCTTTTTTGATAAGCTCTTCATTTTCTTTAACGACTTGTTCTAGCATTGGATTTCCAGAGATATATAGATATATTCTATCTAGTACCTCAAATCCGCGCTCTTTTCTTAAATTTTGTACTTTTGAAATAATCTCTCTTACATATCCTTCTGTTTTTAATTCTTCTGTAATATTTGTATCTAAGACTACTCCTATTATTCCGTTTCCTGCGTATGCAAATCCTTCTTTACCTTGCATTGTTACAAGTAGATTATCTTGATTTAATTCTATTTTTTGTCCTTCTATTTCTATAACTTCGCTCTTACCACTTTGAACTTTACTTGCAAGTTCCATTTGATTAAATTTTGCAATCTCTTGTTTAATCTTAGGTATTAGCTTTCCATAAGTCTTTCCAAGTACAGGAAGGTTTGGTAATATTTCAAAATTAACATATTTAGAAATATCTGCTCCAAGTTCTACTTTCTTTATATTTAGCTCATCCTTTATGATATCTCCATAGTAATCTGGTAGATCTTTAACTGATACAAGCATCTCTGAAAGTGGTTGTCTATTCTTAATATTTGCTGTATTTCTTGCACTTCTTCCTAAGTTTACTAATGTATATGCTAAATCCATTTCTTTTTCTAATGCTTTATCAATAGCTTTTTTGTCTACTTCTGGCCATTTGCATAAATGAACACTTTCTATTGCATATTCATCTAAACTTCTTACTAAGTTTTGATAAATTTCTTCTGCAATAAATGGTACAAATGGTGCTATAACTTTTGATAAAGTAACAAGTACTCTATATAAAGTGACAAATGCTCCTAATTTATCATCTGTCAATTTATTTCCCCAGAATCTACTTCTATTACGTCTTACATACCAGTTAGATAATTCGTCTACAAATTCTTCTATTTTTAAAGCAGAACCTGTTATATCATAATTATCTAATCCATCTGCTACTTCTTTTATCAAAGTATTTAGTTTTGAATTTATCCATTTATCCATTACATTGCTTGATACAAAGTTTTCATATTTTAATGGATCTATGTTGTCTATATTTGCATATAGTACATAGAAAGAGTATACATTCCACAAAGTTCCTAAGAATCTTCTTGATGTATCTCCTACATCTTCTACAGAAAATCTTGTTGGAAGCCAAGGACTACTTGATGTATAGAAATGCCATCTTGTTGCATCTGCACCCTCTTTATTCATAACCTCAAATGGGTCTACAACATTTCCTTTTGATTTAGACATCTTTAAACCTTTTTTATCTAGGACATGTCCTAAAACAATGCAGTTTTCAAATGATGCTTTATCAAATATTGCTGTTGATATTGCAAGTAATGTATAGAACCATCCTCTTGTTTGGTCAACTGCCTCTGATATAAATTGAGCTGGATAATTTTTTTCAAATAATTCTTTATTCTCGAAAGGATAATGTAGTTGTGCAAAAGGCATTGAACCTGAATCAAACCAACAGTCTATTACTTCTCTTTCTCTTATCATTTCTTTTCCGCATTTTGGACATTTTAAATGTACTTCATCTATATATGGTTTGTGAAGTTCTATATCCTCTGGCACATCTATTCCTTTTTCCTTTAATTCTTCAATGCTTCCTATACATTCTGTATGACCACATTCACAAGTCCAAATTGGAAGTGGTGTTCCCCAATATCTGTCTCTTGAAATTCCCCAGTCAATTACATTTTCTACGAACTTTCCAAATCTTCCTGTTCTAATTGTATCTGGATACCAATGAATTTTATTGTTGTTATCTACTAGTTTATCCCTTAAAGTAGACATTGCAACAAACCAACTTTCCTTTGGATAATATAGAAGTGGTGTATCGCATCTCCAACAGTGTGGGTATGAGTGCATATGTCTTGATGCTTTGAATAATTTGTTATTTTCTTTTAGATAATTTACTATGCTTTCATCACATTTTTTAACAAATTTTCCTGCCCAAGGTGTAACTTCGTCTACAAATTTTCCCTCTTTATCTACTAGATTTATGAAGGTTATTCCATTTTGTTTTGAAACAAGGCTATCATCTTCACCATAAGCTGGTGCTATATGAACAATTCCTGTTCCTTCTTCTAGACTTACATAGTCTCCATGAATAACAACAAATGCTTTTCCTTCAACTTTTCCAAATGGCATCAACTGTTTATATTTTGTTCCTAAAAGCTCTTCACCTTTAAACTCTCTTATAATTTCATAATGCTCTCCTAAAATGCTTTCGCATAAATCTTTTGCAATTATATATGTTTCATTAGGATTTACGCATTCATTATCTGTTTCAGTTACCTTTGCCTCTACATAAGTGTATGCTTTATTTATACATAGTGCAAGATTTGATGGAAGTGTCCAAGGTGTTGTTGTCCAAGCTAAAATATATGTATCCTTCTTTCCTTCTACTTCAAATTTTGCAATACAAGTTAAGTCGTTTACATCTTTATATCCTTGTGCAACTTCGTGTGAAGATAAAGCAGTTCCACATCTAGGACAATATGGCATTACTTTGTGTCCTTTATATAATAGTCCTTTATTCCACATTTGTTTTAGTGCCCACCATACTGATTCTATATATTCATTATGATAAGTTACATATGGATTTTCCATGTCTACCCAATAACCTATTTGGTCTGTCATGTCTTCCCACATTGATACATAGTTAAATACACTTTGTTTACAATCTTTTATGAATTTTTCTATTCCGTATTCTTCAATTTGTGATTTTCCAGATATTCCAAGTTTTTTTTCTATTTCAAGCTCTACTGGAAGACCATGTGTATCCCATCCAGCTTTTCTTATAACTTGATATCCTTGCATAACTTTATATCTAGGTATAATATCCTTCATTACCCTTGTTAAGATGTGACCTACATGTGGTTTTCCATTTGCTGTTGGTGGTCCATCATAAAAGGTAAAATATCTTTGTCCTTCATTTGCTTTAAAGTTCTTTTTTATAATATCATTTTCTTTCCAGAAACTTCTTATCTCTAACTCTTTTCCTGCAAATCCATTTGGTAATTCAACTTTTTTATACATATCTTTTCCCCTTTTTTTAAGCTGTTTCGCTTTGTTTTTTATTTGTTTTAATAACTTTTCTTTTCTTTGGCATCTTTTTTGCTACTGTTCTTTCTTCGTTAATTATAAGTTTTGGTTCTTTATTTTCTAATACAGTTTCTTTCGTAATAATACATTTTTCTATCTTAGGATTTGATGGTATATCAAACATTATATCTCTCATTATCTCTTCTATAATAGAACGCAAACCTCTTGCACCTGTATTTCTTTCTATTGCTTTACTTACTATTGCCTCTATTGCATCTGGTTCAAATTCTAGTTCTACTCCGTCAAATTCTAATAGCTTTTTATATTGTTTTACTAATGCATTTTTAGGTTCAGTTAAAATTTTAATTAATGCATCTTTGTCTAATTCCCTTAATGTTGTTACTATTGGAAGTCTTCCTACAAACTCAGGAATTAAGCCAAATTTCAATAAATCTTGTGGTAATAATTGCTCATATACTTTATATTTGTCAATTTCTTTTTTGCTTTCTATTTTTGCAGAAAATCCTATTGCTTTTTTTCCAACTCTTTCATTAATTATCTTATCTAATCCTTCAAAAGCTCCTCCACAGATGAAAAGTATATTTGATGTATTTATTTGTAAAAGCTCTTGATGTGGATGTTTTCTTCCACCTTGTGGTGGAACTGATGCAACTGTTCCCTCGATTATTTTAAGTAGAGCTTGTTGTACACCTTCTCCACTTACATCTCTTGTAATTGAAGGATTTTCAGACTTTCTTGTAATCTTATCTATTTCATCAATATATACAATTCCTCTTTCTGCAAGTTCTATATCATAATCTGCTGCTTGAATTAATTTTAATAAAATATTTTCAACATCTTCTCCTACATATCCTGCCTCTGTAAGTGTTGTTGCATCTGATATGCAAAATGGAACTTTTAGAATTTTTGCAAGTGTCTGTGCAAGAAGTGTTTTTCCTGATCCTGTTGGTCCAAGTAAAAGTACATTACTTTTTTGTATCTCTACATCATTTGCTTCTTCTTCATTATTAATTCTTTTATAGTGATTATATACTGCTACTGATAATGTCTTTTTAGCTGATTCTTGACCTATTACATATTCATCTAATACTTTTTTTATTTGTTCTGGATTTGGTAATTCCTCATTTTCTCCTAATGTATATTGTATATCTTCATCCTCATAAGAATCTTCTTCGATTATAGTTTTACAAATTCCTATACATTCATCACATATATATACACCTGGTCCTGCTACTATCTTTTTTACATTATCTTGAGTTTTACCACAAAATGAGCATTTTACATCTCTTGGACCTAAGTTATCATTATCCTTTTTAGTCATATATCCTCCTCAAATTATAAAAATTAAAAGACTATCCTAAAATTCAATTTTTAATTTTTATTCTTAGGACAGCCTTTTTAGTTTTAAGCTCTTTTATCTAGTATTCCATCTATCAAACCATATTTCAAAGCCTCTTCAGCCGTCATATAATTATCTCTTTCTGTATCTCTATTAATTATTTCCAATGGTTGACCTGTTCTTTCGCTTAATATTTTATTTAACTTCTCACGAGTTCTAACCATATGATCTGCGTGTATCTTTATTTCTGTTGTTTGACCAGAAAGTCCGCCTGAAATCAATGGTTGATGTATCAATATTTCTGAATTAGGAGTTGCAAATCTTTTTCCTTTTGTTCCTGATGCTAAAAGCACAGCTCCCATACTTGCTGCCATTCCTACGCATATTGTAGAAACTGGGCATTTTATATAATTTATTGTATCATATATTGCCATTCCGTCTGTGATTGATCCACCTGGGCTATTTATATAAAGTGATACTTCTCTATCTGGGTCTTCTGATTCTAGGAATAGTAGTTGTGCTACAACAAGTCCTGCTGATGTGCTATCTACTTGCTCTCCTAAGAATATTATTCTATCTTTTAATAGTCTTGAGAATATATCATAAGACCTTTCTCCTTTATTAGTTTGCTCTATAACATAAGGTACTAAACTATTGTTTATCATTTATTTATCCTCCCTTTAAACAAATGAAAAACTTCGTATTACGTCGTTAATCTTCGTCAAAAATCTTTCAATAACCAAAAGGTTAATTTCAAGATTTTTGTCTTGATTGCCTAGTACTACTCGTTTTTGATTTGTTTACTACAAATTATTTAATCTTTGCATTATCTACGATAAATGTTATTGCTTCTTCTTGCTCTAATGCACCCTTTACGTAATCTACAAAGTGTTCATTTTCTTTTAGTTCTTCTTTCTTCTTGCCATACATTTTTGCCATTTCTTCTATCTTTTCATCTATCTTCTTTTCGTCTGGCTCGATTTTTTCGTCCTTTATAATTTGCTCTAAAACAAGTCTTGTCTTTACAGCATTTTTTGCTTGTTCTTCGCCTTCTTTTCTAAATTCTTCCATTGTTTTGTTAATCATTTGCAAGTAGCTTTCAATATTCATTCCTTGATAGCTAAGTCTTGTTTCTACTTCTTTTACCATATTGTCTAATTCTGTTTCAATCATTCCTGATGGAATATCTACTTCTGCATCTTTGCAAACTGCTTTGATAGCCTCTTCTTCTGTCTCGTATTTTGCTCTTGATTTGTTTTCTTCTTCTAGTTTTTCTTTTATACTATTCTTTAATTCTTCTAATGTTTCAAATTCGCTTGCATCTTTTGCAAATTCGTCATTTATTTCTGGTAACTCTTTTTTCTTAATTTCGTGTAATTTTACTTTAAATACAGCATCTTTTCCCTTTAAATCTTCTGAGAAATAATCATCAGGGAATTTTACTTTTATATCTTTTTCTTCATCAATTTTCATTCCTATAATTTGATCTTCAAATCCTGGTATAAAGCTTCCGCTTCCTATTTCTAATTCATGTCCTTCTGCTTTTCCACCTTCAAATTTTACTCCGTCAACAGAACCTTCAAAGTCGATAATAGTAATATCTCCTTTTTCTACTGGTCTATCTTCTATAGCTACCATTCTTGCATTTCTTTCAGCCATGTGTCCGAAGTTCATGCTCTACATCATCATCAGATACATTATACTCGATTTTTTTGATTTGTATACCTTTGTATTTTCCAAGTTTTACTTCTGGTTTTATTTGAACAATAGCTGTAAATTTTAAATCTTTTCCTTTGCCAATTTGCTCTACATCTATATCTGGTTTATTTACTGCCTCTATATTATTTTCTTTTAATTCCTTTTCATAAATCTCTGGAACTAGTTCATTAAAAGCATCCTCATAAAATATCTCATCTCCATATTGTTTTTCTACTATTGCCATAGGTGCTTTTCCTTTTCTAAATCCAGGTATATTAAAATATTTTGCACTTTTTTCATATACCTTATTTATTGCTTCGTCAAATTTTTTAGCCTCTATTTCAAAACTCAATTTTAATTCATTTGCTTTTTCTGTTTTTTCAATTTTCATAGTCATAACTTAAATTCAATCCTCTCTAAAATATGTTTTAACCTAATAATTATATATATTTTTTTCGTTTGTGTCAATACAAGTTTGATGTGATTTTTGCTTTTTCTAAACAAAAATATTTATTTATTTTCTACAACTTGTTCATGATGTATCATATTATATACAGTTCCTCTTACTTCGTCACCATGCATATACAAATATGTTATACCAGTTGAAAAAAGATAAAATGCTATTATTATTAATAGCCACATTCCGAAATATTTTAATCTATCCATATTTACTTCCTTTCAAAAATACAATTTAATTTTAAAAGTAAAATTTCATATTTTCGTATAATATTTTATCACAATATTCAAAATATGTAAACTAATTTTTCATATTTTCTATAGCTGTAAGTATTCCTATTTTTCCATATTCATAGGTTAATCCACCTTGAAGAAATGCAACATAAGGACTTCTTAATGGTCCGTCACAAGATAATTCAATGGATGAACCTTGAACAAAACTTCCGGCTTGCCATTATTATTTTATCGTCATAACCTGGCATATCACAAGGCTCTGGAAGAAATTTTGAATCTATTGCAGATCCCATTTGTATTCCTTGGCAGAATTTTATCATTTTTTCTTGGTCATTAAATTCTATAGTTTGAACAATATCTGCTCTTTTTTCGTCATATTTAGGAGATACCTTGTATCCTAGTTTTTCAAGTATTCTACTTGCGAATACTGCTGTTTTAAGACTACTTGCAACAACACTAGGTGCTAGATATATTCCTCTTAAAAATTCTTTATTTGCACCTAAACTTGGGCCAACTTCTTTGCCTTGTCCTGGTGAATTAAGTCTTTCTGCTATAAGTTCTACATAGTTTTCTTTCCCTGCAACATAAGCTCCATTTGATGCAATTCCCCCACCTAGGTTTTTTATTAAAGAGCCGAACTATTATATCTGCACCAACTTCAAGTGGTGAAAGCCTTTCTACAAATTCGCAGTAGCAATTATCTACAAATATGATTACTTCTTTATCTACTTTTCGTATTTCACTTATTATATTTTTTAAGCTTTCTATTTTTAGACTTTCTCTTAATGAATATCCCTTTGATCTTTGTATATGTATTAATTTGATTTTTTCATTTTTCAAAGTATCTATTATCTTTTCTGTATCAAATTCATTATCTACTAAATCAATTTCTTCATATTCTATACCATAAGATTTAAGTGAACTTTTATTTTCTCTTATTCCTATTACTTCATCTAAAGTATCATAAGGCTTTCCGAGATATTGCAAGCATTTTGTCTCCTGGTCTTAAAAGTCCAAATAGAGAAACTGAAAGTGCATGTGTGCCAGATATAAACTGACTTCTAACTAAGCTATCTTCTGCGCCTAAAATTTCTGCAAAAATTTTCTCAATAACGTCTCTTCCTTGATCATTATGCCCATATCCTGTGCTTCCGTTGAAATGCATGTCTGATAAGTTATTCTTGTGGAATGCATCTATTACTTTTTTACTGTTATATATGCAGTCTTCGTCTATTTTTTTGATTATGTCAGAAATATCATTTTCTGTTTCTTTTGCAAGTTTCATTAATTCATCATTCATTTTTTTCATTCCTTTTTTAAGAATAATATTTATTAAGTATACTACTTTTATTGATTTTTGTAAAGTTTAGTGGTAAAATAGCTTTGTAATTGGAGGGATAATTTTGGAAAAATTATTTGAAAATAAAACAACTTATAATAAAGAAACTTATTTTGAATTTTTAGAATTTCATAATAAAAAATTTAATTTTAGATATATCCTATATACAGTAGTTTGGTCAATGATTTTACTTCTTTGTATATATCTTGCATTTGCATCTAAAAATAGAATCCAAGGAGTTATAGTAACTATGATTTTAGTTGGATTCATAGCTTATAGGTTATTACGTCCTAAAAGAGTCGTTGATAAAGAATTGAAAAGCGATAAAATTTCTACTAATAATTCTAATACATTTAGTTTTTATGATAAAAATTTTGAAGTAAAAAATAACAATGGTTCTTTTATATATAGATACTTTATGCTAAAAAAAATTTATGAAACTGATAATTATTTTTATTTATATGTAACAAGAGAAAATGCATTTTTGATTTCAAAAAATACATTTTCTCTAGGTACTCCTGAAGATTTTTCTAAATTCTTAAAAAAGAAATGCGGAGTTAAGTTTAAGGGTAAAAAGTAGCAATAATTCTTTCTACCTCTTCTTTGCTTAACTCTACCACTTTTGCTATATCCTCTGTTTTCATTTCCATTTTATGTAAGTTAAGTATAACTTGCTTTTGTTTTTCTTCTTTTCCTTTTGCTAAACCTATTTTCTCTCCTTTTACCATACCATCTTCCATTCCATACATTCTTTCTGATCTTCCATAGGAGATTTTGTCTCTTAAATCTATTATCCTCTGCTCATATATCTCACTTTTCTCTGGATCTGATAATAGCATATGTAATTCTTCCTGTGCCTCTTTTAACACTTTCTCTCTACTTTTTATTCTTGCCATATCTTCTGCCCCCTCCGCTTTTATAAATCTTATCCAATCATCTTCTGGTCTCTCTTTTCCGCCTTCTTTGAACTTATTTAGTTCTATTACGTGTATCTCTAATTTGTCTGTAAACTTTGTATCCAAGTGTTCTTCTTCTCTTATACTCCACTTCGTATGATACCCCTCTATCCCTTTTGTTATTCTTAGATTTTCTTTCGATATTAGTATCGCTATTGTTTTGTCTAAATCTTCATAGCCTTGTTTTCTTTTTAAGTCTTGTACATATGCTTCTGACCAATAGTATAGTAGTCTCTCTGGCATACAATCTAATCTTGCATATTGCATCTCTATTATTACTTTTGTTCCATCGTTTATCTCTGCTTTTACATCTATTCTCCCTATTTTGTCATATAGTCCTTTTCCTATCATTCTTTTATTTCTATCTAGACTTATTTTCTTTATCTTTATTCCTAATATCTTTTCTAGAAAACTTTTTGTTATTCTTTCATTGCCTACTTTTCCAAATATTCTTTGAAATACTAAATCATTTGCTACTTTTAAATATTCTTCTTGTTTTTTGTTCATATTTTGTTTCCTTTCTAATTATACATTAATTTATTAGTTTAATCAAGGTATAATGTTTATAAATTTTGTTCGTGTGGTTTTTTAGTTTAATTTAAAATTTAAAGTGGTAACACTAATAAATGTAAATATCTAACTATACCCTCCTCTCATTTTTTATTTGTAACTTTGATTTTTCTTTGGGAGAGTTCCCAATAGAACTTTTTTGTCTTTCCTTAAGTTGTAAAAATAAATAATTAATTAAATAATTAAATAATTTAAATGTTTAAAAAAATAAATAGATAGATAGTTTTGATTTAAAATTTTTTCAAAACTTTCTACCTATTTTATATAATAATAATTTTATCTTGTCAAGTATTTAGAATTATTTTTCGAATAAGTTTTATTTTTTACTTCGGTCAATAGAAGTAATTAATTTGTTTGTATTCTATTATTTTGTTAATAAAGAATGATATTCTACTGATTTTTCATAATTTTTTATTACTTCTTCCTCTGATAATGCTCTACTATATAGCCTTAATGCATATGCATTCATTTTTGAGTAATGCCATGAGCCATCTTTATCCATCGAAGACCTTCCAAAGCAAAAGTATTTTAAACTTGGTAGTAATTTTTCGCAAAAACTATCCCATTGTTTCTTATTGTATTTTCCTCCATACAACTTTTTCCCGTTTAAATATACAGCTTGATTATAAAAGTCTCCTTTTTCTGAATATTTTTCAACTTCTCCTGGATATGAATTAGTAGTATCTACAGTTATTGTTATATATGCCCCTTTCTTTAATTCCTCTAAATCTATTTGGTAACGTTGATTCCATCCATTATTAGTATCGCTTGAGAAGTCAGAACAAGATTTATCATATCCTGCATTCCAAATTATTTGATTTAGTTTCTTAGCTATTCCGAATCTGAATTGTGCTTGTTTGTTTTCTTCTCCATTCCAATAGCAGAAAATACCCTTATACTCATTACCGTTAGTAGAAGCAGTAGTACCTCCATTCCATATTCCATAAAATTCAAATGTAAACCCATTCTTTGCTAATGCATCTTTTTGTTCTTTTTTATCATATTGCACTTTTATATAGTCATCTTTACCATCAAAATTAAATGATGTATTCGTTAATCCACTTTCTGTATTATAATCAAAGTTTACTAATTTTACATTTTCTCCCAATTGTTTTTCTAATGCTCCTTGGTTATTTTCTACTCCTTCATCTATTATTGATGAATCTACATTTAGTATTAAACTATCTTTTATAGCTAACATATCTCCTGGTGATAGTGACATATAATTATCTTTTTCTAATTGTATTATTTCTCCTGTTGCATAATTTACTAACCAATCATTTTTTGCTTGTCCATAGTCTTTTAATTCTGTTCCACTCTTTATATAGTTCCAACCTGTGTCATAAGTTTTATCATTTACTTTTATTACATGCCAATTTGATGAGTTATCTAATCTTTTTTCATTTAATTCATCTCCTAATTTTTCAGCACCTACATTTCCTATATATTTTCCTGCTTGTACTAGCAATACATTTTGTTCTAGATATTCTCTTTCACTTGCTATTTGATATGACTCTGCTCCCTTTGTTGCAAATCCTATTAAATCTGTTCCTATTACATTATTTAACGTTATCGCTGTTAAGATTATTAGTATTATTATTGTTATAATTAATGCTATTAATGTAATACCTTCATTTTTCTTCATAAGTTTTCTTCTCCTTTTCATTTTTGTTTATTTACAATAAAATTAAAATATGAGAAAAATGTGTTTCAAGTAATTAAGTTTAGAAATTCTTATATTAGTTTTATGGAAATAGTTCACGTTCGAAGAACCATGAAAGGGTGCCATAAAACTAATTTAGAATTTCTACGCAAATTAGCTTGAACAAAATTTTTCGAATAACTTTTAATTTTATTGTAATTTTTATAATCGAGTAGAGAATAAATAATTATTTTATTTATTCCCTCTCACACCACCGTACATGCCGTTCAGCATACGG
>CANREW010000014.1 GCA_947629765.1 uncultured Clostridia bacterium
TTATTATAAAAGGTGGATTACTATTATCTTCTATTATGGGAATTAACTTAAGAACTACTATGGATATTGATACAAATATAACAGGAATTAATTTAGAAAAAGAAGAATTATTAAAGATTCTTAATGAAATTTTAAATATTAACATTGGAGATAATGTATCATTATTTTGGGAGATAATCCGTTTTTAAATAGGCTATGGCTAGATTATTCTCAAAAACATGAATATTCAAAAAATATAAGTTTTAATGACACAATTAAGGCTATAGAAGTTATAGAAGAAACTATTTTTTCTAATAATGAAATCAAATTATCAGTTGCACACAATTAAATATGTAGAGTCGTTTAAAATATAAGGAGAGTATTACTAAAATACTCTCCAAATGGTGCACCCAGAGGGATTCGAACCCCCGACCTTCCGGTTCGTAGCCGAACGCTCTATCCAGCTAAGCTATGAGTGCACATACATATATTATAACTACTTTATTAATAAAATTCAATAGAAAAATGAAAAAACTATTGCAAAATTCAAAAAAATGTACTATAATATATAAACGGTCGGTATAACGGGGCGTAGCGCAGTTGGTAGCGCACGTGGTTTGGGACCATGGGGTCGCAGGTTCGAATCCTGTCGCCCCGACCATAAAATAAAACATAGAATGCCTGATATATCAAGCATTCTATGTTTTTGTTAACTTTAGAGAAAACCCCCAGCTATGCTGGGGGAAACAGAAAACTTATAGTTTTGCACAGAGTAACAAAAAAATCCCACTCAAACATGATATAATATTTTAAGTTTGACGGCTTAAAATATAAAAAATGAAAGGAGTGGGACGTATGAAAAGTCCATACACAGATAGTTTAGCACATACAACATGGGAATGCAAGTATCATATAGTATTTGCTCCAAAGTTCAGAAGAAAAGAAATATATGGAACATTAAAAAGAGAAATAGGGATGATACTGAGAGAATTATGCAGGAGAAAAGAAGTAGAAGTAATCAATGCGGAGGCATGCCCAGATCATATACATATGTATGTAAGTATACCACCGAAAATGAGTATATCGTCATTCATGGGATATTTGAAAGGAAAAAGTACATTAATAATATTTGAGAGGCATGCGAATTTAAAATATAAATATAGCAATAGGACATTTTGGTGCAGAGGATTTTATGTAAGTACAGTAGGAAATAACAAGAGTGCAGTATATAATTATGTGCAAAATCAGCTAAAAGAAGATATGATGACAGATCAAATAACAATAAAAGAATATAAAGACCCTTTTAAAGGGTAGTAAGTAATAAAAACGCAAGCGAAAGTGGCGTAAGCTGTCAAACTGGGACGCTTAAGCGTCAGCTAGTATCAAGGCCTTATAGGCCGATATGAAAATCCCCCAGTTATACTGGGGGATAATTATTAGCAAAAAAATATGATATTTATTCTTCAATTTTATGTATGTATTCACTTAAGGCTAATGGCATATATCTTTGATTTCTAATTGCATTTACTCCAAAATCTTTTAATTTACTAAATGATAATTCTTCTTTTTCGTATCTTGTTATTAAATCTATTTTCATAACTTTTTGCATTTTTAAATTTTCATCTTTATATTCATAAGGAATATTTACTTCTGTTACTTTAAATTTATACATAATTGATGAATAAGGCTTGCCAACATATATATAGACAATGTCATTTATCTTAATATCTGCACTTTGTTTCCATATCATTGTATTACTTTCTTTTAAAGCTTTATCTATATCAAAATATTCTGGGTTTGCAGGTACTATCCACTCATTTTTAGAGCTATTTTTATTTGTAACCGTATAAGAATAACTTTTATCAATTAAGCTCATTATTTTTTCATCTGATAAAGTGTTATTTAATATAACTGTAATCCAACTTTTCTTATTCATATGATATGCAGGATAAAAGCCGTCTTGTTTTAGCAGATGCTCTATTTCATTTGGATCTAGTTTTATATCAATTATTTCAACTTCACCAGTAGAGTTTTTGTCTAATTTGCTTTTATCAAGATTCATTATTATGCCATACCATTTTTTACTATCTTTATTTCTAAAAGTAGCAAATCCAGGAAACTTTTCCCATTCAAATTCTGGCTCATCTCCATATTTTTCTTTTATGGCTTTTGTTATTCTATTTGATTGCTCATATATAAAAGTTTCTCTAGTAAAACAATTACTTCTAATATCTTTTAGTAAATTTTTAAATTCATCTCTAACTTGTCCTACAAAAGAGCCTGAACTATCTTCTATTCGAAAATTAGTATATTCATCACCAAAAGATAAATCATACACTTTACCCTTAACTATTCCATCATTATTTATTTCAATATCCACTCTAAAAGTATTATTCATAATGTTTTTAGAGTATTTATATAAAGACTTATCTTTTTTAAATCCATATTCAGAGATTTTATCAAAATCAATCTTTGTTTTTCTAAATAATTCTTCTTCAATAGTCATTTTTATTCTCTCCTATATGATACCATATCAAACTAACTGTCAAATCTATGTATAATAAATATTAAAATTTCTTATACATGTAATAATGAGTTGTTCCTGGAGGGCAATCATCAAATTTTCCCCATATTTTATAGCCCAACTTTTGATAAAATTTTGGTGCTTGAAAATTCCAAGAATCAATTCTAACTCCTAGAGCATTATTTCTTTTTGCAAAATTTTCAACTTGTTCTATAACTTTTTTTCCTATTCCTAAATTTCTATATTTTTTATCAATATAAAAATCTGTCAAATAGTACCATGCCCACATAACTATACCTAGTGCTCCGCCAATTATTTTTTTACCGTCATAAATTATAAAATCTCCATTTATTTTATTATTATGTGCATATGAGGAATTTTGTTTTATATAATTGCAATTATCTTGATTATATTTATGCAAATTGAATTTCACATAATTTTCTACGTCATTGTTATTATCTTTTTCTATAATTATTTCTTCTAACATGATTATTTCTCCTCTTCACAATTTTATTTTATTATTAACTACTGTTCTAACAAATTAATTAGTAATTTCAACTCTTTATTATTTAGAGCCTATTTTAATTTGTCATATTCTTCATCTGTCACAGGTTCTAACCATTCATTTGATGTATTTTCCCCGGGTACTTCTACTGCTATATGACTAAACCATGAGTCTTTTTTTGCTCCGTGCCAATGTTTTACATTAGCAGGGATAAATACTGTATCTCCGACTTTTAAACTTTGCGCTGTTTTTTTGTCTTCTTGATACCAACCTTCGCCTTCTATACAAATTAAAATTTGTCCGCCACCTTTAGTAGCTTTATGTATATGCCAATTATTTCTACATCTAGGTTCAAATGTAACATTTGCAAGGCCGACACCACCGGTGTTTCCTAACATCTTTAAATAAGAATTTCCTATAAAATATTTTGCAAAATTTACATTTGGTTCACCCATTCCAAAAGCTCCACCATGAACTTCTTTAATATTATCATCTGCATATACTTCATTTATCATAGGAAATGTACTCCAAGCTTTTGGCCATCCTGTATAAAATGCAAGTTGTGTTACTATTTCAACGACTTCCTCTTTTTTTATTCCATGTTTCTTTCCCATTATTAAATGTGATTTTAATTGCGGAAATAGGCCTTGAGCCATTAAAGCTGAAATAGTAATCATACTTCTATCTCTTAATGATAGCTTATCTTCTCTGCTCCAAATCTCTCCAAATAATACATCATCATTAAGTTCAGCAAATTTTGGTGCTAAACTTCCTAAATTATCTCTACCTGCTGTTTGTTTTTCCATAATACATCAATTCCTTTCTCTAACAATATTATAATATAACATACATAATGCAGTGTCAATAATTTTTGAATCTTTATATAAACCTTATTCCAAAACTTCCAAATCTTCAATCGCAGGATCATATAACCATTTTCCTGTATAATCAAATCTTGAACCATGACAAGGACAATCCCAAGTCTTATCTAAATTATTCCACGAAAGTTCACAACCTAAATGACTACAAATAGGTTTAATAGCAAAAATTTTACCATCTGCATTCTTATATATACCAACTTTATCACCATCTAACTCTATAATTCCACCTTCATCCAAACCGATATCTTTTAGCTTATCCTTAGGGATTTTTAGCTTATTAATAATTAAAGAATTAGTAGTTTCTTTTAACATTTCTCCGAATTCCCATCTGTTCTTGATAGGATTAATTCTAGTTGAAGTAAAAACTTCCTCGTATTCATTGGGCTTACCCAAAATCTTATCAGAAATTATTTTTGCAGCAACATTAGAAGTTGTCATACCCCATTCTTTGTAACCTGTTGCAACATAAATATTTTTCATTATTTTAGAGAAGTCACCTATATATGGAATTTTATCTAATGTTATGCAGTCTTCCGTATTCCATCTATACAATACTTTAGCATCTTTATATAAACTTCTTGCAACATTTTCTAATTCATCATAAGCGTTTCTTAAATCAATTTTAGCACCAACCCTGTGGTCCATTCCAACAACAATCAAGAAATTTTTATCGTTATATTTAGCAGTTCTTAAAGAAATCCTAGGAGTTTCTACATTTATATACATTCCTTCAAATAAATTATGATCAACCTCAGCTGCTATACCATAAGACATCTCTTGATACATTTTAATAAAATAAAAACCGAGGAGCATTTATAATTGGATAATTTGTCGCAACAACTACATATTTTGCTTTAACATAGGCCTTATCTGCCCAAACTATATATTCATCATTTTTATTTTCCACAGAAATAACTTTGCTATTTTCATAAATCTTCGAACCACAATTTTCGATTTGTTCTACCAAGCCTTTTACATATTTTCTAGGATTAAACTTAGCTTGATGAGGAAATTTTATAGCACCTTTTACATTATTTAAATTAGGCTCTATTTTTTCTACAAAATCTGCTTCACCACCGAAGGATTTAACAGCTTCCACCTCATCTTTAATTTTTGAAAGCTCTTTGCTATCAGCTGTAAAAACATAAGCATCCTGCCACTCAAAATCACAATCAATATTTTCACTTTTAACAATTTCAGCAATTCTATTTATTGCTTCTTGATTTGCTAAATAATATTTTCTTGCAAAATCTTTACCAAAATCATCTAATAAATATTTATAAAATAACCCGTGTTGAGATGTAATTTTAGCAGTAGAATTTCCTGTAGTTTTATCTGCTAAAGAATCTCTTTCAAGCAAAATTACCTTCATACCAGATTTAGATAAATAATATGCAGTACTTATGCCGGTAATCCCTCCACCGATTACGCAAACATCAGCACTTAAATCTTCATTAAGTTCTTTTTTATCACTAACAATATTTTCTTCAGTTTCTTTCCATAATGATTTCATTTTAAAAAACCTCCTCAAAAAAGGACGCCTAAACGTCCTTAAATTATAACTCAGCCAAAGTTATTCTAATATCTTCGAAAAATTCCACTATCTTAAATTTAAATTTACTTTTAGAGTTATTTTCAGAAACTAAATCAAACCCTTCGTCATTCAAACTTCCTTCTAAAACAGCTTTAGGATCATTATCTAGAGAGCCAGAGCTTACATCAACAAAGCATAGAGTAGGGAACATTACACACCACCAGTTTTGACCTATTGCATCTCCGATTTCAATTCTAAGAGCATCATACATACCAGAAGGAAGAGAAATATCCCCATAAGTTTTAGTTGGAAAATCAAACTTACCAATACGTAAATTAACATCATAATCAAAACCATTTTCTTTTATTGTAGAAATAGCAATGCTTTTAAAATCGTCTAAGTGATCTTCCATAAGAGATATAACTTCTTCTTTAGAAGAAACATCAGTAGAAATTTCTTTCATATATTTTAATACATTATCACGAACCAAGAGCTTTAAGTCTTGATCTTCTTTTGAATCGCTATTTGCAATTATATGGAGCCTAAATACGCTATCAGAAATATCGTCAAAAACAACCGTTGCATAAGAAAATGCGCATATACTCGTATAACATAAAAATAATACCATTAATAACAAAATACGTTTATAAAATTTCATAAAATTCTCCTTTGTTCACAAAAAATTAATTCTTAATTTAAGTATTAACAGAAAAAGAAATTATATACATTTAAAACATAAATTTATCAAATAGGAAAATAAAAAAACGAATATTACAAAAATTGGAAAAAATAGTGTCGAAAAGTGCAGTATAATTTATCTAAAAATCTATTGACATGCTAAAAAATAAATGGTAAAATTTACCAGTAAACAAAAGTAAAAAGGTAGGGAAACAAATGAAAAATGGCAAATTAAGGATATGTAGTTTTTATGTAAGTGACTGGCATTTGACAGCAATGCTACTTCCTTTTATAGAAGAAAGAGTAAAAAGTGGAGATAATATAAATACAATATTCGAAAAAGATATAGAAAGCAATATGAAAGAGATATTAACTAGATTACAAATAGATAGTAAAACAAAAGAAAAGATATTAAATATAGACTGGAAAAGCAAAAGCCTTATAAAATATGATGATGTAAAAAATTATTTGAATCAAATTATTAAAAACAAAGGAGAAACAATAATATTAGTAGAAGGAAACAAAGAAAGAATAGAATATATAAATAAAAATATAGATAGATGGATAGAAAATCAGCCAAGAAAGCTAAAAAATAAAAGTATAAAAATAATAAATTGTTATGAAGTAACGGAATTTAATGAGAATCTAAAAGGAATATTAGATATGCATAACAAAATACTAAATACATCAGGAATACACAATATAGAAGAATTATATTCTGGATATATAAAAGAAGAGGCATAGTAAAAATAAAATTGCTGGAAAATAAAGCTCAAAATTGAAGCTCAGATTTAAGTAAAATACTTAAATTTTTGAGCTTTTTTGTGCTATTTTGCAAAAAAATTACTAAAATTATACAAAAAATTTGCAAAATGCAAAAAAATAATGTATAATAAAGTTAGTATATTATGTATATATGGAGGTGGAGCATATGAAAAGATGTATGGTAATAACAATAACAGCACTTTTAATGCTCATGCTAGTATCAAGTTTCATATGTGAAACTCAAGCAGTAGATTTGGGGGCTATAAGTCCTGAAAACGTAGTAAAACCACCAGAAGGAGATGCTACAAACACAGGTAAATTAGTAAAAATAGGAAATATTATAGTAAATGTAGTTAGAACTTTTGGCCAAGCAGTATCAGTTGTGATACTTGCAATTGTTGGTATTAGATATATAATGGGAAGCATAGAAGAAAAAGCAGAATATAAACAAACTATGTGGGTGTATATTGTAGCAGCAATTTTAATATTTGGTGGTTCAACTTTGACCCAGATAATTTACGATATGTTTAATTAAGCATAATATTTTGATGTAAAAGTTGAAATTCGACAAAAAATATTGTATAATTAAAAAAATATGTTTAAATAGGAGGTAAGGAGTTATGAAAAGTATATATAGAAAAGTAAGCATAATATTATTCATCCTTATATTACTATTTAGCATAAATACCAAAGTATTTGCAATAGGAGAAATAATAGATGATGGGCAAAGCTTTTTAGGTGCAGCAAATAGTAGTGTAGTTAATATGGATATAGCAGATATAGAGTCAGCATCAGGTTATCTATATAATATTCTTCTATCATTAGGGGTAGTAATAGCAGTAATAGTTGCAACAATATTAGGAGTGCAATTTATGCTAAGCGAAGCAGAAGGACAAGCAAAGGTTAAAGAAATGCTTATACCATTTGTAATTGGATGTATAGTAGTATTTGGAGGATTTGGAATTTGGAAAATAGCATTATCATTAGGAAGTGATGTTAAAGACACTATTTCATCTGTTCCAAATCAAAGTCAATATATGGTAGCTATGAAAAAATAGTAGAATTTAAAGGAGGGATTATAATGAAGTTAAACACATTACAAAAAACATTATTACTAGTAATTATAATGATGTTAGTCATTATAGTTCCAAAATATTCCTTCGCAGCTATAGAAAGAGTACCAGTAGAAGGAGGAACAACTACACTTTCACCAAGTCAAATTACAGGTGACAGTGGCATTGAATTAGAAACAGATTTTGTAGATAAAATTACCGATTTTGTATCAAAAATTGGAGCATTTATAGCAGTAGGGGTTTTAATGGTAATTGGTATAAAATATATGACAGGTAGCTTAGAAGAAAAGGCAACTTATAAAAAGAGTATGATTCCTTATATAATTGGTTGTTTCCTATTATTTGGAGCATCAATATTAGCACCAAAAATAGGAGAATTAGTTAGTGGCTTAGGAGACGACACAGAGGAAATTGGAAATAATATTTTAGGAATAATACAAGCTGTAGGAACACTTATAGCAGTAGGCACATTAATGTTAATCGGATTAAAATATCTAGTGGGAAGTGTAGAAGAAAAAGCAAATTACAAAAAAACAATGTTACCTTATATAATAGGCGCTGTACTTCTATTTAGTGCAGTAAATATAACAACATTAGTATACCAAACTTCACGTTCAGTTGCATCCAATGGAGAATATAATAATGGTGTATCAGCAGCACAAGCTTTTATAGATAAAGTAGGAGGCGACTATTCGAAAGTAGAAAGACATGTAAAAGAGACAGAAGAGAATTATCCGAACTGGGCAAATTCACAAGGAGATGGAGAATACTATTACGAAGGATATCTAGATGAGCTTAAATCATGGTTAAGTAAAAATAAACAATAATTTAGTTATTAATGTTTTCTCAAGCATTTGAGATAATTTAATATAAATATATAAAATAAAAAAGGAGGGAATATTATGAAGAAGCTAATTAAAATATTACCTATAATTATGACAGTATTTATGGTATTTACAGCAGTTACACCAGTATTTGCTACAGTAGTTGGAAACGTTACTATCACTCCTTCAGCAGGAGAAACACAAGGATTTGTCAATGTTGGTAATAATATCCTAGGAATCATACAAGTTGTAGGAACAATTATTGCTGTTGGAGTACTTATGGTATTAGGTATCAAATATATGATGGGAAGTGCTGAAGAAAAAGCAGAATACAAAAAAACAATGTTACCATACATAATTGGTGCAGTAATATTATTTGCAGCAGTAAACATTGCAAGAGCCGTTGTAGGTCTAGCTGGATCAATAACAGCAGGAAATTAATTTTAACAAATTAAATATAAAAAACACTAGCTTAAAATATGAGCTGGTGTTTTTTTATTACAGAAATATTACGAAAATATTACAAAAATATATTTTTTTTGCCAAAACTCTATGAATTTTTACAAATTTCTGCTATAATATAATACAAGTAATAATGGGTTTTTATACCTAAAATAATACATAAGAGAAAGGAGCAAAACATATGGCATATCAGATACCTAGAAATGTCAAAGGAGAAGGTAGAATATTATTTATATTTTCAAAAAAGGGATTGATCTTTACAGCAATAGGAGGAGGAGTAGGACTATTTCTTTTTTGGATATTTAGCACACTTGGATTAACTGCAATTGGAATTATCTTTCTCTTAATATTTGCTTTAATTGGATTTGGAATAGGAACACTAAAAGTTCCAAACACATCAGCATTTGAAATAACCAAAAAAACAGGAGGAGAAAATCTAGATGATGTAATATTTAGATGGCTAAAATTCAAATTCAAAAACAAGAAAAAAATATATGTATATACTGAGGAGGTAACAAAAGATGACAGATAATCAAATAACACAACTATTAACATACTTACTAGCATTTATGCTATCAGTATTTGTTATATTAGTTATAGTATTTATCGTTGTAAAAATTAAAGACAATAAAAGAAAGAAACAAGAGGAGCCAGAAACCATAGGTGGCAAAGGTAATCTAGCAAGTGGAAGTAATGTAGCAACCAAAGGATATAACAAGCAATCTATAAATAAATTTATGGAATTTGATAAGATTGAAGACAATATGATAGTCCAAAAGAATGGAAACAGATATTTAATGGTAATTGAATGTCAAGGAGTAAACTATGATTTAATGTCGTCAATGGAACAAACTTCAGTAGAAGAAGGATTTATCCAATTCTTAAATTCACTTCGATATCCTATACAAATATATGTACAAACAAGAACAGTAAACCTAGAAAATAGTATAGCAAACTACAAAAGAAGAGTAGATGAAGTTGAAAGTAATTTAAGAAAAAGGGAAGCAGAATACGAATCAAATAGACAATCAGGATTATTTAATAGAGATGAATTAAATGCTCAATTCTATGAACTAACAAAACTTAGAAATCTTTATGAATATGGAAAAGACATTATATATAACACAGAGCAAATGAGCTTAAATAAAAACGTATTAAATAAACAATATTACATAATAATTTCATATTATCCATCAGAACTTGGAAATACGAATTTTGATAAAGAGGAACTTAAGAATATAGCTTTTTCAGAACTATATACTAGATGCCAATCAACTATCGCAGCTTTATCTGCATCAGGAGTTAATGGAAAAATACTTGATTCAAATTCACTAGTAGAGCTATTATATATGGCATATAACAGAGATGAAGCAGAAGTATTTGGATTAGACAAGGCATTAGCTGCTGGATATGATGAACTATATTCAACAGCACCAGAAGTAATAGAAAAGAAGATTGCAGCATTAGACCAAGAAATAGAAAATAAAGCAATAGAAAAAGCAGAAGATGTTGTACAAAAAGTTAGAACAGCAAAGGAAAGAAAATTGCAAGAAAGAGAAAATAATATGGATATTATCATAAGTGAAATGGCAAAAATGATAATACAAGATAATGAACCATATATTGGAAAAGAAGTAGCAAAAGATGCAATAAATGAAATATCAAAAGAAGAACAAAAAGGAGAAACAGAAGAAAACAATAAAAATCAAACAAAAGAAAAGGAGGGAAAAAATAATGAGCAAGAAAAGCCTAAGAGAACAAGAAGAGCAAGAACAGCTTAGTGAGAAAAAAGCAGAAATATTACAAAAAAAATCTGTAAAAGATTTAATAGCACCATCAGGTATTGATGCTTCAAATATAGACCACATAGAGATAATATCAAATGCAAAAAGATATGCAAGAAGTTTCTTTGTATCAACACTTCCTAGGATGTGCTCTTTCCCAGATATATTCAGAGATATGTATCTATTTGGAGATATCAATACCTCAATATACATAAACCCAATACCTGAGGCTAGATCACAAAATGAATTAAATAGAGTTATAAACGAGCTAGAAACAGAAAGAATCGTTGCACAAGATAGAGGAAATATAAACAGAGAGAGTTCCCTAACACAAAAAAGATTAGAAGCAGAACAATTAAGAGACGAAATAGCAGCAGGATATAATAAACTATTTGAGGCAACAGTAATATCAACATTATTTTCATATAGCCTAGAGGAACTTGACAAATTTACAAAATTATTATCAACAGAAATGTCTAAAACATTAGTTGGAATAAAATCAGCATGGGCAATGCAAGAAGAGGCATTTCAATCAAATCTTCCTTTGATGGAAAATAAGATAAATAAAACACATACATTTGACAGAAGATCAATGGGAACTGTATTCCCATTTACAACATCAGAAATAGGACATCCAACAGGAATACCACTAGGATTTAATAGACAAACAGGAGTGCCAATATTATTTGATAATTTCCACTCTTCACTTACAAACTATAACATGGTTATATTTGCTAAGTCTGGAGCACGGAAAGTCAGTTACAATGAAAACTTTAATATCAAGATCATCAGTACTTATGGGAATAGAAAGTTTAGCACTAGATGCAGAGGGTGAATATTCAATAGTTGCAGAAAGTCTTGGTGGAATAAATGTTGTACTTAGCCCAAACTCAAAAACAGTAATAAACTTATTTGATATAGAGCTAGAAACAATAAAAGATGAAATAACAGGAAAAGATAGAGTAGTGCTTAATGTAGAAAACAAAGTAGAAGACGTAACACAAGCTCTTCTTACAATGGCAAGAGGTAGTACAAGAAGTACAGATGTAAACGAGCTTACAAAACAAATAATAGCAGAAAGTGTAGCAGAAGAATATGCAGCAAAAGGAATCACAAATGATCCATCAAGTTTATATGAAACAAGTATGGATAGAAAGAGTATGCTTGCAAAAGATAAAAAAGAGATGCCTACAATAGGAAGTTGGTATAAAAGATTAGAGCAAAAAGCAAAAGAAAATACGATTAAAGATTATCAATTCCATTATAGTTATCTATTAAAAGTTATGAAACAATACATAAGAGAATATGATGGACAAATGGCATACTTTGACGGACAATCAACTTTCGAATTATTAGATGGTGCGCCATTTATAAATCTAGACATATCACAACTAGAAGAGAGATTTGCAAGACCACTTGCTCAGCAAATTCTACTTTCTTGGATATGGGAAAAATATGTTAAGAAAAACAGTGAAGATAGAACAAAAGCTAACCGTAAAAGAGTTATTGTTGATGAGGCCTGGATGCTTTTACCATACCCAGAAGCAGTAGATTTCTTAAATACAATGGCAAGACGTGCAAGAAAAAGAAATGTATCACTTGCGATAATTTCACAGAGGTTCCAAGACTTTTATGAAAAACCAGAGGCACAAGCAGTTCTTACATCATCTGATACAAAACTATTCTTAGCACAGGATAAATCAGAAATAGAATACTTAAAAGAGGTATTTAAACTTTCAGAAGGAGAAGCAGGATTTTTAGTTACTTGTACAAAAGGTGAAGGGTTATTAAAAGTAGGAGCAGATACTGCGATACTTCAAATAACTCCAACAGCAAAAGAATTCGAGTTTGTTGAAACAAACCTAAATAAACTAGTAAAAAAAAGAAAAAATCAATAAATAAGATGGATTAGTAATAGCTAGGGGGAAAAAGCAAACAATGAAAATTTTTACAAATAAGAATTTAATACAAAAAGTTGTAATAGTATTTCTATGCGTGTTTTTGCTAAATTTTTGCATGACACCGTCTGTACAGGCTTCATTTGGAGGGTCATTATTTACTCCAATGAAAGAATTTATAACAGCAGTAGCAGATATATTTATAACATTAGTGCAGTGGGGAATTACTGGAAATTGGATTCCAGCAGTAGATGATAGAGCAGGAACGCCAGTCATAATGGAAAATATTGAATCTGGGAGCAATGAAGGATGGCATGACGGAACAAATGTAACCTGGAATCCTTTGACATGGGCAAATTGGTTAAAAAATTCAGCAATTGATTATCCAGTAATACAAATAAGTCCGGAACTAATATTTGGAAATAGAATACGTTTATTAGATATTGATTTTATAGGAAACCAAGATGAAGATAAATTTGATATCAATTCTGGGAATAAAATTGTAGTAGGAGATGGGGATGTAGTTACTGCACTTAGAAAAATAATTGCGAGTTGGTATGTAACATTAAGAACAATAGCAATAGTAGGACTTCTCTCAGTGTTGCTATATATTGGAATTAGAATTATGATTTCTAGTACAGCAGCAGATAAATCAAAATATAAGCAAATGATACTGGACTGGATTGTTGCATTTTGCTTATTATTATTTATGCACTACATAATGGCAGGTACTATAAATATAGTAGGCAGAATAGATAATTTATTATCAGCAAATATAGGTGAAGGAATAGATCTAGATCCACAGTATGGTAATGTTACATATTCTGCTAATATCTCACATAAAGATAATGATAATCAAACTATGGCACAGACGACATTAGGTGGTATAGGAGATGTATTTCTTACTCCAAATACAGGCTATCAAACAGTACTTGGAGTAATTGAATCTTTACAATGTGTTAGAATAGATGGAAAAGAAACAACTCTTATGGATGCAGTCATGAAAGAAAAAGTAAAAATAGACAGAAGCAATATAAATATTTCGGATGAGGAAAGCAAAAATGGGATATATACAATAAATTATTTAGGGACTGAAAATTCAAAATTGTCTATTACATTTTCTTTGGTAGCAAGTGAAGGACAAGGAGATAAAATATATGTATACAGAATAAATTCAAGTATAAGCAATTCAAATAATGATTCAGTTGAATTTTTTGATGATGGAGAATTCGGATTAGAAGCGTATAAAAAATGGTATACTGATAAATTAACAGAGAAAGGAATTGTATATAGTGCTGATGAAGTAGGTGGCTCAAAAGGAACTACTACTATAGAAAAAGCTATAAGAACAGAAACAAGTGATGGTGATAGTGTTATCGTATCTGATAAAGCTATGACTGATGGATCAAATATATTGTATTACATAAACTATGCAAGGTTATATATAGGACTTGAAGATCCAGCCACATCATTTGGATTTATAATATTATATATAATTTTAATAGTACTTACAACAATGTTTGCTATAAGGTATATGAAAAGGGTAATATATGTAGCATTTTTAACACTTATTGCACCACTAGTTGCATTAACATACCCTATTGATAAATTAAAAGACGGACAAGCACAAGCATTTAATATGTGGTTTAAAGAATACATATTTAATGTATTAATACAGCCATTCCATTTACTAATATATACAATATTAGTTGGAAGCGCTATGGAACTTGCAAGTGAACATATGATATATGCAATAGTTGCAATAGGATTTTTAATACCAGCAGAAAAATTACTTCGTAAATTTTTCGGATTTGATAAAGCAGGAACATTGTCAGCAGCAGGAAGCTTTGCAGGAGGAGCAATATTCTCATCTGTGCTTAACAAAATAAATAGACCAAAACCAGGAGGAAAAGGTGGCTCTGGTTCAAGTGGAGAAAAATCAGTAGGCACAAGAAAACCCGGAGACGCAAAGTTAAATTCAAGAGATATTTTAATGGATAGAATGGCAGATCAAACTCCATTAAATGGGGCAAATGGAGGCAATGCAGCTTCTGGAGATGATAATGATGGATCTAGTGAAAGTAGAACAGAAAGACATGGAAATCAACCAGATGGTGCGCAAGATCATGATTCAAACGAAGATGAGGAAACAGAAACTAAAAAACTAACAGATCCAGTATTTAAGCGTGGAGATAAATGGGCTCTTGCACAAAAAAATCTCTCACAAAGGTTATCTAATGTTGCTTATTCTAAATATTATAGAACAAAGGCAACTCTAAGAAATAAAGCAAAAACCTTACCAAGAATGGCTAGAAGAATAGCAATTGGTGGAACTGTTGGAGGAGGACTTGCATTAGCAGGACTTGCAGTAGGAGCAGCCTCAGGAGATCCATCTAAAGCATTTAGCCTTGCAGCAGCAGGAGGAGCAGCAGGATATTATGGCTCAAACTATTATGGAGATAAATTGGCTAAAGCCGCTGGAAATTCATGGCAAAGTTCGAAAGTTAATTTCTGGGGAAGTGATATTAAAGCAATTGAGCAAGCACAATTTGATAAAGAGTTTTATAGAAATCCAAATAATAGGGATACACTTGTAAGAGCTTTAGGTTCTCCAGGAAAAGTACAAAGTGCTATCAAAGATGGAAGTATACAGGCATTTTTAAATAAAGGTATTACAGATCCTGCAAAAATAGGAAAATCCTTAGCTTTATTAAATAAAGGAAAAGTAAAGAGCCTAGAAGAAGCAGTAGCAGTAGCACAATGGAATAGAGATTTAGGACCTGCTATATTTGACCCATCATCAGAACACAGAAGAAATTACATTGATAGAACATTAAAAGAGTTGAAAAAGAGGAGCTCAGACCCATCTACATTTAATGAAGATACTGCAAGAGCTAGAATAGAAGACGTATTAGATAATATAAATTATTTAAATATATAATTATAAGGAAAGGAAGTATAAATACATGAAATTTTTTACAAATAAAAAGTTAATACAAAAGCTTATAATTATATTTGTATGCATATTTTTGCTTAACTTCTGTATAGCACCAACAAGAGTACAGGCTGCTGGTGGAAAGCTGTTCGCACCTGTAAAGCTATTTGCAACAGCTATTGCAGATATATTTATCTCAACAGTTCAATGGGCAATAACAGGACAATGGATTTCTGCTGTAGAAGATAATTCAGGTGAACTTGGAGAAAATGCAGATAAAGATTTCTGGAAGAGAAAAATAGATTTTCCAGTTATTCAAATAAGTCCAGAATTAATCTTTTCAAACAAAATAGAACTTTTAAATATTGATTTTATTAGTGGTGGAAATAATAACCAAAAATATATAATAGAAGACGATAAACATGTAACATCTGATTTAAGAAAAATAATTGCAAGCTGGTATGTAACATTAAGAACAATAGCAATAGTAAGTTCATTATCTGTTTTAATATATATTGGTATTAGAATAATGATATCAAGTTCTGCTGGTCAAAAATCTAAGTATAAACAAATGATAATGGATTGGGTTGTGGCATTTTGTATACTTTTATTTATGCATTACATAATGTCAGCAACCATAAATATAGTAAATAAAATAGATGAAAAATTAGCAGATGCAACAGATGTAACGGTAGGAGTTGATTTACAAGCAAAACATGGAAATGTCATGTATAATCCAAAAGAACCAGAAGAATTTGATTATGAGGATTATGGATATGAAGAAAATGATGAAGAGTATCTTAAACAATATGATTATATAAATAGTTATGTAATTAATTATTTTGAAAAATATGTATATTATAAAGAAAATGAAAATTTGATTCCATTGCAAGATGGTATATCAAATAAAATTTTAACGAGAGAATTTAATCATGAATTACAAAGTAATGGTGAAAATATATGGAAATTTAAATATTATTTTAGTGATGGTAGCCGACAAGATGTGCTAGAATTTGGTTTTGAAACTACAGCAGGAACTCAAACAAGGAATGCTAGAGTAAGTACTACTCCATCAAATTCCACTGCATTTGAATTTAATGACTTCGTTAAAGCTGAATACGCTGAAATTGTTGATGGACCAATATCAGATCAAACTATCACTGAAAATAATACTGGAGATATTATAGGTGATACTATCACTACAGTAGAACCATCTAAGCATGATGGATTGAGTCTAGTTAATTTTGGTAACAATAAAACTGCGCTTATTTCAAATTACTCGACACAAAATGGTGGCGGCTCAAAAATACTATACTTCATAAACTATGCAAGGTTATATGTAAATGCAGACAATACATATACAGCATTTGGATATTTGATACTATATATAATACTTGTAGTATTTGTAGTTATGTTCACATTAAGATATATGAAAAGGGTAATATATGTAGCATTTTTAACACTTATTGCACCACTTGTTGCATTAACATATCCTATAGATAAATTAAGAGATGGAAAAGCGCAAGCATTTAATATGTGGTTTAGAGAATACATATTTAATGTACTAATACAGCCATTTCATTTACTAATATATACGATATTAGTTGGAAGTGCATTAACATTTGCAAGTCAATATATGATATATGCAATAATAGTAATATGGTTTTTAATTCCAGCAGAAAATCTACTACGTAGTTTTTTCGGATTTGATAAGGCAGGAACATTGTCAGCAGCAGGAAGCTTTGCAGGAGGGGCACTATTTTCAACTATGCTTAATAAAATAAATAGAGGAAAATCTGGTGGCTCAGGAGGCTCAGGAGGAACTAATGAGGAAAAATCTTCAGGAACAAGAAAACCTAGTGATATAAAAATGACCCCAGCGAAAGAGCTTTTCTTTGGAACAAATTCTATTTCATCAGATAATGCACAAGGACAGGATACGAATGTCGACACATCAACACAACCAGCAATAGTACCAGTACCAACACCAATATCACCAGAATTACCAGATACAGATGGAGACACATATACAGGAGGAAGTCAAGAGTCATCAAGCAGAGGTGGAAGTACAGGCGCAAATACAAATGGTGGCACATATACAGGAGGTGGCCAAGAGTCATCAAGTAGCGGAGGATACTCTGGCGCAAAATTAACAGATCCTGTATTCAAACGTGGAGATAAATTGCGTATGGCAATGGGATATAAAAAAGATTCATCAACTGGAGAATGGAAGAAAACTGGAACAGGTTTGAGAGACAGACTTGGAGGTGCAGTAGGAGCAGCAGCCTATCTTCAATCTAGAACTCTTCTAAACAAAGCAAAAACTTTACCAAGAATGGCTAGAAGAATAGCAATTGGCGGAACTGTTGGAGGAGGACTTGCAGTAGCAGGACTTGCAGTAGGAGCAGCCTCAGGAAATGCATCTAATGCATTTAAACTTGCAGCATCAGGAGCAGCAGCAGGATATTATGGCTCAAATTACTATGGAGATAAGTTAGCTAAATCTGTAGGTAATTCATTCCAAAGTTCGAAAGTTAATTTCTGGGGAAGTGATATAAAACAAATTGAGCAATCACAATTTGATAAACAATTTTTATCAGATCCAAAAAATATTGATACATTAACAAGAGCCCTTGGTACAAGACAAGAAGCAAGAGATGCAATTAAAAAAGGACATGTACAAGCCTTTTTAAACCAAGGAATTACAGATCCAGTAAAAATTGGAAAATCATTGGCTTTAATGAATAAAAATAAATTAGGTGCTAAAAATGATCAAGACGGTTTGAAAAAAGCAGTTGCATTAGCTTCATGGGAAAGAAATATAAGTCATAGCATCTATGATGTAACATCAACACATAGAGCAGAATTTATTAAAAGAGAAGTAGAAGAATTAGTAGAAGCTGGAATGGATAAAGAGACTGCTACACAAAGAGTAAATAAAATACTAGAAAATTTAGAATATTTAAATACATAAAGCAAGTTGAAATCATGTAAATAAAAATAGCATACAACTACGGTTAGAAAGGAGGAAATATGGATCCAGAAGATGAAAGACAAGATGAACAAGATATTAGCCAATCTATAGGTGAAGGGAAAAAATTTGTTAATAACTTTTTTAATTTGCTAAAAAAAGCACTTAATACAATAAAAGGTTTTGTAATTGCAATTATGAAATTGCCACCTCCAGTGCTAGCTGCAATTGGAATATTGACAACATTAGTTTTAACATGGCAAGCTATTAGTGATTGGTTTGAAAACCTTTTTGGCAATGACAATGTATCTGCACTTGCATCAGCAGAAGTTATAACAGATGCCAAAATAGTAAAAGGAAAAAATGGATATTATTTCGAAATCAATCAGGATTTAGTTGATGCATATATAAAAGAACTAAATGAAGCATACAAAAATGGAAATTTTTATTTAGATGATGAAGAAAATGAAGAGATATTAAAAGAATATGGAAAATATAAAGACGAAAATGGTGAAATAGTAGACGAAAACGAAGAATCAGAAAATGAACAAACAGATGATGACACTACTAAAGAAGACTGGACAAATGATGAGTTTACAAGTGATGATTTACAAGATTGGTTTGCATCAGAGGAATTTGAAAGCTATTTAATCAGAATGTTAAGAGCAGAGATAGCAAGTAGCTATCCAAAGCTTGGAACGGATGGAGCAGTTGGAAAACAAGAAGATGGAACGATAATAAATGATAGACCAGATGGAACGATAATTAATCCAAAAAAAGGAGACAATTACATAGCACAAGGAATTATACAAGTTAGAAGACGACTTTTAGAAGATGTTCCTGATATGCAAGATGGACCAGGGCAATATGCAGGTAACATTGCAGATGCAGATAGTATAATCTATGATATAATTCATTCAGATAAAGTGCTGGTTAATTGTGATGGTGACAAGAAATCATTAGAGGCTGCTTTATATGGAGAATATATCAATCAAGATGGACCAAATTATGTTGAAGGACAATATATAACAAAATTTTCTTTTGCAAATACAAATATAAAAGATACACTTGAAATTACATTAACGACATATAATGGATATATAATAGATGGACAAGCATTAATAAAAAATGGAAACACAGGGGGATTTGACTTACCTAAAAACAAAGACGGAAAAAGAGATATAGATACTGTTTTTGAGAATATTAGACAAAATATCGCAGATGCAGGAGGAATAATAGAAGACAATACATCAGATGAATCTCGGAGAAGATACATCAATAGAAATGACATATATACCATATGACGAATTTAAAAAACTAAAAAATAATGGTGATAAAAGTATATTAAAATATTTCTCATTTGATGATGGAACAAATAAAGATGAGGAAGAAGAAAAAGAAAATACCAATACTGAAAATAGCAAGAAAATTTATTATTATACATATACAAGTACAAATGGACAAGTAGAATTTCATGAGAATTCATATAATATAAAAACATTAACAAATATGTGCAGTATGCCATTTAATTACCTATTTGCACTATTGCAAACAACAAATGATCCAGAATGGGTTATGTCAGTTGTAGATCAATTATTATTAGAGAGTGAAGCAGTTCTTATGATACAAGATCAAAAAACAACGACAGAAACAGTAGAGACATATAGCCATATGCAACGACAAGATACAATAACAGAAGGAGAAGATGGCGAACCTAAAGAATCTATTGGATCTCCTTATGCTGTTGTTAGCAGTAGTTCAAAAACTATTGATATACAATACACATCAAGAGTATTTATATCAAAAGCAAATACATGGTGTTTAAATTATGAACAAAAGGGGACTTTATCAACAACGGTAAGCTCAAACACAGAAAATTATGGCGCAGGAAATCTTGGAAATTACAGTTATGGAAATCCAATAACTGATGGCAACGTAACTACTTATACTTCTAATGAAGAATTTCTTAGTTCCGTAACCACAACAATCACATCAACAACATGTAAAGTTGATGTGATTCAAGAAAAAGAGATAAGTGACAAATTTTTAAGTACGTGGAAAAATAAAACAGGTAAGTATAAATTAGGAGCAGAATATGTTAAAGATGGAAAAGAAATAAAATACACATTTCCTTATAGATCAAAGGCATCATCTATTCCACCTGATACATTATCAGATATGAGTGAATATGGAATAGATCTTGTTTTAGATTTATTACATAGACATGAAGATACGCAGCTCCAAGAGCAATTAATGATGTATTATTGGAATGAATACACTGGGGAAAATGTATATGATATTGATTTAGAGAAACTTTTAGAAATGTTTGAAGCAAAAATAAGTCTTAAAGGATCACTCCTTGCTAACTTTATTATGTCACATGAAAATCCGCCATTATGGAATTATATTACAGGCAGATCGTCAACAGTACCTTCAAAGTATATAACTAGCGATGGACAAAACTATATTATCTATGAAGATGGTAGTGGTGGTAGGCATAATGTAGCTTTTGGTATGGCAACTTATTTAGTGAGTAATAAATATTCAGCATGTCCAGCTTGTGGAAAGCAAGGATATTACAACTGGGAAAAAGAATTTGCAGAATATGGTGTTGATGTAAAAACTTTGTGTAGCAATCCAACAGCTGGAAAAACTAATCTTGTACCAGTAGATGCAGCAGATAGTGCATTTGAAGATATATTACAATATTGTAGAGATAAGGTTCAAGATTATATAGATAAATATATACCAGGAGCTGAGCTTACTAGTGCACAAATAGATGCTTTGACAAGTATAAGATATGCATTTGGAAATATTAATGGATTTGATAAAGTATATAAAAATTGCTATAAAAATGGTGAATGGGATTATGATAAACTAAAAAGTTCATACTTTTCTGTAAAAGGTATAGGAGGATATTGGAGACCATTTGAAGAATTTGGATATTATAGTCCAGACTGGTGGAAAATATTTTCTGAAGGAATATATCTTGATACAGAAGGAAATGTGATTCAAGCCGGTGGAGGAGAATGGAAACCAAATCCTTCAGGTCATATATTGGGAACTTTTGAAAAAAACGGATTAGTTTTTAAAGTATTTAATCAAATGGCAATATGGACTGATAAGCAATGGAATGATAGATGTAATAGAGCAGCTCAAATTACAGTCTGCAGTGCGTATTGGACTAGATCTGAGGATGAATTAATACACGCAGTAGGTTCAGGTGCACCTTATGATACATCTCTATACAATAGTTGTGGGCTAACATATAGTAGTAGCTATTATAGTGTGGAAAATTTGAAAGAGTGTCTTTTAAATAATCAATATGTAATTTTATACATAAATGGTTCATGTTCAAATCAATCAGGATGGCGGTGTTGTAGAATCATTTCAACACAATGGTCAAAGTAAATATGGTCGTGACTGGGCTGGTCGAATGCATTGGATTGCTATATTAGGATACAGAGTAGAAAGTGGCGAAGAACAAATATTTGTTGCAGATGTAGGAAATGGAAACACTGGTTGGAGACCTGTAGATGAATTTGAGCCAAGTGGACCTGGTCGCTTGGTTAATGGAAATAATATGATCGTGATTTCAGAAAAATAAATATTATTTACCATTAAATTTATAAATATATGCAAATGAGGTGAAAATGTGAAATACTTAAAATATATAATATTAATTGTAGTATTTATAATAATTGTAATTATAGGAATACTTTTAAAAGTGTTAAATGGAGATAAGCCACATGTATATGAAGGACCTGTAGAGGAACCTCAATACAGCATCGAACTTAATAGAATTGTTAGTGATGTTGCAATTAAAAACTATTATTATGATGTTAAGAACATCGTAGAAAAATATTATAGTTACTTAGCAGATTTAAATAAGACAGAAGATGATATTGTTGCATATCCAATTTATGATGAAGAAAGTGTTCAAAACAATATAGACCAAGAAAATGAGAACGACATTTCATTTACAGAAATGGTTGAAGAGGAAAAAGAAATAACAAAAAATGCAATATATAATCTTCTAAGCAAAGAATACATAGAGAAAAATGGAATAACAATAGATAATATACAAGAAAAACTTGGAAATTACAAAGATGTCGTAATTATTATAGACAATATGTACACTGTAGATGCATCAGAAAATGTAAAAGTGTATTTTGTATATGGTAAAGTGATAGAAGTAGAGAATAAGAAAAAAACTGAATTTGATATGATGATTTCTATGGATTCAATTAATATGACTTATGAAATATATCCAAGTGGATATGAATATAAGGTAGAAAAAGGAAAAGAATTAATTATTGATTTAAATGAAATAGAAAATAGAGAATACAATAAGTACAGATTTAAAGTAGTTGACAATGAAACATATTGTAAAGATCTAGTTTCAGACTATAAAGATAGACTAATTTATGATTTAGAGAATGCATATAATATGCTAGATGAACAATATAGGAAAGCAAAATTTGATAGTTTTGTTGAATTTGAAAAATATGTACAAAATAATTATAACAAACTAATTACTATAAATATTAAAAAATATGGAAAAGATCCAACAGAAGATTATATACAATATGTATTTGAGGATAGGCAAGGAAAAGAATATATTTTTAAAGAGGAAACAACAATGAAATATTCAGTTATATTAGATACATACACAATAGATCTACCAGAATTCATACAAAAATACGAAAATTCAAATACACAAGAAAAGGTTATATTAAACTTAAATAAATTTATGTTGGCAATAAATGATAAAGACTATAAATATGCATATAATACTCTTGCAGATAATTTTAAACAAAATAATTTCCCAACATTAGAGTCATTTGAAACTTATGCAAAACAAAACTTCTTTGATAACAATGAATTTGAATATAGAAATTATGATAGCGAAGGTGAAACATATTATACATATGCAGTAACAATTTCAGATGGTAATGGACAGGATACAAAGACTATCTCAAAAACATTTATAATTCAATTAAAAGAAGGAACAGATTTTGTATTATCATTCAATAAATAAATTAGAAAAGTAAAAGCTATATGCTTTTACTTTTCTTAAAACAACAAAAAGGAGAATTTTTATGTACAGATTTTTTAGATGGTATAATCAAAATAGATTGCAAATCTTTATAGTAATTATAGCTGTAGTACTTGCGTTTGTAGTTTTGCAAATAGTAAATTCACTTATAGCTCAGTCTAATGAAAACCAAAGAGACGAACTAGCAAATAGAAACACATATGTAGACAAAACAGCTAATCCTAGACCTACAAATACAAGTGTGCTAACAGGAGAAAAAATACCAGATACACAAGATACAACAAATAAAAATTTAATAAGCCAATTCGTGGAATATTGCAACACAGGGAAAATAGAAGAGGCATATAATATGTTATCTGACGAATGTAAAGAACTATTATATCCAAATGTAAATGTTTTTAGGCAAGCATACATAACATCCATATTTTATATTAATAGAATGTATAGTTTACAAAGTTGGTTTATAGATAATAACAGTTATACATATTATATAAAATATACAGAAGATGTAATGGCAACTGGAAATGTTAATTCTGATGAAAACAAGGGAGACTACATTACAATTGTAAAAAAAGACAATCAATATTACTTAAATATTAGTAGTTATGTAGGAAGACAAAAAGTAAATAAAAGTGTAACAAAACAAAATATTTCTATGACTGTAAACTGGGCTGATATGTATATAGATTATACAATACTTAATATTACTACAAAAAATTATACAGGCAAAACAATATGTCTAGATACAAAAGAGGATACTTATGGAACATATATATATGATTATAATAATGTAAAATATACATCATTTATAAATGAAAATCCTGATGTAGAGTTAGTGATAAGAAACCAAAGTACACAAAACACAAATATAAAGTTTAATAAACTATATAATCAATCAAGAATTCTAACAGGAATTACATTCAAAGATATAGTTCTAAACTATGATGACTATACATCAAATCAAGCAGAAAAGGAAAATGTTTCAATAGATATAAAAATTTTACAACAGTAGTATAAAATAGGACTTGCAGAGGGCAAGTCCTATTACAATTTTATTACAAAAATGTCATATAAATGTAACATAATATCTCTTAAAATTATGATATAATTTTAAGAGATATCTATAAAAAGGAGGATAAAAATATGTCAGAAGAAATTACAAAAATTGCAATAGAAGATATAAAAACATATCTTTGTTCTCTTGAAGATACAGAAGAAAAAAAAGAATTGCTTTTACAAATTGATGAATGTGAAAGGATTCCACAAAAAATAGAAAAATTAAAAGTTGCTAAATATATGGCATATAGAGCATATATAAATAAAGCAGAAAAGATACTTTTAAAGGCCATAAAAAGATTAAGCAATAGATATAACAAGATTGTAGATCAAATTTTTGATAATGCAAAAGAAATTGAACAATTTGAAAATATAGAAGAAATAGATTTTAGCAAATATAAACCAAACTCAAATGAATTAATAGAAATAAAAGAAAAATTTAAAGAGGAATTTACAGAAGAAGAGAAAAAAGCATTGATACAAAAAGAATTATATATTGTAGAAAAAGCAAAAGCCTTTAATACAATGCCAATACCACATGAAATATTAAAAAATTCAGATAGAGAAATTCAAACTAAAATGAAAAAGTTTAATGACGCAAGACAAAAAAGATTAAGAATAATGTCTACTATGGGACAGGATTATGAAAAACTAATAGAGCCTAGAGAAGATTACAAAATGGTAGAAGATGCTATAATATATATAGAAACAATAAAATATATTCTTAGAAATTCAGAATATAAAGCACTAGAAAATAGCTTTGCAAAAAGAAAGAAAAAAATATATAAAAGCTCAAAAGAGATAAGAGATATTATAAAATATAAAGAAAAGAAAACAGGAATAATAAACTACAATATTCAAGAAGCAAGATATGAAAGAATGAATAAGTTAGGAAACACTATAAATGATGCAAACAAAATAATAGAGCAAAATAGAATAACAGAAGTAGAAAAACAACTTGAAAAATTAAAAGTCGCTTATGAAAAAGAAAAACAGTATGCATCTATCATTGAAAAATTACACGAAGATAGTTCAGATATAAATTCAGGAGCAGAAGTAGAAGAATTAAAAAATAAGATTTATCGTCTTGAAGAAAGAATAAATGTCTCAAAGAAAGTAATAGAAGAACAAGAAGATATAATAAATAATGCAAAAAAAGAGCTATTAATTTTATGGAAAATAGAAATAAATTCAACTATATCTAAACAAGAAAAGATACTAGAACTTGCTGAAAATACAGAAGATGTTAAAAAAGAAGGCCCAAAGCACATAGAAAATAAAAAAGAAAATATATTTAAAAGATTAAAAAAATTGCAAGGCAAAGAAGAATATATTCTTAGAATGTAAAGAATTAAAACACCTCATAGTTCATATAAATGAATGAGGTGTTTTTTGATGCATAAATACAAATTTATAAGTGTAATAATTATTTGTATAACTATAATAAATTTAGTAATTCCAGTATATGCAGATGATGAAATAGAAGATATAGGAATAACAATAGAAGAAATAAGAGAAATATTAGAAACTTCAGCAGATACTACAGAAGTACCTTTGATAAATTCTAGAAATGCAGTTATATTTGATAGAACTTCTCGGAAGTGTTTTATATGGAAAGAATGAAAATAAAAGATGCAAAATGGCATCAACCACTAAGATAATGACAGCAATAGTTGTAGTAGAAAATACAAAAAATTTAAATGAAAAAGTTAAAGTATCTGCTAAATCTGCAGGAACAGGGGGATCTAGGCTTGGACTTCATACAAATGATGAAATAACAGTAAATAATTTACTATATGGACTTTTATTATGCTCACGGAAATGATGCAGCAGTAGCACTTGCAGAACATACAGCAGGAAGTATAGAAGCATTTGCAAATCTAATGAATAAAAAAGCAGAAGAATTAAAATTAAAAGATACACATTTTGTAACACCTCACGGATTAGATGAAGAAGAACATTATACAACTGCGTATGAATTGGCAGTTATTGCAAATTATGCATTAAATATAGACAAAATTGCACAAATAGTAAAAACAAAAACATATACAGTCAGCATAAATAACTCAGCAAAAAACCTTAAAAATACAAATGAACTTTTAGGATATTTAGATGGCGTTTATGGTGTAAAAACGGGATTTACAAATGGTGCAAATAGATGCTTAGTTACATCAGTTAAAAGAGATAATATGGACATAATATGTGTTGTACTAGGGGCAGATACGAAAAAAGACAGAACACAAGATAGTATAAAATTAATCGAATATACATACTCAAATTTTAAAATGATAGATTTAAAATTTATGATAGAGGATGAATTTGATGATTTAATAGAAACGTCTAAATTTAATGTTATAAAAGGTGTAAATAATGATGTACAACTTAAGCTAGAAGAAAATAATATAGGGCTATATCCTGTGAAAAAAGATAATATCAAGGATGTAATAATAGAAAAAGAAATACAAAACGAATTAATCTCTCCAGTAGAAAAAGATACTGAAATAGGAAAACTTAGAGTAAAAATAGAAGATAAAATAATATATGAATTAGGTATATATACAAGTAATGATATACCAAAAAAGAATGTGTTGGATTACTATAAAGAGTTTATATATAATATGTCTAGCTATTTAAGTATAGTATAATAAAATTACATATTTTTTAATAAATAGTTTGAAATTAATAAAAAAGTGATATAATAGTAACAAATGAACGAAAAGAGGGAAAACAAATGCAAGATATTCAAAAGAATGAAAATAGTAGCATAGAAAAATATACAAAAATTTCTACAATGAGTGCAGAAGAATATATTAAGCAAAATAATATTTCAACTGACGGATTAACAGATGCAGAAGCAAATAGAAGATTGCAGAAGAATGGATATAACGAAATAAAACAAGGAAAAAATAAGAAATGGTACAATTACTTTTTAGAAAGTTTATTTACGCCATTTAATAGCATATTACTTGGAATTGCACTTGTTCTATACTATACAGATGTAGTATTATCAAGTAGCCCAAACTATGCAAATATTATAGTAATTGTTGTATTAGTACTAGTAAGTAGTTTGCTAGAATTTTTCCAAGAATATAAATCAAATAAATCAGCAGAGAAATTAAAAGAATTAGTTGCAACAACTGCAACGGTTTTAAGAAATGGGGAGAAAAAGAAAGTATTCTTAAAAGAAGTAGTGCAAGGAGATATTGTACTACTTTCAGCAGGAGATATGATACCAGCAGATTTAAAAATCTTAGAGGTAAAGGATTTATATATAAGGCAATCATCTTTGACAGGAGAATCAGATGCAATAAGAAAAGTTTCTGAATCAGAATTAAGTGTAGAAGAAATAGAAAATATTTCAGATTTAGATACAATATGTTTTATGGGAACGAATGTAATTAGTGGAAGTGCAAAAGCAGCCACTATATATACAGGCGAAAATACATATTTTGCAGGAGTTGCAAGTATGGTAACAACAGAAAAGCCAAAAACTTCTTTCCAAACAGGAGTAGAAAATATTAGCAAACTTTTGATAAGATTTATGCTAATACTTATACCAATTGTATTTTTACTAAATGTATGGAAACATGAATTACTAACATCATTTACATTTGCAGTTGCAGTTGCAATTCGGGATAACACCACTGTTGCTTCCTGTTATTTTGTCATCTAGCTTATCAAGAGGTGCGATAAATATGTCACGCAAAAAAACTATAGTAAAAAAGCTAGATTCAATACAAAGTTTTGGAGCAATGAATATTTTATGTACAGACAAAACAGGAACTCTTACAGAAGATAAAATAGTGCTAGAAAGATATCTAGATGTCAAGGGAGATGAAGATATCCGTGTACTAAAACACGCATTTTTGAATTCATATTTCCAAACAGGCTTAAAAGGAAGTATTGATGAAGCAATTATTGCAAGAGCATACAAAAATGGATTGGAAAATATTGTAAAAGATTATAAGAAAATTGATGAAATTCCATTTGATTTTACAAGAAGAAGATTATCAATCGCAGTTGAAGGACAAGATGAAAATCTTCTTATAACAAAAGGAGCAGTTGAAGAGATATTAAATATTTGTACAACAATAGATTATAAAAATGAAATATCAAATATTACAAAAGAAATAAAAGAAAACATTGTGAAAATAGCAAGGAATCTAAATAAAGATGGATTAAGAGTAATAGCTGTTGCACAAAAAAAGAATACAGAACAAATCAAAGATTTTTCAGTTTCAGATGAGAAGAATATGACACTTATTGGACTTATAGGTTTCCTTGATCCACCAAAAGAAAGTGCAAAAGATTCTATAATTAAGCTTAATAAATCAAAAATTAGAGTTATAGTATTAACAGGAGACAATGTAGATGTAACAAAGTGTATCTGTGATAAGGTACAAATAAACTCAAAGAGAATAGTAACCGGAGCAGAACTTGACAAATTATCAGATGTAGGAGTAAGAAGAATTTTAAGAGATACAAATGTATTTGCAAAGCTTTCTCCAATACAAAAAGCAAGAATTGTAAGACTTTTAAAAGAAGCGGGAAATATAGTTGGATATATGGGAGATGGTATAAATGACAGCCCATCACTTACAAATTCTGATGTAGGTATTTCAGTAGATACAGCAGTGGATATAGCAAAAGAGTCAGCAGATATAATATTACTTGAAAAGGACTTAAATGTACTACTTGATGGTGTTACAGAAGGAAGAAAAACATTTTGTAACTTAATGAAATATATCAAAATGGCTGCAAGCTTTAATTTTGGAGAAGTTTCGTCAGTTATAATAGCAAGTATTCTATTACCATTTTTACCAATTACACCAATACAATTATTGGTGCAGAGTTTACTTTATGATTTAGGACAACTTACATTACCATTTGATAATGTAGACAGCTCTTACTTAGAAAGTCCAAGAAAGTGGAATATAAAGGGACTAAAAAACTTTATGCTCTTTATGGGGCCACTTAGTTCATGCTTTGACTTAATAGTATTTGGATTATTATGGTTTGTATATGGAGTAAGAGAAGCTTGGATATTCCAAAGTATATGGTTTTCATACGGAGTAATATCAAATCTTGTAGGAATGCATATTATAAGAACAGCGAAAAAACCATTCATAGAGAGCAATGCATCAAAAATGGTATATTTTTCTTCTATACTTTTGAGTATAGTAGCACTTATCGTACCAGCTACGTCGCTTGGTAGTTTTATAGGACTTCATGCAGTACCAGTTCAATTTTTATCTGTAATACTTGGCGTGCCAATATTATATTGTTTTGTTGCAATGTTTGCAAAGAAAATATATATAAAGAAATACAATGAATGGATTTAGCATAAAATTTAATAAATAGGTCGTTTGCAAAAAACATTCACAAAATCATAGAAAACTGAATATATATAAAAAGTGACTTATAGATATTAAATAAAAATTGCTAAAATAGAGATTTTTCTTGACAAGAAAAGATATTTTTGGTATTATTAAAAAGCACCAAAAATATATGCAGGTATAGTTTAGTGGTAAAACATAACCTTGCCAAGGTTAAGTTACGGGTTCGATTCCCGTTACCTGCTCCAGTGTCGTAACAAACCAAAATGGTCTGTTGATTTTTTGCAAAATCAACAAGACCATATGGTTGTTACTCCTTGTTTCGCAAAAAATATCACTCACTTCGTTCGCTAACAATTTTT
>CANREW010000015.1 GCA_947629765.1 uncultured Clostridia bacterium
GAAAAAGATTTGGTTTATTTGGTTTGGACAGATGTAAATACTGGAAATAAATATAAAGTTGCTATGTTATATAAAGAGAATGGAAAGTTTTATTTTAAATACATTTTAGAGAATGTAAAAGAAGCGGAAAAATATGGTTTTAACTTGCTTGTGGCTTTTAGAACTCTCAATGCAACTTATGAAAATCAACAGTTATTTGCTGCATTTAGTAGTAGATTGCCTGAAGAAACAAGACCAGAGATTAAAGAAATTTTAAAAACATATGGAATGTCAGAATATGATGAGTTTGAGTTATTAAAGAGAAGTGGAGCAAAACTTCCTACTGATAATTATGAATTTGTTAAATAGTTTATAGAAAAATATCCGACAAATTCATTTGACAAATCTATTAAAAGTGTGTATAATAAAAATAAAGAAATGAGAATCCACGAAAGTGGTTGCCCTGGTAAAAAATTAAATAGTCATTCTATGGGTAAAGCAGAATGGCTATTTTTATTGCCTATGTAGTAAGAAACAAACGATGATTAACAAGGCAAGGTTTATCAGTGTCATTCCTATCATTCCATAGAACAATAGGTAAGTTATTAATAATAAAGCATTTTCCACGTTAACCACCCCCTTATAGTCAGTCTCACAAGCTAAACAGCTGTGGAGTAGTTTGTAACATCAAAGAGTAAAAAGGGGCAACCAATTCCGCTAATTCTCATTTCATTTAACACTATACTACAAGGTTAACTAAAATACAAGCAAACAAAACAAATTTTTGTAAAATTTTTTATCTGAATATTGAAAAGTATAAAGAGTTATGCTAATATGATAATATCAAGAAAGCCAACATTGTATATACGCTTTTAGCAAGGCTTAGAGCATGTCATATTTAAGAGTTGAAATAGATATTTTTGCTATATTGTCAAATACAATATAGTTTTAATAGTAATAGGAAAATCTATTAGTATTTATAAGCGTATTATTATGAAAGGATAATTGAAGATTTATATGGAATCAAAATATAATTTAAATTATGCAAAACTTGATAAAAACACGATTGATATAGCATTTGCTATCCAAAAATCAATATGGCCAAAAGATCCAGACTATAATGATTTACATGACAAAGCAATAAATTCATTAGATGATAATTGTTTTTTCTTAGTTTATGATAAAGAAAAATTGATAGGCATCACTGGTGTGGATGTTTTTAGAGAATATCCAGATACAATATGGCTAGATTGGTTTGCAATATTACCACAGTTTAGAAAAATGGGATATGGAAAAAAAGTTTTACTTGATACTATAAATTATTGCAAACAGTTAAAAAGATATAAAAGTTTCAGGATTGAAACAACATATTATGAAAATAGACCAGCTTTATTTTTATACGATAAAGTTATGCATTATAAAGAAAATTATACTGCAGAAGATACTAAGTATAATAAGACACAAACGTTAATATATACGTATGTTCTAAATGGAAAATTAGAACCATGGAATAATAAATATTTAGGTTTAAGAGAATATTACAATAGTTTAAGATTATTATGAAATAGCATGTTAAAAAGCATAGACGACAATAGAACAATGAAATTAAGTCGCTTTATTTATATGAAAAGTAACATAATTTCTTTACAAATTATGCAGAATGTGTTAATATAATACTTGATGTAGCAAATTGCTGTGTCATTAATTTTTTTTTCACTAATTAGTGGGAGGAAAATCCTTTTGCTTTTAGTTTCACATATACTAGTCTAACAACCACAAAGTATCAAAAGGAGGAATAACTATGAAATTAAGCAATAAGCAGAAAATTGGAACTCATTTCAAAAAGGAAAACATTTTTCTGGCGACAGTGTCGGCAAGTAAAGCTGATACAAAAGGAATTCTTACGTCTAAGCTGGAAGGTATCATTTCTACAGAACAGTTTGATGTTTTTTACAAAGATGATACGGGATATACCCGTTTCTTAGAAGAAGGACCTGAAACTTTTGCAGGTGACAATTCAGATGGAAAGGGTACTATTCGGAATGTTGTGTCAGTCTGGGAGTATTATTCAGAGGAACAGATCTTTGAATGCATGTTGGATAACAAATTTATGGCAATATGTGTTTTGGATATGGATCCGCTTTATAAATACAATGAAGACTACAACAAAGCTTAAAGCAATATCATAGTTTAAGTTAGGTTCTGGGAAAATTTTTTTTCTCAGAACCTTTCTATAAATTTTGTTTTGCAATGTATTTGATATTTCTTAATTATCTGTGCATACCATACTATTTACAAAAATGATATAATAAAAAAATTATGTTTGACAAATCTATTAAAAATGTGTATAATAAATTTAAGAAATGAGAAGCCACGAAAGTGGTTGCCGATTGAATAATTAAATAACCATTCGCCCGTGCAAAGCAGAATGGTTATTTTTATTGCCTATGTAGTAAGAAACAAATGGTGATCAACAAGGCAAGGTTTATAATGGATATTCCTATCATTCCATAGAAGAATAGGTAAGTTATTAATAATAAAGCATTTTCCACGTTAACCACCCCCTCTATATATCAGTCTCACAAGCTAAGCAGCTGTGGAGTAGCTTTGTAACATCAAAGAGTAAAAGGGGCAACCAATTCCGCTAATTCTCATTTCATTTAACACTATACTACAATGTTAACTAAAAAGTCAAGCGAACAAAACAAATTTTTGTAATTTTTCAAGACAGAAGCAAAAGGCTTAGACAAAAGCTCTGTCCCTTGTCTATATTTTAGCTTACATAAATTGCTTTTTTAGAAGAAATTTGGTATAATAAAAATGTATCTAAGATTGGGTATGATTTCAATCTGTTAAAATAATAATTTATTTTTGGAGGGACTAATTATGAAGACAACAGCAGAAATTGAAATCAAGGTTTCCGGAGCAAAGGTCACAGATGCAGTGATAATGCATGATGGTATTTGTAAAATTACCATTGAAATGGTAAATGCAGTGTCAAAAGTAACCGAAGCGGAGAATGACGATACGTTTGTTTGGATTGAGGCATCCAAGCTTAGCCTGAATGATGAGTTCATACATTATGCACCTCAGACTGATAAGGAACGTGAGTTAAGAACGTTACTCGTGGAAGCAATCAAAAGTGGAGAATTGAGGGACTTTAAACGTCCCAAGTACGACCCATCAATGCGCGATGTAATTGAAATCTACTATGAGCATGGTAAAGCTCCTGCTGTAGATAAAATGTACAACTGGTGGAATGGTGCTGCAAACAGATTTAAGCCTGAGTATAATAGCCGATTGGGAACAAGGACCGAGTATGTAGCATTCCTCGGAGTACTCATTAAAAAATTAGTCGAAAATGGCTGGTCTGTAAAAGAAGCATGGGATGCAGTATGCAATGATTCCATAAAATTGGGTCATTATTGGAATTCTGAAAATACCAAGCATAACTTTACCAAGGATGATTTAGAGCCGACTGGAAGTAGAGAAATTTGCGGCTTTTATGACTTGGCAAATTGTAGAAAGATTTTGGCAAAAGAAAAAGATGGTGGCTTTTGGCTTGCAGGTGGCGATTGTCAAAACAGTAGCAACCGCTGTCCGTTGGCTAACTTCGAGTATATCGACGGAGGACAGTGTTACGGGTACCTGTTTGCTGTTGGTTGGATTGTGCTTGATTAAGTAGCACTGACCAAAAGGAAACTTTAAAACAATGTGGAACTTTCTAATGAGAGCTCTACATTGCGATTTTAAGACAGAGGGACGGAGCTTTTAAAGACAAAAGCTCCGTCCCTCTGCATTTTCCCTTGTCTTTTTGGATAAAATACATATTAAGAAAATATTAGTTGACAAAATGCGAAAAATAGATGATAATATATTAAGAAAAAAATAGGATGAAAGAAAAAGATGAAAAAAACCAAAAGGATGATAAGAAACTTAATAGCCTTTATATTGCTTATAATATTGACATTTTATATACTATTAAAAGGGCAAGACATAAAAGATATATTTAAGATACTTCAAGGGGTAAAAATACAATATATTGTAATTGCAATATTATGTATGTGTATATATATACTATGTGATGCTACAAATACAAGAAGAACTTTAAAAACTTTAAATGAAAAAACAACACTTTTAAAAAATATAAAATATACATTAATAGGATTTTTTTTCAGTGGTATAACACCTGCTGCAAGTGGTGGACAACCAATGCAAATATACTATATGTATAAAGAAAAAATTTCAGTAGCAAACTCAACATTAGCATTATTAATAAACCTAAGTTGTACGCAAATAGTAACAATTTCGATAGCATTAATAAGTGTAATGTTTAATTATAAATATTTAAGTACTACATTAGCAATATTTTTTGTAATAGGTATATCATTAAATGCATGTGCACTAACTTTACTACTAGTTGCAATATTCTCAAAGAGATTAACAAATAAACTGATTAATTTGCTAATAAAAATAATGGAAAAATTAAGAATAAAGAATATAGAAGAAAAGAAAGAAAAGTTAGAGAACGAGATAAGTGCATATCAAAATAGTAGTGAGTATATAAAAGACAACAAATTTGTAATACTAAAAACATTATTAACCACATATATCCAATTTATATCATTTTACAGCATCTCATATTGGATATATTGTTCATTTGGACTTAGTGGATATAATTTCATACAAATTTTATCAATACAATCAATGCTATATGCAACAGTATCAGGAATCCCATTGCCAGGAGCAGTAGGAGTAACAGAAGGTGGATTTATAGAAATTTTCAAATCAATATTACCACAAAACATGATTAGTAGTGCAATACTGCTAAATAGGGGCATTAGCTTTTATTTATTAATGGCATTTAGTGGAATAGTAGTTTTAATAAATACTTTTAGAAGAAAAAATGTTGAAAAAAGTTGAAATATAATATATAATATAATAGATTATAAATAAGTTAGTAAGGAAAAAGATTATGAATTTACTTTTATGTGGGAATAAGAAGGTCTTTGATGGAGTACTTACACAGCTAATATCAATAACAAATAGAACAAAAGAATCGATTAATGTGTATATTTTTACAGCAAGTATTACTAGAATAAAACCAGATTACACAGCAATAGAAGATGAACAAATAGAATTTTTAAATAAAGTTGTAAAGTCAAAAAATCCAGATAATAATGTTAAAAAGATAGATGTTACAGAGCTTTATGAAGAAAATTTTGGGCATTGTAAAAATGAAAAAGCATATTGCACACCATATACACTTCTTAGACTGTTAGCTGATTTAGTACCAGAAATTCCAGAAAAGATATTGTATCTAGATATTGATATGATGGCAGCAGACGATATTAAAAAGTTATATGATGTAGATGTAACAGATTATGAATATGCAGCAGTAAGAGAAAAATATGGTTGTATTTTTATATGGCCAGATTATATAAATGCAGGAATGCTTTTATTCAATATGAACAAGATACGAGAGACTAAGCTTTTAGAAAAAGCCAGAGACTTAATAAAAAATAAAAAGATGTTATTTGCAGATCAAGATGCAATATATAGATCTACTACTAAAAAACTGTTGTTACCAAGAATATACAATGAGCAGTCAAAGTTTAACAAAAAAGATACAGTAATTTGCCATTTTTGCAAAAGACTTTTGTGGAGACCATATCCACATACAGAAAACTTTAAACAATGGAATGTAGATGAAGTGCATAGTGTATTAAAATGCTATGCATTTGATGAAGATTTGAATGAATATATCAAATTAAAAAAAGAATATGAAATATTAAATAAAAAGGGAAAGATAAATGTATAAGAAGTTAAAAGAAATACCAATATTTTTTGCGGTTGATGACACATATATACCATTTTTGGCAGTATCATTACAATCATTAGTAGATAATTCATCAGAGAAAAATAAATATGAAATTAAAGTACTATATACACACGTGTCAGAAGAAAATATGCAAAAAATAAAAAAATATGAAAAAGAAAATATAAATATAGAATTTGTTGATTTAAGTAATAATTTACAAAAAGTTCAAGGAAAACTTTATACACGTAATTATTTTACAAGTACGACGTATTATAGATTGTTTATACCAGAACTTTATCCTCAATATGATAAAGTGCTCTACATAGACAGTGATGTTACAATTTTAACAGATATTGCAGGACTTTATAATCAAGAAATTGGAGATAATCTAGTTGCTGCAATACCAGATGGTGCAGTACAAACTATTGAAGTATTCCAAGAATACGTAGAAAAGGTTATAGGAGTAATTGATTATAATAACTACTTTAATGCTGGAATACTTTTAATGAATTTAAAAGAATTAAGAAAATATAAATTCCAAGAAAAATTTCTATATTTATTAGAAAAAGTAAAATACGAAGTTGCTCAAGATCAAGACTATTTAAATAGATTATGCAAAGGTAGAGTAAAATTATTAGATGATTTATGGAATAAAATGCCAATTATGGGTATAAGTGATAAAAAGCCAAACATTATTCACTTTAATCTAGGATTTAAACCTTGGCATTTTGACGATATTCCATATCAAGAATATTTTTGGGAGTATGCAAAAAAGACAGAGTTTTATGAAACAATAAAAGAAGTTAGAAAAAACTATACAGAAGAAGATAAGGAAAGAGATGATTCTAGCAGTGCTAAACTTATTGAATTAGCAAAAAAAGAATCAGATTGTGTAGGCGATGATAGGATAAATAGGAGATAGTTTTATGAAATCCATAGATAAAATGACGAAGTTAATAAAGATAAAAAAAGAAAAAACAGAAGAACAAGAAGTACCAGTAGAAAAGGCACAAGATAGATTAGAAGTATTAAAAAGGATAGAAGAACTTGAAAGAGAAGGACAATTTGATATAGATGCAGAAGATGATCCTCCAACTATTGTTCTAACACCAGAAAATATAGATTATCTAAGGAAGAAAACTACAAGTAAATTAAAAAGAGTATTTGCAAATAAAGTTGGAGAAAAGTTCTTAGACGATTTATTGAAGAATAATAAATTAATTATAAAGCAAATAAATGGAATAGAAAATTTAAACAAAGTAAATACAGGTGCAGTTGTTACATGTAACCATTTTAATCCATTTGATTGCTTTGCAGTAGAGAAAACATTTAGATTATCAGGACAAATAAAGACAAGAAAACTATATAAAGTAATAAGAGAAGGAAATTATACTAATTTCCCAGGACTTTATGGATTTCTATTTAGAAATTGTGATACACTACCATTAAGTTCAAATAAAAGAACTATGGTAGAATTTATGAAGGCAGTAGATGTAATTCTACAAAGAGGAGATTTTATATTAATCTATCCTGAACAAAGTTTATGGTGGAATTATAGAAAACCAAAGCCATTAAAACATGGAGCATTTAAGTTAGCTTGCAGAAATAATGTACCAGTTATACCTATATTTATAACAATGCAAGACAGTAGTATTATTGGAGATGATGGATTCCCAATTCAAGAATATACAGTTAATATATCAGAGCCAATTTATCCAGATAAAAACTTAGATATGAAAGAAAGCAAAGAAAAAATGCTAAACCAAAATTTTGAAGTTTGGAAAAACATTTATGAGGACTTTTATAAAACACCACTTGAATATACAACTAAAAAGGAAGAATTAATAGATGGATAATACAAAAGTTATTTATTATGAAGACGAATTAAATGACGAATTTTCCGAGGTAAAGATAGTACCTAAAAAGATAGATGAAAATTATAAATATATTCATAAAAATGTGATATGGAATGCTTGTGCATTCCTTTTACAAAATGTGATAAGTCTTCCAATAAAATATTTATATGCAAAAATTAAATTTAAAATAAAATATATAGGAAAAGAAAAACTAAGAAAATATAAAAATGAAGGATATTTTATATATGGAAATCATACTCAAAGCTTTGCAGATACATTTTTAATAAGCAATATTGTTTTTCCAAAGATTAATTATCTTATAGTTAATCCAGAAAACGTATCAATGAAATTTCTTGGAAATGTCGTACAAATGCTAGGAGCAATACCAATACCAAGTAATAAAGAAGGAATGAAGAATTTTCTATATACAATAGAAAAGAGAATAGAAAAAGGAAATTCAATAACAATCTTTCCAGAAGCACATATATGGCCATATTATACAAAAATAAGACCATTTAAATCGGTGTCATTTAAATACCCTGTGAAATTAGAAAAGCCAGCATTTTGTATGACAAATACATATCAAAGTTATGGCAAGGATGGTAAGAAGGTAAAAATAGTAGCATATATAGATGGGCCATTTTTCCCAGACGAAGGATTAAATGCAAAAGAAAAACAAGAAAATTTAAGAAACAAAATATATAACTCTATGGTAGAAAGAAGCAAAAATAGCAATATTGAAGTTATAAAATATGTAAAATTAGATAATAAAAAAAGCGAAGAATAAAAGAAATCACAAAGTGGTTTCTTTTTTCTTGTCTACAAACTAACATTTAAATGCATATAATAATATAAAGCAGCCATAAAAAGGGATGAAGATAAAATGAAAAATAAAACTCAAAATATAGTAATAATACTTCTAATCATAATATCAATTATGGCAATAGGATATGCAACATTTGCAACTCAGCTAACAATAAATGGGACAGCTAAAATTGTAGGCGAGTGGGATGTAAAAATAACTAATATAATAGCAAAGAACGTAAGTGATGGATGTAATGCTGGAACGCCTACTTTTACCAATGTATCAGCAACTTTTAACGCTGAACTTGAAAAACCCGGTGATTCTATAACTTATGAAATTACAATTGAAAATGCAGGAACTATTGATGCGGTTTTAAGTAGTATAACATTTAAAGAAGGAACTCCAAATGGCTCACCTGCAATAATATATACAAATACTGACCCTATTTCACCATTACCTGCTGGACAAGAAACAACATTTACTGTTACTGTTAGCTATGATGAAGAAACACTTGAAATACCAGAAATTACAACAAAAACAATAACTGGTATTATAGAATATGAACAAGAATAATAAAGAAGAGATTTGCAAGTTTAAAAATATAACTTTTTGCTTGGAAATCTCTTTTAAAATATAAATTGCAGAAAAAGGAAATTACTTAAAATGAGAAAAAGATTAAGAATATTTATAAACAAAAAATTGACATTTATTATATGCGTAACCCTTCTACTATTATTTATCTTTATGGCAAATGGATATTCAATATTAAAAACAAAATTAAATATATCAGGAGAAGGAACAATTAAAGAGATTTCTAGTTGGAATCCGCAGATAGAATTTGTAAACACCGATAGAATAGGAAATATGTTTTTTTACGATATAACAATTTATAATAATTCAAATCTTATATACAAAGACTGGCAATTAAAAGTATATGATAATGAATATATAACTTATCCATATATGTTCGAAGCAAGAAGAGAAGATGATGGATGGGTGATAGATAATTCTAGTTGGGATAATAGAATTGAACCAAATCAAGATATTATTTTTACAATAAATTTTTATGTAAGTGATGATTTACAAAGTGAAATGACACCTGAGGAATATGCTGAATATTTTGTAAAAAATTTTATTAAAGTATCTGGAACAGGAACAATCAAGCCAGATAGAGAAGGAGAGATTATAACAAATAAAAATGCCTCATTAACTCTAAAAGAGTCAGAAGTAGAAATAAAAAGCTTAAAAATCGAGAAAAACAACTTGTTTGAATCAGATATACCAAATGAAAAGCAATATATTTTAACAATCAATAATACAACTAATATGGATCTTACCAGAATAAGAGTAAATATTTATATAGGAAATGAAAATAAGTTATTAGAAGCAACACCTAGTGAGATTGTTTGTGAGCATGGTACAAATATAACTTTTGAATTACCATCATGGATACAAATTTCAAGTGGTGAATCAGCATTAGTTTATTTTATGATTACATCAGAAGATGAAAATTTTATTCCTGATGTAGTTGTTGCAGGAAAGACAGGATGATTTTATGAGATATTTTAAAAACAAAGAATTAATAATAATTATAACCATATATACATTTGCAAGTTTCTTTCTTTTAAGATATGATGACGTATTTTATATAAATGCCATAAATCCTATATTTTGGGCAGACATACTAATATATTTAATCTTGGATATAAAAAATAGTCCTATTAGATTTAGAGTAAATAAAAGATATTTGATATACATGAGTATAATTGCATTTGTACAAATATGTATCTATGTATATTTAGGCTTTATCTTAGGATTTTCTAAAAATCCATATAGTATAGAGATATTATCGGTTTTAAAAAATACAATTATACAGATATTTCCAATAGTCAGTATAGAATTGGCTAGATATATAATAATTTCAAGAAACAAAAATAATAAACTAGTATTGGTATTTACAACTATATTACTAATATTAGTACAAATTAGATATAACACATTAATTGATTTATATTCAAATAAAGAAGAAATATTTGAATATATTTGTAGTAATATACTTCCTTTAATATCGTCTGGAATATTATGTACGTATTTAATATTAAAAGGGGGATATTTATTTACACTAATATATAGAATTTCAAGTGTTTTACCAATTTTGATATTTCCAATTCTACCAGATTTAGATTGGTTTATAACTGGCTCAATAGGAATTTTATCTCCAATTATCGTTTATGTTATATTCAAATATAGTGAAAAAAGGGATGTAAGAGAAAGAAAACAAAATGCATATATAAAATTTAGCTATTTATTGACGTTTGCTTTTTGTATAACACTTATATGTTTTATGACAGGAATGTTTAAATATGAGCCAATATCTATACTTTCAAATAGTATGAATCCTACTTATAGTAGAGGGGATGCTATTATCTTTAAAAAATTAAAGAACAATGAGCTTATGGATATTCAAAAAGGTCAAATTATTATATATGCTGTGGGTGAAAAAAATATAGCACATAGAGTGGTAAATGTCATTAGACAAAATGAAAGAGTTCAATATCAGACTAAGGGAGATAATAACAATGTACCAGATATGAATTTGGTAGAAACAGAGCAAATTCAAGGCGTATATGTGTTTCATATAAAATATCTAGGGTTTCCATCTATTTGGCTATATGATTATTTTAATGGGAAATAAGGGGTGGTAAATTATGAAAGCTAGAAAAAGATATAGAAGTATAAGTAAGAAAAAATATAAAATAAATTATTTAGATTTAATAGTTATTTTGTTTGCTATGATTATGACTATACTAGGAATTTACTTTATAAAACTAGGTTTAGATTTTGAAAAGAATATAAAACCAATATATACTTTTGTAGCAGAAAAAAGTAGTGACTATGAGGTATTGTTAAAACCAAATAATTATTATACAAGCGAGACGCTTCCATCTGGTAAATATTATGCATCGAAATCAGTTAAGCAGTATACGTTAGATTTTAAGTATCATTTATATGGAGAGGGGGAAGCGGATTTAGAGTATGTATATAATGTTACTGCTGAATTATCTGGAATAGTAGATGGAAACAATGACAATGGAAAAGAGGTTTGGAATAGAACTTTTAATATTTTAGAAGATAAAAAACAAATTAGCAAAAATGAATTTTCTATCAATGAGAAAGTAAATATTGATTATGAATATTATAATAACTTAGCACGTTCTTTCGAAAAAGAATATGGAATTGCAATAGATTCAACCTTAAAAGTTTATTTAAATGTATCATATAATGTAGATTCGCAAAATTTTAAAGATTATATCGAACTTGATATACCTATAACAAATACAGTTACTGAGGTTGAGGAAAATTATGAAAGCGTAACTACTAAAAATATTAATCCTATAATAGAAAATGTAACAGTAAATAAAATTATATATTATGCAATCGGGACAGCATTTATTGTAGGAACAATAGTCATAAGTATAGTAATAATAAGAAAAAATAAACACAATATAACTCTTGAAGATATGTATGAGAAGAATATGAATAAGATTTTAAAATATTATAGAGATTTGATTGTAACAGTTCAAAATGAGCCTGATATAAGTGGTTTAAAGTCTATGTACGTTATGACAATAGATGATTTAATTGATGTCGCAGAACAGAACAAAGCAAATATTATCCATTATGAAGTAATAAAGTCAAGAGTAAGTAAGCTATATGTAATCACTAATAATTATGTGTATATTTATGAGATAACGGCAAGTGAACTTAAATAAATGTCGAAAAATAAAATATATTGTCGAAATTAACATAATTGACTTTTTATGGAAAGTCTGCTATAATTATTATATCCAAAGTAAAAACCCATTCAATTAACATCAGGAGGTAAAACAGATGAAGGCAGTAAGAGAGAAAGGCTATGGGAGGGTGATAACCTTCGAAGTGACTGAAAAGCCCAGTGAAGAAGATATTAGAATCTCCAAAAACCTGGGGTTTGAAGTTTCCTACAACGGAGGGAAAACCCTCAACGTGACCGGCGGAAACCCCTGGCTCGTGAAGAGGCTCGAAGCTATTCGGAACGGAAGCGTGAGCCTGTGAGAATGGGGGGAGGTGCTAGCTAGTACTAGCACCTCTTTTATGTTACATAGAAAATAAATCACAATGAACCATTTATTAGAATAAAATAATAAGAGGTTTATATCTATGAATTTTATACAAGAACAGATAAAAGTTATAAAAGAAAAAGATCCAGCTTTAACGAGTACAATAGAAGTTTTTATGTATCCGTGTTTTAAAGCTATGATTTATTATAAAATATCACATTATTTTTATAAAAAGAAACATTTTCTTATTGCAAGATATATAAGTGAGAAGGCAAAAAGAAAGACTGGAATAGAAATACATCCTGGTGCAACAATAGGAAAAGGATTATTTATAGACCATGGAACAGGTGTAGTTATTGGAGAAACTGCAATTATAGGAGATAATGTAACAATGTTTCATGGAGTGACTCTTGGTGGAACTGGTAAAGAAAAAGGAAAAAGACATCCAACAGTAGGAAATAATGTATTTATAGGGTGTGGTGCAAAATTACTTGGAAATATTACAATAGGAGATAATGCAAAAATTGGTGCGAATGCTGTAATATTAAAAGATGTACCTCAAAGTGCAACTGCTGTTGGAATACCAGGGAGAATATTGAAAAAAGATTAACCGAATGTCGAAATTTGTCGAAAAATATTTCTTGACAAAGAAAATATAATGATATATAAAAATAGATAGAAGTTTTGAATTTTGTCAAAACTATCTATCTATTTATTTTTTTATTTAAATTATTTATTTATTTATTTTTACAGCTTAGGAAAGACAAAGAAGTTCTATTGGGAACTCTCCTAAAAGAAAAATCAAAAAACAAAATTTAACAAAGAAAGGAAGAATGCTTATGGCAGAAAATGGAGTAATGAATCAGTGAAAAAATCTTGACAAACGTATTAGAGATACATATAATAAGTTTAGAGAAGTTAACAAAGCAGTTAAAAAATAACGAGATAGATAAAAAGGATAAAGCAATGCTGTGGTCACTGTTCATAAAGAATCCGGAAAGAATGGGGGAAAAGGAAATGAGTGAGAATGAAGATATCAAGATGGCAAAAGAAGAACTAGAAAAGATACAAGCAGATGAAAGAGAGCAAGAGTTAGCAGATCTAAGAATGAAACACATAAGAGATACACAAGCAGTAGAAGAATATGGATATCTTAAAGGAAAAGAAGAAAAACAAAAGCAAGTTATACTTAATTTATACAAAATGAAAATGAAAATCGAAGATATAGCAAAAGTAGTAGAATTAAGCAACGAAGAAATAGAGAAAATAATAAAAGAAAATATGTAATTTTAAGTTTTTTATTTAATAAATTAGACTTAAACTAAAAATATTACAAAAGCATTAAGAATATGTTACAAATTAATTACTTCTATTGACTGAAGTAAAAAAATAGATTATAATAAATTCAAATTAACTTTTAAGTTAAACAAAAGAAAAAAGTTGGAGGAAATCAAATGATAGCAAACGCTAGAAGCCTAGAGGCTCTACACACACACACACACACACACACACACACACACACAAATAATATATTAGAAGAAAAAGATAATATAAGGACACACAGGACTTATACTTAGTTTTGGTATAGGTTTTGTGTGTTTTTTTGTTATATATAAAAATTTAAGAAATTAAAATTTAGATTCATTTGATATGTTTTCGCCAAATCTCATCGGAGTTTTATATTTATAAAAAATTGAACCCACGATGGAGACGCCTGCGAAGTTTTTCGGGGGACTTCGAATTTTTTCTAAATATAAAACTCCTGCGTTTGGCTAACAAGAGAAAAATTCTAGTTCATAAAAGTTTAAAACCGTTCATTCATTTAATTTTAATTTCTTAGAAAAAAATAAAGAAAGAAGGAGAGGAAAACTTATGAAGAAAAATGAAGGTATTACATTAATAGCATTAATTATCACAATAATAATCTTAATCATATTAACAGCAGTAACAATAAATAATGTAATAGGAACAGATTTAATAGGATTTGCAACAAAGGCAGTAGAAAACTACACAGATGCAGCAAGAGATGAGGCAGAAAAAACAGATAAGCTAGCAACAGCACTTGACAATCAAGGAGTAGCAGATGATAGCATAGTAAGAGCAGGAGTAACAGTAACAGCAAATACAAAAAAAGAAAAAGAAAAAGAAGGAGAAGAAGACGGAATAACATATAACTATACAGATGCAGAAGGAAAACACGCAATGATACCAGAAGGCTTTAAGGTATCAACAAAATCATCAGAACAATATATAGATGATGGATTAGTAATACAAGATAGCGATGGTAATGAATTTGTATGGGTACCATGCTATTATAAGCGGAACTGGAACAGGGACAGAAACCGAAAATAATGATCGGAAAAGTCGAATACAAAAAGCATACTTATTCAGGATCAAATGGAAATGATTGGAAACAATATGAATATACTAACTATAAAGATTGGACGGATGAGGCATCAAAAGAAGACAGCAGTTATGGAAATGCAAGTGTAAAAAAATATGGAGGATTTTATATAGGAAGATATGAGGCAGGATGGAACGGAGATCCTGTGACAAAAATAGATACAGGAAGTGACTATGTGGATACTTGGGCTAATGCAGTTACAAAGCTAAATGTAACTAACCAAAAACCAGTAAGTAAAAAAGGAGTATTTAGTTGGAATTTTATAAGTCAAGAACATGCAAAAACAGTATCAGAGAATATGTATAAAAATAGCGATTCGGATGTTAAAGAAGGAAATGTACAAAGTAAACTAGTAGATGGAACAGCATGGGACACAATAACAAACTGGATAGCAACGGATAATGTAGATGTAACAAGCAGTAGCAAGTATGGAAATTATGTTGATACAGATATACCATATACTGGTTTGTATGCAAAGCATATTTGGGCCCAACATATAAATACTGATACAACAGACCACTGGTTATGTGCGAAACATTTTAGCAATGGAGCTATTACTTTAAAGCAGGAGCAAATACAAAAACCATATGCAATGGATAAGGCTAGTGAATATGCAGATACGAATATACAAAATCAAGAAAGTCACAACTTTTGGACAAGATATGAACTACCAACTGGAAGTTTAGAAAATTTCAAATTAAAGAACATATATGATTTAGCAGGAAATATGTGGGAATGGACAACAGAGGTAGGCAATCATACATCAACCAATTCACAACAAACGAACGGAAGTTCGTTCGCTGTGCACCGCGGTGGTAGCTTTAATAACCATGGTGCTGCTACTCCGCTTTGCTGTCGCGATGGTGCCGGTAGTTCATCGGCTTATATGCATGTAAGCATCGGGTTCCGTGTCGTGCTTTATGTAAAGTAGCACTGAACACTGCTAGACTTCTGGCATCCAGCCAGAACAAGATTGAGATGTAATGCCAAAAATAAAATAATGCAAAGGATAATACTTAAAAATTGGAAAGAATAGAATACAAAAAAACAGAACTAATTTTAATACCAAAATATGAAAGATATATGGAATACATGCTTGAAGTAATTCTCTTGAAATTGCCAAGAACAGAAAAATATAGCATAGGAACGGAATATAAATTAGTGATGTATGAAACTTTAAAAGATATAATGTATGTAGATAAAATAATAAAAAAAGAAAGATTATATTTTTTAAATAGAATAGATTCAAATTTAAATACACAAAGAGTATTGCTAAGAATTATGTACAAATATAGATGGATAAGTGAGAAACAATTTAAATACGTTATGAATGAATTAATAGGTGAGATAGGTAGAATCCTTGGAGGTTTGATAAAGTATTATGCCCAAAACACTTAGAAATAAATTCGACAAAGCATTAACTTATGATAATCTAATGGAAGCTCATAGGAAGTGTCAATGCGCTAAAACAACAAGAGCTAATGTAATTAAATTTAATTTGAAAAAAGAAGAATATATAGCATGGTTATATGATCAAATTAAAACTAAGAAATATAAACATAGTGGGTATAATCAATTCTATGTTACAGAGCCAAAATTAAGAAAAATTGAGGCATCTGTATATATAGATAGAATTGTACATAGATGGTGCTATGACAACTTCTTAGAGCCAGTCTTTGTTCCTCAGTTTATAGATACTAGTTATGCATGTATAAAGAATAAGGGAATGCATAGAGCAGCTTTGGATGTGCAAAAAGGTATGAAAAAATGCAAAAAAGAATATGGAGAATATTACATCTTAAAGATGGATGTTGCAAAATATTTTCAAAGCATTGATAAAAGAATACTTTTAAAAATTATACAGAGAAAAATAAAGGATAAAGATGTACTTTGGATATTAAAGGAAATATTATATTCGCAAGATAAAGAAGTTCGGTATTCCAATAGGAAATCTGACTAGTCAAATATTTGCAAATGTGTATTACAATGAAGTAGATCAATATATTAAGCATAAACTTAAAGTAAGACATTATTATAGATATATGGACGATAGTGTTATTTTAATGAAGGATAAAGCAAGTATAAAGTTAGTTAGAGAAAAATTAGAACAATTTATCTGGAATGAATTACGTTTAAAGTTTAATAGTAAAACTAATATATTCAAAAGTAAACAAGGTGTAAACTTTTGCGGATATAAGATAAATGAATATAGGATGAAATTGAGAGACAAAGGAAAAAAGAAATTAAAGGCAAAAGTTAAATATCTAACAAATCAAATTAAGTTAGGGAAAATGTCCTCTAAGGAGGCTAAAAAATATTTATGTGGACATTATGGTTATATGAAATATGCTAATGTCTACTCACTAAAAAGAAAATTATTTGCTTAAATAAAATTAGTTAAATAATTGCATAGGGATAAATCAAAATGTACATTGCGAGTTCGCTGTGCTCCGCGGTGGTAGCTTTAATAACAATGGTACTAATAATCCGCTTTGCTATCGCAATGGTAACAATAGTTCATCAACTAATATGAATGTAAACATCGGGTTCCGTGTCGTGCTCTAATACAAATCGAGATTATGTATTTTACGGAATACATACAGAGAGGTATTAGTATTAAAGGGGTTTATTCCTTCCTAATTATCTAGGTAAACATGAATCGCACGTGAGATGTTAGTAAAGCAAAAAAGCTTAAATACACAGTAATGTGCAAATTTAAATTATTATGTATTAAATTTATGAATATTTGTTTTATATCAGGAAAACTGTATATTAAAGAAGATTTTAAATTTGTTTATAATGATAAATCAAAGTTATCAGTTATTACACTTTACATTGTAGTAACTGGAAATGATAATAGAAAAGATTATATTATTGCCAAGGCATATAATGAGAAAGCTGATTATATAGCGAGCAGATATAAAAATGGGAATAATATTACATTTATTGGAGAAATGAGAGAAAATTATATTGAAATAACAAGCCTTTTCTGAACATATATATATTAGAAAAAAGGGTACTTTTGTACTCTTTTTTCTGCTTTCAGATTAATCAACGTAAACTTTGACAAATAACATTACAGTTAAGCCGTATAATAGGTTAGTTAAAAAGTTAAATTCCAAAGCTGTATAATAGTTTCGAAAATACTTGCAAAATTGCCTAAAAAGTGATAAACTTGACCTATGTAAAAAAGGAGAGATTGATATGATAGATATAAAACTTATAAGAGAAAATCCAGATTTAGTTAAAGAAAATATTAAAAAGAAATTCCAAGATAATAAACTAGAACTAGTTGATAAGGTATTAGAGTTAGATAAATTAAGCCGCGAAATATCTTTAAAAGGCGATAATTTAAGAATGAGCCGTAATAAACTAAGTGACCAAATTGGGCTTCTTTTCCGTGAGGGTAAAAAAGAAGAGGCAGAAAAGGCAAAACAAGAAGTTGTTTCTATTAATGAAGAACTAACTAAAAATGAAGAATTGGAAGAGAAATATAAAAGTGAAATAAAAGAAATAATGATGAAAATACCAAACATTATGCACCCATCTGTTCCAATAGGAAAAGATGACAGTGAAAATGTAGAAAATGAAAAGTTTGGAGATCCTATTGTTCCAGATTATGAAATACCATATCATACAGATATAATGGAAAGCTTTTCAGGTATAGATTTAGACTCTGCAAGAGATGTTGCAGGAAATGGCTTTTATTATTTAACAGGAGATATTGCAAGATTACATTCTGCTTTACTTTCTTATGCAAGAGATTTTATGATAAATAAAGGGTTTACTTATACAATCCCTCCATTTATGATTAGAAGTGACGTAGTAACTGGTGTTATGAGCTTTGAAGAAATGGATGCAATGATGTATAAAATAGAGGGAGAAGATTTATATCTAATCGGAACTAGTGAACATTCTATGATTGGTAAATTCAAAGGAAAAATACTAGACAGTGATAAATTACCATATACAATGACATCATATTCTCCTTGTTTTAGAAAAGAAAAAGGCTCACATGGTATAGAAGAAAGAGGGGTATATAGAATACACCAATTTGAAAAACAAGAAATGATAGTTGTTTGCGAACCAGAGGATAGCTATGAATGGTATAATAAAATGTGGTCATATACAGTAGAGTTATTTAGAAGTTTAGACATACCAGTTCGTACACTAGAATGTTGCTCAGGAGATTTAGCAGATTTGAAAGCTAAATCATGTGATGTAGAGGCATGGAGCCCAAGACAACAAAAATATTTTGAAGTCGGAAGTTGCTCTAACTTAACTGATGCACAAAGTAGAAGATTAGGAATTAGAATAAAGAAAAAAGGAGAAAAACAAACATATTATGCACATACTTTAAATAACACTGTAATTGCACCACCTCGTATGCTAATTGCATTTTTGGAAAATAATTACAACCAAGATGGAACTGTAAATATTCCAGAAGTATTGTGGCCATATATGGGTGGAACTAAAAAACTAATACCAAATAAAAAAGGAAAAAATTAAATGATAGTAAAAAATCCAAAGTTTGAAATATCAGCTGTAAGTCCAAAACAATACCCAACTAAAAATTTGCCAGAAGTTGTACTTGCTGGTAAATCAAACGTACGGAAAATCTTCTTTTATAAATACATTAATAAATAGAAAGAATTTAGCAAGGACAAGCCAAGAGCCACGGAAAAACTAGACAAATTAATTTCTATAACATTGATGATGAATTTTATTTTGTAGATTTACCTGGATATGGGTATAGTAAGATGTCAAAAGTTGAGCAAGATAAAGTTCGGAAGATTTATAGAAGAATATCTATTTTCAAGAGAAGAAATAGAGCTAATAATACTTATATTAGACATTAGACATAAGCCGACAGAGAACGATAAGCTTATGTATGAATATATAAAGAAAACAAATAAACCATATATAATAATAGCAAATAAAGCAGATAAGGTGGCAGTGACAAAAGTAGAAAATAGTTTGCAAGATATAAAAAAGGAACTTAAAATGGAAGAAAGTGAGATAATCCTTCCATTTTCAGCAGAAAGAAAAATATATACAGAGGAAGTTTGGAAAAATATAAATAATTGGAGTGAGTAAATAAGTGAAATTAGAGGCTGATAATGAGACATTAGCAGAAAATAAAGTTTTAATTCTATATTTATTATCTATCATAGGCAAACCAATTAACAATACTGATTTATATAAAATAGTATTGTCTATTCAAGATGTAAATTATTTCTATTTTCAACAGTTCCTATTAGATTTAGAAGAAAATGGTTATATAATAAAATACACAAAAGAAAATAGTGAATTATATGAATTAACAGAAAATGGAAAAAGTACATTAGATTTAACACTAGATATGCTCCCCGGGATTATAAAACTAAAAGTAGATACAAATATAAAAGGTGAACTTAAAGAGATAAAAGACGAATCAGCAGTAAAGGCTGAATTTGTCCCCATTAGTGAAAATGAATTTATAGTAAAATGTAAGATTAGAGAAAATAATGCTACAACATTTGAAATAAAAACACTAGCAACTTCGAGAGACCAGGCAGTAGATATTGTAGAAAACTGGAATCAAAATGCAGGAAAAATATATTTAGATGTGACTAAAATGTTAAATGGAAAAAAAGAAGAAAAAGGAGAGTAAAGCTTATGGCAAAAAATGAAAATTTCGTACAAGATATAGCAAATATTGATGAAGATTTTGCTAAATGGTATACAGATATAGTTATAAAAACTGAGCTTGCAGACTATACAGATACAAAAGGATGTATAGCTATAAAACCTTATGGATATGAAATATGGGAAAATATTAGAAATTATGCTGATAAATTATTTAAAGAAAGCGGAGTTAAAAATGTATATTTTCCTTTATTAATACCAGAAAGTCTTTTGCAAAAGGAAAAAGACCACGTTGAAGGATTTGCACCAGAAGTAGCATTTGTAACAGTTGCTGGTGGAGAAAAATTAGACGAGAGATTAGTTATTAGACCTACATCAGAGACAATGTTTTCTGTTCTTTATTCTAAATGGCTAAAATCTTGGAGAGATTTACCAATGGTATATAATCAATGGTGTTCAGTTCTTAGATGGGAAAAGGAGACAAGACCTTTCCTTCGTTCTCGTGAGTTTTTATGGCAAGAAGGACATACAATTCATGAAACAAAGGAAGAGGCAACCAATAGAACTTTAAAAATGTTAGAGATATATGCTAAAATAGTTGAAGATTTTCTTGCAATTCCTACATTAAAGGGAAGAAAAACTCCAAAAGAAAAATTTGCAGGAGCTGAGGAAACATATACAATAGAAACTTTAATGAGAGATGGAAGAGCACTTCAAGCAGGAACATCACACTATTTTGGACAAAACTTCACAAAGCCTTTTGATGTAAAATTCCAAAATAAAGAAGGAAAAGAAGAATATGCATATCAAACATCTTGGGGAATTAGCACAAGACTTATAGGAGCTATAATTATGGCACATGGAGATGAAAGAGGATTAAAACTTCCACCAAAAGTTGCCCCTATACAAGTTAGAATTATACCTATTGCAATGCATAAAGAAGGTGTTCTAGAAAAGGCAGAAGAAATAAAAAATCTATTAGCAAAAGATTTTAGAGTTGATGTAGATGCAAGAGATCAATTTTCTCCTGGATATAAATTTAATGATTGTGAATTAAAAGGAATACCAGTTAGACTAGAAATAGGACCTAGGGATATAGAAAATGGAGAATGCATTTTAGTAAGACGTGATACAGCAGAAAAAGTTACTGTGAAATTAGAAAATATAAACGAAGAAGTAGCAAAGATGTTAGAAGACATACATAACAATATGTTTGAGCTTTGCAAAAAAAGATTAGAAGAAAAAACATTTATTGCAAAGACAATGGAAGAATTTGAAAAACAAATTAATACAAATCAAGGATATATAAAAGCTATGTGGTGCGGAAGTGAAGAATGTGAAGACAAAATAAAAGAACTAACAGGAGCACATTCAAGATGTATACCATTTGAAGAAGAACACGTATCAGATACTTGTGTTTGCTGTGGAAAGAAAGCAAAGCATTTTGTTGTTTGGGGTAGACAATATTAAATAAAAAAAAGAACTTTAGTCTTGCATTGTCAAAATTAGTTTATATAGTAAGGAGATAAAAATTATGGAGATTATGGATGGTAAAGCTCTTGCTAAGAGCATAAGAGAAAATCTAAAACTTGAAGTAGAAGAATTAAAAAAACAAGGTAAAATTCCAAAGCTTGCTGTTATACTTGTTGGTAATGACAAGGCATCTCAAATATATGTAAGAAATAAAAGCAAGGTTTGTATGGAGCTTGGAATAGAGTATGAAGAAATTTTACTTGAAGAAACTATAAAAATGCAAGAACTCTTAGATATAATTGATAGCTTAAATAATAGAGAAGATATAAAAGGAATACTTCTTCAAAGCCCAATACCAAAGCATTTAGATATAAATGAGGCATTTAGAAGAATAAAACCAGAAAAAGATATAGATGGATTTAATCCAGTAAGTGTTGGAAAGCTTTGCTTAAATCAAGACACATTCGTATCTTGTACACCTTTTGGAATATTAAAATTGTTAGAAGCATACGGCGTTGAAATAGATGGAAAAGATGCAGTGGTTATTGGAAGAAGTAATATAGTTGGAAAACCTATGGCTTTGAGTTTATTAAATAAAAATGCAACAGTAACTGTTTGTCATTCTCACACAAAAAACTTATCAGAAATTACAAAAAAAGCTGATATATTAGTTGTAGCCATAGGAAAAAAACATTTTGTTACAGCTGATATGGTAAAGACGGGGGCAGTTGTAATTGATGTAGGAATCAACAGAACTGACGAAGGGCTTTTCGGTGATGTTGATTTTGAAAATGTAAAAGAAAAAGCATCGTACATAACACCAGTACCAGGGGGAGTTGGTCCTATGACGATAGCAATGCTTATGACTAATTTAGTTAAGGCTACAAAGAATAGTTAAAAATTTAAATTATAATAGTTAGATATATAAATCTTTTTGAAGGAATATTTTAAATTCCGAAAGGGAAGATGTATATGAAAACTATAACTATAAATGATAAAGAATATCCTAGCAAATTAAGAAATATATATGATCCACCAAAAAAACTATATATTTTAGGAAATTATAAAATACTAAATGATTTTTCAATAGGTATTGTAGGAACGCGAAGATGCACAAAGTATGGAAGTGAGATTACAAAATCATTATCATATAATTTAGCAAAGTATGGTGTAAATATTGTAAGTGGTATGGCAATTGGGATAGATACATCAGCACATATTGGAACAATGCTTGGCAATGGAAAAACGATAACTGTTTTAGGAAGTGGATTTAAACATATATATCCAAAAGAAAATATAAATTTATTCAATAAAATAATAGAAAATGATGGAGCAGTAGTTACAGAATATGAAGAAGATGAGTATCCAATGCCTGAAAATTTCCCAAAGAGAAATAGGATAATAAGTGGATTAAGTGATGGAATAGTAGTTGTTGAAGCAGCAAAGAGAAGTGGAAGTTTAATTACTGCTGATTTCGCTCTAGAGCAAGGAAAAAATGTCTTTGCCGTTCCTCGGAAATATTAATTCAAGGGTATCAGAAGGCACGAATAACTTGATTAAAGATGGAGCAAAGCCAGTTACAAATATATTCGATATATTAGAAGAATTTTATTGATTTATTTTTATTAGTATAGTAGAATAAAGTAAGTAAAACTTAGGAGGAAAAATTTTGAATAGAACTAATGATATACAGAAAAATTTAGATTATTTAGACTTAGATTTAAATAATATACCAGAGATATTATTAAATAAAATAGACAATGCAGAAATGAAACCTGCAAGAGACTACGAAGAAAAGAAATATAGGGTATACAAATACGTTCCAATAAGTAAAATAAATATATTTTTAACAAGAGCAAATAGATTAAATTCTATACATGAAAAATGCAAAATGGCATCTCACATATATTCATATTTAGTACCAGAAGGTGAAGAGGGAATCTTAAAACATACCATATTTTTAAAAATGATACAAGATATGAATATAGAAGAAATAGAAGAGATTGAAGAAGAACAAAAGAAGTTAGAAAATGTAATTCCTTTTAAAGTAAAATATAGAGAAAATTATTTATGGCAAATATATTATTCTGAATATTCTGAAAGCTATTATATGTTAGCACCAGTAGAAGATTTAGACTATTCTTGCCTTTTTTATTTGATAAAAAAGCAAATACAATATCAAAAAACTGGTAAAGATGAATTAATATTTGTTCCAATAAGTTATTTAGATTATTCAAAGAAGTATTATTCTAAATCACAAATATCAGATATAGAAAAATATTTATGGCAATTTACAAAAGATTGGCCACTTATGTACGAAGTATATGACAAAGAAGGAAATATGAGTTTCCAAATAGTTGGAAATACTGAGGTATATGAAAAAGTAATTAGTACATATAAAGTAGTTTTAAAAACAAATGAAGAAGCAACTAAATTTTATAAACTCATAAAAGCACTATTTATTCTAGAAACAGAGTTCCCTCATAGATATAAGTTTGAGGCAAGAATTGCTGATGACCGGAGGCCTTGAATTTTTAGCTGGATCAAAGCTAATAGATTATGATTCTTTAAGCAAATTTATAAAAGAAGAATTTTTGAAAAATAAGTTATCAAGCGAAGAACTAAATGAAAAAATAGTAGAGCTAAACAGTAGATTAGAAGAATTGAAGCTTATTGAGAAAAACAAAGAAGAAGAATATAGTATTAGACAAAAACAAATTGCTATGTATCTAGAATGTAGGAAGAGCTTTTTTGGAAGAATACGTTATTATTTTAAAAAGAAAAAAGATATAAAGGAATCTACAAAAGATGAGAAAAAAGTGCAAAAAGTTGAAGAAGAAACTGTAGATACAGAACAATTAATCTATGAGACAAAAGAATACTACACAATAGAAAATTTAATTGATATAACTAAAATTTTAGACAGAATAGAAAACCAAATAAAAAATGTAACTTTGGATATAAATGCTTTGGAAAGGTCAGTTGATAGATTAACTAGAAAGAATCAAAATGCAAAAAATTATATAGATACGATTGAAGAACATAAGAAGAGCATATTTGAGTTTTGGAATTTTGTAAACAAAGATAATATACTTCGGATTAAATGAACCAGAAGTTATAGAAAATACTAAGGAAATAGAGAAGGTATTTGATTATGAAGAAGATATAGAAGAAGTAGGAGAAAAGCTTGATAAAAAGAATAGAGAAAAATTTTCAAAAGAAGATTTCGATAGTATATTCATAGCAAGTACAGAAAGCCTAGAAGATATTAATATATTAAGACAAAATGAGGATGCAGATTTTGAAAAACGTATTAATGCATTAAAAGAAGAGGCTTTGCAAACAGAGATATTGTTCTCATCAGAAGATTTTGATATATTTGGATCTATGTCAGAAGATAGAACTAAAATAAATAATTTAGGAAGTCATAAACATAGAGAGATAAAGAAAAGCAAGTTTAGGCTTTTAGATATAACAAAAAATACAACTAATGAACAATATATAAATCGTTTGCAAGAAATAACTAAAAGCTTAGATAAAGCAATAGAAAAAGCTGAATTTGGATTTGATTTAAATGCTTTTTATGCAAGCACAGCACAGCTAAATAATAAAGAATATGATATTTTATCAATTAATCCCAAAAATGCATTAGAGGATTTGAAAGATTGTGATAAGATAAATTTATATAATATAAAGTTAAATAAGAAAACAAAGGCTATTGCATTAACTAATATTGTTTATTTTGACAATAATAATCAAACACTTCCTTTGGGAATGAATGTATCTGATAAAATTTTAGTAGATATGAGTAAACTAAAACTTGAATTAAAGAAGCAAAAATTATTTAGAATAAATCAAGAAATAGACGAACTTAATGCAAAAACAAAGATTATATGTGTATATGAGTATGAAGATATAAAGGACTGATTGCAAAAAATGAAAGAAAATAAAAAGAAGAAAAGTAAGAAAAAGAATAAAACTTATAGATTTATACTTACTTTAATTATATTGTTTATTGCTCTAATTTCTATTTATATAATCTTTTTATCTAAGTATAAAGAAACAAAAACAAGGAATATATTTGCAAATCTTGAGGAGACACAAGCATCTCTTACAGAATATATCGTTTATGGTACACATTTAAGAATAAAAGGAAATCTAGCGATAGACAATGAAAATATCCAAAGCGTAAGTTTATGCTTGCAAACAATTAATGAAAAAGATATAGAAAAAGAATTGAAATACATAAATTCTAATAACGGTATAGAGTTTTATACCTCAGAACTTATAAATGAGGGAATAGACCTAGAACAAATTGGCGTAAATGAGTATTATGCAATAATAAAAGTTAAATATTTAAATAATAAAGCTAAGTATTATTCTATAAAAAATGATACTGAATACCCTAGCATAGAATATTACACAATTACTAAAAATGGCAAAAATAATAAGATAGATATATTATTTGGAAAAAACATACATGATTTTATGATGCTTACAGTTAAAAATACTTATCTTCCAAGTAATGTATATGATATAGTAATAGATGCTGGACACGGTGGAAATGATCCGGGCGCAGAAAACGGAGAATATAAAGAAGCAGATTTAGCTGTAAAATGTACTAATGGAATAAAAGAAAAACTAGATGCTCTTGGATTAAAAGTGTTAGTTACAAGAGATGGAACAGAGGGCAAAGAATATAACGCAAGTGACGTTTATGCAGAAGAGCGGAAAAGCAAATGTCATTGGAAGATCAGGAGCTAAATATGTATTTTCAGTACACCTAAATAGCATAGAAGAGCCAAACTCAGAAAGTGGTGTTGAGATATATGCACCATCAAAAATGAATCTGGATTTTGCTAAGGCATTTGCAGATAATATAGTAAAATACGCAAATACAAATTATTCTACTTTAAATCCAACATATAAGGTAGCAAATGGTGTTTATGTAAGAACATTTAAAGCCTCGGAAATAGAAAATTCTGCAAATGAAGCAAGAGCAAAAGGATATAAACCATATAATATAACAGAGGATACGCCATATTTATACATGGTAAGAGAGACAGGAGGAATTGCAACAGGAGCTTATGTAGATGGAAGAAATGAAAAAGTAGGTAGAAATGTGCTATATAATTCAAATATAGGATTAGAGGCATATTTACTTGAAATAGGATATATAAACAATGATAAAGATTTAAGAAATATACTTAATAATAATTCGGGATATGTTAGAGGAATTGTTGAAACAATTAAAGAACACTTAAATATTGATTAATTATATAGTTTAAATTAGCAATATACGATTTTCTGTATGTTGCTAATTTGCTTTTAAAGGAAAACATCAATTTGCAAAAAGGCTAAAAGTATGGTATAATTATAATATAAATAGCCAATTAGCTAAACTTTGAAACAGAAAGGATAGAGAGACAATGAAGAAGAACATCTGGAAGAAGATCCTTGGCATTATCTGCATCGCACTTGCCACCGTGATTTGGATGGCCTGCAAGAATGCAGATCCGTTTATGGGGTACAATAACTTTGTACTTCAGCTTTTCTTCAACTGCGGTTGGGGAATTGGACTTGCGTCCATCTTAGCAGTTGCTGGTTTTATCCTGATTTTTGGGATCGAGTGGCTGATAAAGCTAATTGACCTCATTAACGGAGAAAAACCGGCGCGTAAACGCTAAAAAAGAGATCTGCAGTTTCGACTGCAGGTCTCTTTTTTGATCAAAATTTAAAAAATTATTGTAAAACTCTTGACACGAAAGGGGTTTATGATATAATTACATTATGAAAATTTGCAGGAGGAAATAGATGGAAAATGCTACTAAGTTTTTTCAATTTAATGACAATTTTGACGGACTGAAAGACGAGGAATTGCTTTCTCTTATTAAGTCAGGCAATAAAGAGGCCCTAGATTATCTTCTAAACAAATATAAAGAACTTGTATATATGAAAGTCAGCAAATATTTTATGATTGGTGCGGAAAGAGACGATATAGTTCAAGAAGGAATGATAGGTTTATATAAAGCTATAAAGAGCTACAAAGAGGAAAAACATAATTCATTTAAAACTTTTGCAAATATGTGTATAGAAAGACAGTTAATTACTGCAATAAAAACTTCAAATAGACAAAAACATATGCCACTTAATTCATATTTATCATTAAATACATCTACTTATGAAGAAGACGAAGACAAAACCTTATTAGATGTATTAAATAATAAAATGGTAGAAGATCCACTTGATACTATAACAAAGAAGGAATATTATAAAACAGTAGAAAATGCCATAGACAAATCACTAAGTGATTTCGAAAAACAAGTTTTGATAAAATTTATAAACGGAGAAAGCTATGTGAAAATTGCCGAAGACCTTGAATCTCCTGTAAAATCAATAGATAATGCAATTCAAAGAATTAGAAAAAAAGCTATAAAAAATATAGCAAATAAAGACGAAGCATAAATCTAGCATTGTTAAACTATGCTAGATTTGTTATTAAAGTAAAATGCTACCATAGCTCAGTCGGTAGAGTGCAGCCTTGGTAAGGCTGAGGTCACGGGTTCGATTCCCGTTGGTAGCTCCAAATATGATAAATTCAACATAGTTAAAATATAAAAAAGTGTTGACTTTTACAAAAATCTCAAGTATAATAAATATAGGAAATGAAGAAACCACAAATGTGGTTTTGCCGAATATATTGTGAAAACTCACATCAACTCGTCAAAGTTACAGATGTGAGCTTTTTTCTATTTATGTAGCCTTCTATCAACCCAGTTCTTATATAGAACTGCAATCAAGGCAACGTTTAGCGTTAAAGAACACATTAAGAATAATATTAAAAATAGTATCACTTTAACCATAAACATCACCACCTCTCCTACGATAATTTGTATAATTGGTGGCAAAACCACATCTGCTTATCATCATTTCCTATGTTAATTAGTATAACATATATTTTACAATTAAGCAATAGAAAACAAACAAATTTTTGTAAAAGTTTTAAAGATAAAGCTATTAGAATTACAAGAAAATTTGCAAATTTACATAAAAAATGGTATAATATAATTATGAATATTCGTGGGTACAGCGAACTAAACAAATGTACCATTTACAATACCCTGAAATTTGTTTTGAAGGGTAAAGTGAATTTGGAGTGACATTATGAGTAAGAAAGAGAGAAAAACACGGGACAAGAGGAGAAACGCCGGTATTATTTCAGGCGTTGCTTTGGTAATTATTTTCAGCCTAATCGGACTTATGTGTATCGGCACATTTGGTGTAACTAGGATCCTTGGCTTTGAGATCGACATCTCAAAGCCCGACCCCATGAATGCACCAAAGTCAACACTGCTCAATAGCCCAAACAACCGGTATCACATACTGACGCATGTTGATAGCCCGAACGAGTTTTGGCAAGCTGTTGAAAACATCGAGGCGGATCAGAATATAGAAGTCTGCTATTATACGGCTACTCCTTATCAGCGGGATGACGGCTCGTGGGGCACCGTATTTACCTTGTCGTATGAGACGCATTGACGCACAAATTACTCCAAAAAAATCAGAGATCGTTTAGATCTCTGATTTCAGATTATTGACAAACCCCAGATATTTTTTTCTGGGGTTTTCAATACTTTTAATAAAATTGTAATTTTAAAATTT
>CANREW010000016.1 GCA_947629765.1 uncultured Clostridia bacterium
TTTTTCTATATCTTTTATTGTTTGCTAAATTCTAATTGCTCAACAATCTGGTGTGTGTGTGTGTGTAGAGCCTCTAGCATTACAGCGTTTGCCATCTTTTGTTTTCCTCCCATTTAATTATAATTTAATTTTACTCTACTTCTGCTTTCCATAGTCCGTGTTTATTGCAATAAGCATATAAAGTTGAACCTGGTATATATTTAAATCTAGCTTCTGCTTCTTGCTCTGGATATAGTTTTACTGTATATTCTTTATTTTCTTTTACTAAGCTTATCCATTCTATATAATGTCCTTTTTCCATTACATGATTTACTTTTACAAATATCTCATCTTCTACTTTTTCATAAGTTGGTACATGTTTTTCTATTGCTGCATCAACTGAGTTTGGAACTAATTTTTCCATTTGTTCGTTGCAGCACTCTATTCCACATTTGCATCCGCAATCTTCTAAAACCTTTACTAATGCTCCGCAATGTTTACATCTTTTTATTACTAATTCATTATTCATTTTTTCCTCCATATCTTTTTGATTCTTTTTTCTAATAAGAACGATCGGAGTTGTCTCTCTTCCTTGTCCTGCTGGGTTATCACTAATCATTTGTACTAAATTTTCATCATCTTTTTCTATGTCGTCTGATTTTCCAAGTATTACTTGGCCTAAATCATTTGCATCCACAATCATTGCACTTATTCCTAGTTTTTCTTTTATCTCATTGCATACTTTATCTGGGTTGTCAGGTAATTGTATTCCTATATCTCTATATTCAGCCCATATATGGTCATAGAATCCATCTAGACCACTTACATCTAATCCAACGATTTCATAGAAAACACCTTTTTTACCAAATAACTTTGTTACTGCACTTGCAATACTTGCCCACAATACTCTTAGAAGTCCTACTGTATTTATTGCATATTGCATTTTTATTGTTTCTCCAACTCCTACTCCTGTATCTGGATGAGATGCAAATTTAGATAACAATTTTGCCCAAAATCCTATTTTTATATCTTCTCTTTTTACAACTCTGTTTTGGCAAAGACTTATTATCTTTTCACTGATAGAAATAATATCTCCTTCTTCATATACAGGTTTTACATATTTTTCAACTACGTCTATATAGCTTTCTCCTTGTTTTACAAAATGCGTTTTTATTGGCTGTCTTAGATATATTTCATCTCCTACTTGCATTTCAGCATTTTTTCCTTCATTTGCAACAAATTCCATTTATGGTACCCCCCTTAAAACTATAATTATTATTTTCCATTATTACTTCTTTATTCAAGTGAAATTATACTATAACATTATTTTATAATTTTATATATACCTTTTCATTTTTATTAAACATATATATTATTAAAGCAGCAATTAAAAATGTGATAATATATGTTGCTATCACTACTGCCCAATTTCCTGCTATTAAATTACTTCCTGCTATTGTTGATGATACTATCGAAGGAAATCTTGCAAATGTTGATATAAGTAAAAATTTCATTGGTTTTATTGGTAATAATCCTCCTATGTAAACAAGCAAATCTTTTGGTGTCCCCGGTATTAAAAATAAAACAAATAATATCAAATCTAATCTTTTTTGATTAGAAAATATTTTGTTTTGCTCTATTTTTTCTATCTTTTCTTTTGACACAAAAGCATATATAAAGTTTCTTCCAAACTTTCTAACTGCAAAAAATATTATGAAAGAACTTACAAATGCTCCTAAAAATACTATGATAAGTCCACCTATTGCTCCATAAGACATACCTGCAAGTATTTCTACTGGCTCTCCGGGGTAGTATTGGCAAAAATATTTGCACTACCATTAGACCGACTATTATTATGATTCCTTCTGAACCTATTGATTCTATCTCATTTTGTAACTCTATTCTACCGTTCTTCAGTTGATATACTTTTAAATAATGGCAAAAATTTTACAGTTAAAAATATCATTATTAATATAAATACTACTAACATTATTATTTTAAATATTTTTACTTTTTTACTTTGCATATATTACTTCCTTATTTATAACTTTTCTCTAAAATCTTATCTATTGTAACATCTTTTGTGTGTTCTATCTTTTCCCATTTATCAGTTTGAGCTTTTCCAATGCAGGCAAGTAAATTTATTGGCATCCAAGATAAAACAAATACTGGAAGCATAAATATTCCTTTTATATATGCCTTGATATGTTTTTTGCTCATTTTTACTGCTGCAATTGATAAAGCAACACTTATCAAATATCCTATTAAAATAATTGATCCTTTGCTTAAATAATCTATATTTTGTCCTTTTGCAAATGAAATCATAAAATGCAAAATATATGATAAAATTCCTAAAAATTGTATAATAGGTGAAACTAGAAATACAAATGAATCCATACATGAAAACTCTTGACTTCTTATTCCCTTTTTTATTAATTTTCTAGAATAAATCTTGAAACATTGAACAGTTCCAATAGACCATCTTTTTCTTTGTCTCCAAGATTCATTAAATGTAGTTACTTGCTCGTCATAAGTTATTGCATCTTCTACAAAACCTATTTTTTCTTGATATAATGAACATTTAACTGTCATTTCTATATCTTCTGTTAAAGTTTTACTATCATATCCTCTTTTCTCTATAAAGCTTTTTGTAACCATAAAGCCTGTCCCATTGATGAAACTTGATTTTCCTAAATTTCTTCTAGCTTTATTTAAAAAGATATTATGTATTAAATAATGGATTGAATAACAACTAGATACCCAAGTATCAGATGGATTTTTACTATCTCTAAATCCTTGTGCTATCTCATAACCTGCACACATTGCATCATTCATTTTATTTATAAACTCTGGGTGAACAATATTATCTGCATCAAAAATTACAAAAGATTCATATTTAGAATTTTTTAGCTTAGTAAATGCTAATTTTAGTGCATCTCCCTTAGATTTAATATTTTCGTTTCCTTCTATGACATTTGCATCAAGAGATAATGCTATTTCAGAAGTCTTGTCTGTGCAATTATTAGCCACGACAAATACATCATATAATTCCTTAGGATAGTTTTGTGTTTTTAAACTTTTTAATAAATTTGCAATTACCTTCTCTTCATTTCTTGCTGGTATAATAACTGCAAATGTATGCTTTTTATCTCCGCTGCTTATTTTACTTCTTGATTTTAATGCATACAAGCCAGTAATTATATAATAAATCAAATATGCCAGAGTAAATATATCAATAAATTTTAATACATCTAGTACAACTTTCATATTTTTCCCCTATTTTTTTCAATCTGTCTTAAATTATATCAAATATTTTCTAAAAGTAAATAGATATTACATTAAAATTTTCTTAAATTTTATTTTTTTTCATATTTTTTAATAATATTTTTTGTTTACTATCTATTCTATAAGATTCTATCATTTTTTGTAATGTTTTATTAAATGTAAAATTGTCAAGATTATTTTTTCCATTTAAATATTCCATTAATTTATCATTAAATTTTATTCCTATCTCTGCTAAGCACCAAGCTATGCCCATTTTTACATAATAGCCGTCATGTTTTATTTTATCTAAAATTTCTATAACTTTATCTACATACTTTTCATTTATATAATAGTCAAGTAACATTATCACTGCAAATCTTACTTCAAACTCTTTATTAGAACTAAAATATGGCATTAGAAAATCTAAAACATAATCTAAATCTTTTTCTTTTATCTTAAGCGTTGGTACAAATGTATCAGAAATTTCCCAGCTATCTATTTTAGGCACAAATTTTTTTATATAAGGTATTTTTTCTTTTATATCACATTTCGTATATCCTATAACAAAGCCTTGAAGAAGTATTTCTTCAAAATACTCATCATCTATATCTTTTAATAAATTTTCTAGTTTTTCTTTTTGGCTATTTCCTTTTTCATATTCTTTTACAAGTTTTTTTGCAAAATTTCTTAAAATAGGTATTCTGATTCCAAGAATCTTTCTTTTTGTATCAGGACATAATTTTTGATTAAATTTTCTATAATCTTCATCACTTAATGCAGTTAATTCTTCTTTTATGTTTTCCATTTTATCACCATAACTATTATATTACAAAATGCTTTATAATTCACAGCCATTAAAATCTAAAGTAGCCAAACGCAGGAGTTTTATATTTTTTTGAAAGAAAATGTTCGAACGGCCTGCTGCTTACGGATTACTCCTTGACCTTTCGAAATTTTCTTGAAAACAAAATATAAAAGCTCCTTTCGAGTTTGGCGGACTTTATACTATAAGCTGTGAATTATAACCTTTTCTTCTATACTTCTGTTATATCAACTACTTCTAGTTCTTCTTCTGTCTTTGTATCTTCTATTGCATCATATAATGCATTTGCAGTATCTAGTGATGTAAAGCAAGGAATCTTAGATTCTGCTGCAAGTCTTCTTATCTTAAATCCGTCTCTATTTGACTCTTTCCCTCTTGTTGGAGTATTTATAATAAAGTTTATTTTTCCAAGTTGTAATAGATTTGGTATGCTCTCTGCACCTTCCCAGATTTTTTCTACTACATTTACATCTATTCCATTATTTTTAAGAAGTTGTGCTGTTCCTTTTGTTGCATATATAGAAAATCCTTTATTGAATAATTTTTTAGCAAGTGGAAACATTTCTTCCTTATCTTTGTCTCTTACAGTTATAAGTACATTACCTGTTTTTGGAATATTTATTCCAGATGCTATAAATGCTTTTACTATTGCGTCTGAGAAATTCTTAGATACTCCTAAAACCTCTCCTGTTGATTTCATTTCAGGACCTAAACTTGTATCTGCATTTTTTATCTTTTCAAAAGAGAATACTGGCATTTTTATTGCAATATATTCACTTCTTCTATATATCCCTGTTCCATATCCTATGTCTTTCAATTTTTCTCCAAGTATTACTCTTGTTGCAATATCAATTACTGGAAGATTTGTAACTTTGCTTATATATGGTACAGTTCTACTAGAACGAGGGTTTACTTCGATTATATATACTTCTCCTTTGCAGATTATAAATTGTATATTTAATACTCCTATTACATTAAGTTCTCTTGCAATTTTATATGTATAATCAATTATTTTTTGCCTATGTTCTTCTGAGATATGTTGTGTTGGATATACAGAGATACTATCTCCTGAGTGAACTCCTGCTCTTTCTAGGTGCTCCATTATTCCAGGAATTAATATATCTTCTCCGTCACATATAGCATCAACTTCTAGTTCTCTTCCTAGCATATACTTATCAACAAGAATTGGATGTTCTTGTACTGTTTTATTTATCTCGTTTATAAATTCTGTAATCTCTGCATCATCATAAGCTATTGCCATTCCTTGTCCTCCGAAGGACATAAGAAGGTCTAACTAATACTGGATATTCTAGCTCTCTTGCAACTTTTATAGCTTCTTCTACTGTATATACTGTACTTCCCTTTGGTCTTAGAATTCTACAATTATTTAATGCCTCATCAAATAACTCCCTATCCTCTGCTCTATCCATATCTTTTTCTGATGTTCCAAGTATTTTTACCCCCATATCTTTTAGAGCTTTAGTTAAATTAATTGCAGTTTGTCCTCCAAATTGAACTATTGCTCCATAAGGTTTTTCGACATCTATTATATTTTCTACATCTTCTGGTGTAAGTGGTTCAAAATATAGTTTATCTGCTATATCGAAATCTGTACTTACTGTTTCTGGGTTATTATTTACAATTATTGTTTCATATCCATATTTTTTTAGTGACCATACTGAGTGAACACTGCAATAATCAAACTCTATTCCTTGTCCTATTCTTATTGGACCAGATCCTAATACTACTATCTTTTTCTTTTTTGACTTTTCTTCCGCTTCATTTTCATCATCATAGCTTGAATAGTAGTAAGGTGTTTCTGCATCAAATTCGGCTGCACAAGTATCTACCATTTTGAAGTTTGCAATTATATTGTTGTCCTTTCTCATTTTCTTAATTTCTTCCACTGGTATTTTAGTAAGTTTTGATATTACTGAATCAGTATATCCATATACTTTTGCTTTTCTTAAAAGTTCTACGCTTAAATTTCTTGTCTTTAATTCTTCTTCAACTTTTACTAGATTATTTATTTTGCTTATAAAGAATGTATCAATAGTTGTTGCTTGATGTATTTGCTCTATTGTCATTCCCCTTCTTAAATTTTCTGCAATTACCCATAAAGTTTCATTATTTACATTTTTTAATTCTTGCCTTATTTGTTCGTCACTATATGCTGCAAATTTTGGGAGCATTAATGAATCTACTTTTTCTTCAAGAGAACGAATAGCTTTCATAAGTCCCGCTTCTAATGTTGGTGCTATTGCCATAACCTCTCCTGTTGCTTTCATTTGTGTTCCAAGTTCTCTGCTTGCAGTTAAAAATTTATTAAATGGCCATTTTGGTATTTTAACTACAACATAATCAAGCACTGGTTCAAAGCAAGCATAAGTTTTTCCAGTAACTGCATTTTTTATTTCGTCTAATGTATATCCTATCGCAATTTTTGTTGCAACTTTTGCGATTGGATATCCTGTTGCCTTTGATGCTAATGCTGATGAACGACTAACTCTTGGATTTACCTCTATTACCGCGTATTCAAAGCTGTTAGGATTTAATGCAAATTGTACATTGCATCCACCTTCTATTTTTAATGCTGATATTATTTTTATTGCTGATGTTCTAAGCATTTGGTATTCTTTATCTGCAAGTGTTTGAGAAGGTGCAACTACTATACTGTCTCCTGTATGTACTCCAACTGGGTTTATATTTTCCATATTACATACTGTGATGCAGTTTCCTTTTGAATCTCTTATTACTTCGTATTCTATTTCCTTCCAACCAGATATACATTTTTCGATTAAAACTTGGCATACTCTTGATAAATGAAGTCCATTAGAGCTTATCTCTCTTAGCTGATCTTCTGTATATGCAATTCCTCCACCAGTTCCACCTAATGTATATGCAGGTCTTACTATAACTGGAAGGCCTATTTCTCTTGAAAAGCTGATAGCATCTTCTACTGTATTTACAACTTTACTTGCAACACAAGGTTCATTTATACTTTCCATCATATCTTTAAAAGCTTGTCTATCTTCTGCATTTCTAATTCCTTCAGGAGATGTACCAAGTAATCTAACATTCTTCTCTTTTAAATATCCTTGTTCCTCTAATTCCATTGCTATATTTAATCCTGTTTGTCCTCCAAGGTTTGGAAGAATACTATCTGGTTTTTCTTTTTCAATTATCTTTTTTACAGTTGTTGGTGTTAATGGCTCTATGTATATTTTATCAGCCATATTTTTATCTGTCATTATTGTTGCTGGATTTGAGTTTACAAGTACAACTTCTATTCCCTCTTTTTTTAGTTCAGTACAAGCTTGTGTACCTGCATAATCGAACTCTGCTGCTTGCCCTATAATTATTGGTCCTGAACCTATTACTAATACTTTTTTTATATTTTTATTTTTTGGCATTTTATTTGCTCCTTTCAATTTAACAATTTAAATTTCAGTTTATACTAGCCAAACGCAGGAGTTTTATATTTTTTTTGAAAGAAAATGTTCGAAAAGCCTTCTGCTTACGGATTACTCCTTGACCTTTCGAAATTTTCTTGAAAACAAAAAATATAAAATCTCCGATGAGATTTGGCGGATATTATAACTTTATTTCAATGAACTCAAAAACTCATCAAAAATATACGCCGTATCCTCAGGTCCTGGACAAGCCTCAGGGTGAAATTGAACTGTAGATATGTTTTTATTTTTATATCTTAATCCCTCAACTGTTCCATCATTTAAATTAATATGTGAGATTTCTGCTTGGTCTTTATCAATACTATCCTCTTTTACATAGTATCCATGGTTTTGTGATGTTATATATACTTTATCTGTTTTTAAATCTTTTACTGGATGATTTGGTCCTCTATGACCATATTTTAGTTTTGCTGTTTTAGCCCCTGTTGCAAGAGCCATTAATTGATGTCCAAGACAAATTCCAAGTATTGGAATATCAGAATCATATAACTTTCTAACTGTTTCTATTCCTATTTTGCAATCTTCTGGATCACCTGGTCCATTTGAAAGAACTATTCCATCTGGATTTATCTCTTTTATACTTTCAGCTGAACTATCTTGTGGAAATACATGTACTGTGCAATTTCTTTTTACAAGTTCCCTTATTATATTTTCCTTAGCTCCAAAATCTAGAAGTGCAATTTCTATATCTCCTTCACCTTCTACATATGGCCTTTTTGATGAAACCATTCCGTACTAGATTGCTTGGTTTATATTCTTTTATTTCTTCTATTATTTTATCTTTATTAGATATATCTGATGTTAATTTTCCTCTCATTGTTCCACTATTTCTAAGTATCTTTGTTAATTTTCTTGTATTAACATTTTTTAGTCCTGGTATTTTATTATCTATCAAATATTGTTCTAAATCTTCTGCGTTTCTAAAATTACTTGCAGTTTCTGCAAGTTCATGGATAAATATTGCATTTACCCATACTTTTTTTGATTCCATATCTTCTGGTATTACTCCATAATTTCCAATTAATGGATATGTCATAACAACTCCTTGAGATGCATAAGATGGATCTGTAAATACTTTTAGATATCCTGACATTGATGTATTAAATACAACTTCTAAGCATGTGTCTTTATCATATCCTATTCTTTCTCCTTCAAATATTTCTCCGTTTTCTAGTACTAAATATCCTTTCATCTTACTTCCTTTCTCCCGTATATTGGGCAAAAAAAATTTGTAATTTTTCAGCTGATTATTTTTCAAACTTCAAAAAAGGGACTAATAAATAGTCCCTTTAAAAAATTAATGTTTAATTTGCTTTGCAACTTCTTCTGCAAAGTTTTCTTCTCTTTTTTCTAATCCTTCTCCTTTTTCTATTCTTGCAAATTCAAGAACTTTTGCTCCTTTTGAAGAAAGCAAATCAGAAACTTTAATATTAGGATCTTTAACAAATGGTTGATCCACTAAACAAATTTCTCCATAGAATTTACCTATTCTACCTTGTACCATTTTTTCAGCTATTTCTGCTGGTTTTCCTTCATTCATAGCTTGTACTTTTAAGATTTCCATCTCTTTTGCAACTCTTTCTTGTGGTACAGAATCTCTATCTAGGTATTCAGGACGAGCTGCTGCGATTTGCATACATATATCTTTTGCAAGCTCGTTTGTTCCACCTTCCATAGAAACAAGTACTCCTATTTTTCCTTCACCGTGAATATATTTTTCAACTAATCCATTAGATGTAAATCTAACAAATCTTCTTATTGACATATTTTCACCAATTGTTGCTATTTTATCTGTTAAAACTTCTGATACTGTTTTGCTTGGATCATTGATCCATTTTTCAGCTAATAGTTCTTCAACATTTGCTGGATTTTCTTTAACTACTTGTTTAACAACATCATTTGCAAAAGTTTTAAATTCATCATTCTTTGCAACGAAATCAGTTTCTGCATTAACTTCAACAACTGCACCTGTTTTTCCATCTTCAGAAACACAAGCTACAACTAAACCTTCTGCTGCTATTCTGCTTGATTTTTTAGCAGCTTTAGCAATTCCTCTTTCACGTAATAGCTCTGCAGCTTTTTCCATATCTCCGTCTGTCTCTGTTAATACTTTTTTGCAGTCCATCATTCCTGCACCTGTTTTTTCTCTTAACTCTTTAACTAAACTTGCAGTTACCATTTTTATCTCTCCTTTACTTTTTCTAACATTTATTTTCTTATATATGTTAAAAATTATTCTTCTTCAGACTCAGCTTTTTCTTCTTTTTTAGGTTCTTCTTTAACTTCTTCTACTTTTTTCTCTTCTTTTTCCTTTTTTTCTTCTTTCTTAGGCTCACTTGGAGTTTCTTCTGTTTCTGCCATTTGTTCGTCTAATGATAATACTTCTCCTTGTTTTCCTTCTATAACAGCATTAGCCATAACTGTTGCTATAAGTTTAACTGAACGTATTGCGTCATCATTTCCTGGTATTGGATAATCAATATCTTCTGGACTACAATTTGTATCAACTAAACCAACTACTGGTATTCTTAATTTTTTAGCTTCTAATATAGCTGTTCTTTCTTTTTTAGGATCAACTATGAATATAACTCCTGGTAAACTTTCCATTTCTTTAATTCCACCAAGGTTTCTTTCTAGTTTTTCCATTTCTTTTCTTAAACCTATAACTTCTTTTTTAGGTAATACTTCGAAAGTTCCATCTTCTTGCATTGTTTCTAATTTTTTAAGTCTTTCAACTCTTTTTTTGATAGTTTCAAAATTTGTTAGCATTCCACCTAACCATCTTTGATCTACATAGAACATTCCACAAGAAATTGCAGCTTCCTTCATACATTCTTGTGCTTGTTTTTTAGTTCCTACAAATAGAACTGTTTCTCCTTCTTCTACTCTTTCTTTGATAAAAGCATAAGCTTCATCAATTTTTTTAGAAGTCTTTTGTAAGTCAATGATGTGGATACCATTTCTTGCTTGGTAGATATATTCTGCCATTTTAGGATCCCATCTTCTTGTTTGATGTCCGAAATGAACACCTGCCTCAAGTAATTGTTTCATTGCAACTACTGCCATAATTTTATTCCTCCTTTTAGTTTTAACATCCATAAGATTTCAAGCATCTGTAAAGACTTTATTTAAGCACTTTTTACAGACTAGTCTTATGTGTCTATTTTATAACCTTATAGATTATAACACAGATTATATAGTAAAAGCAAGTATTTTTTCATATTTCTATCATATTTTTTACTTTTCCTCATATCTTCTAATTAGACAAATAGGTTTTATGGAGGGTTATATGTATAGTAAAAAAATATTATTTTTTATATCTTGCATAATTTTAATTTGCTTTTGCTTTAATTATTCTTATGCTACTACACCAAGCTCATATATTTGGTCTGATACTTCTAATATTGATTTATTGGAAACTATATCTGAGAATAATACTGATTTAGCACTAGAATCTGGAGGTGCTATACTTATAGAGCAAACTACTGGAACTGTTCTTTATCAGCATAATGCTCATGATACTTTTAGACCTGCAAGTGTTACAAAAGTTATGTCTCTTCTTTTGATAATGGAGTCAATAGATAATCGGTGAAATTTCTCTTACTGATACTGTTACTTGTTCAAGTAATGCAGCATCCATGGGCGGTTCTCAAATTTGGCTTGAAGAAAATGAGACTTTGACAGTGGACGAAATGCTAAAAGCAATTTGCTTAAACTCTGCAAATGATTGTGTTGTTGCAATGGCAGAATTTATTGCAGGTTCAGAAGAAGAATTTGTAAGTCGTATGAATAATAAAGCCAAGGAATTAGGTATGCGTGATACTGCATTTAGAAATTGTCACGGACTTGACGAAGATGGTCATATTACTTCTAGCTATGATATTGCTTTAATGTCTAAAGAACTTTTAAATAAACATCCAAGTATAACTAACTATACAACAATCTATATGGATAGCTTAAGAAATCGGCGAAACTTCTCTTGTAAATACAAATAAACTTGTTAGAAATTATAACGGATGTACTGGACTAAAAACTGGCTCTACTTCTCTTGCATTATATAACTTATCTGCAAGTGCAACAAGAGATGGCTTATCACTAATTGCCGTAATTATGCATTCTCCAAGCACTGATGTTAGATTTCAAGAAGCACAAAAGCTATTAAACTATGGTTTTGCTAATTTTGCAAACGTATCTTTTGGAAATAAAGGTGACATTGTTGGTACAGTAACTGTTGATAAAGGAGTTAAAAGTGAAATAAATGCTATTATGGAAGATAATGCATCTCTATTTATTACAAAATCTAAATCTAATCAAGTTGTTCAAAATATTTCCTTTAATGAAAAAATAAATGCACCTGTTAATGAAGGTGACATCCTTGGAACTGCAACATATTCTATTGGCGAAGAAGTTTTAAAAACTGTAAATATTGTTGCAAGTGAGACTGTTAAAAAACTCGATTTAATTAATATGACAACTAATCTTTATAATACTTGGTTTAATTTATTAAGATAATCAAAAAGAATAAAGCCTGCTTTTAAAACAGGCTTTATTCTTTTGATTTTCTATTCTACATACTGAGCATCTAAGCTAATATTTTTATTGTTTTCACTATCTTTTATTAATAACTCATTTAGTTTTTGAATTTCTGCTGATGGTCGTCCTAAACCTATTTGTTCATATTCTACAACTCTATCTAAATATGTATCATTAAAATAATCTTTACTCATTACTGCTTTTAAAGTCCACACATCTTTTATAGTATTGCTTTCATCATCATATTCTTTATTAACATTAAGTACAATTGCTTTATCACTATTTTGTTTTAGATATTCCTTGCATTCTTCTACCATTGATTCTATGCTTTGTATACCTTCCAATATTTTTTGATTATTTTCATAATCCAGTCTTTCTTCTTCACCATAGTAATTTAATTCTAAATCTACAAATAAATTATCTGCTATTTTCTGTACATTTGTGTATATAGATGGTAAAACAAGTGTAGTATCCCTAGAAAATACTAGAAAATGATTTTGATTTTGACTTTCAAAAAGTCCTTCTGAGTCAGCATATCTATCATATATTGCAATTTGATTATAGAAATCTCTCATATTTATCATAACTTCTTCATTATTAATATATGCACAAATATATGATTCAGTAAAATAAAATAGATATTCATTATTTCTGTCATAATTTTGGAGAATTTTAAACGTTCTTTCTTCTATGTTTGAATAATCAATTTTGTTCATATCTCCATCCCATATTGCTGTATTTTCATTTCCTTCTGTCAAACTTTGGGTTTCTAAATTTGCAAAATATTCTAGATATTCATTGGCAAATGTCATATATGCACTTTTAGAAATTATGCTTTTAGTTCCTGAATCATTTGTAAATAAATCTGTAAATTTTAATTTATCTCCTGTTTTTAAATTATAATTTAGCCCACAAATAAAACTTTCTTGCATATTTGACTCAATATTCCAATAATATATAGATTTATATATTGAAATTGATAATACATTAGAGAAATTAGCACAGCACCTAGCTTCTACTGTAATGTTTCTTACATCATTACCATTTAATTCATTTTCATCTACTTGAGATAATGCTACTTCTCTTATTTCATCATTTATTTTGTCCTGAATAGAAGTGTTTTTTAATCCATTTATTTTGACATAATTTACTTCAATCGGATAGTAAGAAAATTCTCCATCCATTTTTTCTTCTGAATGGTAAGTTTCTTTAGTAATTTTTAAAGCATTCATCTTATATGTTGCATCTAGCGATTTTATTCCTAAACCGTCTGGTTTAATTTTTTGTTTTTCCTCAGTAGCTACATTAGTTGCACTATCTAAATCATTATAATTATTCTCTTGCAGACTACCCTTTGTCTTATTTGTAAAATATATAGCTATAGCTGTTATTGAAATGCAAATAAGAATAAAAATTATTAAAAAGATAATTTCTCTATTTTTATTTGACTGAGACATAGCCAGCCTCCTTTGCAACATTTTGACCTCTTTCAGACAACATTGCATCTACAAGTTTTCTAGTATTACTATTTTCTGGTTCATCTTTGCGTATTACAATATAATATGCTGTTTGAATTGGATAACTTCCATTATGTATTGTTTCATTTGTTGGTTTTACACCATTTATTCCTAATAGTTTTATACCATTTGCAATATTTGCATCTATTTCTTGGAACATAGTAGTTGCATAATAGTAATATGAATATCCTATTGAATTTTGGCCATTATCATAACTTGATACTAAATTAATAATCTGGTACATTGTATCTACAACATCTTCTTTTAATGGTTCCATTAATTTCAAATTTTTCATAACCAATGATAGCATTCCTGTTTGACTACCTGAATTAGTTGGTCTTTGATAAGCCTTAATTTTTCCGTTTTTACCTCCTACTTCTGACCAGTTTGTTATTTCTCCAGTATATATTTTTTGAATTTGTTCTAGTGTAAGACTTTCAACTTCATTAGAGGAATTAACATAGAATACAAATCCTTCTTTTACAACTGGTATTATTTCTAGTTCTACATTTTTTTCTTTAGCTAATGCTAATTCTTCTTCAGATGGTTCTGTAACAACAATTAAATCTACTTCATCATTTATTAGCTTCTCGTATGCTGGATGTGTATTTGAGTAGTTTAATGTATTTTCATCTATATTTTCTGTTCCAGTAAAATTTTTTATAAAAGCTGTTGTTAGTGGTTGTGTTGCAAGAGATGCATCTACTTTTGGATAGTTAGTTAATGAAAATATAGGCGTTGTTTCATCTTCTATATCTTGAGTTTGTGTTCTTTCTTGAGTAAAATAAAAATAAGCAAACACACAAACTGCTATGACTATTAAAATAATTAAAACATACAAAAATTTTTTCATATAATCAATCCCCCTCTTTTATATTTGCATTTTATCATAAGCTACATTTTTTGCCAATATAATTTTCCTAAATTATAATAAAAAATAAAGCTAGCTTTTTTGCTAACTTTTGCATAAAAATCCCCCACATTAGCCGTAGTTCTTAAGAAATTTTATGGACCTGTATATATACAGGTGGGTGCCTACCCAAATACTTGTGGGTTTCTTGCTATCACTCTTGTGCAAGCATACACGCCATATCCAGAGATTCAGCTCCCATATCCATTGCTTTGTAGGTTCTAAAATTTCCTTCTTGTTACGCACCATGCAGGGATTTTTGTTTATCTCTTATGTTATATTTATTATAGCATATTTTCATTAAATTTTCAAGCTTTTTTTATAACTTTATACTGACATTATTCGGCAGTATTTTCAGTGTTTTCAGGTTCAGTAGTTGATGCTGAAGTAGGAGTATTTTCATTTGATGGTTCTATATTTGTTTCTGCATTATTTTGCGTAGAATTTGAATCCTCTACTACTGTATTTGTGTCTTTAGCATCGTTTTCATCTTCTTCATTTTCATCTTCATCAACAATTCCTAATTGTTCTTTTATTAAGCGAATATATTCAACAGCATTATATTCTTGTTCATTATATAAAAGATAATATGAAGTCTCACCAGCACTTATTGTAGAGTATATTCCATCAAATGCTACTGGTATTAGCATATTTCCTTTTGTGTCTATTCCACCAAATTTTTTGTCTTTTTCTAATACAACAACTTTTTGTGGTTCTATTAATAAAGTATTGTTTACTACTTTATCTTTCATGTTCTTAGGTATGCATCCTAATCCATCATATTCTGTTTCTACTATCTTTTGTCCTTGTAGATTAAATAGTCCCCATTTTTGATTTTGCATTACTGGAATATATGTGTCAAATAATATATATGAATTTGTTATATTATCTGTTTGATAAACTGTTGTATCTACTCCTATCTTATCATACTCCATGTGCACGATTAAATCTTCTTGTGAATTTACTATTCCATATTTATTATTGCTCTTTACTAGGTATAGACCTAGATCACTATCTATAACTTTTATTTCATCATAAGATACAGATATTTTTGTATTTCCTGTGCTATATACTATTCCAACTTTTTTGCTTGAATTTGTTATTATAAATTCTTGGGCATTTTCTATAAATTCTATGTTATCATATCTAGGACTTATTATTTCATCTCCTGTTAGAGATATAACTCCATATTTTCCTTTTGCATCTACTCCCACTATCATGCCATAAATTATTGCTTTTTGATTAATAAAATCTTCACTTATACTTTCATAAACTTTTTGATCTCCTAATTGAGTTATTATAGATGTATAATATTCATACAAATATGGCAATGTTTGTATTGTTATTGTATTTTTACTGCTATTATAACTAAATGTTGAGTTAAATGCTGATGTAAAACCATCTGATGTTATATACATTTTGCCATTCATTTCTATTATAGGTTCGTCAATTACAATATTCATATAGTTATCCGTTGTATTTGGAGCGACTTTATTTATCGTTGTGGAATTTAGATAAAATGATGTTGTTTCTGTTTCATCATTTGCTTGTATATACATTTTATTGGTATCTTCTGTATCTACTTTATATTCTCCATTATGAGCTGTATAGCCTACTTGAGGTGCAATGTCTCTAATTGATACATATATCTTCCCATTTTCACCAAACATAAATGTATCTGCTGGTAAAGCTACTGGCAAACCATCTACCGAAACTCTTAATGGTTGTTTTTGTAAAGATAAAATTGCGATAATAACACCAATAGCTGCAATTATAATTATTGTCATCATAATAATTAAAACAGTTGTTATCTTTGGACCTTTCTTTTTATTCATTTGGTTAAGATCAGTTTCTATCTGCATCATTTATCCTCCTTTTACTCTTTTATATATCCATATTTTTTGTAAAATTCGTCTCTAAAATTTAATAAATTATCATTTTCTATCTCTATTCTAACTCTTTCCATTAGTTTAGTCAAGAATCTTAAATTATGTAATGACAATAATCTTACACCTAATATTTCATTTGCTTTTACTAAGTGTCTTATATATGCTCTTGTATAATTTTTGCAAGTGTAACAATCACATTCGTCGTCAAGTGGCGTAAAATCTCTCGCATAAGTTTGATTTCTTACAACTACTTTTCCATGTGATGTAAGTGCTGTTCCATTTCTTGCAATTCTTGTTGGCAATACACAGTCACACATATCTATTCCTGCGATAGATGTTTCTATTAAATAATCTGGTGTTCCAACGCCCATCAAATATCTAGGCTTATTTTCTGGCATAAGTGGTGCTGTATAATATAGCATCTTTAAAAATTCTTCCTTTGGTTCTCCTACACTTATTCCACCAATAGCATATCCTGGAAGATCAAGTTTTATTAGATCTTCTGCTGATTTTTCCCTTAAATCTTCATAGAAACCACCTTGTATTATTCCAAATAATGCTTGTTTATCTGTATTTTTGTGAGTTTCTTTACATCTTATAGCCCATCTTGTAGTTCTTTCCATAGACTGTTTTGTATATTCATAAGTTTCTGGATATTTTACACATTCATCAAATGACATTATTATATCTGCACCAAGTGAATTTTCTATTTCCATTACTTTTTCTGGCGAAAAGAAATGTTTACTTCCATCTAAATGAGATGTAAATTCTACTCCCTCTTCTGTGATAGTTCTTAAATCACTTAAACTAAATACTTGAAATCCTCCACAATCTGTAAGTATTGGTCTATCCCATCTCATAAAATTATGAAGTCCACCTGCTTCTTCAACTAGCTTATGTCCAGGTCTTAGATATAAATGATATGTATTTGAAAGTATGATTTGTGCTTTAACATCATTTTTAAGTTCTTCTGGTGTCATTGATTTTACCGTTGCTTGTGTACCAACTGGCATAAATATAGGTGTTTGTATATCTCCATGAGGTGTATGTATTACCCCTCTTCTTGCTCCACTTTGTTTGCATACATGCAAAAGTTCATAAGTTACTGCTTGCTTTTTCATTTTGCTCCCTTTCTAGTTAATTTTCTACTTTTTCAGATTCTTGGGCTTTTTCTATATTTTCAATTTTTACTCTTAAATCTGATCCACAATGTGCACATTTTATTGCCTTATATGGTATTTCTGATAAACAATATGGACAAGTTTTTTCAGTAGGTTCTGCTACTTCTTCTTTTTTATCTTTTTCTTTTAATATTTTGTGTCTTGCTTCTTCATTTAATTTTTCTATTTTTTTATTTAATTTATTGATATATTTTAATGCTATAAATATAGATAAAGCAATTATCAAGAAATTAATTATTGCATTTATGAAAGATCCTATTCCTATTTGTACATTTCCATTTGCGAGTGTTATAACCCACTTTGAATAATCTACGTTTCCTGTAAATATTCCTGTGATTGGCATTATTATATCTTTTACTAATGAATTTACTATTCCTTGGAAAGCTCCTCCTATTACAACACCGACTGCTAAATCGATTACATTTCCTTTCATTGCAAATTCCTTAAATTCTTTAAAAAATGACATATTTTTCCCTCCATTATTTTTACTTTATTATATTGTAATATATTTTTATAAAAAAATAAAGCAAAATTTGTAACATTTTTTATTTTTATATTGAATTTATTTATTTTTTGATATATGATATAAGAGTAAAATTAACTAATGATATTAAGAGCAATTATTGCTCGATTGGAGGTTTTTATGGCAAGAGTGTCTAATAAAAATTCTAAAAAAGAACTTGAAGATGAGAAAAAAGTTAAAGTTACAAAAAAAGTAGTATCTAAAAATGAAAATGATAAAAAAGTAGCAGACAAAAAGTCAAATTCTGTAAAAGCTAAAAAAACTACTTCTAAAAAAATTGCCAGTACTAAAAAAGAGACTAATTCTGCTAAAAAGGTTACAAATACTAAAAAAGAAACTGTTTCTTCAAAAAAAGCCACAACCTCTAAAACAGTTCCTTCAAAAAAGGCTACATCTACAAGAAGAACTAGCACTGTAAAGCCTATGCTTGAAGAATACTACGACTTGCCATATAGATATAATCAAACTATTGTTAAAATTCTTGCTCAGACTCCAACTACTTTGTTTGTTTATTGGGATATTTCAGATCAAGATAGAGAAGCATTAAGAAAAAAGCACGGAGATAATGTCTTTTCTAGCACTCAACCTATCTTAATTGTCCATAATACAACAAAAAATTATTCTTTTGAGATAGAAATAAATGACTTTGCAAATAGCTGGTATATTAGAACACAAGAACCAGATTGCAACTATGTTATAGAGCTTGGAAGAAAAGATTTTAATAGACCAGAAGAATATATACATATATCTTCTTCAAATAATATGGTTTCTCCTAATGATCATATCTTATTTGAAAGAACAGATTTAGGAAATATTTTATTTAGAAATGTTAAGACTAATGTTTTATCTTCTAGGAACTTCGGAAGTTTGAAATTTATGAATGATATAGACAAGTTATATGGTAATGTCTATGATATATATAGTAAATTATATAATGACGAATTAAATACAATATCAAACCCAACTTCGGGTGAATTTATGTTTAAAAGATAGAAAGAGGAATCACAAATGACTAACAACCTAAAAGGATATGTAAGTTTCGTCTTGCACGCACACTTACCTTTTGTTCACCACCCAGAGAGTGAAAATTATTTAGAAGAAGAATGGCTTTTTGAAGCTATTTCTGAAACATATATACCTTTACTTGAAAATTTTAAAAAGTTAGAGGAAGAAAAAGTAGATTTTAGAATTACTATGTCTATTACTCCTCCTCTTCTTTCTATGCTAGATAATGAATTATTACAACAAAGATATATAAATTATTTAAAAAAGCATATTGAATTATGTGAAAAAGAAGTTGTAAGAACTAAATATGACGAAAGAATAAATGCATTATCTAAATATTATTTAGATAGATATTCTTCTGATTTGCGTATTTTTAAAGATGTATACAATTGTAATATAATTCAAGGATTTAAACATTTTCAAGATATTGGTGTTCTTGAAATAATTGCTTGTTCTGCAACACATGGATACTCTCCTATTTTGTATGTTAATGAAAAAGCAGTACGTGCACAAATTGCAGTTGGTGTTCAAACATATGAAAAATATTTTGGAAGAAAACCACGCGGTATTTGGCTTCCTGAATGTGGATATGTACCTGAAATTGATAGATTTTTAAAAGAATTTGGAATAGAATATTTTATATGCGAATCTCATGGTATCTTATATGCGGATCCTACACCTGTATATGGTACTTTCGCTCCTATCGTTTCTCCTAATGGAGTTATTGCCTTTGGACGTGATTTAGAGTCTTCTAGGCAAGTTTGGAGCTCTGTTTGTGGATACCCAGGAGATTTCAATTATCGTGAATTTTACAGAGATATTGGATATGATGCAGATTATGAATATATTAAACCATACATAGCATATAACGGAGTTAGAGTTAATACTGGAATCAAATATAACAGAATTACAGGAAAGACTGAAAATAAAGATATCTATAATGTGCAATGGGCAATGGATTCTGCTGAGAAACAAGCAGGTCATTTCTTTGATTCAAGACAAGCACAGATAACTAATCTTTCAAATTATATGCAAACTCCACCAATTGTGCTTTGTCCTTATGATGCTGAACTTTTTGGACATTGGTGGTATGAAGGTCCTTATTGGTTATACATTTTATTTAAGAAAATTTATTATGATAAATCAGACTTTAAACTTATAACCCCTTCTGAATATATTGATAAATATCCAGAAATGCAACAATCTACTCCTTGCCGTTCTAGTTGGGGCGCAAATGGTTACAGCGAAGTTTGGCTAAATGAGCTTAATGATTATTCAATTAGACACATGCACAAATGCTGCGACAGAATGGTTGAGCTTGCAAATAAATTTGCAAATGAACAAGATAGTCTAAAAGTAAAAGCTCTAAATCAATGTGTAAGAGAACTTTTACTTGCTCAAAGTAGTGATTGGAACTTTATTATTACAAATGGTACTATGGTAGATTATGCTAAAAGAAGAATTAAAGATCACGTTGGCAGATTTAATAAACTCTATGATCAGATTATAGAAAATAACATTGACATTAATTTTTTAAATGATATATCAGAGAAAGACCCCATATTTCCTGATATTGATTTTAGAATATATATATAATTATACAAGTTGCAAAAAGACCTCTTTTGAATAAGATAATATGTATATCTATTTTGGTTTTAGTAAATAATATACATACTATCAATTTGAAAGGGGTCTTTTTTTAAGTGAAATCTCTATGCATAAAAACGAATAACGAAGATATTATTTCTTCTTTATTTCAAAACTTATCTACTTTAAATTTAGACTCTGCACTCATCTCTCAGCATCATTTCAAAGTGTATAATAATGTTATTATTCACTATACAGGGACTGATTATGAGCTTTTCTATGATAGAGTTGCATCTATACTTACTGATACAATAATAGAATTTTATCAAGAAAAATTGCTCAAAAGGATTCTTGAATATAACTATTTTTATTTTACTAGCAGTGAAAAAAAGAAAATTTTAAGCTTAGCAAAAGATTTTATAGCTGATGATGATTTATCTAGTGAAGATAACTATTTTTCAATTTACTACCCATTTTTAGATTATATCACTGAAAACAAATCTATTGTATTGGATGGATTTGTTAATTTTAGATTACAAACTTATATGAAAAATTTAGATTATATTATAGATATTTCTGTTAATAAATTTTTGATAGAAAAAGAATATAACGAGTTTATTGATATTTTAAAAATGTATGTAGCATACACTCCCTTCAATTCCCCACTTGTACATCTTGTTTATTGCAATGGAGAAAGTACATTGCTTGATATAGATAAAAAAGTTATACCGACTGATGATGCTATATTTCAAGCTAAATACTTGTCTGATATAACTTTTTCTTCTAATGATTATGCACTTAATACTTTACTTAACTTAACACCTAAAAAGATTATAATTCACTTAGTAAATTATAAAGAAGATGAATTTATCAATACTATAAAACTTATCTTTGAAGATAGGTATGAAATCTGTACTGATTGTAAAATCTGTTCTTTATATAAAACTGATTTAATAACTAAATAATTTATTCTTATATTAAAGTTGCACCAATTATTCCTGCATCATTGCTAAATTTCGCAAGCTTTATTACTCTTGTCTGTTTCTTTTCAAGGTCGGACATAATTCTATCTAGTTCTTTTTTTAGTCTTTCAAATAACAAATCTTTGTAATGTACAAAACTTCCCCCAATTACAACTGTGTCAGCAGAGCAAAGTCTTGCCATATTTGATATACCAATTGCAAGATATTCTATATATTCTTTAAGTATATGATCTACTCTATTAAGATTTTCTTTATCTTCAAGTAATTCTAGTATCTCTTCACTTCTAAGTGATTCTGCATTAAATTCTTTTCTTATGCTATCTTTTAAGACCTTCATTGAAGCATAAGTTTCATAGCATCCGCCTTTTCCCACAATTGCACTTTTTTCCATTTTTTTCTATTATCATGTGTCCAGCGCTTCTGATTTCTTCCATTACTTTTCCATCAATAAACACAGCTGTCCCTATTCCTGTACCTATTCCTAAAAATACTCCATTTTTGCTTTCTTTTAAATTTCCATATACTTTTTCTGCAAGTCCTGCACACATTCCATCATTTTTTCCAACTACTTTAATATTTATTTCATTTCCGACTAAATCTTTTATACTTACTCCATTTATATCTAAGTTAGGTGAATTTGTAATTATGCCATTATGTATTCTTCCGTGGCATTGAAATACCTATCATTTCAATATTTTTTAAATTCTCTAATTTTGGTATATTTTGAATAGCTTCTGATATGTAACTTTTAATTGCTTGTTTTATATCTTTTTTATCCTCTTTTATAAAATTCTTTTCATATTTATATAATATTTTTTCTTCATCAACAAGTCCTACTCCAATATGGCTACCACCTAAATCTATACCAATTCTCATAATTTTCTCCTATTAATTTTAAATCCTTAAAAATTTATATATTATTTATTGCATCTCTTGCTAGCTCGTCACATCTATTGTTAAATTCATTATCACTATGTCCTTTAACCTTTATGAAAGTTACATTATGTGTTTTAGTAAGTTCAATTAATTCCTTCCAAAGTTCTTTATTTTTTACTTCTTCTTTTTTAGAATTTATCCATCCATTTTTTTGCCAAGATTCTACCCAGTTTTTAGTAAATGCATTTACAACATAGGCACTATCACTATAAAGTTTAACATCACAAGGGTATTTTAAGAGTTTTAAGCTTTCTATTACGGCTGTAATTTCCATAATATTATTCGTTGTTTCTTTTTCTCTACCTGATATTTCTTTTTTATTTTCTCCGTAAATTAGTATTGCTCCCCATCCTCCTGGGCCTGGGTTTCCAGAGCAAGCGCCATCAGTATATATTGTAACTTCTTTCATATTTTCTCCTCCCTTTTGACAATTATTTACATAAAAGGATTGAATTATTTATTTTTTTATGATATTATATCAATAAAGATTTAATTTGTAAAGGAGACTTAAAGTTTAGAAAATAATCTTTCAAACTTTAAATATTTCTTTGGGAAGGAATAATTGCAGGTTATGGATGCTGTTCTTGGAATAATTGGTGAATATAATCCATTTCATAATGGACATCTTTATCACTTAAATGAATCAAAAAAAGTTACTGGTGCAAACTATACTGTTGCAGTTATTTCTGGTAACTTCGTTCAAAGAGGAAATGTTGCACTTATAGATAAGTGGTCAAGAGCTAAAATGGCTATTCTAAATGGTGTTGACCTAGTTTTGGAATTGCCTTGTATATACAGCATTTCTAGTGCTGAGAATTTTGCATCAGGTGCAATTAAACTATTTAATTCATTGAAGATTGTAGATGCAGTATCTTTTGGTTCAGAACTTAATGATATGTCTGTACTTAAAGAATTTGCAACAATTCTTACGGAAGAGCCTGACGAATATAAATCATTACTTACACATGAGTTATCTAAGGGAATTTCCTTTCCAAAAGCTAGAGAAAATGCTCTTTTAATGTATTTAAATGACATTAGAAAATATGCAAATGTACTATCTTCTCCAAATAATATCCTTGCAATTGAATATTTGAAGGCATTGCAAATAAGTGAATCTACTATTGAACCTGTTTCTATAAAGAGAAAAGGTCCCGGATATAACAGCAATATGGTTGTTGATAATCTCGCTAGTGGAACTGCAATTAGAAGATTTATTGAAAATCGAAACTTTTATTCATTAGATAAAGTTTTACCACAAGTATCTTATGATATTTTATCTGACGCAATTAAAAAAGGTCATTATGTAAGTGGTCTTGAACGTTTTGAAAAGGAAATAATTTTTACTTTAAGACGTATGACAATTGCAGAAATTGCAAATCTTCCTGATGTTTCAGAGGGACTTGAAAATTCTCTTAAAAATGCTGCTAATTCTTGCAATAATCTAGCAGAATTTAGAAAATTAGTAAAATCTAAAAGATATACTCAAACAAGAATTGATAGAATTTTACTATATGCACTTTTAGGTTTCACAAAATACGATATGGAGGATTCTAAGAAGGTTGATCCATATATTAGAGTCTTAGGATTTAACTCAAAAGGTGAAGAATTATTATCTGAAATTTGTAAGGAAAATAAAAAACTACAAGTTGTAACTTCTGTTAAAAATTTCATGTCAACCTGTAGAAATAAAAAACTTCTTATGATGCTTGAAAAAGATATACAAGCAACAAATACATATACTTTAGGATATGAATATGATTCTTTCTCAAACTTAGATTATACAACGAAATTAATTAAATATTAAAATAATATGATAATAAAAATCTCCCAGCTAAGTGGGAGATTTTTATTTATTTTAATCTTCTTCTGATTCGTCTATAAAATCGAACTCATCTTTGAATTTCTCTTTAAACATCTCAAATACTTTGTTTAAAATTTCTTCATTTTCGACACTGATATATGATTCTTCATCTTCTGAATCTGTATCTTCAACTTGAAGAATAACAACTTCTCCTGGTTCATTTTCATCCTCATCAGTAGGTAATAATATTACATATTCCTCCCCATCTAATTCTACTAAATCAAGAAATTCAAAGCTAACTTCGTTTCCATCCTCATCATTTAATATTATAACATTATCTAATTCTTCATCCATCCTTAATATTCTCCTTTCAAAATTTATATAAATAATTGTTTTTAGACAATTTTAATGACTTTGTTTATTCATATATGTTTCTAGAATATACACAGCTGAAATTGTATCTACTATATTTTTTTTCTTAGAACTATCTATATTTAATAAATTCATTGTTTTATGTGCTTGGACAGTTGTCAATCTTTCATCAACAGTCTCTACCTTTATAGTATTAAATTTGCATTTTAATTTATGTATGAATTTTTTAGTAACTTCTACCCTTTCTCCTGAAGTGCCATCCATATTTATAGGCATTCCAACTACAAATATAGAAATTTCATACATATTTAAAAGCTCTTCTATTCTTTTTAATACTATTTTATCATTTCCATTATGGTGCACAGTTTCTATCCCCTGTGCTGTAATATTTAGTTCATCTGATATAGCTAGTCCTACTCTTGAATCGCCATAATCAATTCCTAAACTTCTCATATTATTATTCTATTCCTATATATGTTTTTACCATTTTTTCTAATAGTTCGTCTCTTTCAACTTTTCTGATTATATTTCTTGCATCATTATGACTTGTAATATATGTTGGATCACCTGATAAAATGTATCCAACTATTTGATTAACTGGATTGTATCCCTTTTCTTCTAGTGCCTTATATACTTCTGTAAGCACCTCTTTGTATTTAACGTTTTTGTCATTTTCTACCTTAAAATTCATTGTCTTATCTAAATCCATATTCTTTTCCTCCTAACTATATTTGATTAATATCACTTTCATCTAGTTTTGCTGTATCTAAGTATTCTTCTAGTTTTTTAAGTACCACCTCTAAGGCTGTCCCTTTATAATATGTTGTAAGAATAAAGTTTAACTTTGGATGTGTTATAACTACTTGTTTTTTCTTCTTTTTAGTGTCTTTTTCATTTTCTTCTGCTGCAACTACATCCTCAATTTCTAGATTTTCTACTTCTCTCTTTATATCATTTAAAAATTCTACAACTCCATCTACATCTACACCTGAAAATACTATTGCAAACTTCGGTCCCATATATCTAACAAATAAATATTCCTTAGATAATTTTTCTTTTATATAATCACATACATCTATTATCATTTGATTTCCAGTATCTCTGTTTACATCTTTATTAGTTTCCTCTAAATTTGTAATTTTAAACATACATACAGTAGACATAGTGTAACTATCTATTATCTTTCTTCCATCTTCGTATAAATATTCTGAACTCTTTAAATCAGAATATAAATCTTGTCTTGTTAAACTTTCTACTATATTTTGATAAGATACTATCTTAAATATTGAAATAATATTTTCTTTTACTACCTCTAATATTGTTGTATCAATATTATCAAATGCGTGCATTTGTCCACTTTCGATTATCCAATATCCTATATATACATTGTCTATATATAGAGGGAAAAACATAGCTGATTTAGCTCTTCCGAATTCCATTTTTTGATATGGCAATCTTTCTTCTTCTTTATTTACAGTTATATATTTAGGTTTAGCAGTTGTTATACTATCTTTGAAAATTTCTTCATTTTGTAAGTTTCTTAATGTTTCCCAATGCTTTCTATCAACATTTGATGCTTTTATAACATACTCTGTACCATTAAACATAACTATTGTTGAATATTTAATTGCATATTGCTCTATCAATATTTCATTTATTCTAATTATTTTTTCGTCAACAGTCATAGTATCGCCAACAGTACTCATAAAGTCTTGTAAAACATTCAAGCTTGTAACTTTTTGGTTTATATCTTTAAATGTCTTGATTTTCTTATTTATTATGATGTTGTATACTAATAATGCGATAACTATTATTACTAATACTATTATTACAGCAAAAATCATCTTTTATTTCCTCTCTAATTATTTTATATTTCCTTTCATTTTAGCCAATGTACTATTCATACTATTACTAAAATTATTTTCTATTTCTTGATTTTCAAATTTATTATTTTTAGAATAATCTGGTTTATATTTATTTGCAACTAGTGGATATACCTTATCAGCTAGTCTTCTTAATTCAACCATAAATTGTTTTGAATATCCATTTGTAGTTACAATGCAATCAACTATTCCTGATAAATATTTTGCTAATGCTTCTTCATCAAAAGGTATTGTAATCGTTTGTATTCTATCTCTATTAAATAAATCTCTCATATAAGACATTTCTGGATCATTATAGCAAGACATTCCCCCTACTATTGCCTTCTCACTTAATCCTCTAACTCTCATAGCTTTGTTTAATACTATTTTAAATTTAGATTGAATACCATTATATGCTGTTTCTAAATCTCTTAAAAATGCTGTTAATGGCTGAATTGTTAATATATCCATACTTTGTACTAAATATATTTCTTGTGCAATATTAAAGTATTGATAGTCTGTTGTAAAATCGCAATCTAATATTACTAATGAGTATTTATTTAATAATGTGCTTACTATTGCCTCGATATTACTTGCTTCTATTTTTTTGCCTGGAATTGATGTAAATACAGTTAAATTTCTACTTACATTTATTCCATTTGCAATACCTTGTTCTAGTGCTTCTATACAACCTGATGCTTTTTTTCTTAGAGGTTCTTCATTTTTTGTATATATATAGTATGAATTTTTATTACTTGTAACATCAAGTATTGCGACATTTATATTAACACCTGCAAGTATATCAGCAATATTATTTACTAAGAAAGACGTTCCACATTTTGTTGTTCCAACAAATGCTACTATCTTTTTATCTCTTGAGATTAATCTTGTTAAATCATTGTCTTGTGGTTCAGAATTATCTTCTAACTCTGTATGTTCTGTCCCTTGGGCATAATAATTATCACTATAATCCACATTTTGTGTATTATCTACATATTGTGTTTCTTCTAATTCCTCAAAACCTGGTAGGGTATTTTCTTCAATTTCGTCAAAGCCAGGAAGTAAATTGTCTTCTTCTGGTTCTTCTATCTCAGTTACTTGCTCTTCTACTTGCTTTCTTGGTCTTCCTCTTCCCCTTTTAACCTGTGAAGTTTCATTTGCAGCATTTAGATCTACTTGCTTTCTTGGTCTTCCTCTTCCTCTTTTTACAGGCTCTACTGTTTCTACTGGTTCTTCCATAATATCGGAAAAAACATCTTCATTAATTTCTTCTATTTTATTGTCTGTATTCTCAGGCTTTCTTGTAAGCTTAGTTACTGCATTTTTATTAACAGCCGAAGGAATAACAACTGGTTTTGTAGGTTTTCCTTTATTAGACTGTGTTTCAATAAAACCAATTTTCAAATCATTCTTTGGCTCATCCTTCTTTTGCTGACCTTTATATGTGCCTTCTCCAAAAGTCATAATTGACTGATATTTAGGAGATTCTGCTTCAAGTACTGCCCTTACATTTATTGGTAAAAATGTAGATATTATTCTAAGTTGAGAATCATTATATTGCGCAGCTATGTTATTGAAACTTTCTACGTATCTATCAGTATTTCTTCCTAATCTTTTATAATATGTTAAAATGTTTTGTATTTCTGTTTCACTAACACTATCTTCAGATTCTGCCTTATATTCAACTTCGTCTGTTTCTATTTTATAATATACTTTTGCTTCTTTTTTTGTACGAGGTTTATTTAACAATTTGCAAACCTCTGGAATACTTCTGTCTGAACCAAGGAGTGCATCATATACTCCTATTGAAAATAATTTAGATAACAAATTGTCTGATTTTGAGCGTCTATCAGTTGCTATAAATATAATTGGTATATCTGCCCCTGTGTCTGTTGTTGCTTCATCACTAATTTTATCTAATTGTTCAAATAAAAACTTATCTATAAAATCAACATTGCTATTTGTAAATGGCTCTAAGTCTTCGCTTATTACCACTCTATCATAGCTTTGATCTCTTTGTAATTCTTTTATTATTGCATTAAAATAATAAACATTTTTACCAGATATAATTTCTCTATACTCTTTTTGATATAGTTTAGTAATTGATTCTGATATTTCTTCATTATTAACAGCAAATAAAACTTTCATTTGTTAACTCCTTCCGAATCCTTTTATCACTATTACAAATACAAGTGGTAATACTTGTGCAATTACAAATAATGTAATAAA
>CANREW010000017.1 GCA_947629765.1 uncultured Clostridia bacterium
AGATACCTTAGAAGTTCCGGATATCTAAGCCGACAATTATATCACCTATTGCCAATCTTAATTCCTCCATTTTTTATTTTTTTTCCTTGTATTAAAGAATATAATATTTTGACAAAAAAGTCAATAGAATTTGTAATATTTTTGTAATATTTTTGTTATAATTTTGTAATAAAAAGCTAATGCCCTATTTTAAAGGTATTAGCTATTTTTTATCTTTTTAATTAATTTTTTTGTCTATTCTTGACTATTTTGTTCTTCTGTTTTTGTTTCTTTTTTAGTCTTTGCTTCTTCCCATTTTTCTAAGTAATGTCTTCTTATTGTCGTTAGATTATTAAACATCCTTCCTACAAAAACAACTATTGCAGCTAGATATATATCTACACCTAATTTATTTCCAAGTAATGTTAGTAATATAGAAAGTATCGCGTTTCCGAAAAATCCTGTAACAAACACTTTAAAATTGAAATTATTTTTCAATGTTGCGACAATTCCGCCAAATACTGAATCCAATGCTGCAACAATTGATATTGCTAAATAATCAGTATACACATAAGAAATTGTTGGAGCAAATACTCCTAAAATTAGACCTATTAGACATCCTATTATTATTGATAGTATTATCATATCTTTTACCTCCCATTATTTTACATATTTTAAGGTCATTTCGCCTTCATATTTTTTTATAATTATCTCTTTTTCTTTGGATATTGTTACATTATATCCTCTTGACCTATACTCATCTATATATCCATCTTTAACACTTAAAGCACTTTCTATATATGATTGGTTTCCTATTGCTTTTATTGTATAAGGCGCCTTAGTTCTTTGTCCATTTATTAGGATAAAATTTCCTACATCAAATATATCTGTTGTAGTTATTACTCTTTCTCCGTTTATTTCTATTGCCTCTGCTCCTGCAAGTTTTAATTCATTTACTAAATCTAAAAGATCCTCGTGTGTGATTTCCACTTGTTCTACATCATCAATTATAGTAGTATTTGAAGAATTAGAAGTTGTTTCAGAATTGATTGTTATAATTACTCCTTCTCCTTTTACATCTGTTTTTCCAAGTAACATATTGGCCTCTTTAACTTCGTTTTTTAGAAGTTCAAATGCTTCCTCTTCTGATTTTTCATCCTGTGTATATTCATTTATCTTATCTTTTACTCCGTTTAATTCTTCTACTGTATCTTCATATTTTCCTTTATAACTTGCTAACATTTCTTTTAGTTCAGTTTCTCTCATATATTCTAGTTCATCAGAATCGCCTTTACTTACAGTTTTAAATTGAATTGACATTACATATATCATAATAAAGCTCATTATTCCAATTGTTATAGCAATAATAATTTTACTTTTATTCATATTTTCATCCCTTTCCAAGGTCAAATTTTAATCTACATTTTTCATGTATTTTGGACTAATAACTCCACTATATTTTTCTACTGTTATATTATTAGATTTTTCAATAGTTGTAATTACATAGTTTTTACTTTGTAACCACTCAATATATCCACCTGGCCTTGATATGGCTGATAAGCTTTCTGAGTTTCCAATGGCTTTTATTGTAAATGGTGAATTTATTTTTTCTCCATTCACTTTGATTACAGTTCCTTGACAACTAATTGTTGTTGCTGATGTAATCCTTTGTCCATTTATTGATATTGCTTCTGCTCCTGCATTTTTTAATTCATTCACAATCTCAATTAAGTCCCCATCATGCACTACATAGTCATTTACATTTCCAACTAATGATACATCTATTGTATCATTATCTGCAAGTGTTACAATAACTCCTGTTCCTGTTAGCTCTGTAAGTCCTAGTAAATCATTTGCAGTTGCTAATTCTTGTTCTAATTTACTTGAATCTTCATTTTCTTTTGTGGTTTCTTGTCTTACTCTTTCTAGCTCACTTTTTGTTTTTTCTAATGTATCATACATATTTTCATAGTTTTCTTTCCATTTTAAAACTGCATCTTTTAGACTTTGCTCTGCATAAGATGAGCCAACTACTTGTGCTCCTTTGTTTATTGTATTTAATTGTACAACAATCGCTCCTGTTAAAAGAGCACACATAAGTCCTATTGATATTGCAACCTGTGTTTTGTTTTTCATAGAAACCTCCTTTATTCTACTGGTGAAAAATACACATCCTGAGCATTTAAATGTATTGTTCCCTTGCTATCTTTTTCTTCATATAGAAAATGCTCGATCCAAGATGTTTTTGTACTTAAATCCTTTGTATCTCCTAATTCTACAATTTTATTATCATTTTTTAAGTTTAATATATAATTGCTACTATCTGAAATATTGATACTTGTTACCCTATCTTTTAAGTTATTAGTATTTAGGCTATTTATTATTTTTATAAGGTCATTAAATTTTGATAAATCTTCTTCATCTAATCTTGAACCTAACTCTGAATTGTTTAGATCAGTTGTAATTCCTTCTAGAATTACTGTCTGATATGGTTCAGGATTTACCTCTAATATGTATCCGTTTTTATCTATGTATACATATACCCCATTGTTTTCAATATTATATGCAGTTTTTCTTTCTTTTACAGATATTTGTAAAGTTCCGGGATATTCGCGTTTTACTGTAACTTTATCTACATAGCTTTCAGCTTTAATTAAGTTTTTAATTCTATTTTTGCTTATTTTAAATATATTCTCTCCGAGCTGTACTTCTGACAGCGCAATATATACACTTTCATTTATTTTTTCAGCTCCAATTACTTTTATTTCTGTTATATTAAATACTGGAGAAATAAATAGAAATGCAAATATTCCACCGAAGTATTGCAAGTATTAGTATTATTTTTAATATAGTAAGGAACACTTTTTTTACTTTATTCCATTTGCCTTTTTTCTTTTTCTTCTTGTTCTTACCCTTACTTTTTTCGCTTTGATGCTTGTCCTTTTGCTTTTTTGTATTATATCCTATTATTATTTCTTCATCAATATTATATGTAGATTTCTTTTTCTTTGGCATGGCTCATCCTTCTCTCTTCGGAGAGCAATTTAAAATTGCCCTCCTTTTCTTTATTCTTCTATATTTTTTAATTCTATTTTTGCACCTAGTGAACTAAGTTTTTTGTCTAAATTTTCATATCCTCTTAATATATATTTTGCATTATTTACAATTGTTTTTCCTTTTGCTGTAAGCCCTGCAAGTACTAAACACACTCCACCTCTTAAATCTGTTGCCTCAACTTTTGCTCCATAGAGTTTTCTTGTTCCTTTTATAACGCAGATCTTACCTTCTTGTGTAATCTTTGCTCCCATTTTTCTTAGTTCATTTGCATATTTGTATCTATTTTCAAATATGTTTTCTATAATTATTGACGTTCCCTTTGCAGTAGTTAGTATGCTTGCAAATATTGACTGCATATCTGTTGGGAAACCTGGATATGGCATTGTCTTTATTTCTACATTTTTTAGTTTTTTTGGTGCTTCTAAGGTTATCTCATCTTTTTTTATATCTAATGTGCATCCAGTTTCCATTAGTTTGTGCAAAATTGGCGTTAAGTGCTCTGGTCTTAATTTTTTTAGTCTGATTTTTCCACCAGTTATCGCTGCTGCACAAAGTAAAGTTCCCGCTTCTATTCTGTCTGGCATTATAGTATAGCTAATATCTTTTAGTTTTTTTACTCCTGTAATTTTTATTTCGTTACTTCCGAGCTCCTGCAATTTTTGCTCCCATTCTATTTAGCATATTTTGTAAATCAACTATCTCAGGTTCCATTGCTGCATTTTTTATAACTGTTTCTCCATCTGCTAAAACTGCTGTAAGCATTATATTTTCGGTTGCTCCAACGCTTGGAAAATCAAGTTGTATTTCTGTTCCAGTTATTTTTTCTGTCTCACATTTTATATAGCCACTTTCTTCTTTTACATTTACACCTAAATCCTTAAATGCTTTTAAGTGTAAATCTATTGGCCTTGCTCCTATGTCACATCCCCCTGGATAAGAAAATTTTGCTTGTTTTTTTCTTCCGAATTATTGCGCCCACAATTATTACAGATGAACGCATTTGCCTCATTAGTTCATCTGGTATTTCATAATTATTTAGATTTCTCGAATCTATTATTATTTTACCATTATTTCTACTCACTTTGCAACCTAATTTTTTAAGTATTTCAAACATCATTTGTGTATCATGTATATTTGGTACATTATATAACTTCGTAATGCCTGAATTTAGTATGCTTGCAGCAATTATAGGAAGTGATGCATTTTTGGAACCTGATACATAAGTTTCTCCTTCTAGTCTTTTTCCTCCATTTATTATGTAAGAATACATTATTTTCACCTTCCTCTATGTTCATATATTATGTTAGTTGTGAAAATAATGTGAAAATTCAAAAATGGCTACTCATTTGTAGCCATTTCGTCTGAATAATATGTTTCTCCATCCTCTGTATATGTTTTATAATATTTTCCTAAAAAATCTGGTCTTATTATTCCCTCTTCTATATCTTCCATATCAAAATCATATATACATTCACAAATTATATTTCCTTCTTTGTCTATTACTCCCCATTTTCCATCTTGTTTTATTCCTGCAAATCCAAGATTATTAATCTGTGTTATATATTCATAAGTAAATTCTAGTTTTTCTTTTCCGCTCGTTATCTACTAATCCCCATTTTTTATCCTTAGATTCAGCAAATAACGTATTATTTGTAAATATTTCCTTCGCTGTTTTTAGTTCTCCATCTTTGCTTATAAATTTAGATTCTTCTGCATTGTATAATTCTACATAATTATCATTTATAGCAATTGTGCTATCTTTTAGAGATGCTATCTTTTTCATATCATTAGAGAATATATCTGTAATATTTTCATCCATATCAAGACCTTTTAGCATTTTATATTCTCCTACTTTGCTTAGAACATCATAATTAAATTTAACAATTACATTGTTATTTTTGTCTATTACTCCAAATCCTTCGCCATCTTTATATGCAACAAAGTAACCATCAAAAACATATTCTATATACAAATATTGATTCTTGACTGTTTCTTCGCCATTTTTATTTATTATTCCATATAAATTATCTCCATTGATAGTAATATAACTGTCTTGATTAGATACTTCCGTCATACTTGTATATGGATTTTCTACATCTTGTCCTTTTTTATCAAAATAAAAACTCTCTGTATATGTTTCTGCATAAATATATATTCCATTAAATTTTACATTTTTATATTGTATAGGAACTACAGTATTGCCTTCAATATCAATAACACCATATTTCCCGCTTCTTTCTGCAATAAGCAGATTCGTGTCCTTATTATATTCTAGGCTTTGATATAAAAAGTCTACTTGCTTATTTTTATTTCTAAATAAACCATATTGTCCTTCTTTTGCAACTATTAGATAAGCATCCCTGCTATCTATATCTAAAATTCTGCTTACACTTGTATATTCTGCATCCAATACTGTTTCCCAATTACTATTTATATAGCCGTACTTATATCCATCAGATGTAGTTTTTTTGACAATATATCCTGCATCTTTTGAAAATGTGGTTGTATTATATGTCTTATCTGCTTCTATTTCATCATAATCAAAACTAATAAGTTCTACTCCCTTATTATTTATAACTCCGAACTTTCCATCTTTTTTTGCAAGAAGTTCGCCTTCTTTATATTTTACCGAATAAATATCTTGGTATATGGCTTTTGTAATAACATTGCCTGAGAAATCTATCAATCCATATAATCCATCTTTTTTATATTTTAATACACTTTTCTCATAAGGAAAACTTGATAAAATTCCATTTACCTGTATTGGTTCAATTGTTTCATATTCTATAAAAACTTGCTCACCATTTTCATTTAAAACTTTGCTTATTCCCTGTGAGTCATAGCATACAAAAACTGCTTTTTTAGGATTTGGGATTATAACATTTGCATATTCATTTTTTACAACTATATTTCCAGCTAAACCGATTACACCATATTTTCCTTCTGTATATACAGCAAAATATTTGCAGTCCTTTTCTGAGACTGTCTCAATCTCATAACTTTTGTCTGCATTTTCCAGTTTTGATTTTACAAGAAAAAATATAGCGATTCCTATAATACATACTGCAACTATTATTACAATTGTACTTATAATTTTTTTCATATTTTTTTCTTCTGCCATATCACAAATTTATTCCTTTCTAGGTAGAAATTAACTTCCGTAATATGTTTGTAGATACCAAGATGAATAATCAAATAGAGGAAGTGTCTCTGGCTTTCCATAATCTACTCCATTTTTTTCAATAGTTACACTAGCTATTTTGACATCGTGCTCTGGCTTTGAAGTTGGAGTTTCTTCTCCTGTTTCTTCGTCTTTATCAACTGCAAGTTTTACTTTTGATATAGCTTCTACAGTTTCCATTCCACTTATTACTTTTCCAAATGCTGCATATTGGCCATTAAAGTTTGGGCAATATTTAGTGCATATAAAGAATTGAGATCCTGCGGAATTGTAACTTTCTTCTAAAAGTTCACTTACTCCATAATTAGATCTTGCCATTGAGATAACTCCTGTTTCGTGTGATAATGGATTTTCATATCCATTTGCTTTAAATTCTCCTGGTATTGTATATTCTGTATCTTGGTCACTATCTTTTGCTATACTTGCATCTATAGCACTTAATGTTGGAGAGCCTGTTCCATCACCACTTGGGTCTCCACCTTGAATTATATATTCTTCAATTCTATGAAATGTAAGTCCATTATAGAATCCACTTTCTGAAAGTGCTATAAAGTTTTTTACTGTATTTTGAGCATATTCTGGATATAACTCTATTACTATTGGTTCACTATAACCTTCTACTGTCATTGTTGCTATTGGGTGATTTACCTTATATGTAAATTTTTGAATTACTCCATATACTACTGCTCCTATAAGTAGTACAACTACTATTATCATAGCTATTATTGCCATTACCTTTTTTTTCATTTTTACTATCATTCCTTTCTGATATAAGCCAAATACTTTTAGTCGTTTAGTCTATGATGTACTTCTCCATTATATTTAAATCCCTTTATACTAACGACATCTTTTGTTTCAAAATTTATAGCTACTTCTTGCTCTACATTTGATATATTTAAGTATTTTTCTAGATTTTGTGGAGTGAAGTATCTATATTCACTACTTTGTAAACCTAAGCTAGTTAAAACTGAATTAGCATTACTTGATAATGTTGCACTTTCTCCCATTGTTTGATAGCTATTGTCTCCTGAGTTTATTTTCTCATGTATAACATCAACTCGTCCTTGTATTTGTTCTAGCTGATAATTAAAGTTTTGATATTGCATAGCTTTTATAGTGCTTGTCCCATAGTTTACTCCAATTACTGCTAATATACTCATTATAACTATAGTAATTACAAGTGACATAAGTGTAATACCTTTTTCATTTTTCAAGCTTATCACCTCTTTTGTAAATTTCTAGTTTAAATTATTCCGTACTTTTTCCAATGCATCTGTTATATTTTTCACACCTATTATATCTAATTTAAACTTTTCTTTCAATAGTTTTTTGTTATTTTCTGGAATAATACATTTTTTAAATCCTAATTTTTCTGCTTCTTTAAGCTGTTTTTCGATTTGTGTAACTCTTCTTACTTCTCCTGTTAATCCTACTTCTCCAATCACGACAATATCATTTGGTATTGGAATATTTTTATAACTTGAACAAACACTTAGTATTATTCCCAAATCAACTGACGGTTCATTTATCTTTATTCCTCCAACTACATTTAAATATGCATCTTGGTTTGATAATGAAATCCTTGCTCTTTTTTCTATAACTGCCATAAGGAGTGTAAGTCTATTAAAATCTATACCATTTGCAGTCCTTCTTGGAAATCCAAATACACTTAAAGTTGTAAGTGCTTGAAGTTCTACAAGTATTGGTCTTGTCCCTTCCATTGTTGCAACAATTACTGAGCCCGCTGGGTTTTCATCCCCTTCTGAAATCAGCACTTCTGATGGATTTAGTATTTCTGTCATTCCTTCCTGCTCCATTTCAAACATACCAATTTCATTTGTAGAACCAAATCTATTTTTTACTCCTCTTAAAATTCTATATGAAAGATATCTTTCTCCTTCTAAATATAGCACAACATCTACCATATGTTCTAAGACTCTTGGTCCTGCAATATTTCCGGTCTTTCGTTACATGTCCTATTATTATTGTTGTTACATTTTTTTCTTTACACATTCTCATTATTCTTGATGTGATTTCTCTAAGCTGTGATGTACTTCCCGGAATACTGTCTACTTTGTCTGAGAAAACCGTTTGTATTGAGTCTATTATAACAAGTTCAGGATCTTTTTTTTCTATTTCATTTTCTATTAAATCAATATCTGTTTCTCCAAAAAACATTATATTGTTTTTGCTTACTTTTAATCTATCTGCCCTTAATTTTATTTGTTCTGCCGACTCTTCTCCTGATACATAAAGGACATTTTTTTCTGTTTTAATTTTATCACATATTTGTAAAATGAGAGTAGATTTTCCAATGCCCGGCTCTCCACCTAAAAGTATGAGTGAGCCATTTACTATTCCTCCTCCGAAGTACTCTGTCTAATTCTCCAAATCCAGTTTTTATCCTTGATATTTCTTTATATTCTACTGTTTTTAAATCAACAGATGAAACTCCGTTTTTCTTTTTTTGCTACTTCTTTATCTACTAACTTTTGCTCAAAAAATGTATTCCATTCATTGCAGGCTGGACACTTTCCGAAGCCATTTAGCTGACTCATATCCGCAATTATTACATACAAATACTGTCTTTGATTTTGCCAATATATCACTTCCTTTATATTTATATAACATTAACAATGACCGCCAAATCTCGTCGGGGATTTTATATTTATTATAAATTGAACCCACGCGGGAGACGCCTAAGAAGTTTTTCGGGGGTCTTCAATTTCTTCTAAATATAAAACCCCTGCGTTTGGCTAATATGAGCCTATTTAAATATATTACTGTCTTAGAGTTGCTCCAAATTCTTTTCCTGTTTGTTCAATAATTTTTTGAATTATTGGATTTATTTCTTCATCTGTTAAGGTTTTATCAAAAGATGTAAATGTTAGAGAAAAGGCTAAGCTCTTCATTCCTTCTTCTATTCCTTTACCCTCATAAAGGTCAAATATTTCTACATCTGATAGATAATTTCCACCGAGCCTTTTTAATTGTTCTTGCAATAGATAAGCTCTCAATATTTTTACCTACAACTAATGCTATATCTTTCTTTATGCTTGGGAATTTAGATATTTCTTTATATTTCATTTTTCCAGTTTTTATATCTAATAATTCACTTAAATTTATTTCACATACATAGACTTTATTTTGAGATACATCTGGGTGCAAAAGTCCAACTATTCCGATATTTTTATTTTGTATAGTTATATCTGCAATTTGTCCTGGATGAAACTTCTCTGATGCATTTCTAGCTGGTGCAAAATTGTATCTATTTTCATATCCAAGACTATCTAAAATTTCTTCTATAATACCTTTGATTATATAGAAATCAACTTCTTTTTTGCTATTTATTCCTGTGTAAAATTCTCCTGACATTAATACACATAGTTTTAAGTCTTCTCCATAATTATCTTCATGTTTATAGAACCCTTTTCCTATTTCGAATATTGATATGTCTTTATTTCCACGAGCAATATTGTATTCATATATTTTGAATAGAGAATTTATAAGGCTATATCTTAAAGTGTTTCTATCTTCTGACATTGGATCTAATAGTCTTACTTCTTCAAACTCATCTGTTACAAAGTCTTTTACTTCTTTATCATTAATTAATATGTATGATAATACTTCATTTAAACCTAATGATATTATTTTATTTTTTACATTTCTTAACTCTTTGTCATATCTTCCAGGAAGAGTTGGAACTTTTGGAAGTGTTCCTTCTATATTGTTTACTCCATATATACGCCCAACTTCTTCAATTAAATCTTCTGGTATACTTATATCTATTCTTCTTCTAGGTACTAAAACTTCCATTGTACCTTTTTTTGAATTTACTTTAAATCCTAATCTTTCAAATATATCTATAATTTCTGTTTCTTTTATATTTGATCCAAGTAAATTATTTATCTTTTCTGCTGTAATTTCTATTTTCTTATCTTCTTTGTCTAGTTTGTCATATATAACTGTTCCTTCAGATATTGTAGCATTTGCATATTTTTCAAGTAAAGTGCATGCACGTTCTATTGCTAAATATGTTCTATTTGGATCTAGTCCTTTTTCAAAGCGATTACTTGCTTCACTTCTTACAATTTTCTTTGAAGTTAATCTTACCTTTACTCCATCAAAAATTGCAGCTTCTATTAATACATTCTTTGTATTTTCTTCTATTTCTGTATCTAGTCCTCCCATAACTCCTGCAAGGCCTATTGCCCTTGTTCCATCTGATATTACTATATCATTTTTTGATAAAGTTCTTTCTTCATTATCCAAAGTTGTAAGTTTTTCTCCGGTCATTTGCCATTCTTACTTCTATTTTTCCGCTTCAAGCTATCATTGTTATAGAAATGCAAAGGTTGCCCTGTTTCTAGCATTACATAGTTACTTATATCTACAACATTGTTTATTGGTCTTATGCCTGATGCAATTAGTCTATTTTTTATAAAGTCTGGACTTTCTTTTATCTCTACATTTAATGCTCTTTTTGCTAAGAATAATTTACAATTATCTGTTTTTATATCCAATGAAAATGTCTTGTTTATATCTTCATTATCTTCTTTATGAGATATGTCTATATCTTTTACTTTTTTACCATATATTGCACCAATTTCATATGCCATACCAAGTATGCTAAGTAAATCTCCACGATTTGCAGTTAAATCAAAGTCTATTACCTCATCATCAAGTCCCATATATTTTATTGGATCTTCTCCTACTTTTGCATCACTTCTAAGTATATGTATTCCTGCCTTATCTTCTTCTGATTGATATTTACTTTCTATTCCTATTTCTGATAAAGAGCAAATCATTCCATTTGACTCTTCTCCTCTAATATTACCTTTTTTTATCTTTACTCCACCTGGAAGTTCAGCTCCGTCTAATGCAACAATAACTTTTTGTCCTTTTGCTACATTAGGAGCACCACATACAATATTTAAAACTTCTTTTCCAACATCTACTGTGCAAATATGTAAATGGTCTGAATTTGGATGCATTTCACAAGTTTTTACTTCCCCTATAACTAATTTAGTTGCAGGAATTAATTTTTCGGCAGAATCATATTCATTTCCGAACTGATGTCATATCTTCTGCAAGTGTTTTTATATCAACATCTATATCGACATAGTCTTTTACAAAATTTTTACTTAATTTCATTTATATATACTCCTCTTTAAATATATTTATCTATCAAATTGGCTTAAAAAACGTACATCATTTTGATAAAGATAACGCATATCAGGTATACCATATTTAAACATTGCAATTCTTTCTAATCCTAAGCCAAATGCAAAACCTGAATATTTTTCTGGATCATATCCACACATTCTCAAAACGTTTGGATGAACCATACCTGAACCTAATACTTCTATCCAACCTGTTTGTTTACACAAATTGCAACCTTTTCCACCACATTTGAAGCAAGATACATCTACTTCATAAGATGGCTCCGTGAAAGGGAAATAACTTGGTCTAAATCTTAGTTTTGAATTTTCTCCAATTATTTTTTTAGCAAATATTTCAAGTGTTCCTTTTAAGTCTGCAAGTGTTATATTCTCATCAATTACTAGTCCTTCTGCTTGTGTAAATTGATGTGAATGTGTTGCATCATCTTCTCTTCTATATGTTTTTCCTGGACATATCATTCTAATTGGTGTCTTTTCTTCATTTGCAAGCATTGTTCTTGCTTGAACAGCAGATGTTTGAGTTCTAAGCAAATATTCATCAGTAATATAGAAACTATCTTGCATATCTCTTGCTGGATGTCCTTGTGGTAAGTTTAAAAGCTCAAAACAAAATCTATCTGTTTCAAGTTCTGGTCCACTTTCTACTGTATATCCCATTGAAACAAATAAATCTTCTATCTCCTCTATTACCCTAGTTACTGGGTGTTTAGATCCTCTTTTTATCTTTGTACTTGGAAGAGTTACATCTATTCTTTCTTTTTCTAGTTTTTTAGCAAGCTCTTCTCTTGCAAGTTCCTCTTCTTTTTTTGCTATTTTTTCTTCTATCTCTTTTCTTACTTTATTTGCTAATGCTCCAATAACTGGTCTTTCTTCACTAGAAAGATTAGCCATTTCTTTTAGTAAATTTGAAAGTTCACTCTTTTTACCTAAATACTTAATTTTTAAGTCATTTAAGCTTTGCATATTTGCGACTTTTTCTAAACTTTCTCTCGCTTGTTTTGCTAAATTCTCGATTTTATCTTTCACTTATCTATCATTCCCTTTCTGAAAAATTTATTTAAACATACTCTTTTGTTCTTTTATAAAATTTATTCTGATTTTATTTTTTTGCTAACCTCTTCTACTTTTAATGTCTCTTGCTCTCCTGATACCATATTTTTAAGAGTTACTTTGTTGTCTTTTGCTTCGTCTTCTCCTATGACTATTACATAAGGTATTGCAAGTTTATCTGCATATTTTAATTTTGCTTTAAATTTTTTGTCCTCTAAAAATACTTCTGTATTTATATCGTTATCTCTTAATTTTGTTCCAACTTCTAATGCATATTCATTTAAAGTTTCATCCATTGGAGCTACTAAAACTTTTGCAATCGATTTGTTTTCATCTTTTATAATATTTTCTTTGTTTAATTGATAGAAAAATCTAGATAATCCAATAGATATTCCGTACTCCTGGTAGTTTTTTATCTGTGTAGTATTCTGCTAGGTTTTCATATCTTCCTCCTGAGCACACACTACCTAGATTTTTGTAGTTATCTAGAAATGTTTCATATACTGTTCCTGTATAATAATCCAAGCCTCTTGCTATACTTAAATCTACTTTGAAATTCTTTTCAGGCACTTTATATTTTCTGATTAGTTTTACAACTGTTTCTAGTTCTTCTATTCCGAGCTTGAACTCTTCTGTATCTATTCCTAAATTTTTAAGGTTTTCTATTTTTTCATCTGATGTTCCACTTATTTCTATGAAATCCACAATCGTTTTTATTTGACTATCATTTAGCCCTAAATTTTTAAATTCTTCTATAACTGTTTCTTTTCCGATTTTTTCTATTTTATCTATTATTCTTAATATATCTACTGCTTTTTCTTTTAAGTCCAAAGCTTCAAACATTCCATTTAGTATTTTTCTATTATTTATACAAATTGTAAAATCTTCAAATCCTAAATTTCTAAATGTTGTATATATTATACTAGGAATTTCTGCATCATACATTATATTCAAAGAGCCATCTCCGATAATATCAACATCACATTGATAAAATTCACGAAATCTTCCAGCTTGTGCTTTCTCTCCTCTATACACTTTACCAATTTGATATCTTTTAAATGGGAAACTTAAATTTCCATAGTATTCAGCTACATATTTTGCAAGTGGTACTGTTAAATCAAATCTAAGTGAAAGGTCCGTATCTCCTTTGTTAAATCTATATATTTGTTTTTCTGTTTCTCCCCCTGCTTTTGCAAGCAAAACTTCTGAATATTCTATAACTGGTGTATCAAGTGGCAAAAAGCCAAATTTCTCATATGATTTTTGTATTTTTTCTTTTATTTCATTAAATCTTATTTGGTCTTTTGGTAATAATTCCATAAAACCTGGCAAAGTTCTTGGCTCTATTTTTTTATCTTCCATACTTTACTTTCATTCCTTTCTAAATTTTGCCCAACTCATATTTATTTATTATATATTATTTTTGCTTAAATTACAAGTGTTTTTGTGATTTAAGGGTATATTAAAGAGATGCCATAAATGACATCTCTTATTTTTAGAAATTTGCCTTTATATTTTTAACTATTCTAAGTAACCATTTTTGTATTTCTGTCATATTATATTGCATATACTCTTAAATAGAGAGAGGAGATTTTGTATATGAATGATGCAGATATGAGAAAAATTATGGAAATGTTATCAAAAATGGATAAAAAAGATTTAGAGAAAGGAATTTCTCAGGCTTCACAGATTTTAAATTCAACAAGTAAAGATGAGATTTTAAAAAAGTTAAATGGACTTAAATAATTACAGTATGATTATTATTTTTCTTAATGGAAGAAGGATTTTTGTATGAGTAATGAAGATATGTCTGAACTTTTTAGTAAATTTGAAAATATGTTTCAAGAAGGTAATATTCCAGACGAAATGAAAAATATATTATCTTCTTTTTCGTCAAATAATTCTGAAAAATCTTCTAATTCGGATAACTCTAAACATGATAATTCAGATAATTCAAATGCCAATATTGATTTTGAAACTATTATGAAAATGAAATCTATGATGGAAAAGTTAAATAATAAAGATGATCCAAGAGCAAATTTACTTCTATCTCTTAAACCTTATTTAAAAAACAGTAGAAAGGAAAAAGTAGATCAGTACATAAAATTATTTAATATGAGCAAAGTTTTAGAGGTGTTTGGAAATTCTGAGAATGAGGTGCGAAAATAATGGGTCCTTATTTTTTTAGAAGTCCTTTTGGTTTTTATCCATTTCCTAGATTTTATCGTCCACCTTATGGGTATTACAGCAATAATCAATATCAAGAACATAAATACGAGCCTAATAAAGCTGAAAAAAATCATACTGAAAAAAATAAGCCAGATGAAAATAAATGCAATTCATCTGACTCTATTTACTATGATAAACCTATTTTTGAGCTTTTTGGTATAAAGCTATTTTTTGACGATATTTTAATCATATCTCTTATATTTTTCCTATATAATGAAGGTGTAAAAGATCAAAACCTTTTTATTGCACTTATTCTTTTACTTTTATCTTAAACTTACTATTATTCTAGCACTATCTCTTTTCCTTCTACATAAGCTCTTGTCTTAACTGGCATTTCTTCATATTCCTCTTCATTTTCAGGTTTTTCCATTTCTTTTACTATATCAGCTATTCTTATTTGAGGACAATCTATTGAGTTTGCTGCAATTATTGCTCTTTTATTTCCATTTGCTCCTGCATGTGCTAATCCTCTTATTTCTCCAAGCACTATTATATGGTCCCCTGCAAGTACCTCTGCTCCTGCATTAATATCTCCTAATACAACGACTGTTCCTTCAAATTCTATTCTTTTTCCTGATCTTAATGAACCATTGCATACTTTTGTTACTGTTTCTTCTATTTTTCTATTGAAAGATTTTTCTATTGTATAAAGTCCTAATTCTGTTTTTTTAGTATTAGCACTGTGTTTTCCTACTACCATTTTAAACCATTCCTTTCTTATATTAAAACTTCATTACTTAGTTTTGGCTTTCTACATAAGGTGTTGCTGTTAAATTCTCGTTTATTTCTCCTTCGTTCATTCCAAAGTATTGCTGAAAAATCTCTCTTGCAGGATAACAAGCATATTTACCTGTTCCACCATTTTCTATTATGACTGCTATTGCAATTTCTGGATTATCATAAGGTGCAAATCCTACAAACCAAGCATTTGTTGCATTTTCTTCTTTTTGAGCAGAACCTGTTTTTCCTCCGTACTTTTATACCAAAATTCTTGAATACTGAATATGCTGTTCCTTGTCCATCACTTGTAACCCCTTTCATACCTCTAAGTATTGCATCTAGGTTTTGGTCTGATATTTCTATGTCATTAACTTTTTCAAGATTTAGGTTTAATCTTTGGTTTGTGCTGTTTTCTATTTCTTCTTTTGATACTTCTGTTTTATCTGCATTTATGATGGTCTTTACTATTGTAGGATCTATTTGCTTTCCTCCATTTACTAATGTACTAACATATCTTGCCATTTGCAAAGGTGTAAAGCTGTTATATGTCTGTCCAATTGCTGCTTGGATTGTGTATCCTACTGTCCATGTTTCCCCTTTAGACTTTGCGACTTCTGGAGTTGCTATAATTCCTGCACTTTCATTTGTAAGCTCTATTCCTGTTTTTCTTCCAAGTCCAAAGTCATATGCATATTTTGATAAAGTTTCTATCCCTACTCTATATCCCATTTCATAGAAGAAATAGTTGCACGATTTTGTTATTGCACTTGTAATATTTAAGTATCCATGTCCTCTTTTTGATTGTCTATATAGCCAACATTGAGGGTTATGTCCTCTTGGATATATTCCTGTATCATTTACCTTTTCCGTTGTTGTAACATTTCCTGTTTGAAGAGCAGCTGTTGCTGTTACCATTTTAAATGTAGAGCCAGGAGCATATGTTCCTGATATAGCTCTATTGATTAATGGATTATTGTTCTCTGCTGAATTGTAGCTTTTCCAAGTTTCTGAATTAATTCCTCCTACAAATGCAGTTGGCTCAAAGTTTGGATAACTTGCCATTGCAAGAATTTCTCCTGTGTGTACATCCATAACAACTACTGCACCAGCATTTGCATTATATATTGTACTATTTCTTACATCATTAATAGTATTTTGTAAAGCTTGCTCAGTTACTTTTTGTAAATTTGCATCTATTGTAAGTACTACATCTGAACCTGCAATAGCTTCTTCTTCTATATATTCATCTATTATACTTCCATCTACTGACATATCAATTTGTCTTATACCATTTGTACCTTTCAAATATGGCTCGAATACATATTCTATTCCTGTTTGTCCATAGATGTCATTCATAGTATAACCCTTGTCCTTATTTGCTTCATATTGTGATTGTGAAATTGAATTGATATATCCTAGTATATGCGATGCAAGTGTTGCATTTGGATATACCCTCTTTGAACTTTGTCCAACACTTAATCCTGGGTATACGTCATTTTGCTCTGTAAATATCAAAGCGCTTTTTCTACTTATATTAGTTGATATTGTAAGTGATTTTGTTGCACTATATCCTTCTGAGCTTATTCTATATCTAACTGCTACTATCTTTCTTATATCTTCTACATTATCATTTTCTATACTATATTTATCTTTGAAATATGCTAAGGCTTGCTCAGGAGATGTATTACTTGGAAGCTCATATTTGCTTAGCCATTCGTTTTTCTTCTCTTCATTTGCAAATTTAAATTCAAATGGATTTATTTTTATTGGAAAAGTATCAGTATAGCTATCTCCATTTTGTTCTAGCGTATTTATCATTTTTAGTATTGTTTCATTTAATAGGCTATTTTCAATTTTAGTTTTGTACATTTCCAAAGAAAACGTCATTTCCTCTGTTGCTAATGTGTTTCCATTCCTATCTAAAATACTTCCTCTTGTTGCATATAATTTACTCTCACGTGCAAGTCTTGTATTAGAAGTTTCTCTATATGTAGCTCCATTTATTATTTGCAAACTAAATAATTGAACTAAAAGTATAATGCCTGCAACATATATAAATGCAGTTAATAAATTATATCTTAATTTTATATTAGGATTTTTCTTCTTTCTATACCTTTCCAATTTTACTCCTCTTTTAAAAATATCTTGTTAATATTTGTGGATCTTTAAAAATATGTTCTATCTTATATCCAAGTTTTTGCATCAATGGATAAAGAATTATTGTTAAAATTCCATTGTATATCATTTCTATTAATAGAATTCTTATGAACGACAATATTTCTATGTTTGATGATAATATTAGACCTTTATAGAAATATATAAATATTTCTGTTAATGCTGTTGCAGCAACTGTCAATAATATCATTGTAATTTTGCTATCCTTAGATAAACTTTTCTCTAAATATCCTCCGTGCAAAGCCAATGATTCCTAAAATGACTCCTGTTGGTGCTATAACATTATTGCCAAGTACATCTATAATTAAGCCAAACACAAATCCTAGAATTGCACCCATCTTTCTACCTGAATATAGTCCTATAAATAATGTAAGTATTACAAATAAGTTTGGTTTTATTCCTGCTATCGTGAACCAATTAAAGAAGTCTAATTCAAGTAAATATATAAATATGAATGTTATACATAAAATTATTACAGTTAGCACTTTTTTCATACATTACTCCTTACTTCTTAATTTGTTATAACAAGAACTGTTTCTACTTTATCAAAGTCTACTGCTGGCTCTATCCAAGCATATTTATCTAACGGATTTAATGTAGCAACTATCTCTTTTACTTTTCCAATTACAATACCTTTTGGATATATTCCTCCCATTCCTGAGGTTTCTATTGTCTCATCTTCGGAAATGTTTGTATTTGTTGGTATATATGTAGCTCTTAGCTTTTTATTTTCTAAGCTTCCCTTACATATAATACTGTCTTCTGTTTCACTTAAACTAGCTGATACAGAGTTAGATGGATCTATTATTGTTTGTACTTTTGCTGTATCTTCTGATACTGCGATTACATATCCGAACAAGTCCTTCACTTGCAATAACAGTCATATTTAAATCAATTCCATCATTTTTTCCTGCATTTATAACAAATATGTTGCTGTAATTGCTTACATCTTTGCTTATTATATATGCAGGTACTGTTTGATAATTTGTATATTTTTCTGTTAATCCTAGATATTCTTTTAAAGTTTCATTTTCTGCTTTTAATACTTCTAGTTCTCTTAATTGTTGTTCAATTTCTGTATTCTCTGCTTTTAGTTTCTCATTTTCAGACTTTAATTCTTCCATGTTTGTAAAGAAATTTGTATTTCCAGTAACTTTATTTTTTAGATAAGTGTATCCTGTTTGTATTGGCATAACTATTTTGCTTATTGCATTTTCAAGATATGAGATATTTTCTAGTTTTAGGTTTGATAAAAATACCAATAAAATTAATATAACTATCGTTATTATTATTCCTACTACACTCGTTTTTTTTCTCACTTTGATTATTTCCTTTCACTGTAATACTATTTTCTTTTTCTAGAATTTATTAATACTGTTTTTAGTTTTTCCAAATCATCTAGGGTTTTTCCTGTTCCTTTTACTACACATTCTAGTGGATCTTCTGCGATAAATACTGGCATTCCAGTTTTCTCGCTTATCAATTTATCTATATTTTCTATCAATGCTCCACCACCAGATATAATTATTCCTTTTTCCATAATGTCTGATGATAGTTCTGGTGGAGTCTTTTCTAATGTGGTTTTTATTACATCAATTATATCTTTTATAGAATTTTCCATAGCTTCTTGCACTTCCGAAGATGTGACTTCTACATCTCTTGGAAGTCCTGTGCCTAAATCTCTTCCTTTTATTTTCATTGATTTTTCTGTCATTAGAGATGTTGCACATCCTATTTCTTTTTTTATTTCTTCTGCTGTTCCTTCTCCGATTGCTACATTATATTTTCTTTTTATATAACTTACTATATCTTCGTCTAGTTCGTCTCCTGCTACTCTTATTGAATTGCTTATGACTATTCCACCTAGTGAAATTACAGCAACTTCTGTTGTTCCTCCTCCGATATCTACTATTATATTTCCACTAGGTTCTGCTATATCAAGTCCGCATCCTATTGCTGCTGCCATAGGCTCCTCTATCAAATATACTTCTTTTGCCCCTGCATACATTGCAGATTCTTCTACTGCTCTTTCTTCTACTTCTGTGATTCCACAAGGTACTCCTATAACAACTCTTGGTTTTTTTACTTTATATCTCTCTGATATCTTATCTAATAAATTTTTAAGCATAAGCCTTGTTGCCGAAAAATCTGCTATAACTCCATCTTTTAAAGGTTTTACCGCTTTTATTTCTTCAGGAGTTCTTCCTAACATTTCTTTTGCTTCATTTCCTGTTGCAAGAATATTTCCTGTTCTTATATCTATTGCAACAACAGCTGGTTCTTGCAGTATTATTCCCTTTCCTTTTAATGTTACAAGTATATTTGCTGTACCTAAGTCTATACCTAAGTCTTTTGAATGCAAACTAAACATACCCATTTTCATTCTCCTTATCTATAAATTTCATAATACTTTCACATCCATTTTTAGCAACAATTATATGATCTAAAATCTCTACACCTAGCATTTTTGCACATTCGATAAGTCTCTTTGTTGTCTTTATATCTTCTAAGCTTGGCGTTGGATTTCCGCTTGGATGGTTATGTACAATTATTATATTTTGTGCATTTATCTTAATAGCCTCGTGCAAAACATCTTTTGGTTCAAGTATGGCAAAGTTTGTCCCACCATAAGATAAATCTAGTATCTTTTGTATAGTGTTTCTACCATTCAGTAGAATAACTTTTACAATTTCTCTCTTTTCATAGATTAGCTCATCTTTTAACAAATTTACTACATCTTGTGAACTTTTTATCCTTATGTTTGAAATATCTAGTGGTAATGACATTCTTTTTGCTATCTCACATACTGCAAGTATTTGTATAGCTTTTACTTTACCTATTCCCTTTATTTTAGATAAGTCGTCAATAGTTACATTTTGTAAAAAATTTAGATTTTTTTCATTCTTGTCTGTACTTAGGTTTAGCACTTTTTGTGCAAGAGTCACTGCCGTTTCTTCTTTTGTTCCAGTTTTTATTATTATTGCCAATAATTCCGAGTTTGATAACTTTTTTGCACCATATATTTCTAATTTTTCATATGGTCTTTCTGATGTAGGGAGTTCTTTCATTTTTAAGCTCATTGTATTATTCCTTTCTATATGTTAATTTGAATGTTCCCCCCATACAAAGTTTATATCTAACTTACGCTTTTCTATATAGAAATATAGCTATTCCTATTCCTATGATACTTGCGATATTTATTTTGAACTGCAATGCAAATGTAAGTGATACTACGCTTAGGTCTAATACTAATGGCTCTGTTAGTCCAAATGATTGTCCATACCCTAGCCACCATAAAAAGTCTATTTGTGATGCAAATTCTCCTATTAGCCCTCCTATAACTATACCTGCAAGTAAGAATATAATTAGTATCCATATATTTTTATCTCTTGTTGCCATATTTTTTTCTTCCTTTCTGTTTATAACTACATTTTTTCGATTCATAGTATAAAATTTAATTGGAAATTTTGTATTTTTTACACCATATATTATATATGGATTAGCAATATTTTTCAAGTATTTGATTAATATTTATTTTTTCCAAAATTTTTCTATTTCTTTTTTACTCTATTAGTAGTATAATTAAATTAGATACATAAAAACATTTCTAACCTAGGAGGCTTAATATATGAAGATTGAAAAACTTAACGATAACAAAATTCGTATTACATTAAATATGGACGATTTGACTGAGAGAAATATAGATTTTCACTCTTTTATGTCCAATTCTATTGAATCACAAGATATCTTTTTAGATATGCTAGATAAGGCTGAAAAGGAGGTTGGCTTTTATACAGACGAAAGCAGGGTTATGATTGAAGCTTTGGCTTTGAAAAATGGTCATTTTATTTTCACTATAACTAAATTTGATTATAAAGATGAGACAAATTCTCCGAAGAAAAAAGTTTTACATATTAGAAGAAAAAATCCTTCTGTTAATCTTACAAAAACTATATATTCATTTGAATCATTTGATGCTTTTTGTGAGTTTTGTAAATTTTTAAGAGATACTTTAGATGACGAAGATGTATCTAACTTCGCTAAAAGTACGGATTTGTATGAATATAATTCTAATTATTATTTAATTTTTAGTGGTATAAATATTAACTCTATTAATCTAGAACATATATGTTCTGCAATTACAGAATTTGCAGATTTTGTGAATATCTCAGAATTGTTTGAGAGCAAAATTAAAGAATATGGCAAGCTTATAATTAGCGATTCTGCCATAGATACTTGCATTGAGCATTTTATTTAAGCATTGCTTAGTGTTTTGTAATACTTAACTATTAATTTGTCTAATTCAACACTTATTTTATATATTTGAGCATAGTCCTTATGTTGTTCTATGCTCTTATTTAATTCTTCTCTTTTCTTACATATTTCATCATTTAACATATTTTTCCCTCCATTTTTTATTGTTAATGATAAAATATCATATTTTTTTTACAAAGTCAAATAAATTACTACAATTTACCGTTTTTTCGTTTTGCATTATTCTGCCTTTTTGTATGTTTTTTTATAAGGTATATAATTTTTTATTTTTTTTCGACAACATATTTCCCCTTTGTCATACATTTGTAAACTTTTTGTAACATTTTATTAACATATTTCTACATTTTTCAAATTAAATATATATAATATTTTGTTAGAAAAGATTAAAACGACTATCAATATTGATAGCCGTTTTAATTTTTAAATAAATTTTATTTTATTTTTCTAATTCATATCTAGCTTCTATTACCATATGAGCATTTCTCCAATTTGCTTTTATGTGTTTCTCTTTTGAAATTGGGCTATTATTATCTTTATCACTTGCGTTAAACCATCCAATGAATTTATATCCTGGTCTTGCTTCTGGCGCATCAGCCTCATATACATAGTCAGCTGTGATTACAGTGTTTGGAGCATATACTGTTCTTCCATTAAATCCAACACTCTTTTCTGTATCTGCTCTAAATTGTACCCACCAAACTGTACGAATTCTCATGTTTCCTTGTTTATCAAATGTCCATCCATCATCAAATCCTGGTTCAGTTGCATCATGATCTGCTGCCCATTTATTTGTCCAGTTAATCTGTATTCCGCATCTTTCACATTTAGCTGTTGCCATATCGTTAGATGTCCATTTATGTCCTAATCCTGCTCTTTCTCCTTCTTCCCAAACTTTTTCACCGCAGTCCTTACATTCTCTATATACAAATGATCCTATGCAGGCATTACCTTCATATGAAGTTTTTTCTTCTCCTAAATTATGTTGTCCCTTTGGACTAATTGCAGAAGTTATTGTTTTTCCACAAGTTGTGCAGGTTTTTTCTTCATAACCCCAATTCTTACAAGTAGCTGGAGTTTTTATCGTACCTTGACCATTGAAAGTATGTTTATGAGCAACAGTTCTTATAGAAGTTCTAGCTGGACAACCTGGTGTTGTGCAATGACGAGATTCTTCTCCTAATTTATCTCCTGTTGGTTCAACATCTACTGTCCACTTGTCATCATATTTATGATCTACTTTTGAAGTAGTTTGTGTCTGTGTTGCATTACATTTAGTACATTTTCTTTCTGTTAGTCCTTCTTCCATACAGGTTGCTTTTTTAACCACACTATATGATCCCCACGTATGATGTCCAATTGGTTTAATTATTGTTACATCTTTTTCTCCATCACATCCTTCTCTTGTACACTTAGTAGATGTGCATCCATAATCTGTACAAGTAGCTGGTGTAGTTGTTTTCTTGTTATCCCACTTATGTCCTAATGGTTGAATATAATTAAAGAACTCTTGTTTACAATATATGCAAATATTAGTGTTACTTTTTCCATAAGCTGTACATGTTGGTTCCTTATCTAATTGTGTTGCTCTTTCTAGTTTATGTCCATTAGGATTTCCAGGTATTACTTGCGTTTCTTCATAGTCACAAGTTATACATTTTCTTATTTTTGTTCCAGTAGATACACAAGTAGGTTGTTTAGTTATTACCCACTCTGTAAATTCATGGTTATGAGTAGTTGTTTGTGGTTGTTGTTGTACTTCTGTTTTATTTTCTGCTACTTCTTGTTTCTTTTGCTCTACTGCTTGTTGCTTTTGCTCTACTGCTTGTTTTAAAGCTTTTTCAGCTTCTACTGCTTGTTTTCTTTCTTCAATTTGTTTTTGTACTTCTGCTTGAGCTTGTGCTTGTTCCAAAGCTTGTTCTTCTTTCTTTGTTTCTTCAACTTTGCTTTTCTCTTTAGGAATTACGACTATTTGCATAGCTTCCATTCTCTTAGATTCACCTGATGTTCCTGCATAAGTTCCTACTTTAAGAGTTTCAGCCTCCTTTGTTGAACTTCCAGCTTCAACCCAATCAAGCCATCCATAAGTTTGAACTTGAGTTCTGTATTTTACTGTATAATCACTTGCCCCCTCAACAACAATTTGGATTGCTTCTACTCTCTTAGATTCTCCAGATGTTCCAATTAGATTTGTTTTTTCTTTATTATCAGCTGTAACCCAATCTTGCCATCCAATACCTTGAACGTGTGCACGGTATTTTACAGTTATTCCTGATGGAGCATTAACATTAAGCTCTAACGCTTCCATCCTTTTTGATTCTCCAATTGTTCCTGTAAAATTCGTTGAGTAGTTAAGCCATCCATAAGTTTGAACATGACCTGTGTAACTGATTTCCATATCACTTGCATTACTAGCTGATACAATAGATGGTAATGCTAAAATTGCAAGAATTACCATGCTAGCAATAGCTATAATTAAATGTCTGTTAGATGTCTTACACCACATAAAATCCCCCTCCTTTTTATTTTTTGTATATATAATAATTATAACATCTATATCTATGTTAGTCAATCGTTTTTTGCTACAAAATAGAGGAATTTTGTTAATTTTAATTAAGCAAAATTCCTCTATTTTATTTTTAATTTTACGGTCTAATTTTTAACTTAAAATATATAAATTATATTATTCTTCATTTCCAAGAACTATTGATGTTACTTCTTTGCTCTTATCTAATACTTGTTTTAATACTTTTTCAGCGTATTCCTTAGTTACATTCTCATATTCTTCTAAATAATCAAATGAATTTACTCCTTTAAAATAGTCTACTAAAAACATTCTTGCAGTTTCTTCTACACTATTGTATTCTACTATGTGGTCTCCATATATTTTTTTCTTATTCCTTAAAAAATCTTCTTCATTTAGACCATTTTTTATAGCATTTTCTATTTCTTCATTTATCCTTTGTATTACTTTTTTAGGCTCTCTTGATTGTCCATTAATTAAAATATATGCATACTCTTTTGAATAATCATATTCTAAATCTAATGTTCCTAGTAAAATATTTTTCTCTGATAATTCTCTATATAACTTAGAGCTCTTTCCGAATAAAGTATTTAAAATTATTTCAATTGCTATATGTTTTTTTACCATATCTTTTTCTACTTTATCTTTGAATCCTATTGCAAAAATCGGATTGCTAAGTTGCATTTTGACAATTATTTCTTTTTGATTTATTTCTTCTGCTTCTTTAGGATAAATTCTTTTTGGTAATTCTTTATTTTCTTTTATTGTTATTCTTTTTCTTATTTCTTCTATAACTTCTTCTGGATCAAAGTCCCCACATATAACCATTGCCATATTTGAAGGAGTATAGAAATTGTTATAGCAATCATATAGCATCTCTTTTGTTATCTTTGATATAGAGTCTATACTTCCTGCTATGTCTAACCTTATTGGCAATTCCTTATACATACATTTCATAGCATTTAAATAAACTTGCCATTCTGGATAATCTTCATACATATTTATTTCTTGGCCGATAATTCCCTTTTCTTTTTCAACATTTTCATCTGTATAATATGGGTTTTGAATATAGTCCATATATTCGTCTAAAGCATCATAAAAATTATCTGTTGCTTCATATAAATATGCTGTATGGTCATTTGTCGTATATGCATTTGCATTTACTCCAAGAGCTGTTAGAGTGTCTAGGCTATTTACTCCGCTTTCTTGTTCAAACATTTTATGCTCCAAAAAATGTGCAACTCCGTCAGGAAGTTCTGTTGTTTCAGTATTCCCCGGTATTATAAATTTATTATCTATTGAGCCAAAGTTTGGTCCACAGATTATATATTTTTTTCTAACATTTTTTCTTGGAATTACCATCACTGTTAAACCATTTTCTAATTTTTCTATATAAAGTTTTTCTTTAATTTTGTTATTTTCAATTACTTTCATTTTATTTAATCTCACTCTTTCTCTAACTTAAACTTAAACTAGCCAAACGCAATGGTTTTATATTTTTTTGAAAGAAAATGTTCGAACAGCCTGCTGCTTACGGATTACTCCTTGACCTTTCGAAATTTTCTTGAAAATAGAAATATAAAAGCTCTGACGAGATTTGGCGGAAATTCATAGTGTATATATTTAATTTTTAAGGAAAAATATTGTATCAATATGAACTGTTTTTGCAAAATCTACTATTTCTTCCTTAGTAACTTTTTGTATTTCTTCTTCATATTCCTCAAATGTCATTTTGTATTCTGATAACTCTTGACCTAGATAATATGTTATTCCTGTATCTTGTTCATCTGGTATAGATTTTATAGTTGAAATTATTCCGGACTTTTGCATTTTTTATATCTTCATCATCAAAATTGCCATTTTTCATATCTTCTATTTGTTCTTTTATCAGTTTTAATGCCTTATCATAGTTTGATATTTCAATTCCACATCTTATAAATATACTGTTTTTATGTCTTAAATAATTTGATGCTGCTGTATATGCTAAGCTGTTCTTTTCCCTAACATTTTGGAACATTTTTGATGTTGCTGTTCCACCAAGTATAGCATTATACACTACTGCTATATATTTTTCTCTTTTGCTTTCTTCCTCTATCAAAAGTCCTAAAACGAGATTTCCTTGCGTAACTTCCATTGTATCTGTTATTTCTTTTTCTTCTCCTATTTCTGGCACTTTATTTTTCTTCTCATAGATAGGTTCTCTTTCGTTTAGCTTTTTGATATTTTTATTATTTTTTATAGCCTCTATTATTTTTTCTTCTTCTATATCTCCTGAAACAAATATATCTATTTTTGATTCTGATATTAGTTTTTGATAGTATTCATATATATTATTTTCATTTATACTATCTATATCTTCTATATATCCATATTTATATAGCCCAAATGGAATGTTTTTGTACATTTCTTCTTGGCATCTTAAATATGCATATGCTGCCTTATTATCCTTTTTGCCCTCTATAATTATTTTTAGTTTTTCTTTCTCTGATTCTACTATTTCTTTTGAAAAGCCATTGTTTTCTGTTTTAGGATTAAAAACTATTTCAAATAAAGTATTTAATGCTTCTCTACTTAAATCTTCCTTTGTACCGTAAATATTTATTATCTACTGTCTCTAAATAGAATTTTAGTACCTGATTATCTCCTGATTTATCAATACCACAGTCAAATTCTGCTCCATACATTTCTTCTAATTTCTTATTTATTTCTTCTATGTTTTCTAATGTTTTACTTCCTTTTCTTAATATCATTGGAATTATTGCATTTTTAGTAACATTTTCCCTATTTAATGGTGTCACAATAAATACTGACATTAAGTCTGTTTTAAAACTACTCGTTTTTATTAGATGGATATTTATTCCTTTTTTTATTTCTTGCTTTTTATATTCCATTTTTATAATTATCCCTCCTTAAAATCATACGCTAAGTTTGGAAAAGAATTAGTATAGTGCTAGGCGTTCAAGGCAAATAATTTGAGATAGACCTGATGGTCATCGAAAATTATTTGTCCGCAGAACAACGATGCAATATGCTGATTATTTTTCAAACGTTTTCTTATTTAGTATACTATATAGTTTCCAATTTATACAAGTGTTTTTTTATTTTTACAAAATAAAATATATAAATAAAAATGGAAGATTTATAAAATCCCCCATTTTTATTTATATATTTTAAAATTTTCTTTTTCTTGCTGCCTCTGACTTTTTCTTTCTCTTTACACTAGGTTTTTCATAATGTTCTCTTTTTCTAACTTCTTGCATTACGCCATTTCTAGCACA
>CANREW010000018.1 GCA_947629765.1 uncultured Clostridia bacterium
GAAGATATAGATGAAGAACTTTTAAAAGAGTTTATAGAAAAAGGTAGAAAGGCAAAAAGAATTAACTATCCTTATACTAATAAAGAAGAAATATTAAAGAAATTATCTTTAGTAAATAAAGACAATAAATTACTAAATGCAGGTTATATTTTATTTGCAAAAGAAGCAAGACTTGAAATGCAGATGGCTATTTTTGCAACAGAAACAAAACTAACATTTTTAGATATAGACCAAGTTTTTGGAAATGTATTTGAATTAATAGAAACTGGAGAAAGTTATATAAGAAAAAATATTAAATGGCCTGTTAATTTTAAAAGTGGAAGTATGGAAAGGGTTGAAATACCAGAAATACCTTTGGAAGCAATAAGAGAAGCAATAATAAATTCGCTTATTCACAGAGACTTCAAAAATCCAAAAAGTAATGAAGTTGCAATATATAAAGATAGAGTAGAGATTTTTAATCCTGGAGAATTTCCAGAAGGATATAAGCCAGAAGATTTTATAGAAGGTGCAGGTTCCATTCCAAGAAATCCATTAATAGCAAATACTTTATATTTATCAAAAGATATTGAAAAATGGGGATCTGGATTTAGGAGAATTACAGAAGCATGTGAAAAAGCAAATGTAAAAGTAAAATTTGAAATTAGAAAAAATGGATTTATGGTTGTTTTCTACAGGAAAAATGATGAAGAATTGCTTGATCTGACTGGAGAAAGTAAAAGTAACAGTGCCAATGACACTGAAAATGGCACTGAAAATGGCACTCAAATTAACACTGAAGCATTAATTTTAAATTTATTAGAAAACACACCAGATATTACGCAAAAAGAATTATCTGAAAAAACGAATGTATCATTAAGAACTGTTAAAAGAATAATACAACAGTTAAAAGAAAAAAATATAATTGAAAGAGTCGGATCAGATAGAAAAGGATATTGGAAAATAAATAAATAATGATATAAAAACTATTCTCAAAAAAGAGGATAGTTTTTATTTTTTCTTAGCAAATTATTAAAGTTCTAACACAAGCCCCAAGCGAATACAATTAAACAAAAAAAAGTAAACTTTATGGGGGTCAGTGTAATGGAAAAAATAGTTTCACACAATTTGTCTGCATATAAAAATATTTATGCAGGCAAAAAATCCATAGAAGAACGTGCTTGCAATTTAGCACGATATATAATAGATTCAAAAGATACCGTAAGAGGAGCAGCAAAAAAGTTTCGGAATATCTAAATCAACGGTACATAAAGATGTAAGCGAAAGATTAGTAAAAATAAACCCAGTCTTAGCATTAGAGGTTAGAAAAATACTTGATGAAAATAAAGCAGAAAGGCATATAAGAGGGGGAATGGCGACTAAATTAAAATATACGAGGAAAAATAACGCAAGTTAAAAATTAACGAAATCTTAATAATATTATTTTAACAAAAGTACTTTATCTTTTAGAAGTTTTGTATTATAATATTAATGTCCATAAATTGTATTAAAAAATACAAAACTCTCTAAGGAGGATAAATATATGAAAGACGATGAAAAGAAAAAAAAGAGTACAAACGAAGATAAACCCAACGACGAGACAATAGTATATAAAGTAGCTAAGAAAAACAAAAAAAATAAAGATAAAAAGAAGAAGAATAAAAAGCATCCAAAATTGAGATTGTTTATAAAGATAATGCTAATAATATTTGTTCTACTTGCAGTTATTGGAGGAGGAGTATTCGGAGCAATAATATATAGATGTATGTATGGAGATTGGGCATTATCAAAAGAAGATTTAAATATTAAATACCTAAACTCAACTGTATATGATATAAACGGTGATTTACTTGCAACATTATCTGGAAACGAAAATAGAGAGATAATAAGCAAGGAAGATATGTCAAAATATCTACCTGATGCTTTCATTTCCATAGAAGACGAAAGATACAATGTACATCATGGAGTTGACTGGAAAAGAACAGGTGGAGCAATATTAACTTTCTTTACACATAAAGGAGAATCTTCATTTGGTGGAAGTACAATAACTCAGCAATTGATAAAGAATCTAACAGATGAGAGAGAAGATAGCGGAGTTGCAGGAGCATTAAGAAAAATAAAAGAAATAGTAAGAGCTTACCAAGTAGAAAATATATTATCAAAAGATCAAATAATTGAGCTTTACTTAAATTTAATTCCACTTGGAAATGTGTATGGAGTTCAAATGGCATCTAGGTATTACTTCGACAAAGATGCAAAAGATTTGACATTAGTTGAATCTGCATATCTTGCAGGAATAACACATGCACCAAGTACATATAACCCTTTCGGAGAGACAGACAGAACAGAGAGAATAAATACAAGGGTAAAAAGTGTTTTAGGCAAAATGTTAGAACTTAATAAAATTAGCCAGGAAGAATACGACTCAAGCATAAAGGAAGTAGATGCTGGAATAAAATTCAAAAAAGGCAAAGTATCTCAAATGAACAATTTAACATACCATACAGAAGCAGCTTTAAAAGAGATAACAAAAGATTTAATGGAAAAAAATGGATGGGAAGAAAAAGTTGCAGAAATGCATTTGTATGGTGATGGATATAAAATATATACAACTTATGATCCAAAAGCACAAGCAGCAGTTGATAAGCAATATATTGATAATAGTAAAAAATGGACTTCATCATATAAAACTGTAACTAGAAAAAGTTCAGATGGAAGCAGTGAAAAATTTAAAGTAAGACTAGAATCAGCAATGGTAATAATAGACCACAAGACAGGTCAAGTTGTTGCTGGATATAGTGGATTTGGAGAAAAGACAGAAGAAAATGCAAAAGGAACAAACAGAATGACAGACGTAATACACAGCCCAGGATCTTCTATAAAACCACTTGCAGTAATTGGACCAAGTTTACAAGAAGGAAAAATAACAGCAGGTACAGTAGTAGACGATACACCATTATCTGTTGGTGGATATAGCCCTCATAACAGTGGTGGTGGATATTATGGACTTATGAATATTAGATCCATTTTAAGAGTATCAAGAAATATACCAGAAGTAAAAATGATGCAAAAACTTACAGTAGAAAAATCACTTGAATATTTAGAAAAATTTGGATTAGATATATCAAGTGAGAAAAATGACGGTTTATCTTTGGCACTTGGTGGAATGACAAAAGGACCAACAGTACTACAAATGTCAGCAGCTTATGCAACAATTGCTAACGGTGGAACATATATAGAGCCAACTTTCTATACAAAAATAACAGATGCCGAAGGAACTACTGTAATGGAAACAAAGCAAGAAACAAGAAGAGTATTATCAGAGCAAAACGCATATATATTAAAGACACTACTTCAAGAGCCAACTGGAACAGGAAAAACTGGTACAGCTAATGCAACAGCTCTCAGAGCAAAAGTTAAAAACCAAGCAACATCAGGAAAAACAGGAACAATGGATAGCAATAAAGCATTATGGTTCTGCGGATTTACACCATATTATGCAGGTGCAGTATGGGTAGGATTTGACTATGAAAACGAAGGAACACCACATTATCGGAAGTGGTACTGTTGCTAGTCTTTGGGGAACAGTTATGAATGATGTACATTCAGGACTTCCTTCTAAAGATTATGAAATGCCAAGTGGAATAGAAACAGCATCAATATGTAAAGAATCAGGATTACTTGCAACAGACCTTTGCAAGGCTGGACACGGAACTGGAAATCAAGTTTATACTGAATATTTTGTAACTGGTACTAAACCTAATGAGTTTTGTGATGTTCACGTAAAAGCAAGAGTATGTAATGTAACTGGAAAACTAGCATCAGAGAATTGTAAAGATGCATCAGACAAAATATTTATAACAAGAGATGGAAGCGAGAAATCTTGGCAAAGTGCAGCAGACGCTAAATATATGCTACCAGGAGAGACTTGCACTCAGTGTCAAGGAGGCTCAAGTCCAGAAGTGCAAGATCCAAATGTGGAGGGGGGAAATACTGTTGTAGATACAAATACAACTCAAGATCCAAATACAAATACTAATACTAACACTACCACAAACCTAAATACTAATACAACTCAGAATCCAAATACAAACACTAATACTAATACTAATACGAATGAAACACAAAAGCCAAATACTAACGAAACACAAAAACCAAATACAAATACAGAGACTAATACAAATAATTAATATTTAGGAGTATAAATAAAATTCCAAAGGCAATACAAGAATGGAGGAAGAATATTGGAACTTAAATTATATAATACACTTACAAGAAAAAAAGAGGAATTTAGACCAATAAATGACACAGTTAGGATCTACTCATGTGGTCCTACTGTGTATAGTTATGCCCATATCGGAAATTTCAGAGCTTATATATTTATGGATACATTAAGACGTGTATTAAAATATAACGGATACAAACTAAAACATGCTATGAATATAACAGATGTTGGACATTTAGAGTCAGATGCAGACGAAGGGGAAGACAAGATAGCAAAAGCTGCAAGAAAAGAAAATAAAGACCCTATGGAGATAGCAAAATACTATACAGATATATTTTTAAGAGACTTTGACAGATTAAATATAGATAGGCCAGAGATTATATGTAAAGCAACTGACCATATACAAGAGATGATAGAATATGTATCTGAAATAGTAAAAAATGGGTATGGATATGAGACATCAAGAGGAATATATTTTGATATATCAAAACTAGATAAATACCCTGTTTTATCAGATAGAAAAATAGACGAGCAAATAGCAGGTGCAAGAGTTGAAGTAGATAAGGAGAAGAGAAATCCAGAAGATTTTGCTTTATGGATAAAAGCACCTGAAAAACATTTAATGAAATGGGAAAGTCCTTGGGGACTTTGCTATCCAGGATGGCATATAGAATGCTCAGCAATGAGCCAAAAATATCTAGGAGAAGAATTTGATATTCATACAGGAGGAGTAGATCATATTCCAACACATCACGAAAATGAAATAGCACAAAGTAAAGGAAAATCTGGTAAAATTCCTGCACATTTTTGGATGCATTGTAATTTCCTAACAATCGACGGTGGAAAAATGTCAAAGAGTTTAGGCAACATCTATACATTAGATACTTTGAAAGAAAAAGATATAGAGCCACTTGCATATAAACTACTTTGTTTCTCTTCACATTACAGAAACAAACTAAACTTCACTTTTGAAGGAGCTATGTCAGCAAATACATCTCTTCAAAGATTAAGAGAGGGATATAAAAAACATTTAGAGGGAACAGAAGATGTAGAAGAAGAAGTAATTAGTGATTTTGAAGAAAAATTCCATAGTGCAATAAATGACGACTTAAATATGCCAATTGCAATGAGTGTAGTATGGGATGTTGTAAGATATCCTAAAAAATCAAAAGCATTAGCTAATCTTTTACTTAAATTTGATGGCATTATGGGACTAAATATAAATAAAGAAGAAGAAAGAGAAGAACTTCCAGAGGAAATACAAAAACTTTTAGAGGAAAGAAAAATTGCAAGAGAGAATAAAGACTGGGAATTGTCAGATAAAATAAGGGATATAATAAAAGAAAAAGGGTATATTATTAAAGATTCTCAAAAAGGTATGATAGTAGAAAAATTAAAAAAATAGTTATGTCTTATGAAAGGAATGGAAAATTTATATGGAAGAAAAAGGAATGGGTTTTTTCAAAAAAATATGGACAAGCATAAAAGATTTTGAAAAATATGAAGAATTCGCAGCAGAAAAATTATCAAAAGCAATAAAATATATATTGTTAATTACACTAATTTTTACAACAATTATTTCTATTGCTTATACATATAAATTTCATATAGTTATACAAGATGTAAAAGAATATATAAGTGCAAATTTTGAAGAATTGAGCTTAAAAGAAGGAAAGCTACAAGTAAAGCAAGATGCACCTATAATAATTGAAAATGAGAATGCAGTTATTCCAATAATTGTTGTAGATACTTTATCAGACAGTGTAAGAGATGAATATCTAGAAAAAGTTAAATTATATAATTCAGGAATAATATTCTTATCTGACAGAGCAGTTATAGAAAGCAACTTGCTTCAAGAAGAACAAAGTATGCCATATTCAAGCATAACAAGTAGTGAGATAGCAAATAAAGATGAATTTATCAAGCTATTTTCAGATTCAAATATATACTATGTATATTTAACATTCTTTATAACAATATTTATATATCTATATATAGTATACCTAGCAACGAATTTTGTTGATGCATTTGTACTAGGAGTATTAGGATATTTATTTAGTAGAGTAGTAAGATTAAGACTAAGATTTAGGGCAACGTTTAATATAGGAATATACGCTTTAACTTTACCAATAATACTTAATCTAATATATGCAATGGTAAATACTTTCACAGGCTTTACAATAGAACATTTCCAATGGATGTACACAACGATTTCATATATTTATGTAGCAGTTGCAATTTTAATGATAAAAACAGAAATAACAAATCAGAAAATACAATTAATGAGACTTGAACAAATACAAAGACAAATAAAAGAACAAGAGCAAGAACCAGAACAAGAAGAGCAGAAAGAAAAAAAGGAAGATAAAAAAGAAGATAAAAAAGAAAAAGGAGAAGAAAAAGAAAAGAAAGATAAACAAGATGGTAGTAAAGAAACGCCAGAAGGTTCTAATGCATAAGGTATAATAAAGAAAAATCAGAAAGGAAGTAAAGAATGAAGAAGGACAAAAACAATAAGAAAAATGAAAAAAACAATAATATGTATATTTTAATACTATGTGTAGTGCTAATTGTAGCAGCACTTCTAACAACAATATATTTCATACAAAACAATAATAAAAAAGACGATGAAATTGCATATACTCAATTTCTAAAAGATATAGACGAAGGAAAAGTAGAAAAAATAGAAATGACAGTAGGAAGTGCAACACTTAAAGTAACATATAAAGAAAGAGAAAAAGAGGAAGACACTGAAAAAATAGTAATTCCAAACGTAGAAGTTTTTGTTGAATATGTACAGGCAAAACAAGCAGAAGGAAAGAGCATAGAATTAGATATAAAAACATCAGGGATATTGTCAAAGTTAAGTGATAATTTACTTTCGATTATATCTACTGCATTAATGATAACAATAGTAGTAATGGTATTTAAGATGCAAGGACTAGGAGATAAAGGAAAAGTTTATGATGGCGTAGAAAATAAAACCAAAGTAAATTTTGATGATGTAGCAGGCTTAGAAGAAGAAAAACAGGAAATGATAGAAATAGTAGATTTCTTAAAAGAGCCTGAAAGATTCCAAAAGATGGGAGCAAAAATACCAAAAGGAATACTTCTTTGTGGAAAACCTGGAACTGGAAAAACATTAATTGCAAGAGCTATAGCTGGAGAAGCAAATGTTCCATTTATTTCTATGAGTGGATCTGAGTTTATAGAGATGTTTGCTGGACTTGGTGCATCACGTGTTAGAAAATTATTTGAAAAAGCAAAGAAACTTGCACCTTGTATAATATTTATTGACGAGATAGATGCGATAGGTTCAAGAAGAACAAATGCAAGTGGAGCAGAATCTGAAAACAACCAGACTTTGAATCAATTATTAGTTGAAATGGATGGATTTGAGACAAACGATACAATAATCGTACTTGCTGCAACTAATAGACCTGAAATGCTAGATAAGGCACTTTTAAGACCTGGAAGATTTGATAGACAAATAACTATTGCACCACCAGATTTAAGAGGAAGAGAAGAAATATTAAAAATATATAGCAAAGATAAGAAATTTTCAAGTGAAATAGATTTGAAAGATATAGCAGAAGATACAGCAGGTTTCACAGGAGCTGAACTTTCAAATGTATTAAATGAGGCTGCAATTATTGCAACAGTAAATAAACACGAAGAAATAAAAAGAAGTGATTTAGAAGATGCAGTAAAGAAAGTAACAGTTGGACTTCAAAAAACAAGTAGAGTTATATCTGATAAGGATAAAAAATTAACTGCATATCACGAGGCAGGACATGCAATAGTAAGTAGATTTTTAAAGACAAGTCTAGATGTAAAAGAAATATCTATAATTCCAAGAGGGGTTGCAGGTGGATACACAATGTATAAAACAAATGAAGATAAGTTTTATATATCAAAGACTGAAATGGAAGAAAGACTTATATCTTTACTGGGAGGAAGAGCAGCAGAAAAACTTGCGTTAGATGATATTTCAACAGGAGCTAGCAATGACTTAGAAGTTGCAACAAAACTTGCAAGAGATATGGTTGTAGTATATGGAATGAGTGATAGAATAGGACCTATTTCTTTGAAAGTAGATGATGTAAGAGAATTAGAATTATATGGAAATGAAATAGAAGATGAAGCAGGAACAGAAATAAGAAACTTTATTGATACTGCTTATGCAAAAGCTATAAGAATATTAAGCGAGAACAGAGATATTCTTGAACAAGTTGCAAATAGATTATTAGAAAAAGAGACTATTTCACAAGAGGAATTTGAAGAATTTTTTAAATAATATATAGAGGAGTCACTATATTTATTTTCAAGAAACTTGTCGTTTGCAGCCTACAAATAAATTTTATTAATGTAGGCTGCAAAAGTCGCCCTACGCCTATTTACATAGGCTTCGGTTGATCGCTGAGACGCGTTTCTTTCAAATAAATATAGTGACTCCTTTATTGCAAAAAAGATATATTTAAAATACTTAAGAGTTAATCTTAAGTATTTTTTTGTCGTATATTGTCGAACGAAAAATGGCTAATCGTCAAAATTTCCCAAGTTTCGCTATTGGAAAATTTTACCAAATGAGATATAATTTTAATTGAAATTTGGACAAGCATTAAGAAAGGATAAGGAGTATGAATGTAAATTATGATAAAGAAGGAAAACTTCTGAAATTTGAGATAACAGAAGAGATAGACCACTGCAAAGTAGAAAAAATAAAAAGGAGGGTTGATAATGAAATTGAAAGATATATTCCTAAAAACGTTATATTTGATTTTGATAAAGTTTCTTTTATGGACAGTGCAGGGATCGGAATGTTAATTCGGAAGATATAAAGTTGCAAAAATGCTAGGAAGTGATATGGAACTTATAAATGTAAAACCGAATATAAGAAAAATCTTTGAAATGAGCGGAATACCTAAGATTATAAAAATAAGTTAAGGGAGGCATAATCTATGAAGACTAAATATGACAATGAGATGAATTTAGAAGTTTTAAGCAAATCTTGCAATGAAGCCTTTGCAAGAATAACTGTTGCAGCATTTGCATCACAACTAGATCCAACGATAGAAGAAATATCAGATATCAAGACTGCTGTTTCGGAAGCGGTAACAAATTCGATAATACACGGCTATGAAAATACAGAAGGCATTATAAAAATAAATTGCAAAATAGATGGCAGAAACTTAATAATAGAAATTTCTGATACAGGAAAAGGCATAGAAAATATTGATATTGCAAAAGAACCACTATATACAACAAAACCAGAATTAGAAAGGTCAGGAATGGGCTTTACTATAATGGAAAGCTTTATGGATGACCTGAAAATAGAATCAATACTTGGACTTGGAACTAAAATAACAATGACAAAAATAATTAAAGAAAATACTTTAAACTAAGGAGAGATAAAAGTCCATAATGTATGATAATAATATTGAAAACATAAAAAAGGCAAAGTCAGGAAGCGACGAAGCTATGACAGAGCTAATAAAGGACAATAATCGGACTAATATGGAGTATAGTAAAAAGATTTTTATCAAGAGGGTATGAAGCGGAAGATTTATATCAAATTGCTTGTATGGGATTTATTAAATCAATAAAAAGATTTGAGACAGATTATGATGTAAAGCTTTCAACCTATGCTGTACCGTACATATTAGGAGAAATTAAAAAATTCATAAGAGACGATGGGATTATAAAAATTAGTAGAAGTATAAAAGAATTGAATGCAAAAATTAGTAAATTAGAAGAAGAACATTTAAGAAAAACTGGAAAAAATATAACAATAGCAGAGTTAGAAAAGGCTTTAAAAGTAGATAAAGAAGAGATAATTGTAGCAATGGAGGCAAGAAAACCAGTAGAATCAATATATAAAGAAGATAGCAATAATAGTGACGATAAAGGAATAGATTTAATAAATAAAATTCCTGCACAAGAAAATGAAGAAAGCAGTATAGTAGATAAAATTACTATCAATGAATTAATTAATGAATTAGCACCCAAAGAAAGACAGATAATAGTCCTTAGATTTTATAAAAATAAAACTCAAAGTGAAGTAGGGAAAATGCTTGGAATATCACAAGTACAGGTTTCAAGAATAGAAAAAAATATTTTGAGTAAAATGAGAATGAGTTTGGAGGCTATATGAAAAAAATAATTATATACATAGTATTAGTTATAGGTATATGTTTTATTATACCTATATTTTTAACAGTAAAATTTAAAACAGAGGAAAAGCAAGAAGAAGAAAAAGTTATATTAGATGTAGAAAAATATGGTTATAGTGATTTTGAAACAATAAAGCTTTTGCATAAAGCTACATCAGAAGTAGAAGAAGTAGATTTAGATAACTATGTCACATCTGTTGTATCTGCTGAAATTCCAGTAAATTATGATATAGAAGCAATAAAGGCACAAAGTGTTGCAACAAGAACTTATACAATATATAAAATAATACATGGGTCTAAGCATGAAAATGCAGATATATGTGATGATGCATCTTGTTGTCAAGCATGGATTTCGAGAGAAGATAGAATAAAAAAATGGGGAGAAAACGGAATAGACAATATGAATAAAATAATACAAGCTGTAAATGCAACTGTTGGGGAGGTTATAACTTACGAAGGGCAAATAATAAATGCTTTTTTTCATTCTAATAGTGGTGGAAAAACTGAAACAGTTTCAAACGTATGGGGAGGAACAGATCTGCCATATCTTAAAAGTGTTGAAACAGCAGGAGAAGAAGGATATACGCAGTATAGCTCAGAAGTGAGCTTTACCAAAGAAGAGCTATTAAATAAATTAAAAGAAAATTATAGCGATATTGAAATTAATTTTAATGATAGTGAAAGTATAAAAATATTAGAATATACAGATGGAGATAGAATAAAAACTATAAGACTTGGAAATAAAGAATTATCAGGAGTTGAGGCAAGAAGAATATTTGGCTTAAAATCTGCAAATTTTGAAGTAGTTATAGATAATGATAAGGTAACATTTAAAGTTACAGGAAATGGACATGGAGTCGGAATGAGTCAAACAGGAGCAGATGCATTAGCAAAACATGGTAAAACATATAAAGAAATTTTGTCTCATTTTTACACAGGAATCGAAATAACAAAATTCAATTAAAATTGTATAAATATCCAAAAACCGGAAATAATTATAATAAATATAGAGGTTAAGACCTTAAAAAATTATGGAGGTATGAAATGAGAGAGGATAGAAAAAGAAGAGGAACAGCGCACATCGGGAATAAAAATAATTCAAGTATTAAGAATGCTTTATATATAGGTGGTTCTATTGTGCTTTTAGGTTTAATTGCATTCTTTATAACAATAATGATATACAATAATAATCTAGAAAAACTATATAGTGATTTAGATACAGAAAAGTTAGGAATGGTAACAGATAATACAAATTCATTGGAAACAGTAAATGAAATAGAAGATAAAGAAACTAGTGCTAATCTAGGAAAAACAATAGAAGAGCTAGAAGATAGTAATCAAACAAATATAGGAAACACGACTGCGACTCAAACAGTGCAAGAAACAAATCAAAATGAAACTAAAAAGGAAGAAGTAGTTAAGGAAGAAAAGAAAGATAATAATGATAAACAAGAAAATAAAACAAATCAAACTAAACCAACGAGTAGTGAAGTTAAAGAAGAAGTAAAAGATCCAGAGTTTAAATCACCAGTTGATGGAGAAATTATGAAAGATTATGCAAAAGATAATTTGGTATATTCTGAAACTTTAAAAGAATGGGTAACACATACTGCACTAGATATAAAAGCTGATAAAACAACAGTTGTAAAAGCTGCAGCAGATGGAACAGTAACAGCAATAAAAAATGATCCTAGATATGGAACAACAATCATAATTGAACACACAAATGGTTTTGAAACAAGATATGCAAATCTTTTAACAGCTGAGTTTGTAAATGTAGGTGAAAAAGTAACTTGCGGACAAACTATAGGAACAGTTGGAAACACAGCATCATTTGAAATTTTAGATGATTATCATTTACATTTTGAGATACTAAAAAATGGAGAGTTTTTAGACCCTAAAATATATATAGGAATATAGGAGCAAGCATTTAACTTGCTTCTTTTTTTACCACTAATATATTTTTCAAAAAATAGTTGTAAAATTTTCAAAAAATTGATATACTGTATATATGATTTATATCAAGGTCATTTAAGTAAAAATATTTTACTTCTACCTTGAAAAAAGGAGGATTTTAGTTATGGAAAATGAAGAAAATGAGAAAGTAGAAGAAATCAATGTTACATCTGATAGCAGTGTTGTAATATCAGAAGACGTTGTTTCAGTAATTGCAGGAATCGCAGTATCAGAGGTTCCAGGAGTTGTAGATACAGCAGGAGGATTCGCTGGTGGAATATCAGAAGTATTAAGTGGAAAGAAAAAACTATCAAAAGGTATTAAGGTAGAAGTAGGAGAAAAAGAAACAAAAATAGATGTAAATATTATAGTAGAATATGGAACTAGAATACCTGATGTTGCATTTGAAATACAAAATAGAGTAAAGAAATCTGTTAAAGAAATGACAGGTCTTGATGTACTAGAAGTAAATGTACACGTTCAAGGTGTTAGAACATCAGCAGCAGAATCAGAAGAAAAAACTGAAAATTAAAAAAAGAAATGAGTTGAGATTATGAAAGTATTAGATAAAATAACATTAATCCTATTTTCAACATTAATATTAATTATCGCAATAATTTTAGCATTATTAATGTTTGGTTGGATACGTTTTTCAACAATAGCAGGACTATTTGCAGATGCCATAGCAAGTGAAACTGCAACAAGAGTAATACTTGTATCTTGTGCAGTTTGTGTAATTCTTGCAATAAGAGCAATATTTTTTGGAGGAAGTAGTGAGACAAGCGAAGGAATGACAGGTGAAGGAATACTGCTTGAAAACGAATCTGGTAAATTATTAATAACTAGAGATACATTAGAAAACTTAGTAAATGGAGTTGCAAAAGGATTTGAAAATACTCAAAGCGTATCAACTAAGGTTATACTTGATAAACAAAACACATTAAAAGTATTTGTATCATTGGTAGTATTACAAAGCACTATAATTAATGAACTTTCTGTTAACTTACAAAATAGAATAAAAGAGGTAGTAAAAAATGCCACAGGATTGGAAGTAAAAGCAATAGATGTTAAGATTAAAAATGTAGCAGCTCCTGAGGTAAAGAAAGAAGTTTAAAGGAAGTGAATTAAAATGAAAGATTTAAAAGGTTTTATACATGAATATAGAGGAGCAATAATAGGAGGTATAATCTCAATTGTAATACTATGTACAGGACTTTTAAAATTAGTTCTTGGATTATTAGTACTTGCTGTTGGTGTATTTTTAGGAAACTATGTACAACAAAATAAATACGAAGTAAAACAAAAACTATTAGATTTCATAAATAAAATTTAAAAAAGGACAGAGAAAAATAATATGAATAGGACAAAAACAAGAGAATTGGCATTTATGCTTATATATCAGAGAGAAATTCAAAAAGAAGTTGGAGAAGAAAATCTAGAAATATTTTATGAATCTAACGAAATTGAAGAAGAAGATCAAAAAGAATATCTAAAAGATATTCTTTTTGGTGTTTCTAAAAACGAAGAAGAATTTCTTGATTTAATAAAAAGACATTTAAAAGAGAATTGGACAATAGATAGGATTTCTAAGGTAAATGTAAGTGTATTAAAGCTTGTACTATATGAAATGTTGTACTGTGATTTGCCATACAAAGTTGCAATAAATGAAGCAGTAGAACTTGCAAAAAAATATTCTGATGAACAAGCCGGTGCATTTATTAATGGAATTTTAGCAAGTATAGTAAATGAAAAAGGTTTGGGTGAAGCTCGTAATGGAAATAACTCCAATAACAATAACTGAATTAAATAGATACATAAAAGATAAAGTGGCAAGTGATGAATTTTTACAAAATGTATATGTAAAAGGGGAAATATCTAATTTCAAAAACCATTATACAGGACATATGTATTTTACTTTAAAAGATGAAAATTCTTTAATAAAATGTATAATGTTTAAAGGCTATGCAGAAAGACTAAAATTCATGCCAAAAGATGGTATGAAGGTCGTGGTTTTTGGAACTGTTTCTGTTTTTGAAAGAGATGGAGTTTATCAAATATATTGTAAAGCAATGAAAGAAGATGGCATAGGAGACCTATATACTGCATATAATCAGCTAAAAGAAAAATTAGAAAAAGAAGGCTTATTTGATGCAAAATACAAAAAGAAAATACCTTTTATGCCAGAAAGAATAGGAGTACTTACATCAAAGACAGGCTCAGTAATTAGAGATATTATAAATGTCAGCACTAGAAGAAACCCAAATGTATATATAAGATTATTGCCAGTTCCAGTACAGGGAGAAGGAGCAGGAGAAAAAATTGCTGATGCAATAAAACTTATGAATGACAAGAATCTAGCAGATGTTATAATAATTGCAAGAGGTGGAGGATCTTTAGAAGATTTATGGCCATTTAATGAAGAAGTTGTTGCAAGGGCAATATTTGATTCTAAAATACCACTTATTTCAGCTGTTGGACACGAGACAGATTTTACAATAGCAGATTTTGTCTCAGACCTAAGAGCGCCTACACCATCTGCGGCAGCAGAGCTTGCAGTACCTGAAATAAGCAAAGTAGAAGAGGGTCTAAGAAATTATCAAAACAGATATAGACTTGCTTTAAGAAAAAAGATAGAACTTGCAAAATTAAGATTTGAAAAATGTATGCAATCAAGAGTATATAAAGAGCCATTGCAGGAAATAAATGATAAATATTTGCTTGTTGATTCATTTATTAAAAGTATTAGCAATGATATGAATAAAAAACTTATGATTGCAAAAACAGATTTTTCAAATAGTTTATCAAGATTAGATGCATTAAGTCCACTAAAAACTTTATCAAGAGGATATAGTATAACTATGAAAGATAATAAAGCAATAAAAAAAGCTAAGGATTTAAAAACAGGAGATAAGATTAATATTAGATTTAGTGATGGAGAAAAAACGGCAACTGTAAATTAAAAAAACCAAATAGACTGTGTAAGTTAAGGAGAAAAAATATGGAAAAATTAAAATTTGAAGATGCAATTAAAAAGTTAGAAGATATAGCAAAAGAGTTAGAAAGTGGAGAGCTTGGTTTAGATGAAAGCTTAGTTAAATTTGAAGAAGGAATGAAACTTTCTAAGGAATGTAATAAGATGTTAAATTCAGCAGAGAAAAAGATTAATATATTGATAGATAATAGAGAAAAAATCGAAGAAGAGAATTTCACACCAGAGGAATAGAAGGAGAAAGAATGAATACTTTTTTAGAAATAGTAACAAATAAATACCTGTACGTACCAGTATTAGTTTGGTTTTTTATACAGACTTTTAAAGTTATATGGGATTTAGTGACAACAAAAAAATTTAATTTTAAGAGAATATTAGGGGCAGGAGGAATGCCAAGTTCTCATTCAGCAGTTGTAGTATGTCTTGCTGTAATGATAGGAAGAGAATGTGGATTTAATTCTCCAATTTTTGCATTAGCCTTGATATTTTCATTTGTTGTAATGTATGATGCAGCAGGAATAAGAAGAGCGGCTGGAAAACAAGCGGCTTTATTAAACAAATTAATAAATACACCAGGACTTTCTATGCCACAAGTTCAAGAAAGGCTTGTTGAAGTGCTTGGGCATACACCAACTCAAGTATTTGTTGGTGCATTAATTGGTGTGATTGTTGGATTTATAGTGTAAATAAATAAATAAAACGGATTAACAAATCTTAAATCTTTCTTTAAGATTTGTTAATCCGTTTTTTATCCAATAATCTACAAAATATGACATTTTTGTTTATAAATTCTATTGTCTTATAAGTAATATTTTGATATAATGTACTATAGAATTAAACAGGACAAATTTACGCCAAATCTCATCGTGGATTTTAAAACCACTGCGTTTGGCTGGATTGATATAAAAGAAAGGAATGATTTAATAAAATGGAAAATGGAAAATGTGAAAACTGTAAGAAAGACGAAGAATTAGAAAAAATTTTATGGCAATACAAACAGGACAAAGATAATCTTATTCAAATTTTAAATGAAGTCCAAGAACACTACGGATATATACCAACACCAGCACAAATGCGTATTGCAGAATATTTAGGAATTACATTAGCAGAGGTGTATGGCGTAATTACATTTTATTCAAGATTTACTCTAAAACCAAAGGGAAAATATAACATAGCAGTATGTTTAGGAACAGCTTGCTATGTAAAAGGCTCAGAAAAAATACTAGAAAGAGTAAAGGAAAGACTAAAAATTAATCCAGGAGAGACAACTCCTGACGGAAAATTCTCAATAGAAGAAACAAGATGCATAGGAGCTTGTGGCTTAGCACCAGTATTTACAATAAATGGAGAAGTCTACGGAAAAGCAACTGTACAGAAGGTGGATCAAGTTCTTGACGAATATATGAAATTAGAAAAATAAACTTCGTAATACGTCGTTAAGCTTCGGACAAATAATCCTCAATGTGCAAAAGCACACCTCCGGTTATTTGCCTCGCTTGCCTAGTCTTACTCGTTTATTTTTCTAATTAAAATACTAATTTAAAGAAAGGAATGGTAGAATAAATGAAATCCCTAGAAGAGATAAAGAAAATTAGAGAAGAAAAACGCAAAGAACTCGATTTAAGAGTTAATTTAAAAGCAGATACTCACGAAAAGCATATATTAGTATGTCGTGGTACAGGTTGTACTTCTTCAAAATCAGAAGATATTATAAATAATTTCAAAAAATTAATAAAAGAAAAAAATATACCAAATGTAAGAGTTATACAAACTGGATGTTTTGGCTTATGTGCAAAAGGTCCAATCGTAATAATAAGACCAGAAGATACATTTTATGCAATGGTAACCCCAAATGATTGTGAAGAAATTGTAAATACACATCTAATTGAAGGAAAAACAGTAGATAGATTACTTTGCAAAGATGTTGACGGAACACAAGTTAAGAGATTAGATGACCTTGGTTTCTATAAAAAACAAGAAAGAATAGCTTTAAAAAACTGTGGAAAAATTGATCCAGAAAACATTGATGAGTACATAGCATTTGATGGATATTTAGCATTAGAAAAGGTATTATTCTCTATGTCACAAGATGAAGTAATTGAAGAAATTACAAAATCTGGACTAAGAGGAAGAGGAGGCGCTGGTTTCCCAACAGGTAAAAAGTGGGCATTTACAAAAATGGCTGAAGGTGACCAAAAATATGTAGTATGTAATGCTGACGAAGGAGATCCAGGGGCATTTATGGATAGAAGTATCCTAGAAGGAGATCCACACTCAGTAATAGAAGCAATGATGATTGCAGGATATGCAATAGGCGCTGACCAAGGATACATATATGTTAGAGCAGAATATCCAATAGCTGTTCAAAGATTTGGAAAAGCAATAGAACAAGCAAGAGAATATGGAATCTTAGGAAAAAATATTTGGGGAACAGATTTCTCATTTGATTTAAATATAAGATTAGGAGCAGGAGCTTTTGTCTGCGGAGAAGAAACAGCTTTGCTTGAATCAATAGAAGGAAGAGCTGGAAGACCAAGACTAAAACCACCATTCCCAGCAAATGTTGGATTATGGCAAAAACCTACTCTTATCAATAACGTAGAAACTTATGCAAATATTACAAAAATAATACTTAATGGAGCAGACTGGTATGCAGGAATAGGAACAGAAAAATCAAAGGGAACAAAAGTATTTGCATTAGGAGGAAATGTAGTAAATACAGGACTTGTAGAAGTTCCAATGGGTACAACTTTAAGAGAAATTGTATATGACATAGGCGGAGGAATCCCAAACGGAAGAGACTTTAAAGCAGCTCAAACTGGTGGACCTTCTCGGAGGATGTATACCAAAAGAATACTTAGATGTTCCAATAGATTATGAATCACTTGCTCAAATTGGTTCAATGATGGGATCAGGTGGACTTATAGTAATGGATGATACAAAGTGTATGGTTAATCTTGCAAAATTCTATCTAGGATTTACAGTTGATGAGTCTTGTGGAAAATGTACACCTTGTAGAATCGGAACAAAGAGAATGCTTGAAATTTTACAAAAGATTACAGAAGGAGAAGGAGAGGAAGAAGACTTAGAGAAATTAGCAGATTTATGTGAAAATATCAAAAATGCATCAGTATGTGGACTTGGTCAAACAGCTCCAAACCCAGTAATAAGCACAATGAAATACTTTATTGAGGAGTACAAAGATCACGTTATAGATAAAAAATGTAAGACAGGAGAATGCAAGGCATTAGCAGATATTCAAATAGATCCAGAAAAATGTAAGGGTTGTGGAATGTGCAAACGTAATTGTCCAGTAGAGGCAATATCAGGAGAAGTTAAACAGCCACATGTTATAGATAAAACAAAATGTATTAAATGTGGTACATGTATTAGCGTTTGCCCATTTAAAGCAATAAGCTAAAATTAAAAATAATCAGCATAGTTACATATAATATAGAATACGCCAAATCTCGTCGGAGCTTTTATATTTTTTGTTTTCAAGAAAATTTCGAAAGGTCAAGGAGTAATCCGTAAGCAGAAGGCTGTTCGAACATTTTCTTTCAAAAAAAATATAAAACTCCTGCGTTTGGCTTGATGTAGATTAAATTTAAATGTGAATTGTAATGATAGACTGAAAGGAGATAAAAATATGTCAAAATTAATTAAATTAACTATTGATGGTAAAGAAATAGAAGTAGAAGAACGGAACTACAATTCTTGAAGCAGCAAAAAAAGTAAATATCGATATACCTACACTTTGTTTCTTAAAAGAGATAAATGAGATAGGTGATTGCAGAATGTGCCTTGTAGAAGTAGAAGGAAGACGTGGATTTGCAACATCTTGTATCCAAAAGGCAGAAGAAGGAATGATAGTTCATACAAATACTGAAAAGGTAATAGAAGCAAGAAAAATGGTATTAGACCTTATTCTTTCAAACCACGAAAGAGAATGTTTAACTTGTGTAAGAAACCGGAAATTGTGAATTGCAAAAGCTAGCAGAACAATTTGGACTTCAAGATATAAAATATAAAGGTGAGAGAAATAAATATGAAATAGATGATAAATCACCAAGTATAGTAAGAGATTTTAATAAGTGTGTACTATGTAGAAGATGTACAGCAACTTGTAAAAAAGTACAAGGAATCGCTGCAATAGATTCTACAAATAGAGGATTTGCATCTTGCATATCAACTGTTGGAAATCATAGCTTAAATGATGTAAACTGTACATTCTGTGGACAATGTATACAAAATTGCCCAGTAGGAGCTCTTCATGAAAAAGACGATACATGGTTAGTTTGGCAAAAACTAAAAGATGAAGATTCAATAGTAATTGCACAAACAGCACCAGCAGTAAGAGTAGGACTTGGAGAAGAGTTTGGTATGCCAATTGGAACAAATGTAGATAGAAAAATGGTAACAGCTCTAAAGAAACTAGGATTTGATAAAGTATTTGACACAAATACAGGTGCAGATTTTACAATAATGGAAGAAGCATCAGAATTTATTGATAGAATCAAAAATGGTGGAGTATTACCTATGACTACATCTTGTTGTCCAGCTTGGATAAGATTTATTGAAATGAATTATCCAGAATTCTTAGACCATGTATCATCTTGCAAATCACCACATCAAATGTTTGGAGCAATAATTAAGTCATACTATGCTAAGAAAAATAACATAGATCCAAGTAAGATATTTGTTGTATCAGTTATGCCTTGTGTTGCAAAGAAATTCGAAAGAACAAGAGATGATATGCAAGGAGTAGAAGGACTAGATGATGTAGATGCAGTAATAACAACAAGAGAACTTGCAAGAATGATAAAACAAGCAAATATAGAATTTGCAGAGATAGAAGATTCAAACTTTGACGACCCTATGGGAGAAGCAACAGGAGCAGGAGCAATCTTTGGAGTAACAGGTGGAGTTATGGAGGCAGCTTTAAGAACTGCAAAAGAATTGCTAGAAGGAAATACATTAGAAAAAATAGAGTTTGAAGATGTAAGAGGAGAAGAAGGAATAAAGAAAGCAGTAGTAAATATAGCAGGAAAAGATGTAAGAATTGCAGTAGTTTCAGGACTTAGCAATGCAAGAAGAGTTATGGAAGACTTAAAAAATGGAAAAGCAGATTACGATTTCTTAGAAGTAATGTCTTGCCCCGGAGGATGCATACTAGGTGGAGGTCAACCTATTAAATCTTCAAAAACAAGAAGTAGTGTAAATGTATTTGAAAAACGTGCGAAATCTATATATAAAATAGATGAAAAGAGCACTATTAGAAAATCACATGAAAATCCATACTTAAAAGAAGCATATAAAGAATATATAGGAGAGCCAGGGGGACATATGGCACATCAGCTTCTACATACAAGTTATGCACCAAGAGAAAAATATAATTTAAGTCAAGAATAAAAGTTTTTAGGTGGCTAAGAAGATAAAATTAGCCACCTGATATTTGTTTAGAGAATGCAAAATACCTTAATAAGGAGAAAAAAATGAATGTAGGATTTGTTTCTTTAGGTTGCTCAAAAAATTTAGTTGTAACCGAAGAAGTAATTGGAATGTTTAAGGAAAATAATTTCAATGTTGTAAATGACGAAACATTGGCAGACATCATTGTTATAAACACCTGTGGTTTTATTGAAAGTGCTAAACAAGAGGCAATAGATACAATACTTGAAATGGCAGAATATAAAAATAAAAGATGCAAATATTTAATAGTTATTGGTTGCTTAGTAGAAAGATATAAGGAAGATCTAGAAAAACTTATTCCAGAGGTCGACCTTTTTATTTCAATTAAAGAATATGACAAAATGTGGGACAAGATAAAAGCTTTAATAAATGAAGATAATTTAACTAATTCAAAGTTAGATTTTAAAAATAGAGTAATTACGACTGGAAACAACTATGCATACTTAAAAATAGCAGAAGGATGTAGCAATAATTGTACATATTGTGCTATACCATATATTCAAGGAAAGTATATATCAAGAAGAAAAGAAGAAATTTTAGAAGAGGCAAAAGAGCTTTCTAAAAAAGGAATAAAAGAACTTATAGTTATTGCACAAGATACAACAAAATACGGAATAGATATATATGGAAAACCTTGTCTTGCAGAACTTTTAGAGGAACTCTGCAAGGTCGATGGAATAAAATGGATAAGATTTTTATATGCATATCCAGAGACGATAACAGATGAATTAATTCAAGTTGTTAAGAAAAATGATAAAATATGCAACTATTTTGATATGCCAATTCAACATATTTCTAATAAAGTTTTAAAAAGAATGAATAGAAAAAGTGATAAAGATAGTATAAATAATGTGATTAAAAAAATTAGAAAAGAAATACCAGATGTAATTTTAAGAACTACTTTAATTGTTGGATTTCCAGGAGAAACTAAGGATGATTTTGAAGAATTATATGAGTTTGTACAAGACACTTCATTTGATAAATTAGGTGTATTTATGTATTCGAAAGAAGACCGGAACACCTGCATCAAGATTAAAAGATCAGATACACTATATGACAAAAAAAACAAGACATAAAAAAATAATGAGCATTCAAAAAGAAATATCTAGAAAAAATTTAGAGAAAAAAATAAATAACACTTATGATGTAATAATTGAAAGCACAAGCTTTAACAATAAATACTATATTGGAAGAACATATATGGATGTACCAGATGAAGATGGTGTAGTATTTATAAAAAAAGAAAAAGAAATACCTATTGGAACATTTGCAAAATGCAAGATAATAGATGTTAAAGATTACGATTTAGTTCGGAGAAATAGTATGAAAGTTCAAGAAATTTTATCAAATGGAATCAAAACTTTAAACGAATATAAAAGAGAAGATGCATCATTAGAAGCAAGGATACTTTTAGCAGATATTCTAGGTATAAGTAAAGACGATTTGATTATTTACTACGATAGAGAGATAACGGATGATGATATAAAAAGATTTGAGGATGGAATAGAAAAGATTTCAAAAGGATATCCTGTGCAATATTTAACTCATAAAAAAGACTTTATGAAGATGGAATTTTTTGTTGATGAAGATGTTTTAGTTCCAAGAAGTGATACTGAAATTTTAGTAGAAGAAATGATTTCTTTAATCAAAGAGCAAAATAAAAAAGATATATTGGAATTATGTACAGGAAGCGGAATAATTGCAATATCACTTGCAAAGTACTTAGAAAATGTAAATATCATAGCAACAGATATAAGTCATAAAGCATTAGAAATAGCAAAAAAAAATGCAAATGCTTTGCTAGAAAGCAATAATATAAATTTTATACAAAGCGATATGTTTGAAAATATTAATAATAAATTTGATATAATAGTTTCAAACCCACCATATATAAAGTCAGAAGTTATTAAAGATTATAACTTAAAATACGAGCCTAAACTTGCATTAGATGGTGGAAAAGATGGATTAAAGTTTTATAATATCATTATAAATGAAGGATATAATTATTTAAAAAATGGAGGAATAATTGCAATCGAAATAGGCTATGACCAAAGAGAAGAAGTAATAGATATTGCAAAAAAGACAGGGAAATATAAATGTATAAAATGCAAAAAAGATTTATTTGGAAATGATAGAATAATAATATTACATACTTGAATAAAAATTATATAAATGATACAATATAAAATATAAAATTGGAGGAAACTTATGAAAAAAATCAAATCTGAGATAGGATCAATCACATTATTTGTAATAGTTGCATTTTTGTTTTGTATGATTATGCTTATAACGCTATATTGGGCTAGTACAAATAATCAAATTTCAGTTTTACAATCTAAACAAAGAATACAAGAAATATACGGTAAGGATGTAAATAATGCAGAATCAATATATCAAGAAATAAAGAGCATAGAAAGTGAAAAAAATAATGCGTTATGAAAATGAGGGAGAGTTATGTCTTTTTCTGCAAATGTAAAAGAAGAATTAAGTAGGATAAATATCTTTGGAAATATAGAAATTGTAGAAGCAGAATTATATGGATATTTACTTACAATAAATGGAAAAGAAAAAAAGATTAAGTTTTTGACAGAAAATGAGTATAATATAAACAGATTAAACAAGTTATTAAATAGACTAGAAATAAACTATGATATAAAAATGCAAGGTAAAAACTATTTGATAACTTTTAATAAAAGTGACGTAAATTTAGAAAATTTAGATTTTGAAAATGTAGATATACAAAGAGGGCTTGTAAGAGGAGCTTTTTTAGGAAGTGGCTCTATCACAGATCCAAATACAAGATATCATTTAGAAATAAGACTTGAAAATGAGGAAGGCAGAAAAAAATTAGTAGAGATAATTAGTAATTTTGAAATTAAAGTAAAGGTTTTAGATAGAAAATATTCATATTCAATTTATATAAAAGACGGGGAAGAAATATCAAAGTTTTTGGCTTTGATTGGTGCAAATAGTTCAGTTCTTAAATACGAGGATATTAGAGTCTTAAAAGAAACAAAAAATAATGTAAATAGAAAAGTAAATTGCGAAACTGCAAATTTAAATAAGACAGTTACTGCATCTGTTATTCAAGTACAAGCAATAGAAAAGATAATAAAACAAAAAAGATTTAATACTCTTCCTAAAAATTTACAAGAGATAGCAAGCTTAAGGCTAGAAAACCCAGATGCTACACTTGCAGAACTTGGGAAGATGCTAAAAACTCCGATAGGGAAATCTGGAGTAAACCATAGACTAAAAAAAATAATTGAAATTTCGGAGGATTAAAATTTGAAAAAAGATATAGGACTATATATACATATACCATTTTGCAAGAAAAAATGCAATTATTGTGATTTTGTATCTTTCTCTGATAAAGATAGTCTTATTGAAAAGTACAAAGAAGCAATAATCAAAGAAATAAAAAATAAAGATCTAAGTAAATATAAAATAAATACGATATATATAGGTGGAGGAACTCCATCTATTTTAGATAGTAAATGTATTTCGGATATAATAAATGAAGTTAAAGAATATATCTCAGATAATGCAGAAATTACAATTGAAATAAACCCAGGAACAGCAGATGAAGAAAAACTTAAAAAATACAAGGAGATAGGAATAAATAGATTAAGCATAGGACTTCAAAGTACAGATAATGAAATCTTAAAAGAAATAGGAAGAATACATACTTTTGAAGAATTTTTAAATATATATAATTTAGCAAGAAAAGTGGGCTTTAATAATATAAATGTAGATTTAATGTTAGGACTTCCAAGTCAAACCATAGAGATTTTAGAAGAAAGTGTAAGAAAAATAATAAAATTAAATCCAGAACATATATCGATATATTCTTTGATATTAGAAGAAAATACCAAAATGTGGGATATGGTAAATAAAGGTATATTAAAACTTCCAAGTGAGGACATAGAAAGAAAAATGTATTGGAAAGTTAAAAATATGCTAGATAGTAATGGATATGTACATTATGAAATATCAAATTTTGCAAAAAAAGGATATGAATCAAGACATAATTCGGATTGCTGGGAACAAAAAGAATATATAGGGGTTGGACTTGCTGCCCATTCTTACCTTAACAAAATTAGATTCTCAAATACAACAAATTTAGAAGAATATATAAATAACATAGATAATGGGAATTTTGATAAAAATATAACTATAAATGAAACACAAACAGATGAAGATACCAAAAAAGAGTATATGCTACTTGGATTAAGAAAAATAGATGGAGTTAGTATAAGTAAATATAAAAATAAATTTGGAGAAAATCCAGTATTTAAATATAGACAAGAATTAGAAAAACTTGTTAAAGAAAATTTACTTGAAATAGATGGCGATAATATAAAACTTACAAACAAAGGACTAGACTTAGCAAATTTAGTCTGGGAAGAGTTTGTATAAAGGGAGGCAAATATGAAAGCATTAGTTACAGGTGCATCATCTGGAATAGGACGAGATATAGCAAGAGAGCTTGATAAAAGAGGATATGATTTAGTTTTAGTTGCAAGAGATGAGAAAAAACTAGAAGAAGTGAAAAATAGCTTAAGTGGTAAGAATATAGAAGTTATATCAATGGACTTGTCAAATGCAGATAATTGTAAAAAACTACACGAGATGGCAAAAGATATTGATATATTAATTAACAATGCAGGATTTGGGGCATTTGGCAAATTTACTGAAACAGATTTAGAAAAAGAAATAGACTTAATAAACACAAATATAACAGCTGTTCATATATTAACGAAATTATATTTAAAAGATATGATTGAGAAGAACAGTGGACATATCTTAAATGTTGGATCAATAGCAGGTTTTATGCCTGGACCACTTATGGAAGCTTACTATGCTTCAAAGGCGTATGTGGTAAGACTTTCTGAAGGGATAAGAGCAGAACTTCAAAAAGAAAAGTCTAATGTAAAAATAAGCATCCTTTGTCCGGGTCCAGTAGATACAAATTTCAACAGTGTTGCAGGTGTAAAATTTAGTCTATATTCTTTGAGCAGTGAAAAAGTTGCAAAATATACAGTAAAAAAGATGCTTCAAAATAAATTTTTAATTGTACCAGGAATCCGGAATAAAGATTTTAAGAGTTATTGCAAAAATCTCTCCAAACAATATAACTGCAAGAGCTGTATATATGATGCAGAAAAGGAGAAGATAAAAAAATTTCATAATTACTTGCAAAAAACATATATATAGAATATAATATTAGCAAATCCGAAGAATATAATTATATTCTCGTTGCCACTTAAATAAAGGGGTAGTATTATGAAAAAATTTTTATCAAATTACAAGTCAACG
>CANREW010000019.1 GCA_947629765.1 uncultured Clostridia bacterium
GAAAGTGAGGCACAAAGATTAATAGATCTTGCAAATAAAGAAGCTGAAAACATTAAAAAAGAAGAAATTTTCAAAGCTAAAGAGGAAATAATGCAATCTAGAAATGAACTAGATCAAGAGATTAGGGAAAGAAGAGGCGAAGTACAAGCTCAAGAGAAAAGACTTATACAAAAAGAAGAAAATCTTGATAAAAAAGCAGAACATTTTGAACAAAAAGAAAGAGAACTTGAAAGAAAGAATCAAGAAATTGAAAGAAGAAAAAACGAGTTACAGGGTATGTATGATAGGGAATTAGAAGAACTACAAAGAATATCAGGATTAACAGAGGAAGAAGCTAAAGCACAAATTTTATCAGAGCTTGAAAAACAAATGATTTCTGAGAAAGCAGCATTAATAAAAGATATGACTGACAGAGCAAAAGAGGAGGCTAACAAAAACGCTAGAGAAATCTTGACATATACAATACAAAAATGTGCAGCTGATCATACATCTGAAACTACCGTATCTATTGTTGCTCTTCCAAGTGATGAAATGAAGGGAAGAATTATAGGTAGAGAAGGTAGAAATATTAAAGCATTAGAAACATTGACAGGAATTGATTTAATTATTGATGATACTCCAGAAGCAGTTGTTTTATCTGGTTTTGACCCATTAAGAAGAGAGGTCGCAAAAATCGCATTAGAGAAACTTATAGAAGACGGAAGAATACACCCAGCAAAAATCGAAGAAATGGTTGAAAAGGCAAAAGAAGAAGTTGCTGAAACTATAAAATCAGAAGGAGAGAGAGCAACTCTTGAAACGGGTGTTATGGGCTTAAATCCAGAGCTTATCAAATTAATAGGAAAATTAAAATACAGAACAAGTTATGGACAAAATGTTTTGAATCACTCAATAGAAGTATCAAACCTTGCAAGAATTATGGCAGAAGAACTAGGACTAGATAGTAAAAGAGCTGCAAGAGCAGGACTTTTACACGATATAGGAAAAGCTCTTGACCATGATATGGAAGGAACACACGTAGAAATAGGTGTAGAGATACTTAAAAAATTCAAAGAAAATCCTTTAGTAATAAATGCAGTTGAGGCACATCATGAAGATGTTGAACCACAAACATTAGAAGCAGTTTTAGTACAAGCAGCTGATGCAATCTCTGCATCACGTCCAGGTGCAAGAAGAGAAACATTAGAAGCATACATAAAGAGACTAGAAAAACTAGAGGAAGTTGCAGATTCATTTGAAGGAGTTGACAAATCTTATGCAATACAAGCTGGTCGTGAAGTCAGAATAATTGTTAAACCTGACAAGGTTTCAGAAGAAGATATGACAATAATGGCAAGAAATATTGCAAAGAAAGTAGAAGACGAAATGGAATATCCAGGACAGATAAAAGTAAATGTTATAAGAGAATCAAGAGCAATTGAGTATGCAAAATAAAATTAAAGCAATTAACAAGCAATTATGCTGTTAGTTGCTTTTTTTAATGCTACATACTTGCTTTAAGTCTTAATTTATAGTATTATATTAATGTAAAAAATTAAGATTTAGAAAGGAATGATCTTTGCAAATGAATATTTTAGCAATAGGTGATTTAGTTGGGGAGTTAGGACTAAACAAATTAGCAGAAGAAATAGAAAATATAAAAAAAGAATATAAAATAGATTTTATAATTGTAAATGGAGAAAATGTTGCAGATGGAATGGGAATTACCAAAAAAGCATTTGATAAAATTATTAAATGCGGAGCAAATGTTGTTACAATGGGAAATCACACTTGGGGAAAGAAAGAAATATTCACATTTATAGACGATCCAAAGTTAATAAGACCTGCAAATTATCCAGAAGGAGTTATAGGCAAAGGCTATGGAATTTATGAATGTAGGGGCAAAAAAATAGCTGTAATGAATCTTATTGGAAGAACAGAAGTAAATGTACTTTCAGAGAATCCTTTTATAAAAGCTAATGAGATATTAAAAGAGATAGAAGGCAATGTAGATATAATAATAGTTGATTTCCATGCAGAGGCAACAGCAGAAAAAGTAGCTATGGGATATCATTTAGATGGAAAAGTAACTGCTGTATTTGGAACACATACTCATATCCAAACAGCAGATGAAAAGCTGCTAGATAAAGGGACAGCATATATAACAGATATAGGTATGACAGGACCTAAAAAGTCAGTTATAGGTATGGATATAAATGCATCTTTAAAAAGATTTTTAACAACTCTCCCAGAGAAATATAAAATTGCACAAGGAGAGTCAATGTTAAACCGGTTGTGTGTTTGAAATAAATGACGAAACAAATAGAACAATAAAGATTAAAAGAATTAGTATGTAGAAAATGTCGAAAAACCTTGATTTTTGCGACCGAAACTTCCTTTTTTTAGCCAAAAATACTAGACAATATATTTTAAATATAATATAAATAATATTGTTCAAATGAAACAAAAAAATAAATTAGAGGAGGCACAAACAATGGAAGTTTTAAAAATTTCATCAAAATCAAATCCAAATTCAGTAGCAGGAGCAATTGCTGGATTGGTAAAGGAAAGTAACAAAGCAGAAATGCAAGCAATTGGAGCAGGAGCATTAAATCAGGCAATTAAGGCGGTTGCAATAGCAAGGGGGTTTGTCGCACCATCTGGAGTAGATCTAGTGTGTGTACCAGCTTTTGCAGAAGTCGAAGTAGAAGGTGAGGATAGAACTGGAATTAAGATTCTTGTAGAGTCAAGAAATTAAGAATAAAGCTTTATCAGTATTGAAAAACAAAAAACGATAAGTATATAATTCTAAATGTAGGTAAGAAAAGTATTCTTGCCTACATTTTTTACTGGATTTCCTCTTGTTAGAAAAAAATATGTATGGTATAATTTAGAAGGTAAAATAGGAGGAATTTATAAATGGAAGAAGAAAATCTTGTAGAAGGCAGAAATGCTGTAATGGAATTAATTGAAAGTGATAAGGACATAAATAAAATATTTGTACAAGCAGGAGAAAAGCATGGCTCTATAATGAAGATTATAGCAAGAGCAAAATCAAAAGGAATAGTAGTTGTAGAAGTGCAAAAAAGAAAACTAGATGAAATGTCTGTATCGCACAACCATCAAGGGGTAATTGCAATAACTCCACCTTTTGAATATGTGGAAGTAGAAGATATATTAGAAGAAGCAAAAAAGAGAAATGAAAATCCATTTATATTAATCTTAGATGGTATAGAAGATGTGCATAATCTTGGATCAATTATAAGGACAGCAGAAACAGCAGGGGTACATGGAATAATAATTCCAAAAAGAAGAGCAGCTGCTGTAAATGCAACAGTATATAAAACCTCAGCAGGAGCAGTAGAATATATGAAGATCGCAAGAGTAAATAACATACAAAATACGATTAATTATTTAAAAGAAAATGATGTATGGATATGTGGAACAGATATGGATACTAACTCTCTATACAATGAGCAAGACTATAAAATGCCTATTGCAATAGTAATCGGAAATGAAGGCAAAGGGATGAGCAGATTAACTAAGGAAAATTGTGACTTTGTTGTAAAAATACCTATGAAAGGAAAAATAAATTCTCTAAACGCGTCTGTTTCAGCAGGTATTATCATGTATGAGGTTTTAAGAAATAGAGGCTAAAAGGTATTGCAAAAACAAGCAATAATATATATAATTACAAATAAGTGGTGATGAAAATTGGAAGAAAATAGTGTAATTAGACCAGAACTTGAAAGCATAGAAGAAGAAAAAATGGAAAAGTCTTTAAGACCAAAAACTCTTGAAGAATATATAGGACAAACAAAAGTAAAAGAAAATATGAAAGTATATATAGAAGCGGCAAAAAAAAGAGGAGAACCATTAGATCACATACTTTTATATGGACCTCCTGGACTTGGTAAAACCACACTTTCTAACATTATATCAAATGAGATGAATTCAAATATAAAAATCACATCAGGACCAGCGATAGAAAAACCAGGAGATTTAGCAGCAATTCTTACAAATCTTGGAGAATTTGATATTTTGTTTATAGATGAAATACATAGATTAAATAAAAGTGTTGAAGAGATACTATATCCAGCACTAGAAGATTATACTTTAGATATAATAATTGGGAAAGGCCCTAGTGCAAGAGCTATAAGATTAGACCTGCCAAAATTTACATTAGTTGGAGCAACTACACGAGCAGGATCTCTTTCTACACCTTTAAGAGATAGATTTGGAATAGTATCAAGACTAGAATTATATAATACTGACGAATTAGCAACAATAGTAAGAAGATCTGCTAAAATATTAGAAATTAAAATTGATGATATAGCTGCAATCGAAATTGCAAAAAGATCAAGAGGTACACCAAGAATAGCAAATAGAATTTTAAAAAGAGTAAGAGATTATGCTCTAGTTTTAGGAAACCGGAAATATAACCTTAGATATTGCAAAAACGGCTCTAAATAAATTAGAAATAGACGAACTTGGACTAGACGAAATAGATAGAAAGATATTAAAAATAATGATAGAAAAATATCAGGGTGGCCCAGTCGGATTAGAAACAATAGCAACAACAATAGGAGAAGAAACTGAGACAATAGAAGATGTATACGAGCCATATTTAATACAAATAGGATTTATATCTCGTACATTAAGAGGAAGGATTGTTTTACCAGGAGCTTATAAGCACTTAGGATACGAGTATAATGAGAAATAATAAGGAGAAATAAATGAAGATTAAAGATAAACTAAGGAAAGTAGTAGATAATAAGTATTTTATTCCATGCTTTGTGATTGCTATTAATGCGATACTTTTTATAATTTGTAATATAGTATTTGAACTAAGATATGAAACAATAGATGATTTTACAATCATGAAAATTATATCTAGTTTAGATGGAACATATAGCATATATTCTGTGCATATACATCCAATATTAAGCTTTATTATTATGATGTTATATAAAACAGGAATTAATATAAACTGGTACACAATTACTATTCTACTTATACAGTTTATCTCTTTTACAACAATAGGTATTATACTTTTAAATAAGGATAAAAAAATCGGCACAGTGCTGTACTTAATAATTGCAAGTGCATTTTATACAAAAACTCTATGTGTTATTAATTATACAAGTATTGCAGCAGTAACAGTACTTGCAGGAATTATAGCTTTAATGTATTCACTTGATAAAAGTTCTAAGAAAAGTAAAATAATAGGATATATATTTTTAACAATTGGAGTAATGCTAAGGAAAAATACATTTATGATAGTATTTCCATTTTATTTAATTTATTCGATATATTACTCTATAAAGAATAAAAACAGAAAAGCTTTAAAAACCTTATTAATTGTTGTTATAATATTCATAACAATATATATAAGCAATCTAATTATTTACAAAGTAAGTCCAGTATATGATAAATATACACAATTTAACAATATAAGAACCTACTTTTTTGATTATAATGTATTAGATTATGAAAAAGATAAGGAACTACTCGATGAATGTGGATGGACTGAGACAGACTATAAAACATTATATACATATTCATTATCAGATGAAAATTTTTATACAACTGAAAATTTAGAAAATTTAAAAGAAAATATGCATATAAGTTTTACAGATATTAAGGACAGAGCAATTGATACATTCAAAACAACATATTTAATAACAGTTAGCGAATATATAAACTTATTTATAGGAATATTTATACTATTTGTATTATCAATAATTACTAAAAACAAAAGACTAATTGTATCAATGTTTTTTATATTATTTATAATACTTAATTATGTGTTAATTTATATAAAACCTGTATATAGGGTATTAATTTCTTTATATGAGACGACATTTGTTATGATGTCATATGTATTAACACAAAATTATTTGATAGAAAAAAATATTAAAAATAAAATAGAAAAAGTAATGTTGATTCTTATTATTGTATTTTATATTATTTTAGATAATAAATTTTTAAATATGATTGTAGGTAATTATCATAAACAAAACTATTCACTTATAAAAGACGTAATTGCTTATACAGATTCACATAAGGAAAATGCGTATGTGTATCCAAATGTTTTACGAAATATTTCATTAGCATTTTCTATTTATGAGAAAATACCTGATAATACATTTTCTAATCTAAGACATATAAGTGATTGGGATATATATGATCAAGAATATTATAATTTTAAAGAAAGATATAATTTGGACAATATCATGGAAGATTTATATAAAAAGGACAATTTATATATTATAGAAGGAGCAACTACTACAGTATATGGAAAGATATATCAAAATCATATAGAGATAGTAAAGCAATACATTGAAGAGCATTATAATAAACATATAGGATATGATGTCATAAAAGAATTTTCTGGTATTATAAAGATATATAAAATGTATGAAATAGAATAACAAAGAAAAGGTAGAGAATATGAAAAATAAACTTTTACTAAAAAATATTTTAATTTATATAGGCTTAATATTATTAGTTAGTGGAAAAATATTTATAAGAGAATTTAATAATCTTGATGAAATATGGGTATTTAATACTGCAAGATGTTTTGCTAATGGATTACTACCATATAGAGATTTTACTATAATAATAACACCATTACTTTCAATGATAGCTGGAACTATTTTAAAAATATTTGGAACAGAATTAATAGTATTTAGATTTTTAGAATGTTTTGAAGTTGCAACAATTTTATTTATTATATACAAAATTTTAGTTAAATTAAAAATAAATAAAAGTATATCACTTCTTATGACATTAGTGATATATCTAGCTTACTCAGACATATTCACCTTTGATTATAATTGGGCAGTATTGCTAATAACTTTATTAACAGTTTATATGGAGCTAAAATTCTTAAAAAAAGAAATTAGCTTTAAAAGAGATTTCATTTTAGGAATGCTTGTACGGTTTAGCAATCCTATTTAAACAAACTATTGGTGGAGTCTTAGCAATTATTTTTATTGGATATAAAATTCTAGAAATAGACAAAGCTAGTGAAATAAAACAATTTTTAAAACTTGCTCTTGCAAGGACATTAGGTGTTTTTGTTCCAGTATCAGTATTTGTAATATATTTATTAGCAACAAATACTTACATGGATTTTATAGATTATGCAATACTTGGAATTGGCACATTTTCAAATGCATCAACATATTTAAATTTATTGCAATCAAGTAGAGTATTTATAAGGATTCTTGCAGTGGCAGTACCAATAACTTTAATTATGATGCTAATAATATGTACATTGAAGTTGGTAAAAAAAGACTTATTTAAAGAAGATTTTATTAAAAGAATATACATACTTTTAGCATTTAGTATAGCAAATATAGCCACAATATTCCCAATCGCAGATACTGCACATTTTGGCGTACGGCTCAATTTGCACAATTATCTCGATTATATACTTAGTATATAATTTAATACATATTTTATACTCTCATATAAAATATGAGAAACTTATACTTGCTATAAAAATATTTATACAAGCATTTGTTATAATAGTATTTATAATATATATTGTTTATTCTATAACAATTTTAAAGGCATATATACTAAGTCTAAAAGGAAATCAGAATTTAAATCATTTTAAAGGTATTTTAATGGATAATGATTTAGCAAATAGGATAAGCATTATGGACGAGTATTTATTGGAAAAAGAAAAAGAAGGTAAAACTGTATATATACTAGATTCAATGTCAGCTATATTTACAATTCCAATGGATAGATATTACAAAAATTATGATATATTTGATATAGGTAATTTTGGAGGAAGAGGAGAAGATGGAATCATTGAGGATCTGAAAAATACGGACAATCTATTAGTTCTTATTAGAAAAGATGGCATCCCTAAAAATTGGCAACATCCATACAAAATTACTGATTATGCAATAGAGAATTTTGAAAAAATAGAAGAGATAGATATATATGATGTATATAAAAAATAGGAAGGAATAGAAATTATGAAGTTATTATTACATACTTGTTGTGCACCTTGCAGTGTATATTGTATAGATGCTTTAAGAAAAGAAAAAATAGAGCCAACTGTATATTGGTATAACCCAAATATACATCCATATATGGAATATAAAGCAAGGAGAGACTGTCTAAAGGAGTATACAAAATCAATAAATGTAGAAGCAATATTTGAAGAAGATTATGGATTAAGAGAATTTTGCAAAAATGTATCAGGAGATTTAGAGAATAGATGTGCAAATTATTGCTACAAAGTAAGGCTAGAACAAACAGCAAAATATGCAAAAGAAAATGGATATGATACAATAAGTACAACTCTTTTGGTAAGTCCGTATCAAAAACACGATATACTAAAGAAACAAGCAGAAGAAATTGCAAAAAAATATGGACTAGAATTTTTATATAGAGATTTTAGAGTAGGCTTTAGAGAAGGACAAGCAAAGGCAAGAGAGCTTGGACTTTATATGCAAAAATATTGCGGATGTGTATTTTCAGAGGAAGAAAGATATCAAAAGCAGATTGAAAAAGACAAAGGAAATTAAAATGGAGGAATGTTTATTGAGCAATATAGAAAATTTAAAAGACTTAATTGTATATCAAAGCCAAAATAATGAAAACATATCAGTAGAAGTTTTATACAATGATGAAGATTTTTGGTTAACACAAAAATCAATGGGAGAATTATTTAATGTTGCAGAAAATAATATTACTTATCATTTACAAAATATATTTAAAACTGGAGAATTAGAAGAGAATCGAACTACTCAAAAAATTAGAGTAGTTCAAAACGAAGGAAATAGAAAAGTTACAAGACAAGTAACATTTTATAGTTTAGACGCAATTATAGCAGTTGGTTATAGAGTAAATTCAAAAGAGGCTACCGATTTTAGAATATGGGCAACTAAAACTTTGAAAGAGTACATAAAAAAAGGGTTTGTATTAAATAGTGAATTATTAAAAAATGGGTCTAAATTTGGAAAAGACTATTTCGATGAATTACTTGTAAAAATAAAAGAAATTAGAGCAAGTGAAAGAAGATTTTATCAAAAAATAACTGATATTTTTAAAGAATGTAGTTATGATTATGATAAAAATAGTGAAATAACAGAAGAATTCTATAAAAATGTTCAAAACAAGTTACATTTTGCAATAACTGGAATGACAGCACCTGAAATAATTTATAATAGAGTTGATAGTAATAAGAAAAATATGGGACTTAATACATGGAAAAATGCACCAGATGGAAAAATACTTGAAACAGATGTAACTATTGCAAAAAATTATTTAAACAAAGAAGAAATAGAAGAATTGAATAATTTAGTTTCAATGTATCTTGATTATGCAGAAAGACAAGTAAAACTAGGTAAAATTATTTCAATGAAAGAATGGAAAGAAAAGTTAGAAGTATTTTTAAAAATAAACGAGTACAATATATTAAAAGATAATGGTAAAATAAAAAGAGAGATAGCAGATAAGCTAGCATTAGATGAATATAAGAAATATAGAATTATACAAGATAAAAAATATATTTCTGATTTTGACGAACTTTTAATCGAATCAAAAGATATAAAAAATAATCAAAATTAAAAAAATAATCAATTTATTAATATATAAAAAGTTTAAATTTTATTAGAAAATCAAGAATTTATGTGAAAATAGTGAGTGTCGATAAATTGCTTACTCAGAGCAGGAAAGAGGTATCAAAAGCAAATTGAAAAGGACTAAAATAATAATAGTTATAAATAATAGGATTGGTGATTAAAAATGATAATAAAAATTGATAAAATAAAAAGTGAATTTGAAATTAAAGCTAATAATGAAATAAGATATTCTGCAAAAATGTCTACCTTACATAATAATTATAAAAGCTGCCAAATGTTTAATGCAGACGGTAGTATTTGTTATGTAACATCCAAAAATAGTAAAAGTAATTTAGGTGGAATATTTTCTAAGAATAAAAAAATCCGAGATTACAATATAATAAATAGTTCAAATGATATTTGTGGAAATTTTTATCAAATAAAAAAAGGTTTTTTAAATACTCATTATGTAATTGAAAATGAAAATAATATCCTAGATGCTTATGATGTATCTGTTGGAAAAGCTCAAACTGTTTCAATATATCAAGGAGATACACAAATAGCTGAAATTATAAAACCTTTAAGAGCTTCAAATAATATTTCATACTTTTATATATTTTTGCTTGATGAATATAAGAATTTTGAAAAAATCTTATCATTTTTTGCAATATTTTTTGAGTATGATAAACATCATAAGAGTTCAGGTGATACAAGCTACTATGATCCAAACTTTGAATATACATATAGTAAAAATAATAAATACTATGATAAGAATTGGATACAAAATAATTTTAGTTCAGAAGAGGTAGATTTAATATATAGTCAAATAATAAAAAAATAATATTGTTGATAAAATAATTAAAAAAGGGGGGAAAATAAAAATCCTTATGAATAAATTAAAAGAAAAAGTAAAAAGTCTTTATTTAACATTAAAGAAATCTATGGAACAATTCCCATTAACAATGATAACTATAATCATATTAACTTTAATATATGTTATAGGTTTAGAGGGAAATGTTATAGGCGGAACAATTCTTAGAAACATAATGCTTTTTGGCGTAACATTTGCAAATGGAGCATTTTTAACAGAAACTTTAACTAGTGAAAAAAAGAAAAAGCTTATAGGCTATGTAATCTCAGCAGTTTTAGCATTAACATTTACCTATATAATTGCAGAGCCAAATATACTTTCTAAAAGCATAATAAATTGGATAGAAAAATTATTTACTTGTAGTATGTTATCAACTTTTGCCTTGTCGATATATTTTAATTATAAAAAAAGTGAAAAGACATTTGAAAAATATTTAACATCAGTTTTTGTAAATATACTAAAAGCAAGTATCATATATGGAATACTTGCACTAGGAAGTATAATTGTAACAGCTGTATTCATTTTCTTGATATTAGATGGAAAGGATTATACATTACTTGCAAGAATAGAAATATTGATACTTGGAATCTATTATGTACCAGCCCTTTTATATTCTTTATGCAATATAGAAGAAAAGGTATCAAAATTTTCAAAGATAGTTATAAAATATGTTTTAGGAACATTAGTAATAGTTGCATTTGCAATAATTTATATATACATAATAAAAATAATTATCCTAAGAGATATTCCTTCAAATCAAATATTTAGAATACTTACAGCTTTATTTATACTAGGCTGCCCAATATGGACTATGATAGAAAGTTTTAATGAAGATACAGCAATAGATAAAATAAATAAAGAACTTCCTAAATTATTTATACCATTTATTGCTTTACAAATATATTCAATAGGTGTAAGAATACTAGATAACGGTATTACAGAAAATAGATATTTATGTATAGTATTAATAATTTTTGAGATTATTTATACGATAATAAAATTAAGAAGAAAAGAAGTAGGAAAAACAATATTAGTATTTATAGCACTCACAATAATTTCGACAGTTATTCCATATATAAATATGAATAACATATCAAAAATAAGTCAATACAATAATTTAAAGATATTTAAAGAAAAAACCGAGTATACAGAAGAAGAAAAACAAAAGATTTATGGCGGATATAGCTATTTGCAAAATACAGAAGAAGGAAATGACTTAATAAAATCTTTATTAACTGAAAACGAGGAAGAAGAAATAAGAAACTTTAGAAAACAAACTGTATTTGAATATGATAGCGATAGTGATACAATTCAGAGAATTAACGGATATGCAGATGTTGAGTTTATAGATGTAGCAGAATATAAAAAATTATATATGATAGATTCTTTTAATTATAGTGATAAACAAGGAGATATAAGCGAAGTATTTGGAAACTTAGAATTAAAACTTAACGATAATGAAACGGTATATGCTAATATTTCTGAAAAAATTAACGAATATATACAATATGGAGAAAATCTAGATAAAAATTTTGAAAATATAAATGAAATACAAATAGATAATAATAAAAAACTCATATTGAGAAATATATCTGTTTCGTATGATAAAGTAAATAAAAAGGTTGAAGATTATAGCATAGTAGGCTACTTATTAGAAAATTAAATAAAACAATAAAAATAAAAAAATAAAAGGAGAAGAACAAATGACAAGAAACGCTGAAACCTTAGAGACTGTACACACACACACACACACAAGCAACATTTACACGGAAATACAGAAGAAATAAAAAGAGTACAATATATTGATATTGCACGAGGAATAGCAATATTATCAATGATAATAGGACATATTGTTATTGGATTACCCAAAGAAATAATATATTCATTTCATATGCCTTTATTTATCATTGCAAGTGGAATGCTCTATAAAGAAAAAGACTATGATAAAGCTATAAAAGATGTATTTTTCAAATTGATACTACCTTACGTTATATGTGCGTTTATAGTAAATTCAATATATTATGGTAGTTCACAATCATTAGGAAAAGCTATTATAAATTCGGCAGAACAAATCTTTTATTCGTACGAGGGATATAATGGAATAATTAATTATCCACCTCACGTAAATGAAATAGGTGCATTATGGTTTTTCCCATTTCTAGCAATAATAAGAATGTTATTTAGATTTTTAAAGAAAAGTTCTAAAGGAGATGAATTAAAACTTGTATTTTCTGTTTCGGTAATTTCATTTATAGGATATTTATTAGGAATACATAAATATTTCTTACCATTTTCCTTTGATATAGCATTGTTTTGCATAATATTTTATTATATAGGTTATATTTTAACTCAAACAAAAAGTTTAGATAAAATATTATCAGATAAAAAGCTATTATTAATAATTTTTATTATTTGGGTATTAGGAATAAAATTTAATGAAATAGATCTAGCAGGAAGAATATATTCAAATGGAGTATTTTTAATACTTACTGCTACATGTGCTACTATAATAATATTTAAAATATCACAAATAATAGAAAAATATATAAAACATCTAGGCAAAATTTTCGCTTGGTATGGAAGAAACAGTATCTATATTTTATTATTGCATTATGCGGAAACTATGTTAGTTCATTATGGAAAACTACATTATTTTGAAGGAAATACTATATGGATATACATAATTCAAATATTAGCTTTAAAAATAGCAATTTGTACAGTAGGTACATTAATTATAAATGGAATTAAGAAAGGAATTTTCTATATCAAAGATCATATAAAGTTTAATTCATTGAAAAAAGAATTATCATAACATAGGCATAAATATTTGTAGTTTTCAGATTATTATGGTATAATAAACTTTGTTTTTGATGCACAAGAAAGGAATGATTAAGTATGAAAAAATATGATGTAGTAATAGTAGGAGCAGGACCAGCAGGATTATTTGCAGCTTATGAACTTAAAAACAAAGATAAAAATTTAAAAGTTGCAATATTAGAAAAGGGAAAGAACGTAAAAGACAGATATTGTCCAATGAATAAAGATAAAAAGAACTGCGTGAACTGTAAACCTTGCAATATTTTAAGTGGATATGGAGGAGCAGGAACTTTTTCAGATGGAAAACTTAATTTCATACCGAAACTTGGAAAATCAGATTTATTTAAATATATGTCACAATCAGAGGCATATAAGTTAATAGATGAAACAGAGGAAATATTTAATAAATTCCATATGGACAGCGAAGTATTTCCATCTAATATGGAAGAGGCAAAGAAAATAGAAAAAACAATCGCAATTCAGGGCTCTAGATTATTATTAATAAAGCAAAAACATTTAGGAAGTGATCATTTACCTCAGTACATTCAAGGAATCTCAGATTACCTTGAAGGAGAAGGCGTCGACTTATATGACAACACAAATGTAGAAGATGTAATTTATAATAATGAAGAATGTGAAGTTATATATACTCATCATAAAGAAAAAGAAAGTGTAATGGCTAAAAATGTAATAGTTGCACCAGGAAGAGAAGGAGCAAAATGGACACAAGAATTTGCAGATAAATATAAAGTACCATATATGTCTCAAAGTATAGAGATAGGTGTACGTGTAGAAGTAAGAAAAGAAATTTTAAAGGATATTTGTGATGTAATCTATGATCCAACAATATTTATAAAAACAGATACATACGCAGATGAAATAAGAACATTTTGTACAAACCCAGGAGGATTTGTTACAAAAGAAAACTACTATGGATATATATGCGTAAACGGACATTCTTTAAAAGAAATAAAATCAGACAATAGCAATTTTGCATTTATCAGTAAAGTTACACTAACTCAGCCAACAACAAATACAAGACAATATGGAGAAAGTATAGCAAGAATCGCAAATGTATTAGGTGACGGAAAACCTATAATCCAAACATTGAAAGATTTAAGAAGCGGAAGAAGAAGTGAGTGGCATCGTATAAACAAAGGATTTATAGAGCCTACTCTAAAAGACTGTGTCGCAGGAGATCTAGCATTAATTTTACCACACAGAATAATTACAAATATTTTAGAGGGATTACAAAAACTTGATAAAATAATACCAGGGGTAAATAATGACGAAACATTGCTATATGGACCAGAAATAAAGTTCTTTAGTAATGAAATAGAAACTGATGATAAATTTAAACTAAAAGACAAAAATATATACTTCATAGGAGATGGAGCAGGAAAAGCTGGAAATATAGTTACAGCAGCAGCAACAGGACTTGTTGCTGCAAGAGATATAATTGAGAAAAATAAATCTTAATGATGTTTTACATTAGAAGGGATATTTAAAAAATGAAATTAAATATAGTATTAGTAGAGCCTGAAATACCACAAAATACAGGAAACATTGCAAGAACTTGTGCAGCAATAGGTGCTAAATTACACTTAGTATATCCACTTGGATTTAGTATATCAGAAAAAGCAGTAAAAAGAGCAGGACTTGATTATTGGGACAAGCTAGAAATAGAGGAACATATAAGTTTTAAAGAATTTTTAGATAAATATAAACCAGAAGAAAATAATATGTTTTTTGTAACAACAAAAGGAAAACATATATATTCAGAACCAAATTATAAAGAAATGGACGAAGTATTTATGCTATTTGGAAAAGAAACAAAGGGTTTGCCAGAAGATACTTTAAAGAAGTATATAGATAAAACAGTAAGAATCCCAATGAGAGAGACTTTGCGTTCATTGAACTTGTCAAACTCAGTTGCAATAGTTGCTTATGATATAATGAGACAAAAAGAATTTGAAAATTTAGAGACTATAAGTTCATATTTTGATAAAAAATAAAATCGAAAGGAAGAAACTAAAATATGTCAAGACTAGTATTGATTGATGGAAATAGCATACTAAATAGAGCATTTTACGGGATAATGGGAAGTAATATGCTAAGGACAGAAGACCGGAACATATACAAATGCTGTATATGGCTTTTTAGCAATTATGTTTAAAATCCTAGATAGTTTGAACCCTGATTATATAGCTGTTGCATTTGATATGAGAGCTCCAACTTTTAGACATCAAATGTATAAAGAATATAAGGGAACTAGAAAAGGTATGCCAGACGAGCTGGCAGAACAAATGCCATTAATCAAAGAAGTTTTAACAGCTATGAATATCAAAATAATAGAAAAAGAAGGATATGAGGCAGACGATATTTTAGGAACTTTATCTAAAAAGGCTGGAAGAAAGGAAATAGATGTAACAATACTTTCAGGAGATAGAGATACATTCCAACTTGCAACAGACAAAATAACAATAAGAATACCAAGAACAAAATCAGGAAAAACAGAAGAAGACGATTACGATAAAGATAAGATAAAGGAAGTTTATGGCTTAGAACCAAAGGCTCTAATAGAAGTAAAAGGACTAATGGGAGACAAGTCAGATAATATTCCGGGAGTAGATGGTGTTGGAGAAAAAACAGCTTTAAATATTATAAAAAAATATAAAACAATAGATAAATTATATGAAGAAATAGAAAGCGGAAAAGCAGAAGAAATAAAAGGAAAATTAAGAGAAAAACTTATAAAAGATAAAGAACTTGCAATTCTTTCAAGAACTTTGGGCACAATCAACACAAAAAGCCCAATAGATGTAGATATAGAAGATTTGAAAGTACAAGAGTGGGACAAAGAAAAGGTTTTAGATGTATTTACACGTCTAAGATTTAATAAATATATAGATAAATTTTCTTTAAGAAATGAAAGCAAAGAAATAAACCCATTAGAAGAAATAAATTTAAAAGAAAATTTAAATGAAGAAGAATTAGAAAAGTTAATAAAAGAAATAAACAAAAACAAACAGATAATTTATTATCTAAATGCGCATGATACAAATTCAGAAGAAACAATATTAAAAAAGAAAATTAATAGTTTAAGTGTGATAATAGAAAATAATGTCTATTATATAAAGGGCATAGACACGATAAAAAAATACTTCAAGGAGATTTTTGAAAATAAAAATATTAAAAAAATAGGATATAAATTAAAACAAGATTATATACTTTTAAGAGAAAATGATATAGATCTAGATGGATTTGAATTTGATGCAGAAATTGCAGGGTACATTATAGATTCTATAAAAAATAAATATGATATAGAAACATTGAGTCTAAGATATTTAAACTTAGAAGTTTCAAGGTATTTAAATCAGGATATTAAGCAAGAACAATTAACACTTTTTGATACAGATAATAATGAAGATGAAGCGGATAAGAATAAAGGCAATATATTCGCATATTGCATAAATAAGCTATATCCAATAATGATGAAATTTATAGAAGAACAAGGAGAACTAGACCTATTTAAAAATATAGAAATGCCAACAGCAAGAGTTCTTGCAAAAATGCAATATGATGGAATATATATAGATAAAGAAGAATTAATAGAATTTGGAAGAAAGATTAAATCTGAAATAGAAGAAAAAACAGATAAAATATATAAACTTTCTGGTCAAGAATTTAATATAAATTCTACAAAACAACTTGGAAAAATTTTATTTGAAGATTTACACCTTCCAGTGCAAAAGAAGAAAAAAAGTGGTTATTCAACAGATATGGAAGTCTTAGAAAAGTTGATAGGAGAGCATCCAATTATAGAAGAGATACTTGAATATAGACAGCTTGTAAAACTAAACTCAACATATGTCGAAGGAATGCTACCATATATAAACAAAAAGACGAATAGAATACATTCATATTTCCACCAAACAGTTACAGCAACTGGAAGAATAAGTAGTGCTGAGCCGAACTTGCAAAATATTCCAACAAGATTCGAGCTTGGAAAAAATTTAAGAAAAGTATTTAAACCAGAAAATAATAATATATTTATAGATGCAGACTATTCACAAGTAGAACTTAGAGTATTTGCTCATATTTCAAAAGATAGCAATATGATAAAAGCATTTAAAAATGGAGTAGATATTCATAAAGAAGTTGCATCAAAGGTGTTTAATAAACCATTAGAAGAAGTTACAAAAGAAGAAAGAACCAGAGCAAAAGCAGTAAACTTTGGAATAGTATATGGAATAAGCGATTTTGGACTTGCAGAGCAATTACATGTACCTAGAAAAGAAGCTAAGGAATATATAGAAGAGTACTTAAGCAAATATAAAGGCATAAAAAATTATATGGAAGAAATAGACAAAATTGCAAAAGAAAAGGGATATGTTACAACAATTTTTGATAGAAGAAGAAATATTCCAGAGTTAAAATCACAAAACTATATGATAAGACAGTTTGGAAGTAGAGCAGCATTAAATATGCCGATTCAAGGAACGGCAGCAGATATAATGAAAAAAGCAATGATAGAAGTAAATAAGAAAATAGAAGAATATAATCTAAAAACAAGAATTTTATTACAAGTACACGATGAATTACTTTTAGAAGTACCAAAAGAAGAAAAAGATCAAGTTATAAAAATGTTAAAAGATTCAATGGAAAATGTAGTTGAACTTTCTGTACCACTAATTGCAGAAGTATCGGAAGGGTATGATTGGTATTCTTGTAAATAAAACAAGGGAGGAAAATGTTAAAACCTATTAAAAAAACATTAATAATAATTTTGAGTTTAATAATACTTTTGATAGTTATATTTAGAGCATTTGACTTATATACAGTGATACTAAAAAAGTTTTATCCAGATAAATATGCAGAATATGTATATAAATATTCTGAGGAATATAATGTTGAAAGTGATTGGGTTTTTGCCTTAATAAAGACAGAAAGTAATTTCAAACCTGATATTGTATCTAATAGTGGAGCAATTGGACTTATGCAAGTTATGGAACAAACAGCAAAAGAAGAATCTGAAGGGATGGAAATTGAAAGTATAGATTTAAAAGATCCAGAGACAAATATAATGCTCGGAACAAAGTATTTCTCAAAACTTGTAAGATACTATAATAATAGCTATTATCTAGCAATGGCAGCATATAATGCAGGAATTGGAAGAGTAGAAAAGTGGATAGAAGATGGCATAATAAGAATAGATGGATCAGACATAGAAAATATACCATACAAAGAAACAAACAATTATGTAAGAAAAATGTTAAAAAATTATAAAATGTATAAGGAGTTATATTAAATGAACCTAGAAGAAATAGAAGAATATTTAAAAAATACATTGAGTGAAAAAAGATATATGCACTCTATTGGAACTATGAAAAAAGCAAGAGAGCTTGCTAGAATTTATGGAGAAGATGAAGAAAAAGCAGCTTTTGCAGGTCTAGTACATGATATGGCAAAAGAGCTTACAAAAGACCAAATGGAAGAATATATAAAAAAATATAATGTAGTAGTAGATGAGGTAGAAAAAATGAAACCAAGTCTTCTTCATGCAAAACTTCGGATCTGTCATGGCAAAGGAGAAGTATGATGCCGATACCCAAGTACAAAATGCAATAAAATATCATACAACTGGAAATGTAGAGATGGATAAATTCGCAAAAATAATTTATTTAGCAGACAAAATAGAAGAAAATAGAAACTATGATTCAGTAGATTATTTAAGAGGCTTAGTAAAAGAAGATATAGACAAGGCTATACTTTTTGTATTAGATTTTACAATCGAGAAGTCTATTAAGAATTCAGGACCAATACATCCAGACACAATAAACCTAAGAAATTTTTTACTAAAATTTTAACATAAAATTCTATAAAACTATTGACATTCTAAGATAATTGTATTAAAATATTGTAGTATTATGATAAAATATACATTTAATATATGTTAAATCCCGGTAAACATATATTATACAAGTATATTTGATTTAAATAAAATCAGAATGGAGGAAATGAATTAGCCATGAATAATACAACTTATAGTGTAAAAAAAGATGAAATTGTTAGAAAATGGTATATAATCGATGCTGACGGAAAGCCACTAGGAAGAGTCGCAACAGAAGCTGCAAGATTACTTAGAGGAAAACATAAACCAACTTTTACACCAAATTTAGATGTAGGAGATCACGTAATAATAATTAATTGTAGCAAAGCTATTTTAACAGGTAATAAAATAAATCAAAAAGTATATAGACATCATTCAGGATATATTGGAGGAATGAAAGAGGTATCTGCAAAAGATATGCTTGAAAAGAATCCAGAAAAAGCAATGATGCTTGCAGTAAAAGGAATGCTTCCTCATAATAGTTTAGGAAGACAAAGCCTTAAAAAATTAAGAGTATATGCAGGTAGTGAACACGAAAATATAGCTCAAAAACCAGAAGTATGGGAATTTTAAAGGAGGAAAAGTAAATGCCTAAAGCAAAATCAGAGAAAATAATGTTTTATGGTACAGGAAGAAGAAAAAGCTCTATAGCAAGAGTTAGAATAGTACCAGGTACAGGAAAAATAACTATTAACTCAAAAGATATAGATGAGTATTTAAACCTAGAAACTTTAAAAGCAATAGTTAGACAACCACTAGTTGCAACAGATACTTTAAATAAATATGATGTAATTTGTAAAGTAACAGGTGGAGGATT
>CANREW010000020.1 GCA_947629765.1 uncultured Clostridia bacterium
CTTAAGAGAATAGAAGATGCAACAATAGGAACAAAATATAAAGAATATAAAATAAAAAATATAATCATAAATGGAGATGGAGCAGACTGGACAGGAAACATTGTAGAAGGAGCGAAAGAAATATTTCAATTAGATATGGCACATATACAAAAGAAAATATATATGGCAGTAAGTAATGAAGAATATCAAAAACAAATGCAACAGATAGTATATACAGAAAAACCAGAAGATATATTTAGTTTAATATATAATTACAAAGTAGAACTAGAAGCAGATAAAAAAGACGAAGAAATTAAGAAAGTTGAAGAATTAGAAGAATATTTAAGAAATAATAAAGAAGGAATAAAAAGATACCAATACAGATTAGGATATAAAGAGGAGCAATTAAAAGAAATAGAGCAAGAAATGCCATCACTAGGGTCAGAGGAAAGCCATATGTACTGTGTATGTAGAGATAGAATGAAGAAAAATAGAACAAGTTGGTGTCCAGTAGGAGCAGAAGCAGTACTAGAAGTAATAATGAGTAGAATGAATGAAACATTAGAAGATATATTAAGTCATAGAGCAGAAGAAAGAATAAAAGAAGAAATAGCCCAAAGAATAGCAGATCCAATCAAAGTAAAGAAAATAAAACAAGGAAAAATAATATATGCAGGAAAATATGAAGTAGCAAGTAATTTTACAGGGAGCACAAAACAATATATAATAGATTTATTAAGAGATAAAAAATGCAGTGAATTAATGCTAATAAACTAAGGTCAAAAAGTATAAATTTTGACTTATTTGAGTTGCAATTTATGCAAAAAAATATTAAACTAAATATAGTTAAAATCGAAGAAAGTTAAATCAAATTAATATACAAGTGCAAAAAATATTGAAATCTTAGGAAATCCCCAACGAAAAAAACTCATACTCTAGTATGCATAAATTTGATTTTTATGTAAAATTATGGTATAATATATTTATATAAAACGTACCCTATAACTATAATATGGAGGACTTTATGATGTTTGCAGTTTTGGGGAGCATTATGGTAGCGGTTGGTTATTGTGCTTCTGTTTTTGTTTTTGAGATTGGAGGTTTCAAGTCTCCTACAAACAGCATTTTGGTTGGAATTTCATTTATACTCCTGCAAATTTGCACAAACCAATCAAAAATGAGCAAATAGTTATAGATTTGGCGCCCTTTATTGGCGCCTTTTCTTTTGGAAATCTTAAAAAATTCTTGACAAATCTAAAAGATGCGTTTATAATATTATAGTAATACTCATGGCGAAGTAGCTCAGTTGGCTAGAGCATCCGGTTCATACCCGGCAGGTCGAGAGTTCGAATCTCCCCTTCGCTACCAAAATAAAAGCACTACAAATAATTGTAGTGTTTTTATTTTTTATATGCTTATATACTAATCTCCAATCTCTTTCTCTTTTTCATTTTCTTTTTCTGTATGTTTTTCTTCTTTTCTTTCAACTGACACTTTTTCAGGTGTAACAACAATATTCTGTGAGAATGATGTTCCACCCGAATTAGCTCCGTTTTTTCTTTTTCTTCTTTGTGACATAAAATATTCTGGTATAATTGTAGCTATTCTTTTATATGTTTCCTTAAATGCCTCTCTTCTTTTTGTATCTTTATCTGAATTTATAACTTCTTCTGGTGTTTCCACAGGATCATAACTTGTCAAACTTATTTTTTCTCTACTTTTATCTTCTGACATATATTTATTTTCCTCTCTATAGTTTTTTTATTATACTTTTAGTTCATATAATCTCTAAGTTTCTTACTTCTACTAGGATGTCTAAGTTTTCTAAGAGCTTTTGCTTCTATTTGTCTTATTCTCTCCCTAGTTACCTCAAATTCTCTTCCGACTTCTTCTAGTGTTCTTGCCTTTCCGGTCTTCAAGTCCAAATCTTAACTTTAATACCTTTGCTTCTCTTGGAGTTAGAGTATTCATAACTTCTTCTAGTTGTTCTTTTAATAAAGTATATGCTGCTGAATCTTGTGGAGCTGGTGAATCATCATCAGGAATAAAGTCTCCTAAGTGGCTATCATCCTCTTCTCCTATTGGTGTCTCTAATGATACAGGGTCTTGTGCAATTTTTTGAATTTCCATTACTCTATCAATAGGCATCTCTAATTCTTCTGCTAATTCTTCTGGGGTAGGCTCACGTCCTAACTTTTGTAAAAGATGCCTTGATGTACGTATTAATTTGTTTATAGTTTCTACCATGTGAACTGGTATTCTTATTGTTCTTGCTTGATCAGCTATTGCTCTAGTTATAGCTTGTCTAATCCACCAAGTCGCATAAGTACTAAATTTATATCCTTTTGAGTAATCGAATTTTTCTACTGCTTTAATAAGACCCATATTTCCTTCTTGTATAAGGTCTAAGAATAACATACCTCTTCCTAAATACTTTTTAGCTATACTTACAACTAATCTTAGGTTTGATTCGGCAAGTTTTTGTTTTGCTTCTTCATCACCTTTCATAATTTTTTCTGCTAATTCTAGCTCCTCATCATATGTAAGAAGTGGTATTCTACCTATTTCTCTTAAATACATTCTTACTGGGTCATCTATATTGATTCCATCTAAGTCTGTAAGGCTATTTTCTATATCTACTTCTTCTATTGATTCTAATTCGCTTATGTCTGGTTCAATATCTTCAAAATCGTCCTCTTTTAAAAGATCTCCGCCGATTTCTTCAAATGCATCAAATACTTTGTCTATTTCTTCTGGGTTTACATCTTCTAGCTCTGATGCAAGTTCACCATAAGTAATACTACCTTTTGCTTTTGCTTTTGATAGTATTTTATCTACTTTTTCTTTATCTGTTAATTCTTTTGTTTCTTCTTTTTCTTTTTCTATTTCAACTTCTTTTTCGGCTTTGATTTCTTTTTTAGGTTTAACTTCAATTTTAGTTTCGTTCTTAGCTTCATTTTCAGTTTCTTTTTTACTTTTAGCCATATTGTATTTATACCCTCCTTACTTTATACTTGCAATCTTGATACTTATTTCTTTAAGTCTGTTTTCAATTTTTTCAGTTTGTTCCTTATCTAAATTCTCAGAGACTAATTTTTTAAGTATTAGATTTTTTTCTTCTAAGAGTTTATCTATCAAAAACTTATTCATTAAATCGTTAACTGCTTTGTCAACATCATTTATATCTAGCTCTTTTGACAAAATATATGTAATATGACTTATAAGTTCTTCATCGTCACTAAATAATCCTATTATATTACTAATATCCCCTTTTTCTAGCTCTTCATACAAAACCTTAGCGATTTTTTTATTTTTTTCGTCTTTAAAATCAGAAGGTGCAATTTCATTTTTTATTTTTTCATATACTTTTTGCCCTTCATTTATAAGTAATAATATTAGTAAATTTTCTCTTGCAGTATTAGAATTTTGTGTTTCTTCTTTAACTTTTATTGAATTCCTTTTTACAGCTTGATTTCTTTCAAGTACCTTTGCTGATGTTGAATTTGCATAAGCAAGTTTATTAAGCTGAGCATATATTGCCTCTTTTGAAATATTATAGTTTTTGCAAATTTTATCAATATATACTTCTTTTTCAATATCATTTTTTGTCTTTGACAAAATCTCGCTAACTTCATTTAAAAATTTAATCTTATCATTTGTCTGATCTAAATCTAAGTTTTGTTTTAGATTTTTTATCTTAAATTCAACTAATGATATTGCATTTTGTAAAAATAAATTGAATTTTCCGCTTCCGTACTTTATTATAAATTCATCAGGGTCTTTTGCTCCCTCTAATTGCAGAATTCTAATGTCAAACCCCATATTTTGTAAAATTTCAAGTCCTCTCATTGTTGCACTTTGGCCTGCACTATCTGAGTCATATCCTATTATTATTTTAGATTTATATCTTTTTAAAAGCCTAGCTTGTCTTTCTGTAAGTGCTGTTCCAAGTGACGCAACAGCATTATCTACTCCTCTTTGATGGAGTGACACAGCATCCATATAGCCTTCTACCATTATGATAAAATCTTTGTCTGTTTTTTTAGCTATATTTAATGCATATAGATTTCTTCCTTTATTGTAGCATACTGTATCAGGTGAATTTATATACTTAGGTTTAGAATCGTCAAGTGCTCTTCCCCCAAATGCTATTACTCTGTCTTTTACATCTTTTATCGGAAACATAAGTCTATTTTTAAAAGCATCATTTGGTCTACCTGATTTTGATGTTAGCACTAATTTTGATTCAAATATTTCTCCGTCACTAAAGCCTTTGCTTTTTAATTCTTTATATAAATCATCATAATTGCCAGAATATCCTATTTGAAATTTTTTTAGAGTTGCATTGTCTAGTTTTCTCTTTTTTACATACTCTTGAGCTTGCTTTGCTAGTGGTTTATATAGGTTTTGATGAAAATATTCAGCTGCTATTTTGTTTATTTCAAAAACTTTCTCTTGCAAAATAAGTTTTTCTTGCTCTTCCTTGCTTGTTTCTATTTTAGGAAGAACAATATTTGCTCTTTCTGCAAGAATCTCTAAAGCTTCATTAAAACTAACATTCTCTATTTTTTGTATAAATCCTAAAACATCTCCACCTGCGCCACATCCAAAGCAGTGAAATATCTGTTTATTTTCAGACACTGAAAAAGATGGTGATTTTTCGTTATGAAATGGACATAATCCAAAATAGTTTCTTCCTTTTCTCTTTAATACAACATATTGTGAGATTACATCTACAATGTTGATATTGTCTTTAATCTCGTCTATCAAGCTATTTTCATATCGTGCCATCTTTTTACCTTCCTTTTAACATATTATATTATTCGACATGATAGCTTTAAATCCTTCCTATATTATGTCGATTAATGTGAAAATATAAAATTTTACAACCCACAGCTTATTATTAATCTAAAGTAGCCAAACGCAGGAGTTTTATATTTAGAAAAAAATTGAAGACCCCCAAAAAGCTTCGCAGGAGTCTCCCGTGTGGGTTCAATTTTTTATAAATATAAAAGCTCCGACGAGATTTGGCGGACTTTATACAATAGACTAACAGCATAATAAATAAAAAAATATATTTATTTTACAAGATACTTGTCGTTTGTAGCCTACGAATTGAAAATTAAAAGTAGGCTACAAAAGTCGCCCTACGCCTATTTACATAGGCTTCGGTTGGTCGCTGAGACGCGTATCTTGAAAAATAAATATATTTTTTATTTAAGCTTATTCTCTATTAATTTTGCTAATTCTTCTGCTTTTTTAGATATGTAATCTTGATCTTCTCCCTCTATCATAACTCTAATCAAGCTCTCTGTTCCAGAAGGTCTAATTAGCACTCTTCCATTGTTTTCAAATTCCTTTTCTAATTTTTCTATTGCTAATTTTATGTCTTTATCATCCTTATATAGTTCCTTTTTATTATTATTTACTTTTGCATTGACTAAAACTTGTGGATATATTTTTATATTTTTATATAATTCTGATAAAGCACATTTACTTTCTAGTAATATATTAATTAGCATTAATGAGGTTTGTATTCCATCTCCTGTTGGGTTATAGTCTAGTAAAATTATATGTCCTGACTGTTCTCCTCCAAGGTTATATCCATTTTTTAGCATTTCTTCTAAAACATATCTATCTCCAACTTTTGTCTGCACCAAATTAATTTCATTTTGAGTAGCATATTTTTTTAACCCAATGTTACTCATAACAGTTGCAACTAATGTATCTTTTTTCAATTTTCCTTTATTCTTTAGATATTTTGAAAAAATAGCAAGTATAATATCCCCGTCTAAAGTTTTTCCATTTTCGTCAACTATAAGACATCTATCTCCATCTCCGTCATAAGCAATACCAAGGCTTAATTTATTTTTCTTAACAAATTCAGATATTTTTTCGAGATGTGTTGAGCCACAGTCTTTATTTATATTTATTCCATCAGGTTCATTGTTAATTATTCTATGCTTTATTCCTAATTTAGTAAATATCTCATCAGCGACTTGGTATGTTGCACCATTTGCTACATCAATACCTACTTCAAAATTGTCTCTTATATTTTCTTTTATCTGTGATCCAAAATTTTCTAGTAAAAAGTCTATGTATTCTTCTTTTAAATCTTCTAAATACTTATCTGTACCAATTTTATCTCCAACAGCTCTTAAACTGTTAATTTCAGTAGAGTCCATAGCGTCTTCGATTTCTTCTTCTATACTATCGTCAAGTTTCATTCCCTTATTGCTAAAAAATTTGATTCCGTTATATTCATAGGAATTGTGCGAAGCTGAAATTACTACACTAGCATCTGCATTTAATTTTCTTGTAAGATATGCAACTGTTGGTGTTGGTAAGACTCCTAAATGTATTACATTTGCACCATAGCTTAAAAATCCTGCTGTCATTGCACTTTCAATTAAACTTCCTGATAATCTTGTATCTTTTCCAATTAGAATAAGTGGAGCTTTATCTGTATGTTTGCTTAAAACATAAGCTCCTCCTTTTGCAACTTTATACACTAACTCTGGAGTAAGATCTGTGTTTGCAATCCTTCTAATTCCATCAGTTCCAAAATATTTTCTCATAATTACTATCTCCCTGTATTTTTATTGTCTTATTTTAATCTTATGAATTATTTTTAATAAAGTTCCAACTATCTCTCACCATATCGTCTATGCCGATTAGTTGCTTCCCAACCCAACTCTTTTTTTGCCTTAGTAGGATCTGCATAGAATTTACTTAAATCTCCTGGACGTCTTGGTGCGATTTTATAATTTACTTTTACATTATTTACTCTTTCAAATGCTTTTATTATCTCTAACACACTATAACTATTTCCAGTTCCTAAATTATGGATATATATACCTGGTTTATTTAATTTTTCTAGTGCTTTAACATGTCCATTTGCTAAATCTACAACATGTATATAGTCTCTTTCTCCAGTTCCGTCCTTTGTATCATAATCATCTCCATATACACTTACTTCTTTCAATTCTCCTATTGCAACTTTTTGAATATATGGCATAAGGTTATTTGGTATACCCTTAGGATCTTCTCCTAATAATCCACTTTTATGTGCTCCTATTGGATTAAAGTATCTAAGTATAGATATTATCCAGTCTGGCTCTGCTTTATATAGACTTTCTAAAATTCCTTCAATTACTGCTTTTGTTTCACCATAAGGACTTGATGCAATTCCTCTTCCCATTTCTTCTACATATTTTGGAGTACCTGGATCACCATATACTGTTGCTGATGAGCTAAATACTATTTTTTTACATTCATGTTTTTTCATAGCTTGTAACAATTTTATCGTTCCACCTACATTATTATCATAATATTCTAGTGGCTTTTTAACTGATTCACCAACAGCTTTTAATCCTGCAAAATGTATAACTGCTTCAATTTTATTTTCACTAAATATTTTATCTAATGCCTTCTCATCTCTTATATCTGCATTATAGAATTTACATCTAACTCCTGTAATTTTTTCTATTTTATCAATTACACCTTCTGAGCTATTGCATAAATTATCCATTATGATTATATCTTTATATTTATTATTTATTAATTCTACAACTGTATGGCTTCCTATGTATCCTGTTCCGCCTGTTACTAATATAGACATATTTTTTCCTCCTCAAATGAAATAAGCGTCTAATATAGACGCTTGTATTATTTTAAATCTATCCAACTATTGTTGAACTATCATCATCACTACTACTGTCAAATGGTATAAATTTATTTACTCCTATGTTTTCTCCAATATTATTAACTCTAAATTCTTTGAATGATTTAGAGATTCTATCTTCTATCAAATTTTCTACTGTTTCCTCTGAAGACTCCTCAGCTAATGCAAGTTCGCTGACTAAAATTTGTTTAGCATTAGTAAGCATTTTCTTTTCTCCAGTAGAAAGTCCTTTTTCTTTTTGCTTAAAGCTTAAATTTCTAACAACATCTGCGACTTCATATATGTCTCCAGTTTTCATTTTTTCCATGTTCTCTCTGTATCTTTTATTCCAATTCATCTCTATTTGAGCATCTTCTTCGCCTAATACGTCAAATACTTTTTTTGCTTGTTCTTTATCTATTACGTTTCTTATTCCAACTTTATCTGCTTGTGCTGTTGGTATCATTACTTTAACTTCGCCAGGCATTTTTATTATATAATATGCTTGTTTTTGTCCTAAAATATCTTTTTCCTCAATGGCGTCAATTGTTCCTGCGCCGTGCATTGGATAAACTATGTAATCGCCTACATTGAACATATTCACACTTCCTCTCAAAATTTGTCCCGATTTCCTCAGACATATTAATTATACTACAAAATTTGGAAAAAGTCAAAAGAATTTTCAAAATTTAATTCATTATGTGAACATTTTTTAAAGTATGAAAACAATATCTATTTCTATTAAATTTATAAGTAAAGTTTTACCTTTTAGTGTCTTAATTTTTTCTTTTCAAAATGCTAATATAATTTTACAATAAAGTTCATACTAACTAATATGTTAAAAATAATTAAAGGCTATTTGAAAGGGGGATATTATGGCACTAGATTATAAACTTATTGGTCAAAGATTAAGAAAAGCTAGACTTGAAAAAGGTTATACACAAGAAAAGCTTTCTGAAATAATGGGTGTTTCTGTCGCATATTTAAGTAGAATAGAGACTGGCACAACACATATAAATCTAAAACGTTTAAATGAGCTTAGTAATATCTTAGGTATTTCTGAGGCATTGATTTTAAATGGTGCATCTGATGATTCAAAATCTTATCTTAATGACGAATTAAGTTCAATTTTAAAAGATTGTTCTCCTGAAGATAAAGAATTAATTTATCACATTGCAAATATAATCGTGAATAAAGAAGATAAATAAAAAACAAAGCAATAATATTTTAAATAGATAATATTATTGCTTTGTTTTTTATTATTTTAGTTCTTTTCTGTTGTTTTGTATTGTTTTTAAAGTTTCTTCTAATGTACCTTCTATTTTTTCAAGTAAAGCATCTGCGTGTTCTTTAGTTCCATTAGAAATTTCTCTTGCCATTTCGTTTGCTGTTTCAATTATCTCGGCCTTTTGTGCATAAGCTTTTCTAGTTATTTCGTGTTCATCAATCATAGAAATTATTCTGTTTTCAGCTTCTTTTACTATATCATCAGCCTCTTTTTGTGCCTCAATTAGTATTCTAGTTCTTTCTTCTTTAACCCATTTTGCTTGTTTTAATTCTTCTGGAAGTTTTATTCTTATTTCTTTTATTATATCTAATATTTCGTCTTTATTAATAATTCCTTTATTAGTAAAAGGGATTTTTTTGCTATTTTCTAGAAGTTCTTCTATTGTTTCTAATAATGTAAATATCTCCATACGTACTTCTACTCCTTTCGATTTAAGAATAATAATTTTACTCTGCCATATCTTCTTAAATCTTTAATTATTGCATAATTTTCTATTTCCTTAAACTCATTTTCTTCCCTATCTGTTTCAAAAACAATGATTCCATCCTCAGCTAATAAATTCTTTTCCATTATGATTTTTATAGCTGAAACCGAATAATCTTCTTTATATGGTGGATCTAAAAAAATTATATCAAATTTTATATTTTCTAATTCGTTTAAGCATTGTTTATAATCTTTATTAACTATTTTTACTTTATCTTCTAAATGTGTTTTTTCTGCATTCTGTTTTATAATTTCTATTGCTTTTCTTGAACTATCACAGCAAACTGCAAAAGATGCACCTCTACTTAAAGATTCCAATGCCAAGGCTCCACTTCCAGAAAATAAATCTAAAATATTAGCCTCATATATGTAATTTTGAATTATGCTAAATAATGCTTCTTTTACTCTATCTAGTGTTGGTCTTGTATCTAGTCCTTCTAATGTTTCTAGTTTTGTTCCTCTTGCGTTTCCACTTATTATCCTCAAATTATTATCTCCTCTTTATCTCATTATATATTTTATAAAATTATTTGAATAAGTCAATAGTATTTATTAAAATGTAATACAAATTTAATACTTTTGTAATAATCTAAAAAGCAATAATATTTATTCTTAAAATAAATACTATTGCTTTTTTAGATACAATATTTTTTTATGTACATTATTCTTTTTCTGGAGCATCTACTGGGCAAACATTTGCACAAGTTCCGCATCCCACACATAAATCTGGATTTATTTCATATCTTTCTTCTCCTTGTGAAATGCATTCTACTGGGCAGTTTGCTGCACAAGCACCACAACTTATACATTTATCTGTTATTTTGTAAGCCATTTCATAAGCACCTCCTTTCAATCTATTTTACTTCTAATCTTGCATATCTTCTTTGTCTAATTCTTCCATCTTTTCTAATTCTTTTAAATCATTTTCGTCAATATTTTCTTCTTGTTCTTCCTCTACATCTTTTATAACTACTACATCTTTTGCAGGATATTTTTTTATCATAATATCATCTTTATTTTCAATCTTAACTTTAAGAACTTCTTTTAATGTTTCTACTCCTTCTACAATACCTTCTCCATCTTCTGTTTTAACTATTGCACCAACTTTAGGAAGTTTTGCAAGTTTTTCTTCATATACATCTTGCTCATATTTTAAGCAGCACATAAGTCTTCCACAAGCTCCACTTATTTTTGATGGTGTAAGTGATAAGTTTTGTTCTTTTGCCATTTTTATTGAAACTGTTTCAAAATTAGATAAATAAGAACAGCAACATAGTTCTCTTCCACATATTCCATTTCCACCCATTCTTTTTATCTCATCTCTAATTCCTATTTGTCTTAACTCTATTCTTGTTCTAAATATTGCAGCTAAATCTTTAACTAGTTCCCTAAAATCTATTCTTCCATCTGCTGTAAAATAGAATAATATTTTACTATTATCAAATTTATATTCCACATCTATTAAATTCATATCCAAGTTATGTTTTTTTATATTTTTTAAAGCAATATCAAAAGCTTCCTTTTCTTTTTCCTTATTTTCTTCATAATGCTTTTTATCTTTTTCTGTTGCTTTTCTCGTTATAGGTTTTAGAGGAGCTACAATCTTATCCTCTGATACTTCTTTATTCGGTATTACTACTTCTGCGTATTCCTCTCCAAGGGATGTTTCTACAATAACGTAATCTCCATAGTTTAATTTTTCTTCTCCTGGATCAAAATAATATATTTTACCTGGTTTTTTTATTCTGATTCCAACTATAGTTTTCAATCTATCTTTCCTCCCATATTCGTAAAATTAAATTGTCTATACACATATCAAAATTAGTATTTGTATTTAGCTTTGCTTTTGTATCTTCAACATAGTCTATGTATTTTAGATACTTTGGCTCTTGTTTAGCTTTTTTCATAAAAATTAGATTTATAAATTCTAAATTTTGTATAATGTTATCTTTGTCTTTATAAAGTATATCTAACTTGTTTAATAAGTCTACACTTAAATATTTATCTACATTACCAAAAATTTTTTCTAATTCTAAAAATCTATTTTTTGCATCACTATCAAGTTCTTTTACGCTTTCTTCTGTAAATACTACTTTTGTACATCTTGATTTTATTGTGACTAATATACTATTTTCATTGTTTACCACAAGAATTATAGTCACAAACTCAGGTGGTTCTTCTATTGTTTTTAATAAGCAATTTTGTGCTTCTGTTGTCATCTTTTCAGCATTATTGATTATATAAACTTTTTTATTTGAAATTATAGGTTTTTCAAATATTTTTGTTTGCATTAATCTTATATCGTCAATTTTTATGCTCTCATAAGGCCCTTTATTTAGCTCATAAAAGTCTGGATGATTTTTATCTTCAAACATTAAACAAGATTTGCAATTATCATTACCTGTATTTCCTTCTAAGCATAAAATCATTTTTGCATATTTTTTAGCATATTCATAGTTTGGTGTTTGTCCATTTCCTGAAAACATATATCCATTTACTATTTTATTTGATTTTATAGAGTTTTTTAGTAGTTCATCTATTTGATTTATTTTCAATTTTTATCATTACTCCTTATAAATGGCTCTAAACTTTACCAAATTTGCTAAATGGCCAAAATCTAAATAGTACCTTGCTTTCAACTTTATCTATTGGTATACATCCAAATACTCTGCAATCCATACTTTCTGGTCTATTATCTCCCATTGCAAATATATATCCTTCTGGAACAGTTACATCATAAAATACTCCGCTTCTTTCAGTTGTAATGCCTTCTCTTAAATAATCTTCTTGTAGTTCTTCACCATTTAAATAAACCTTACCGTCTTCTATTAATACGTGATCTCCTGCTACTCCTATAACTCTTTTTATATAGCTAGTCTTACCCCATTCTAATACGTAATAAGTAAATTTTGAAATGATATTTGTTGGCTCTTTTGAATAAATTGCAACTGGCTTTTCTTGGTTATAACTTTCTAATATAGCATCTTCATTTGTTACTGATGGAGCTTCAAATGTTATTATTTCTCCTCTTTTTATATCTTTTTTGGTTGTAATACTCCATCTATCTAATATTAGTCTATCATTTTGCTCTAATGTTGTACGCATAGAAAATTGATTTACAACTGTTGGTGTAAATACATAATGTCTAACAGCAAGTGCTAATGCAACAGCTATTATTATGCACAATATCCACTCTACTACTTCCCTTATTTTATCTTTTTTATCCATATCCATTTTCTATCAATCATTCCTCTCAAAATTCTTTTACTTATGTTAGCATTTATTATTATATACGAGAATGCTCATAAAATCAAGCTTTTCAATATTATTTCGTAGGTATTTTTATTACTACTTCTGTTCCTTCTCCTGTTTTGCTTTTTATATCTATACTTCCATTATTTCTATCAAGTATTTCCTTTGCAATAGAAAGCCCGAAGTCCTGTTCCGCCCATTTCTCTTGTTCTTGCTTTATCAACCCTGTAAAATCTTTCAAAAATACGTGATAAATCTTTTTCTGGTATTCCTATACCATTATCTATTATTTTTATATATGCATCATTATATACAAAGCCTACATATATTTTTATATTTCCGCCTTCTTGAGTATATTTAATACTATTAGTAAGTATATTTAAAATAACTCTTTCGATCTCATCCTTATCTGCATAAACTTCTGGAACATTTGCAGTTACAAAGCATTCAACTGTATGATGTTTTTTATCTATCTCTAGTTGCACTTTATCTTGGCATTGTTTTACAAGAACTCCTAAATCAAACTTGGTTTTTTCTGGTTTTACTTCATTATTATCATATCTTGAAAGTGCCAAAAGATCTGTAACAAGCTTTGCCATTCTTCTTGCCTCAGATGAAATTACTGATAAGAACTTGTTTTGTGTATCTTTATCATAATCATCTTCAAGAAGAGTGTCTGTATATCCCATTATTGATGTTATTGGTGTCTTTAATTCGTGTGATACATCTGCTACAAATTCTTTTCTCATATTGTCTAGTTTTACGTGCTCTGTAATATCCTGTATTACAACAATTACTCCTGCTGGTGTATCGTCATCATTTTTTAAAGGTGCAAAATATAAATGTACACTATTATCTCCAATAGTTATTCTTTCATCTGTTGATGTCCAATTTTCTAGATATATTATTTTTTCTAGATTTACTGGTACATTTAATTTAGTAAATATTTTTTCAAAGTTTTCATCTTCTGGAATTAGTCTTAAAATTCTAGTTGCTGCTGGATTTATAAGTATTATCTTTCCATCCATATTAAATGCTATAATTCCATCTGTCATATGAAGAAGTATTGTTTCTATTTGATTTTTTTGTCTTGATACTTCATTTAAGTTTTCTTTTAGTTCATTGGTCATCATATAAAATGCATTTACAAGCTCATCTACTTCTGTTTTGTTTTTTCCCTCTTCTAATTCTCTTATTTCAATATCTTCCCCTGATGCTATTTTCTTTGCGTTATTTATCAATCTAGTTATAGGGGCTATTATTTTTTGTGTTACAAATATTCCAACTAGCACAGATATAAATGTGAACATAGCAATTGTGAAAATCGTTATTATCTTTATTTCTTCTTGGTACTTTTGAATTATTATCTCATATTCTCCATTATTTCTAGCTATTTCATTTGACATTTGCTCAAGATTTGCAAAATTTATATATCCCATAGCACCAATCATAATTATTCCAAGTATTAAAAATATTAGAACTATTTTTATTTGAATACTTTTTAACATTTTTATATACTCTCCTTTAATAAATTAGGGTGCTTTCCCCAGCACCCCTTAAATATATATTTTTATTTTTTAAGATTCTTCTGGTCTTGCAATATAGTATCCTACTCCTCTTTTTGTTACAAGTATTTGTGGATTTGTTGTATCTTCCTCTATTTTTTCTCTTATTCTTCTTACTGTAACATCAACTGTTCTTATATCTCCAAAATATTCATATCCCCAAACTTTTTCAAGTAGCAATTCTCTTGATACTATTTGACCTGGTTGTGTTGCAAGATATTTTAAGACTTCAAATTCTCTTACTGTTAAATCTATTTTCTCTCCTCTAACTTTTACTTCAAATTTATCTGTATCTAATAGTAAATCTCCAACTTGTATTTTGTGTTCTTCTTTTAAATCTTTTGCTTCTGGAACTGCAATATTTCCTTCTGCTTTTCTAAGATTAGCTTTTACTCTTGCCATTAGCTCTCTTACACTAAATGGTTTTGTTATATAGTCATCTGCTCCTAATTCTAATCCAACAATTTTGTCTAATTCCTCATCTTTTGCGGATAAAATAAGTATTGGGACATTTAATGCATTTTTTACTTTTTTGCAAACTGTTAATCCATCCATTTTAGGAAGCATAATATCTAATAATATCAAATCTGGCTTTTGTGCTAATGCTATTTCTACTGCTGAAACACCATCTGTTGCCTCTATTGTGTTATATCCTTCCTTTTTTAGATTGTACACTAATATGTCTATTATCGACTGTTCATCATCTACGACTAGTATTGTTTTTTTATCATCATCATACATATTAAACTCCGCCTTTCATTAGACCATTATTCTATATAATATATATCACATTATCAAAATTAAAACAAGTATCTTAGACAATTATTTTTTTATTTTTTTAAACTATATAAATTATTTTATTATCTTTAAAATATTTTTTAAGATTTTCTCTGAAAAACTCCTTTCCTTGCTTTCTTATTTCTTCTTTATACCAATATTTTCCTTTTCCTCTCCCTGTCATAATATCTTTATTATATAAATTTATTGCGTTTGGAAATGCTTCTTCGTTAATTTTTGTATGAATATAACTATAAGTCATAAATATAACTTCAAAAAATACATCTTTTTTTACTTCATTAGATAATTCTGCTTCTAGTTTTTTTATTAATTCTAAATAAAGCTCTTTCCAGTTCTCTAAAAATATAACTGGTGCGATTAGTATTCCTATCTCATACCCTGCATCTTTTAACTTATTTATTGCATTGATTCTTCCGTCTAATCTTGATGTACCAAACTCTACTTTATCTATGATTTCTTCCGGATTTACACTCATCCTTACAATTATTTTTCCTTTATGTTCTAGTGGAAGTAAATCATCTACCATATCAAATTTTGTTGGAAAGGTTAGTTTTCCTTTATTTGTATCTTTAAAATTATTTATAGTCCATACAAGATTATTTGTTATAGTATTTTCTAACACTAAATCGCTATTACTTCCTATTTCAAATGTTAAGTCTTTATCAGACTTTTCTGCTGTTTTAATTATTTTATCTAGCATCTCTTCTCTATTAACAAATAGCCTCAAGTATGCACATTTATTATAATTGCACACTAAGTAGCAATACATACAAGATGCTGTGCAGCCTGATGATGTATATGGTACAAGATAATCTGAAACTTTATGATTCTCAACGAATTTATGAGTTTTTCTAACTCCTATTATTAAATTTTTTTTCATAATAGCAAATTCTTTATTTTCTTTTTTTCTCATTTCCTCTATATTGTTATGATTATCTATTTCAATTTTTGGAACATCTTCATATTTTTTCATCAATTCTTGCCCAAGAATATAATTTTCAATATTTTTTTCATAATAAATAGCATTAGGTTTGAACATAAAAACCTCCTTTTAGTTTTTATTGTTCCCTAAAGCTATATTTTAATGCTCTTTATAGTTTAATAAGGTAATAATATTATTACCTTATTAACAGATATTTAATTAATACTGGATTTATATTCTTTGCACATTTTATTTATAGGGCACTCACTACATTTGGGGTTTCTTGCAATACAAATATTCCTACCATGCCATATAAACAAATGATTTATATCTTTATAATCTTCTTTATCAAAATATTTTAAAAGATCTTGTTCTATTTTTTCTGGATCTTTTTCTTTGCTTAATCCGAAGTTTGTTTGCGATTCTTTTGCAATGCGTATCTACTGCAATACCTTGTGCATCTCCAAAAGCTTCTAACATTACAACATTTGCACTTTTCCTTCCAACTCCTGGAAGGCTCATTAATTCTTCCATAGTTTTTGGAACTTCTCCATTATATTTTTCTACAATCTCTTGTGCACATTTTTTTATATTTTTAGCCTTATTTTTATAAAAGCCACAAGGATGAATTAACTCTTCTAATTCTTCTAATTCAATATTTGCAAAATCTTCTGGTGCAGAATATTTAGCAAATATACTAGGAGTTGTTTTATTTACTCTTTCATCTGTGCATTGTGCTGAAAGCATAACAGCAACAAGCATTTCAAACGGGGTAGTAAAATCTAAGCTACATTTAGCATCTGGATATGTCTCTCTTAATACTCTAACTAATTCCTTTGACTTTTTATTCATTTTTTAAGTATTCCTTTCTATGATTATTTTTTAAATTTTATTCTCACTTTTTTTTACTTTCAATAATATAATAACTATATAGGAGGTAAGATATTATGTTTAGGCTTCTCAAAAAAACATTAGCTGTATGTATGGTAGGCTTTGGTCTTGGAATGCTTTTTGTATTATTACTTCCTCTATGTGGTTGGCTATTTATTATTGGTGTTATTATTATAATCGTTGGTCTGATTTGGTTATCTTGTTAAAGGAGAGTGAGCCGTAAAATGACAATAGTTGTAAAAAAGGTACCCAAATTTTTACGTGGCTTTGTAAAATTTATATTTGGTATCAAAGACTAATACATATATTGTGTATAGTGTAACAAAAAAGAGTAGTTTCTCTACTCTTTTTATATTTATCTTAAACTCTTTTAACTTTTCCAGAACGTAAACATTTTGTACATACTTTAATTTTTTTTGGATTACCATCTACCATTACTTTAACTGTTTGTAGATTTGGTTTCCAAGTTCTTTGACTTCTCTTACTTATATGAGAACGAGCTATACTTAGTTTATTTCCGTGGCTTATAGATTTTTCACAAATTGCACATTTTGCCATTTTATATTGCACCTCCAATTTTGTTTTTTAGACTGACTATTTAATATGATAACACATTTTTTTGCAAATTACAAGTGTTTTTTGGAAATTTGTTGTTATCTTTTAAATTCATCAATACTTTTAAACTCATACCCCATTTGTTTTATATCTTTTATAACAGAATCTAAAACTTCCGCATTATCTTTTGAAGTTGCATGTAAAAGCATTACACAACCCGGATGAATATTTGAAAGTATCTTTTCCTTTGCATATTCTGTCCTTCCTTGCTTATTTTCGTCCCAATCATCATAAGCAAAGCTCCACATTACCGTTGTATATCCATAACTATTTGTTAAGCTAAGAGTCTTTTCGCTATATTCTCCCTTTGGTGGTCTTATATATTTCATTTCATATCCAAGCATTTCATATAATGTTGTATGAAGTGTCATAACTTCATCTTTTAGTTTTTCTTCAGAAATTAATGGCAAACTATAATGATTTACCGTATGGTTTCCGAACAGTATGACCTTCATCTATCATCCTTTTTACTATATCACTGCTAGTGTTTAAATAATGGGCAGTTATAAAAAACAAACCTTTTACATCATTTGCTTTTAAAGTATCTAATATACTTTCTGTATATCCTGCTTCATACCCCATATCAAATGTCAAATACACATATTTATCTTGATTATTTCCCATAGCTATACCATTATATTTATCCATCAATGATTTATTTACTTTCCCTAAATCTGGTTGTTCATTGTTTTTAGCTCTTTTTAAGCCCCATTCTATTTTTTGATTGCTAAGACTTGTCGTACTTGCAGTTATACTATCTCTATCATAACTATAAATGCCCCAGATTGAGATTATTGTCAAAACAACTATAAGCCCTGATATTTTTTCTATAATTCTTTTCACTTCTATTAATCATTCCTTTCCAAGACACAAATTAAGTTTGAAAAAGAATCTGCAAAATGTCTTTTATATAATATTATGAGGTAGAGATTTAAAAAATTACCTCTACCTCATATATTCTACCATTATCAATTAACTTTATTTGTTTTTCTTCTATTCTTTGCCCATCAACCAAAAATTCTTTTATTCCATCTGTTTTATAACTGTTTTTTACAGTTATATTATATATACTTGTTTTATATTCATATCTTATTTTATATTCATTCCATTCATTTGGAATGCAAGGGTTTATAGTCATTATTCCTTTATTTATTTTGAGTCCTAAAATATATTCTATTCCTGCTTTGTAAAACCAACTACTAGAACCTGTATACCACGTCCAGCCTCCTCTTCCTAACATATTTTTGCTTCCATAAATATCTGCTGGTATGACATAAGGTTCAACCTTGTATACATCAACTAATTCTTCTGTTTCTGAATGTTTTATAGGATTTATCATATCTAAAAATCTTTGTGCTTTATCCTTTTGATTTAGCATAGCAAATGCAATTATTGCCCATATAGCAGCATGTGTGTATTGTAGTTATGGACATTTTTTAGCTATTATATATTTCTCTTCTATGTCCTATTTCTAAAACTAAAACCACAATTTCTTCATCTTTAATTTCACATATTAATCTATAATCTCCTATACGATATCTCCACTCACCTGATCTATTTGCAGTTAAAGCTTTTCCATGTATTCTTGGATTTTCCGTTCCTTCAATATTCTTTTCTAGCCATCCTATTATTAGTGAGTATATATGTCTATC
>CANREW010000021.1 GCA_947629765.1 uncultured Clostridia bacterium
ATTCTTGAAAGTTTAAAGAAATGTAATTGCCAAAATCTGGAAGAAAATATTTACAGATTTAATTTCTATGATACTGTTTTAAAAGATATTGGAACTGTTGTCAATATTGATTTTTCTTTAAAAAATAGGACTTTACAAGATATTAAAAAAAAATTTAGCATTAGCCTTTAATCTTATGGCAGGGGTACTAGGACTCGAACCCAGACTTGTGGTTTTGGAGACCATCGTGCTAACCATTGACACTATACCCCTATCAAAAATACTATATATATATATTAACATATCTAATAAAAATATGCAAGAAAAATATTTCATTAATTTTTCAATATTTTGATAAAAAAAATCTAATTCACTTTATTATTATATATTTTTTTGATATAATTATATTACAAAATATATGTAATATTTAGGAGGCAAATATGCTAAATGCTAAAGAAAATCCTGATTTTTTAAATTCTTTTCTTCAATATTCTACTGTAATATTAAATAAATCACAAAATAGTGTAAAAGAATATAATTATGATTTATCTAACTTTTTCAAATTTATGTCTAATCATTTAGGTGTATCTTCAAGTGAAAATATAAAAGATATTGACATTCATTCATTAGATGTAAACTTTTTGAAAAAGATTACACTAGAAGATATTCATTCATATTTATATTACTTAAAAAGTACATTTAATAGTAAACCTGCTACAATTGCAAGAAAGGTATCAACAATTAGAATATTTTTTAACTATATGTGTCAAAAAGAAAAGGTATTAGAAATTAATCCTGCTCAAAATTTGGAAACTCCTAAACTAGATAAAAGGCAACCTAAATATTTGACCTTAGAAGATAGTCAAAAATTACTACAAGTAACTGCTGATGAAAGCAATAGAAATAGCAAAAGAGACTTTGCGATTATAACTTTATTTTTAAATTGTGGTATGCGTTTATCTGAACTTGTTGGAATTAATATAAAAGATATACAATTTGACGAATGCAAAATGACAGTTATTGGAAAAGGAAATAAAGAGCGTACAATTTATTTAAATAAAGCTTGTATGAAAGCTATCAATGAATATCTAGAAGTTAGACCACATGATAGAATAAAATATGAAGATAGAGATGCCCTATTTTTAAGTGAAAGACTAGAAAGAATAAGTCGTAGAACTGTTCAATATATAGTAGAAAAAGAACTAAAAAGAGCTGGTCTTGATATAAATAAGTATTCAGTTCATAAATTAAGACACACTGCTGCAACATTAATGTATCAATATGGAGATGTAGATATAAGAGCTTTGCAAGAGCTTTTAGGACATGAAAGTATCTCTACAACTGAAATCTATACACATGTTTCTAATAAACAAGTGCAAGATGCTGTATCAAGAAATCCTCTATCAGGTGAAAATTAAGAATAAAATTTAATCTTTGCATAATAAATCCCTCTCTGCAAAAAGTGCAGAGAGGGATTTGCTTTCATCCGAAAGCTTCTTTGAAGGTCTGGTTGACTGCTTCCATATCTTTCTGTTCCTCAGAAACCGGATGGAATGCATTGAATCCCGGAGCCATACTGGTGATCCTTGTCTTCAATTCCACTCCGTTAAGAGTGATAGGACCACTGTGGTGGTCCCGCCCTGTCAGGACCTTCTTGATAAAGAAGATTCCTTCGCTGAGGTGTACATAGATGTAGTTCCCCCGGATTACCGCCGGAAGAGTCTCCACATCCTCCATGGATCCATCCTGACCTATCGTTACAACGTCAAGCAACAAAGGATACATTTTTTTATTCCTCCTGTCATATATTTGTTGACGTTTGTAGAGCTGACTTGCTCTAATATATATTATTATAACATATTTTACATAATAAGTAAAGTTTTGATTATTTTATGGAATTAATTTTAATATGTAGGTATTTCCAAAGTTTGTCCAGCTTTTAAACTAGAACTCTCTAAATTATTTGTACTTTTTATATTTTGGACAATATCTCTTATATCTTTTCCTTCATAATATACATTAGTTTCTTGTTCTTCTTCTGCTATATCCCATAATGTATCACCAGAAAGAACTGAAAGTGTTTTATATTTTATTTCTTGATGTGAATAAGATTTATCTGCTATTAATAAATTAATAAATACTATAACTCCTATTATTAAAAGTATTGCTCTTATAAATTTTTTTCTGTTTTTTACTATCATAATTATCTCTCCTTTTTTATGCAAACGTTCATTTGTTTATTTGTCCTTATTATACACGAACAAAAATTTGTTGTCAATACTTTTTTGAAAAATTTTGCAAAAAATTGTTTGCATTTATATTCCTTATAATAAAAGAGGTTGAATTTGCTCGTGTTCGAGAGATTTTTCTATTGATTTTATAATATATCTTGGAGAAAATGACAAAGAATTTGGTTTAGTTATAGGATTATCTTGAATGAATGGGACAAAAAATATATTTTTCGTATTTAACAACTTTCCAATATTTTCTGCATTTGAACTAAGTCCATCTTTTGCACTAATTCCTAAAAGTACAGGTTTGTTATCTCTTAAATGTGATTTAACTGCTATAAGAACTGATGTATCATAAATAGAAGATGCAAGTTTTGCTATACTATTTCCGTGAACAGGGTGCTATAACAACAATATCAGAATCTATTTCTTCCGCTTCTGACATTTTATAAATAACTCTTCTTTTTGTAATTTCTTCTATCCTTGCAATAAAGTCTGAGGCTTTTCCATATTTAGTATCTGTTGTATATGCACCGCTCAGACATAACTGGAACAACTTCTCCTCCTCCTAATATGATTTTTCTAATTTCAATTATTGTGTTTGCAAATGTATAAAAAGAACTTGTTAATCCAAAAGTTATCTTTTTCCCTTTAATATCCAAGAAATTACCTCCCCTAACTATTCCTCCATATATTTTATGAAATTATGTAAAATTTGTAACTATAAAGAATAAAAATTATGTACTATTAAGCAATTAAAAATAATCTTTACAATTAATCATTATTGATATAAAATAAATGCATATGGAGGTTTAATAATGGAAGATAATGAAAAAATACTTATTTTAGATTTTTATGGACAATTCAATCAATTAATTGCAAGACGTGTTAGGGAATGCAATGTATATTCTGAGATAGTTCCATTCGACATAAGTATAGATAAGATAAAAGAAATTGCACCAAAAGGAATTATTTTTACAGGAGGACCTGCAAGTGTTTATGAAAAAGATGCTCCAACAGTAAATAAAGAACTATTCGATTTAGGAATACCTATTTTAGGTATTTGCTATGGTATGCAACTTATAAGCTACATGTTAGGCGGAAACGTTGAAAAAGCTAACAGAAGAGAATATTGTATAAAATCTGTAAATTTAGATAACTCTTCTCCTCTTTTTGATGGATTTGAAAATACAAATGACTGTCTAATGACTCATAATGATTATGTGTCAAGATTGCCACAAGGGTTTAAAAAAATTGGTTATACAGACGATTGCCCTATAGCTGCAATGTCCAATGAAGATAAAAAAATTTATGGTATCCAATTTCATCCAGAAGTTAATCATACAAAAAATGGAATTAAAATAATTCATAACTTTTTATATAATATATGTAATTGCAAAGGATACTGGAATATGAGCTCTTTTGTAGAAGAAACTGTCCAAAGTTTAAAAGAAAAAATTGGAGATAAAAAAGCTCTTTGTGCTTTATCAGGAGGAGTTGATTCTTCTGTTGCTGCCGTTTTATTAAACAAAGCCATACGGTAAAAATTTAACTTGTATATTTGTTGATCATGGATTGCTTAGAAAAAATGAAGGTGATGAAGTTGAAAAAGTATTCAAGGAACAATTTGATATAAATCTTATAAGAGTAAATGCAAAAGATAAATTTTTATCTAAACTTGCAGGAGTTACTGATCCTGAGAGAAAAAGAAAAATAATTGGAGAAGAATTTATAAGAACTTTTGAAGAAGAAGCTAAAAAAATTGGTAAAGTTGATTTCCTAGTACAAGGAACTATTTATCCTGATGTAATCGAAAGTGGTGTTGGAAAAGGGCAAACTATAAAAAGCCATCACAATGTAGGAGGACTTCCTGATTATGTAGATTTTAAAGAAATTGTTGAGCCTTTAAGAAATCTTTTTAAAGATGAAGTTAGAAAAACAGGTTTAGAGCTTGGAATTCCTGAAAGTTTAGTATATAGGCAACCTTTCCCAGGTCCAGGACTTGCTATAAGAATAATTGGAGATATAACTGAAGAAAAACTAGAGATTTTAAAAGAAGCTGACTACATATTTAGAGATGAAATTGCAAAAGCAGGATTAGATAGAAGTTTAAACCAATATTTTGCTGTTCTAACAAATTTAAGATCAGTTGGTGTTATGGGAGACGATAGAACTTATGATTATACTTTAGCTGTAAGAGCTGTTGAAACATCTGATTTTATGACTGCTAACTTTGCAAAGATTCCTTATGATGTTTTAGAAAAAGTTTCTACAAGAATTGTAAATGAAATAAAAAATATAAATAGAATCGTATATGATATAACGTCTAAGCCACCTGCTACAATAGAATGGGAATAATATATAAAAAGGAAGTGAAATTCACTTCCTTTTTTGACGTTTATTTTCCTTTTTTACCTTCCTCATGGTGGCAAAAAACTGAGTGACTTCTTCTTTGTTGTTATAAAGCAGAGCTTTATTTTCAAGGTCATCCACTAAACCGTCTAGAACCCAATTGAATATGATTGCTCTTTTCAGTGTTTGGGAGAGCAAACGTACAGGCATGTAGTTTTCCCTTGCAAAGTCATACTTAGGAAGTGGGCTTTTGGCATAGTCCTCTGCAATTTTCTTTGCTTCTGCCTTAGAAAACTGAAAATGCTCCCTTTTTATGAAGCGTTTCTCCCAAGCCCGAAGTCCTCTCTGTCCAGCATTTGATGCTTTCTCTCCGTTTTTTGAAAGCACTTCAACTTTCAAAACAGAGTTAGCAGCACTAACATGCCTAATCCGATTTGCCGCATCATCAGGAACAATCCATTCCACAACTGCCCTAGATAAAATAGAGTAGAATGTGTTCTGTGATGCATTATATTGGGCGCAAAAGTCGTGGTAGGTGTACAATCCGTCAGAATATGACATAGCTATGCCGTGAATTTCTTTCCGGGAGAAATCTTTTACGGTTCTCTTTTTGTTGACTTGTTCCACTTTTTTCACCCTTTCTAAAATTTTTTAGGAAAATATAGGGAAATAAATGTCAATTTGCTTGTAAACATAATGATTATATCAGATTTCTGCATGTATGTCAATTATGTAAAGCTAATATGGTATCTAATAATATTTATTTATAAAGAGACGCGTCTTTGCGACGGGCCGTAGCGTAAGCGAAGGGCGAAATTTTGCAGCCCACATTAGTAAAATGTACTATTAGTGGGCTGCAAACGACAAGTCTCTTGAAAAATAAATATTATTAGAAGTTATTATCATTAATTCTTATATGAATTGTCAATTTCCTTTAAAATTACATCATGTGCTTTTCCTTCTGAAATACTTACATCTGAAACTAATGTTAATCTAGCTTTTTTATGTAACTCCCCAATAGTTGTTGCTCCGCAGTTACACATCGTTGATTTTATTTTTAAAACAGTCACATCTAATGTATCTTTTAGAGGTCCTGCATAAGGAATATATGAATCTACTCCTTCTTCAAAAGATAACTTTTCTTTATCTCCTCCTAAATCATATCTTTGCCAATTCTTAGCACGGTTAGAACCTTCTCCCCAATATTCCTTTACATAGTTATTTCCTATCTTTAAGACTTTTGTTGGGCTTTCATCAAATCTTGCAAAATATCTTCCCATCATTACAAAATCTGCTCCTAATGCTAATGCAATAGTAATATGATGGTCATGCACAATTCCTCCATCAGAGCAAATTGGTATATATATTCCTGTTTCTTCAAAATACTTGTTTCTCTCTTGTACTACATCTATTAGGCTGCTGGCTTGTCCTCTTCCTATTCCTTTTGTTTCTCTAGTTATGCATATAGATCCACCACCTACACCAACTTTTACAAAGTCTGCACCAGCATCGGCTAGGTATCTAAATCCTTCTCTATCCACAACATTTCCTGCTCCGATTTTTACATCTTCTCCATATTTTTTTCTAACAAATTCTATTGTATTTTTTTGCCATACTGAATATCCATCAGAAGAATCCATACATAGAATATCTACCCCAGCATCTACAAGAGCTGGTATTCTTTCTTCATAATCTCTAGTATTTATTCCTGCTCCAACAATATATCTTTTGTTTTCATCTAATAGAGAATTTGGATTATTTTTTCTTTCTTCATAATCTTTTCTAAATACTAAATATTTTAAATTTCCTTCTTCTGTAAGTATAGGCAAACAGTTTATTTTATTGTTCCATATAATATCATTTGCTTCTGATAATGTTATACCTTTTTTAGCAGAAATTGTATCTTCTGCTTTTGTCATATAGTTATCTATTGGTGCATTTAAATCATCTTTTGATGGTCTATAATCTTTATCTGTAACAATTCCTAAAAATTTTCCATTTGCTGTTCCATCATCTGTTACAATTACTGTTGAATGTCCAGTTTGTTTAGATAGTGCCATTACTTCTTTTAAAGTAGTTCCACTTTTTACATTTGAATCACTTATTACGAAACCTGCTTTGTGCTTTTTAACTCTATAAACCATTTCTGCTTGATCTTTTATAGACTGTGCTCCATAGATAAAGCTAAGACCACCTTCACGTGCTAATGCAATTCCCATTTTCTCTCCAGAAACAGATTGCATAATTGCTGAAACCATTGGAATATTTGCAGAGTATTTTGGTTCTTCTCCTTTTTTAAATTTTACTAATGGAGTTTTTAATGATACATTCTCTGGTATACATTTTTCTGTAGTTAAATTTGGTAGTAATAAAAATTCATTAAAAGTTCTTGATATGTCTGGTAAAATTTTTGCCATTGTTTCCCCTCCTTTTATTTAAAAATTATCTTCTTGGGGCTAACCTCAAGAAGATAATTTCATAATTATTTTACTAAATTCATTGTATCTCTTGCAATTACTAATTCTTCGTTTGTAGGTATTACAAATACTCTTATCTTTGAATCAGGAGTTGATATTTCAATCTCTTGTCCTCTAGTCTTATTCTTTTCATCATCAATTTTTACTCCCATAAATGCTAATTTATCACAAATACCTTTTCTTGTTGTTCCTGCATTTTCTCCGATTCCTGCTGTAAATACTATTGCATCTATTCCTTGAAGTGTTACTGCGTATTTTGCTATATATTGAGCAACTAAGTAATTGTAATTATTTAGCGCAAGGCTTGCTCTTTCATTTCCTTTCTCTGCTTCAATTTCAATATCTCTAAAATCAGGGCTTACTCCTGAAATTCCAAAAGCACCAGATTTTTTATTAAGTATTGTATCAACTTCGCCAATGCTCAATTTTTCATTTTCCATTAAATATTTAACTATTGCAGGATCTATATCTCCACATCTTGTTCCCATTGGAATACCAGCAAGTGGTGTTAGTCCCATACTTGTATCTAATGATTTTCCGCCTTTTATTGCAGCTAAACTTGCTCCTTGACCTAGATGGCACGTAACTATTTTTAAGTCATCTCTTTGTCCACCTAAAAGCTCTGCTGCTCTTTCAGATACAAATCTATGTGATGTTCCATGAAATCCATATCTACGAATTCCATATTTTTCATAGTATTCATAAGGTATTGGATAAATGTAATTTTCTTTTGGCATTGTTTGATGGAATGCTGTATCAAATACACCTACCATTGGAACTCCTGGCATTAATCTCTTGCATGCTTCTATTCCTAAAATTCCTGCTGGATTATGTAGTGGTGCAAGTGGTATACACTCTTTAACTTTTTCTATTACGTCATCTGTTATTACAACAGAACTTGCAAATTTTTCTCCTCCGTGAACTAATCTATGTCCAACTGCATCAATTTCTTTTAGGTCTTTTATAACTCCATATTCTGGATGAGTAAATTGTTCTAGAACAACTTTTATAGCTGCCTCGTGGTTTTCTACTGGGCATTCTATAAGATGTTTTTCTTCTCCAACTTTATGTGTTAGGAAAGAATTTCCTTGTCCTATTCTTTCAAAATTTCCTTTTGCAATAACTTCTTCATTTGTCATATCAATTAATTGATATTTTAAAGATGAGCTTCCTGAGTTTAAAACTAAAATTTTCATTTTTTAATCTTCCTTTCTTTAATTTTATATATTAAATTTTAATTACTGTGCTTGAACGCAAGTTAAAGCTATAACCCCTACGATATCTGATGCATAGCATCCTCTTGATAAATCATTTACTGGTTTTGCTAAGCCTTGACATAGTGGTCCATAAGCTTCAGCTTTTGCTAATCTTTGAACTAGTTTATATGATATATTTCCTGTATTTAAATCTGGGAATATTAATGTATTTGCTTTTCCTGCTACATTGCTACCTGGTGCTTTACTTTTTGCAACTTCCGGAATTATTGCAGCATCTAATTGTAATTCTCCGTCAACAGATAGATTTGGTGCTTTTTCTTTAACAAGTTTTGTTGCATCTTTTACCTTGTCAACTAATTCAGAACTTGCACTTCCATAAGTAGAATACGAAAGCATTGCAATATTTGGTTTCTTGCCTATAAATTGTTCAAAACTTTTTCCAGATGCAATTGCAATTTCTGATAATTCTTCTGCACTAGGATTTTGATTTAATGCACAATCTGAAAATACAAAAGTTCCGATTTTCTCCATATTCGCAATTTGGTACACTCATTATAAAAAAGGCAGATACAAGTTTTGTGTTAGGCGCTGTTTTTAAAATTTGAAGAGCTGGTCTTAATGTATCAGATGTTGAATGTGCTGCCCCAGAAACAAGTCCGTCAGCTCTATTTAATTTTACCATCATCACTCCGAAATAAACATTATCTAACATTAACTCTTTTGCCTTTTCTATTGTCATTCCTTTTTCTTTTCTTAGTTCATAAAAAGCATTTACATATTCGTCATATTCTGCTGATTTTTTAGGATCTATTATTTTAGCTTTTGATAAATCTAATTCTTTTGTCTTTGCAAGATTTAAAATTTCTTCTTCATTTCCAATTAAAACAATATTTGCAAATCCTTCTTTTAAAACTGTATCAGCTGCTTCTAATACTCTAATATCATTAGTCTCTGGCAATATTATTGTTTTAATCTCTTTTCTTGCTTTTTCCTTTATTTCTTCTATAAAAGACATTTTTCCCCTCCATGATAAATTGATGTATTTATTATATATTAAAACTGTATAAATTACAAGATTTAATATTAATTTTTACAAAAAGAAGAAACCCCTTGAAAGGAGTCTCTTCTCACCAAATTAATGATTAGTGAATCAATAGAAATCGTCGATAATAAGTCCCAGTCCTGCAATTAATGCTATAAGAACAAAATACCAAATTACAGGAACTCCTCCGAAAATTTTGATTATTCCCCACGCGATAGGAACTGCCTCGAATCCTGCTTTTGCCGCATTGATAATCTGGACAATGGAATTAAAAAGGCACTGATACAGTCCAAAATAAATTCCTACTCCAACGGCAATCAGCATTATGATTAATCCTAACAACCGTTTTATAAAGAGTTTCATATTATTATCCTCTACTTTCTTAATTTGGTTTTTTTATAAAGTTGTATTTTAATTATACCATTATTTACATAAAAATGCAATCTCTCCAAGATAATATACCTTGAAGAGACTTTTTGGGAAGTTATTATCATAGTTCAAAACATTTGTCTTACAGAATTTATAGCAAATTTTTGGTTGCTAAGTGCCTGTTCAAAAGTGATGTTATTGTAAGTAAAGATAGATCCTGTTCCTAATAATCTGTCTCCTGCCATTTCAAGTACTGATGTGGTACATTTCTCAAATAGAGGAGATAACTTAGAAACCTGCTCTTTATACATTCTTTCTGATTTTTTCGCCTTGCACCTAATAATAACAATATGCGCATAGAATACTAATGGTATAATTGCAAAAATTGCTAATGTGATAAAAAAAGGTGCTAACCCATAAAGAAAACTTTTCATTTTGTTATGCCTCCTTAATAAATATCTCTTTCGTTGTCTTCTTTTGGTTTCTGGATTTTACTTATTTCCATACGCATCAGCAAAAGCAACTGCTATGCTTGTAACTCCACCTATCAGAAATGCATATACATTATCATTGTTTATAGCTACTGCCGATGTAAAAAGGAAAATGATAAATATAACTATAACTGACTTCCAACTCATTTTTAGCTTTCCTCCTAAAAAATTATTTTTAAAATTTGTTTTACTAATGCTGAAAAATTGAAGGTTACACTAATATGTATTTGTTAGTATTATATATCAGTTTGCATAAAATAGCAAGTATTTTATATTTAGTATAAAATGCTTACAAAAAATCACCACATTATGCTTTGCCTAGCTATGTGGTGTTTTATCATAATTTATATGGTAGCACACATTTCTGTGGCTCTCATTTTCTACCTTTATTATACATTTATTTTCTTATTTTGTTAAATGCAAAATATTCGCAAAAAAATGTTTGCTTTTTTATAAAATATGTGTTACACTATATAACATAGGAAATGATAAAAAGCAGATGTGGTTTTGCCACCAATTTTTACGAATCTTCGTAGGAGAGGTGGTGATGTTTATGGTTAAAGTATTACTATTTTTTATAATAGCATTTATACTATCTTTAACATTAAACGTTGCCTTAGCAGCAGTTCTTTATAAGAACTGGGTTAATAGCAAGTTACATAAATAAAAAAGGCTCACATCTGTAAAACTTTGACGAGTCAGATGCGAGTTTTTCAAATCTAATTCGGCAAAACCACGTTTGTGGATTTGTCATTTCCTATATTTATTATACACAGATAATTAAAAAATGTCAAACATTATTCAAATAAAATATTAAAATGCTATTGCATTACTATTGCATTAATTTTATAAAAATAAGCTTTGTAAAATATTGATATTTCAATATTTACAATGCTTATTTAGACTGGTGCGAGTAATGGGACTTGAACCCATACGTGATTACCACACACGCCCCTCAAACGTGCCTGTCTGCCAGTTCCAGCATACTCGCATTAATTTTATCTGTATTTTAACATAAATTTTACTAAAAATAAAGAATTTTCTTCTAAAATATTGTATAATTATTACATAATATCTTTAAAGAATATGTGAGAGGTTAAATGGATTTAGAATATAAAATAACTTCAACTAAATATGATAATATCAAACAAATTCTAAAAGAAGAATTTGGAATTTCTTCTCGTCTATTTTTAAAGCTAAAAAGAGAAAATCATATCTATTTAAATGGTAAGCCTATCTCATATGATAACATTTTATCTGATGGTGACATTATCGGAGTAGACTTAAACTTTATTGAAGATAACTCAAATATAGTAAGCACAAAAATGGATCTTAATATATTGTATGAAGATAATTATATGCTAATACTAGATAAACCTTCTGGCATAGCAGTACATCCATCTTTAAGGCATTTTGAAACAACTCTTTCTAATGGAGTAAAATACTATTTTGATAACATTGATTTAAAAAGGAAAATAAGGATCGTAAATAGATTAGATAAAGACACTTCTGGTATAGTTATTTTTGCTAAAAATGAGTATATTCAAGAAGCTTTAATTTCTCAAATGAAAAACGATACTTTCCAAAAAGAGTATATTGGAATATTAGTTGGATTACTTGACAAAAAATCTGGAACAATAGATGCTCCTATTGCAAGAAAAGAAAATAGTATAATCGAAAGATGCATAGATAAAAATGGTCAGCCTTCAATAACCCACTATGATGTTATAAAAGAAAATAACAACCTAAGTCTTGTACATTTTAAATTAGAAACTGGAAGAACACATCAAATTCGTGTGCACTCTAAATTTTTAGGACATCCTATTTTAGGAGATACTTTATATGGCACTCCTTCTGAAATTATATCTAGACAAGCTCTGCACTCATATAAAATAAGATTTATTCACCCAGTTACTAAAAAAGAAATGGTTATTGTATCTCCTATTCCAAATGATATAGAAAAAGCAATTAGAGGTTAGAAAGAATTTTCTAACCTCTAAAATTTTATATTTATAGAAAAAAGTAAATCTATAAGCCGGGTTCTGTCGTGAATAGTCATTTATCTCGAATATATATTACTATATATCTCTAGCCGCTTGTTTTAAGAAACCGACGAGCAGTCTTACGTTCTTATTTTGCGTTGCTCCAGGTGGGGTTTACACTGACCCAATATGTCACCATACTGGCGGTGAGCTCTTACCTCGCCTTTTCACACTTACCAACTAAAAATTGGCGTTTATTTTCTGTTGCACTTTCCTTAAGGTTTCCCTCACTGGACGTTATCCAGCACCCTTGCTCTGTGGAGCCCGGACTTTCCTCATATACAAAAGTATACGCGACTATTCAATTTACTCTAATTTATTGTAAACCAAATTTGCCAAATTGTCAATATCCTTTGCAAGTTACGAAGCTGCATCTTTTAGTTTAACTAATATGTTCATTGCATCAATCGGTGTAAGTTCATTTACATTTATTTTATCTAGCTCATGAGCTATTTCTGCAAGCTTGTAATTATACATACTAAGTTGTCCTACTTGTTCTTTTTGTTGCACTTTTTCCATATTTTTTTCGCCCAATATGCTTTTTCTTTCAAGTCCTTTCAAAACTTCTTTTGCATTTTTTAGTACGTCTTGTGGTACACCTGCAAGCTTTGCAACATGTATACCATAGCTTTCATCTGTTCCACCACTTACTATTTTTCTTAAAAAGATAATATCTTCGCCTTTTTCTTTAACTGCTATTGAATAATTCTTGACACCTTCTATCTTTTCCTCTAGTTTGGTAAGTTCGTGATAATGTGTTGCAAAAAGTGTTTTTGCTCCGCATTTTTCTTTATCAGCTATATATGTTGCAACAGCCCAAGCGATAGAAAGTCCGTCATAAGTTGATGTTCCTCTTCCTATTTCATCTAATATAACTAGGCTATTTGATGTTGCCTCTTTTAATATATTTGCAACTTCCATCATTTCTACCATAAAAGTACTTTGTCCCATACTTAAGTCATCAGATGCTCCAACCCTTGTAAATATTTTATCTACAACTCCTATTTTTGCATATTTAGCCGGCACAAAAGAACCTATTTGGGCCATTAGAGTAATTAATGCAACTTGTCTCATATATGTAGACTTTCCTGCCATATTAGGTCCTGTAATTATTCCTAATCTATCAGTATCTTTATTCATATATGTATCATTTGGAACAAAACTTCCGACTACTCATCATTTTTTCTATAACTGGATGTCTTCCTTCTTCTATCTTAATTTCACCGCTGTTATCAATTATAGGCATAGAATAATTCATATCCTCTGCAACTTCTGCAAATGAGCAAAGTACATCAAGCGTTGCAACTATCTCTGCTGCTTTTTGTATTCTCGGAATTTCTTTTGAGATTTTTTCTCTAATCTCTAAAAATAACTTATACTCTAATGCAACTAGCTTTTCTTCTGATCCAAGTATAGTATCTTCTAATTTTTTAAGTTCCTCTGTTATGTATCTTTCTCCATTTGTCAAAGTTTGTTTTCTTATAAATCTATCTGGTACTAAACTTAAATTAGATTTTGTAACTTCTATATAATATCCAAATACCTTATTAAAGCCTACTTTTAAATTCTTTATTCCAGTTTCTTCCTTCTCTTTTGCCTCAAGCTCTACAAGCCATACCTTTCCATTTGTAGATGCCTCTTTTAATTTATCTACTTCTTCATTATATCCTTTTTTTATAATATTTCCTTCAGTTATAGTTATTCCAGGTTCTTCTACAATCGACTTTTCAATTAATTCATATATATCTTTTAGCTCATCTAAATTTTCATATATATCACTTAACATCTTAGATTGTGAATTTTTAAGGATATTCTTTAATTCTGGAAGTTTTTGAACAGATGATTTTAATGAAAGCATATCTCTTGCATTTGCATTTCCATAAGCAATTTTTCCAGATATTCTTTCTATATCAAATATCTTTTTCAAAGAACTTATTATATCTCCTCTAAGCATCATATTAGTTTTTAGTTCTTTTACTGCATCTAATCTTTCATTAATATCATTTACATCTATTAAAGGATCACTTATCCATCTTCTTATCATTCTTCCGCCCATTGATGTTGAAGTTTTATCTAAAACCCATAGAAGAGTTCCTCTTTTCCCTTTGTCTCTCATTCTCTCTAATAATTCTAGATTTCTTCTTGCAGATATATCTAATGACATATATTTTGTTGTATTATATATTTTTATATTATTTATGTGTTCCATCTCAATTTTTTGAGTTTGTTTTATGTACTCTAATAATCCATTTATAGCGGAAATTACAAAATTTCTTTCTTTTAAATTGTCTATTTTATTATCTTTATCGTCAGTTATCTTATATCTTTCTTCTAATTTTTCTACATCTATGCTAAATTTATCATCCTCTAAATTTGAAATATAACATCCTATTCTTTCTCTTATTTTTCCTATTTCTTCCTTAGACATATACATCATTTCATTTGTAACAATTTCAGCAGGATAATATCTTGCGACCTCATCTAAAAGCTTTGCAAAGTTATTTGTCCCTTTTATCTCAGTTGCTAAAAAATCACCTGTTGATATATCACAAACAGCAATTCCAAAGAATATGCCTTGTTTATATATAGACATTATATAGTTATTTTTCTTATCGTCTAGTAAATTATCTTCTACCAAAGTTCCCGGTGTTACAACTCTTATTACATCTCTTTTTACTATACCTTTGGCTTGTTTTGGATCTTCTAACTGTTCACAAATTGCAACTTTGTACCCTTTTTCAATTAACTTTGCTATATATACATTTGCTGCATGGTAAGGAATACCGGCACATTGGGGCTCTTTCTTCTTGTCCGCAATCTTTACCTGTTAATGTTAATTCAAGTTCTCTTGATGCTGTTTGTGCATCGTCAAAAAACATTTCATAAAAATCGCCTAATCTATAGAACAATATACAGTCTTTATATTGTTCTTTTGTGTCCAAATAATGCCTCATCATAGGCGAAAATTCTTGATTTTCTTTCATTTCATTTGTCCCCTTTTCCTTTAAAGTTCTCCTTTTAAATACCACATATGTTCTGAAATAATCTTTATATCTTGCATAGTTCCAATTAAGTTTTTATCTCCCTCAAAAACAACTACTTTGTTAGAATCTGTTCTTCCTGTAAGCATTGTTTCATCATTTTTGCTATTACCTTCTACTAATACTTTTTCTATTTTTCCTATATATTTTTTGTTATTTTCTTCTATTTGACTTTCTACAAGCTCTTTTAGTCTGTCAAATCTTTCATGTTTTATATCTTCTGGGACTTGATTTTCCATTCTATCTGCTGGTGTTCCGGGTTCTTCTTGAATATATAAACATAAATACTTGTTCAAATTTAACTTTTCTTACAACATCTAATGTATCTTCAAAATCTTCCTCTGTTTCACCTGGAAATCCTACGATAATATCTGTTGAAAATAGCACATTTGGTATTTGTTTTTTTATTTTTTCTACTAACTCTAGATATTGTTCCTTAGTATATTTTCTATTCATTTTGTTTAAGACTTCTGTGCTTCCTGATTGAATTGGAAGATGTAATATTTTAGATATCTTATGACTATTCTTTATTGCTTCTATTACATCATCTGTAAAGTCCTTTGGATGTGGAGATATAAACCTTATTCTTTCTATTTTTTCTATTTTATCTATATCATTTAGTAAATTAGCAAATTTATATCCATTTCCTCCATCATAAGAATTTACATTTTGCCCAAGTAGTGTTATTTCTTTGTATCCTTCATTTGCAAGGTCTTGTACTTCTTTTAATATATCTTCTGGTCTTCTGCTTCTTTCTCTACCTCTTACATAAGGTACTATACAATAAGTGCAAAAATTATTACATCCATACATTATAGTGACTGATGCTCTAAACTTATCTTCTCTCTTTATTGGCATTTTTTCATAAATATCCCCATCTATATATTCAATATCAGTAATCTTTTTTGTACTTAAAAGAGCATTGTATAAATCTTTTGGGAATCTATTTATTGTATGTGTTCCAAATATTATATCTGCAAAAGGATAGCTTTTGTGTAGTTTGTCTAAGATATGCTTTTCTTGCATCATACAACCACCGATAGCAATTATTGCTCCAGTTTCGCTTTTATAGTTTTTTAGTTCTCCTAATTTTCCAAAAAGTTTTTCCTCTGCATTTTCTCTTACACAGCAAGTATTAAATACTATTAAATTGGCTTGTTTTGGATCATCTACTCTTTCATATCCCATTTTTTCAATCATACCACATAACTTTTCTGAGTCATTTTCATTTAGCATACATCCCATTGTAAAAATATGGTATTTTAAGCCTTTATTTTTGTTCATAGTATTTACTTTATCTATATATTCATTTTCTTTGTCAAAATCTAATATTTCCATTTTATTACTATCCCTTCTAGTGTCGTATTTTATCATAAAGTGACATGTTTTTCAATACTCAAAAAGGATCATATATAAAAAATAGTTATATAAGTTCAAAAATTGGCGTAAAGCGAAAAATATAACTTGTATTTTGATTAGATATATGATATAATTTTAAGCAAATAATTTGGGTAAATCCCTAAATTTATTTATCCTATTATCAATTTACATTATTATTGGAGGGAAAACAAAATGAAAAAAGATGACATTCGGAAGATTGTAGAAGGAATATCTTTCAAAGCAGTTCAATCACTCAGCCCAGAAGTTCAAAGCGCCTACGATGTAAGACTCAACTTTGAAAAAACTTGGCATCAGATTATTTCTGAATATGAACTTCACATCAAGGAACTTGAAGTGCAAAATAGCGAATATGATAAGGGACCCATAGACACTTTTATGCAGGCTTCTTGTCTGTGCAAAGCTTTACTTTGTCACAAAGTTGTCAGTTTTAAATTTACAGTAGATATACCACAGGATCTCTTACTTATTAACTATCAAATTGCCTTTGATGTTGCGTGTGAAATGATAAAATTGCCTGAGATTTATGGAAAAGTTCATAGCAAATGGTGTAAGATTGAGGCAAAAGCTCTGAATAAAATCATCATTCCTGATGGAATTATTCCTGATTCTCCTTTAAGGTTGCGAATTATTCAGAGTATGGCACTAGAGGATGTTGGTCCATCACTTACTACAAAATGGAATGAAGGATTTTCAATTTGGCAATTTGCTAATCTTCTTCATACTATTTATCTACTGAGCTTATCCTGATGCATTCCAATATGTCTTTTATTCATTTAAAAGTTAAACTGTTTTTCAGTTAACTCAGAATAACGTGAAACATAGAAATTTGTTTCACGTTATTTTAATTTTGTTGTATTTTTTATTTTCCTTCATGTTTTTCAATACTCAAAAAGTATGATATTGCGAAATACATTATTTTGTGCTAATATATATCGAGAAAGGACTGATTTTAATGTTAGATAAAAGTGTATTAGAAAAACAAGCTCAAAATGCAATAGATTGGATAAGAGATTATGTAGAAAAATCAAATGCAAAAGGTGTTGTTGTTCGGAAATAGTGGTGGAAAAGATTCTGCCTGTGTTATAGCTATGGCTGTAAAAGCTCTTGGGAAAGATAAAGTCTTAGCTGTATCTATGCCTTGTAATTCAATAAATACTGATTTTGAAGATGCAAAGTTAGTTGCAGATACTTTTGGTGTTAGATTTATAAAGTTAGATTTAACAGATACCTATAAAGAACTAGAAAATGAGCTTAACAGCACCTTGCAAGAAATTGATGTTTCCTCTATAACAAGAGAATCTTCAATTAATATTAAACCAAGATTAAGAATGACTACCCTTTATGGGATAGCTCAAACACTTGGATATTTAGTTATTGGTACTGGAAATCTTTGTGAGGCAATGGTTCGGATATACTACAAAATGGGGTGATAGTAGTTATGATTTTAACCCTATTGAAAATTTTACAGTTTCAGAAGTACTAGAAATAGGAAGAATGTTAGGTGTCCCATCAAAGATACTTGATAAAGCTCCAAATGACGGTCTAGGTGGACAAACTGATGAAGAAAAAATGGGAGTAAAATATTCACAAATTGCAGAAATGATTGAAACTGGAAATACTGACAGCCTAGCAAAAGAAAAAATCTTAAAAATGTATAAAGCTTCAAAACATAAAAGAGAAAAAATTCCTACCTATACTTTTGAAAGAGATAATTTTTTGTTGAAATATTAGAGTATTAATACTTCAAATAAAATTGAAAAATTTTCAAAAATCTTAGTTCTGCATAATTTCGCAGAAATTCTAAATCTGTTTTATAGCACCCTTTCACGATCCTTCGGACGTGAACTATTTCCATAAAACAAATATAAGAATTTCTATGCTCAATTATTTGAAACACG
>CANREW010000022.1 GCA_947629765.1 uncultured Clostridia bacterium
ATTGATGATATAGATGAAGTAGAAGAGTTTGTCGAAAAAATGAACTACTTTTTCACAAATATAGAAAGGACAAACTCGGATCTAAAAAATAAACTAAGGACAAAAGAATTAGAACAGGATGATTTACTACATGAAATTGAATTGAGCAAATTAAATACTTTTGAATTAGCCAAAGTTGCTACTAGGCTAAAAAAGACAAGAAATGAAAGAAGGGAAATAAAGGACAAGTTAGAATTCATTGCTACGATTAAAGGTTTCTCTGATAAATATACGAACAAGCTAATTACAGGGGATTTAATAAATTTATTAAAAAATATTAGAAAATTAAAAGAAAACTGGAACTCGAGAATTTATAAAACACGAATTTTAGAAGATTTAAAAATAAGTAAAATGAAAGAAAATAATGAAAGAGAGGAAAATAAAGATGATAATTGTAAGTCAAACTAGAGATGCAATAATTAATTTTAAAAGGATTAATTTTATAAAAATAGAAGCGGATGAAAACGAATATGACATTGAAATAAACTATGGAGATGACAATTGGGATGTAATAGGAACTTATGATAATTTTGAAAGAGCGAAAGAAGTGGTACAGGAAATAACAAGATTAATTTCAGTAACTAAAATAAATGCAACCTATCAAGAAGCAATGGTTGAAATGGAATTTAAGAAAATGTTGAGATATGAAATGCCAGAAAAATAGAGAGGTGAAACAAATGATATATGAATTTGAAATGTATGGAAGTATAGTTGGAAAAGCAAGACCAAGAATGAATACAAGAACAGGTCGAGCATATACACCAACAAAAACAAAATTATATGAATACGCATTAAGACAATGGTTTTTAAGAGAATATCCTAATTTTAAGCCAATAGAAAATAGAGTAAAAGTTACAATTATAGCTTATTTTGAAATTCCCAAAAGTACAAGTAAGAAAAAAGAAACGGAAATGTTAGCAAATAATATAAGCCCAACTAAAAAGCCTGATGCAGATAACATTATAAAAATAGTGCTTGATGGAATGAATAAATTTGCTTTCAAAGATGATACTCAAGTTACAAAATTAGAAATTGAAAAAAAGTACGATGTTAATCCTAGAATATATATAAAAATTGAAGAATACTAAAAAGGAGGAAAAACTAAAATGGGAACAAAAAATAAATTATCAGATTTAAATAATCATCTATTTGAAGAATTAGAAAGACTTAATGATGACGAATTAAAAGGAGAAGAATTACAAGAGGAAAGAGAAAGAGCAAAGGCAATGGCAAATATCGCACAAACAATAATAAATAATGGAGAATTAGCATTGAAAGCAGTTAAACATTATGATGAATATGGAAATAAAGAAAAAATGCCAGACATATTACAATTAGGAGATGGAAAATGATACGACACAAATATTCAAAGATAGAGGATCAGTTTTTAATAGATAATGTAAAAGGAATAACATTGAAAGAACTTACTGAAAGATTTAATAATAAATTCAATTTGGAATTATCAGAATCATCTATCTCAAATAGAAAAGTAAAATTGAATATTAAAAGTGGAATAGTTGGAGGACAGTTTGTTAAAGGACAAATTTCCTTCAATAAAGGTAAAAAATGGAGTGAATATATGTCTCAAAAGGGACAAGCAAATTCCCGAAAGACTACATTTAAAAAAGGCAGCATTCCACCAAATCGCAGACCAATAGGAAGCGAAAGAGAAGATAAAGATGGATACATTTTAATAAAAACACAAGATGGCCATAAAAATAAAAACTGGACTAGAAAACACAGATATTTATATGAACAAGCATATGGCGAAATACCAAAAGGACATAAGGTAATATTTGCAGATGGTAATAATAGAAACTTTGATTTAAGTAATTTGATTATGGTATCTGATGCTGAAGAACTGATAATGAACCAAAGAAAGTTAATAAGCAGCAATGCAGAACACACAAAAGTCGGAGTAAATATAGCAAAATTATTAAGTAAAGCAAAAACATGGTAAGGAAAATAATATGAAAAATAAAGATTATGAGCAACTTTATTATGATCAAGTGTATGAAAATAGACAACTAAAAAATAAAATAATTGAATTAGAAAATGAAATAGAAGATATGAATAGGTGTAGAACTAAAAGAAATATTGATCTACAAAAATATTTATTATTACAAATAAAAAGAAATAAGACGCAAAATAAATAAAATATGCATTTTATAAAAAATAAGATGCATAGCTGCAACTTAGAAAGGAGCAAGACAATGGGAAAACCAGTACAAAGAAATAGATTCAAAAACAAAAGAAATATAACATGTGAAGAGTGTGCAAATTGCGAATATCTTGAACACGGAGATATGATATGTAGTCAAAAAAATGATGAATTAGTATATGAAAATTTTGTACCAACAAAAGATTATATGTGGTGTGAAAAGAAAAAATTTGTAGAAAGGTAAAATTATGAAACATATAGTTAGTTTTAGTGGAGGAAAAGACAGCACAGCAATGTTACTAAAAATGATAGAAAAAAACATGCAAATAGATGAAATTGTTTATTTTGAAGTAATGGCTACCAAAAATCTTGGAGCAGAATATCCTGAAATGTATTTATTTTTAGATCAAATTGATAAATATTTAATAAAAACTATAAACAAAAAAATCACAAGAATAAAAACAAAGATAAGTTTTGAAGAACAATTTTACAAAATTAAACAAAAGAATAAGCATAAAGGAGAAATATATGGATTTCCTTATACAATTAGTGCTTGGTGTAATGATCGATTAAAAATGAGGGCAATCAATGAATATTACAAAAAGCAAGGAGAACATATTAGATACATAGGAATTGCATATGATGAACCTAAAAGATTAGCAAAATTACAAGAAAATGCAAGAGCACCATTAGAGGAATGGAAAATGACAGAAAAAGATTGCCTTGAATATATTAAGAAAAAAGGATTATATAATCCGTTATATGATAAATTTAAAAGATTAGGATGTTGGTTTTGTGTCAAACAAAATTTAGATAGTTTAAGAATCTTGCGTAAAGATTATCCTGAATTATGGGAAATGTTATTGAAATGGCAAAAAGATAGTAAGATACCATTTAGACCAGATTATAGTGTAAAAGAATTAGAAGAAAAATTTAAAAAGGAGGAAGAAAAATATGTCACCTGAAGATGTTAAATTAGAACCAGAAAAAGTATTTATAAAAACTGCAGATGGAGAAATGCAAGAATTAAAAGGAATTTCAAAAATAGAAGTTGAAAGCAAAAATAATGATGATGCAGTAGATGCTATGAGATATGCAGTCGATACTATGAAAGAGGAAACACTTAATATAACTATTTCAAGAGAATCATTAATTCAAATGCAAAAAATGATAGGAATTAACAAAATATCTAGAAAAAGATTTATTAAACTATTAATGGGGTGCAGAATACAAAGAAATGATGCTGCAAAATTTGCAGATATAGTTAGAAAAACAGAGTTTAGTTATTGTCCACTTATGGCACAAGCAACAGTAGAATGGTGCATAAGTCAAATGGAGGAACAAAGCAATGATAATTGATTTTTTTACAAGGAAAGAAATCAAAAATGATGGCAAATGTAATAATTGCAAATATAATATTCGGATATAAAGTAGAAAATCCTAAAATTATATGGTGTGATAAACACATTAATTATACATATCTAGATCATAATTGCAGTGATTATAAATTTAGGTGTGAGGAGGAATAGATGGAAAGGCGAGATTATATTGAAAAACAAAAGAAATTTGAATGTAATAATTGCCCCGCAATAAATTGTATAAATAAAAACAAAAATCAGAAATGCAAAGGATATTGTACAGGAGAATATTTTGGAAAAAAAACAGATCCTTTCTTATTTGACAGAATAACTATTCAAGAGGGTATTTTTTGTAAAGAATTGTTGGAGGAAAAACAAATGGTAAAAAAAGAAAAATGTACAAGTGAAGAATGGAACCATTGTAGAGTAGAAAAAATGGGGTGCTCTGGATGCTATTATAATGAAAATAAAAACGAAAATAAATTAGAAGAAGCAAAACAATGGCTAAATGATTTTACAAATATCATAGCCATTAACAAACAATATACAATTACAGAAGGAAGATTAACAAAAGTTCAAGAATCGATAAAAACAGTATTAAAGGGATACGAAAAATTGCAAAAACGAAATAATAGGCAGTATAAGTTGTTACAAAAAAAGGACAAGCAATTAGAAAACTCAAACAATGAAAGAGATGAATATAAAGGATATTACGAAAGTACATACAAAAGATTTAGACATTTAATAGAATCTAAATTTATAGAAAAATATGATCAATATGATTTTAAGAAGCGGAGATTACAAGTACGATATAAAAGAAGTTGATCAACAGGTTTTAGAAAAACAAAAACTTATTGATAAATTGAAAACAGATATAGAAGAGTTTAGAAAAGAAATGAATCTAACAAGTATAAAGTTAAATCGATTACATTACATGGAAAGAATAGAATACGCAAAAGAAATTCTAGAAATGTTGGAAGGGGGAAATTTTATGACACCAAAAATTGAACAAATTAAAACTTATACTGAAGAACAAATCAAGAAATTAACACTAGAAGAATTACAAACAAAGTTTTTAGAATTGCAGGAAATAGCAAAAGACGGAAATATAATAATTCAAAAACAACAATATCAAATAGATTTAGATCAAAAACAAATAAATGAAATGAAAAAAGCAATAACAATAAAAGACAGAGGAATAAAAGATCTACAAGCAGAGATACATAAATTATTAGATGAAAAATAGTTTTAGGAGGATAAAAAATGTTGAAAAAAAACGAAATAGCAATATTCAATACAAATGATTTCAATAAGTGTGTAAATATAATAGAAGAATATTGGGATCAACATTATGGAACATTTGATATTGAAGGAAAAAATGGAAGAATAATATTAGAATTAACAACAGGAGGCTGGTCAGAAAATGAAGAAATAATAGATGAAATTTTGAATAGCTGGTTTTGGGCTTTATGGTGGCAAGAAAGTAAAAGAGGAGGATATTATAAATTCATGTATGTAGAAAAAATGTCATTTGTAGAAGAAACAGAAGAGAACAGCCAAGAAAATAAAAACATGGGAATAGAAGGAAAAACATTTGAAGAATGTGCTATAAACAATTCAAAACAAGTAGCAGAGAAAAATGTACAAACTCATAATGTAACAATAAATACCGAAAAGTTAAAACAATTGATAAAGGAAAATTATAAATATAATGATTATACATTACAAGGGAAAATAGAAATAGTAACAAAATTAGCATATTTTGAAAATGACAAAGAAATATTAGAGTTTTTGAGATATATGGAGGATTAACTTATGCCATGGTTTAAGAAAAAATATAAAGAAAAATATAATCAACTAAAAGAAAAAATAGAAAGATTAGATTATAGCTTATATCTACAAATAAATACTTATGCACGAAGAGCAGACACAAAATATCATAGAGGAATAATAGATTCATTATTTAATATTAGACAAGCCATAAATAAAATAATAGAAGAGGAGAAAGATGAATGAACAAAAGATGTGGAAACTGTGGAAGATATCCGTTCTGTAAAAAGACAAATGGTGCGACAGGACACTGTGAAGATTGGATAAAAAGAAAAAATGCTGAAAGAAATATAACTGCAGATGAATTTAGAAGTATAGGAGAAAAATAAGGAGAAGATAAATTATGAAAGAAGTTTTATTTACAATATTTGTAGCATTATTAACACCAATATATCTAATATTACAAATATTAATATCTATATTTAATTTTTTGTTTAATTTAGCAGAATCAATGCAAATATGTATAAATGATTTTCTTGAACAAATGGTAGAATTTTGGAAAGGAGTTTTTAATGTTGAAAAAAGAAAAGAAAATATCAAATGATATAGATGAAAGCAAAATGATCATATTAGATGTAATTCCAATAAAAATGAATGAAAAATATCCAAGTTGCCATGAAATGTGGACTTTTAAAAACGATGGAGTAAAAAATGGTGTAGATAGACAAATAGTTATAGGTTATATGTATGAAGAAATGAAAGAAAAATTCCCAGATAGTGACATAATAATTGTTTTGGAAAATAGAAAAGTTATAAAAATATTAGGAGAAATAAAAAATGAAAGAAGTTAGATATGAAAATTTTTTAATATCTGAAGCTGAATTTTTAATCAAAGCTGGTTATGTTACAGAAATAATTTGTGATGCAGATAGTAAAACAATAAAAATATCAGAAGAGGAATTGGAAGCTGCAGCAATAGATGTTAAAGAAAAAATTAAAAAAATGGTAGATCCTGTTGCAGATTCAATTATAGAGTTTGGAAAAAAAGCAGCAGAGGCTTTTATAGATTTTGCAAATTCAGTAGCAGAAATAATAAAACCAATATCAGAATTCGTTTGGAATTTATCTAAAAGTATGGCTAACAAGAAAATAACCAAAAAAAGATTTATGAAATTGCTTCAAGCGGAAGGAATACAACGAAATGAAATAAGTAAAATTGTTGAAAATAACAAGGAAAAATACACCTATGCTAGACTTTATAATACCATTGAAGAGTATTATAAAAAACAACAGAAATAGATAATAGACAATAAAAAACAATAACCATAGTTGTTTGTAAGAAAAAAACAAGCAAAAAATATTCTAAAATATAAAAATTATGAAACGAACTCAATAGAAAAAATAGAAGCGGAAAGGAGTGAATTAGATATGCTTTTGATATTAAAAATAATATTTATATTTTATTTGGGATTATTAAGTTTAACAAAAATTACAGAGGAAATAAAAACCTTTGATCATAATAGAGGCAATATTATTAATATTGTTGAGATAATTGTTAGTATATTGTTAATTTTTTTTATTTATAAAGTATAGGAGGTGCAAAAGATGAATATTCAAGAAACATTAGAAAATTATAATTCCATGAAAGCAAGAATTAGTATAATACAAGCAGACATAGAAAAAATAAATAATGAAATAATAGATATTCAGGGTGCACAATTGGATGGATTACCAAAAGCAACTGGATATGTTGGATCATCTTTAGAAAATCAAGTAATAAAAAAGCAAGAGCGAATTGAAAACAAAGAAAGGACAATAAAAGAACTAAAATCTAAAATAGACATAGTAGAAAAATTAGTTAAAACACTAAAAAAGACAAATCAAGACATAATTGAAATGAGATATTATATGAAAATGAGTATTGAACAAATTGCAACTCAAAAAGATAGAACATATAATACAATCGCAAAAATAATACAAAAATCTATAACTAAAATGCAAAAAGAATACGATCAGAATGAAAAAAGTTAAAAAAATTACATATTTTTTACACATTTTTTCCATAGAATTAAAAAAACATACTATGTTATAATTATAATTGTTAAAATTGTAAACATTAGATTTTTTCATTTCTCCTTTCTTTTATATAAATTTGAAGTCACTAGAAATAGTGGCTTTTTATATTGCAGTGATGGTGCAAAGGTAGCATGAAGGGGTCATATCCCTTAGACGAGGTTCGAATCCTCTGACTGCAACCAAAAAACAAAAGAGGTATGCCTATGGACTTGGGTAAATGTATGTTAAGAGAATGCAGAAACTGCAGAAACGAATCAAAGTGTTTTAAGGAGTATAACGAGTATGAATATTCAAAAATTGAAGATAGAAAATCTAAAACCAGCAAAATACAATCCAAGAAAAGACCTAAAACCAGAAGATGAAGAATATCAGAAAATTGTCAGAAGCATAAACGAATTTGGATATGTAGATCCGATTATAGTTAATAAAGATTTAACTGTTATTGGAGGACACCAAAGATTAAAAGTTCTAAAAGAACAGGGTTATACTGAAATTGAATGTAATGTTGTTGATTTAGATAAGGATAAAGAAAAAGCTCTTAATTTAGCTCTTAATAAAATAAATGGAGAATGGGACAATGATAAATTAGAACAATTACTTGCAGAATTAAGAGAAGTAGACTTTGATATGGATATTACAGGTTTTAGTAATGATGAAATAGATAATATTTTAAAAGATGCTATAGGTTCTCAAGAAGATGACTTTAATATAAATGATGCTCTAGAAGAGATAGATGAGCCAATAACGAAAAATGGAGATATTTGGATATTAGGTAATCATAAATTGATGTGTGGAGATAGTACACAGAAAGATAATGTTGAAAAATTAATTAATAATCAAAATATAAAAATGATTTTTACAGATCCACCTTATAATATGGCTTTTAATGGTAGAAGTGGAAAATTTGAAGTTATAAAAAATGATAATTTAGAGGAAAAAGAATTTGAAAAATTTATAGATAATTTTTTAAACATAATAAAAAATGTAGTAAAAACTGAAACTTATTATATTTGTTGTAATTGGTTTTTTTATGGCTTATTGCAATTAAAATTAAAACCAAAAGCATGTATTGTTTGGGCAAAAAATAATCTGGGATTAGGAAAAGGATATAGACATCAACATGAATTTATTTTATTTGATGGATTTATAAAAGAAAATATAAAAAATGAAACAGATTTATGGTTTATTGATAAAGATACAGAATATATACATCCAACACAAAAGCCAGTAGATTTATCTGTTAGAGCAATAAAAAATAGTAGTTATGAAAACGATATAATTTTAGATTTATTTGGAGGAAGCGGATCTACTTTAATATCTGCAGAACAAACAAAAAGAATTTGTTACACTATGGAATTAGATCCAAAATACTGTGATGTTATTGTAAAAAGGTGGGAAACTTTAACAGGCAAAAAGGCAGAATTGCAAAAAACGTAATGGAGGTGGGTGAGTTGTATTGACCCAGAAGAAAATAGAAAAAATAAAAACAGATTATTTAAATGGAATGACATATAAAGCCCTTTTCAAGAAATACAATATAACTTTGTCTGATTTAAAGAAGATAATCCACAAATATAAATTAACAAGAGATAAGAGAGAAATACTCAAAGGAAATCAAAATGCAAAAAACAATAAAGGTGGACAAGGTCAACCTAACAATAAAAATGCAGTTGTAACTGGAGAGTATGAAAATATATATGATGATGTTCTAACAGAAGAGGAACAAGATCTATATAACAATTATAAAATAAGTGATGACGATATTGATAATTTACTAATTAAAGAATATATAGCAGAATATAAATTGCTAACAATTAGAGAAAGAAGAATGCTAAAAAGAATAAAAACATTAGAAGAAAAAGACAAGGACATGACAATAGGAGCAATACGAAAAAAGAATATAAGTGGATCTAGTGGTACAACTGAAACAATAACAGAAGCGGAACCTACACTAAAAACAATACAAAGAATTGAAGATGGACTTACAAGAGTTCAAGATACAAAACGAAAGAGCAGAGAGAATATGATCAAGTTAGGATTTAGTAAGAAAACATTGGAACTTAAAGAAAAGCAGATTGATAATGAATGCTGGTAAGGAGGCAAGAATGTTTGAAACTCCACATGATTTGTATAAATCTAAAGAGTGGCAAGATTTATTGCAAACACTAAAATTAGATAGGATAAACGAAGAGGGAAAGTTAATATGTGAGCATTGTGGAAAGGAAATAGTAAAGGCTTATGATTGCATAGGACATCATAAAATACCATTGAATAGTAGTAATGTTAATGACTATAATATTAGTCTTAATCCTGACAACATAATGTTAATACATTTCAAGTGCCATAATGCAGTACATTATAGGTTTGGATTTGAACTACCAAAGAAAGTTTATATTGTGTATGGCTCTCCTTGTAGTCGGTAAATCAACATGGGTTAATGATAGAGCAACACAAGATGATTTAATCGTTGATATAGATAAAATATGGGAATGTATTAGCTTTTGTGATAAATACAATAAACCAAACAAGTTACAAGCAAATGCTTTTGAAGTAAGAAACAATTTGATAGAACAAGTAAAGATGAGAGTAGGCAACTGGCAGAATGCATTTATAGTTGGTACATATCCTTTAAGAATGGAAAGACAAAGACTTGCTGATAAACTAGGAGCTGAACTTATTTTTATTGAATGTGATAAGGAAACCTGCTTATTAAGGGCACATAACGAAAATTGGAAAAAATATATAGAAGAATGGTTCGAGGATTTCCAACAATAGCCCCCCGCCTTCGCAAAGATGAAATCGTTGCTTGGGGACTGTAAGGGGTACCTCTTTTCCACACAAGGCAAAAATTTCATTTTTTTTCAAAAAATAGAAAGATATTTTTGAAAAAGGGAGGTTATAATGACCAGAAGGGAAAAATTAGACGAAATATTTAAAGATTTAGATGAAAATAAAAAATCCTTAATAAATCCACTATTAGACAACATAGCTTTTTTGGAACAAAGAATGGAAGAATTAAAAAAACTGCCATTTATACAAATACATCCTAAGGATCCTACTAAACAAAGACCAACAACTGCATCAAAACTATATAAAGAATGTTCACAAAGCTATATGAATGCAATCAGGACTGTATATTCAATGATTAATGGCCATGAAGTAGATGAAGATCCAGTCGAAAGGTTTATGAAAGAAAGAGGATACGACAATTAGCTACTTAGAACAATATTATAATGAAATAAAAAGTGGAAATATAATAGTAGGATTAGAGCTGAAAACAGAGTTGCAGAAATTAATTAAGGATTTAAAGGATCCGCAATATAGATATGACACCGAATATGCACATTTAAGAATAGAGTTTATGGAAAACTTATGCTTACAAAGCAAGAAACCATTTTACAATAAACCAATGGAACTATTACTATGGGAGAAAGCATTTATTGAAGTAGTTTATTCTTTTAAAGTATATGATGAAGATTTAAAACGATGGATAAGGCGATTCAAAAATGTTCTTCTATTGATAGCAAGAAAAAATGGAAAGACTACACTAATGGCAGCAGATGCTCATACCGATTTGAGAATTGGCGAGGGCGGAACAGATATAGTATGTGCTTCTAATGATGATAAACAAGCAAGTTTACTATGGAATGAAATAGATAATATGAGGAAAGCAATAGATCCACATTCCAAAATAACACATAGAAATATGTCAGAAATTTGTAATACTAAGAAAAATATAAAAATATTCAAAATGTCAAGTAAAACACAAAATAAAGATGGTAGAAATATAGATAAAATGTACATGGATGAAAGCCACGATGCACCAAATGATGAAATTGCTGAGGCTGGTCAAAAATCTATGTCAACAAAAGAAGAACCTTTATTTATAAATTTAACAACAGAAGGATTTATAAATGATGGTTACTTAGACAATGAATTAAAACACGCACGAGAAATTTTATTTGATGAACAAATAGACATTCATTATTTACCATGGCTTTACACACAAGACAGCGAAGAAGAAGTATGGCAAAATGAACAAAGTTGGTATAAATCAAATCCTCGGTTTAGGAACAGTTAAAAAATGGAGCTTTTTAAGAGGAGAAATTGAAAATTCTAAAAGATCACAAACAAAAAGGATGCATACTTTATGTAAAGATTTTAATATAAAACAAAATAATGCTCAGGCATGGCTGATGTATGAGGATTATAACTATGAACAAGAACCATTTAGTCTAGAAGACTTTAGAGGTTCTTTTTGTTTGGGTGCTGTTGATTTATCTGCAACAACAGATATGTGTAATGCAAAAATATTATTGATGAAACCAAATGATAAGAAAAAATATATTCATACACACTATTGGATTTTGGAAAAAAAGCTAACAGATAGTGACGATATAGCAGCAGGAGCAAAATATCAAGAATGGGCAAGGAAAGGATTACTTACAATTCATGATGGTAATGAAATAGATATTACAAAAATAGCAGACTGGTTTTATCAGTTGTATAAAGATTATAACATCAAATCATATATAACAGGTTATGATCAAAGATTTTCAAAAGCATTCACAGACAGAATGAATGATTTTAGTTTTGAAATAGAAATGATCCTACAAGGTAAAGTTTTAAGTAATGCTATGAAATATGTAGAAGCAGATCTAAAAGATAGGCTTATAAATTATAACAATAATGAAGTTGATAAGTGGTGTCTAGGAAATTCAGCGGTTGAGATGGATAACTTGGGAAATATTATGTGCGTTAAAGTAAAAAAACAAGCAAGTAAGAGAATTGATGGTGCTATAACACTAATAATTTTATATGAATTATATAGACGTTACCGTAGCGAATTTCACAAACTAATAGACAAGGAGTAGATAAAATGGGATTATTTGATTTTATAAGTAAATTTAAGAATACAAAAAATGGTGTTAAACTTGCGAAAATTCTAAATGGGTTTACTCCCATTTTTTCACAATTTGGTCAAGATATATATGCAAGCGATGTAGTACAGCAGGCGATATCCTGTTTAGTAACAGAATTAACAAAAGCGAATCCATATCATGTAATGAAAGATAACAAAAATAATAATGATCTAACACCAGTTGAAAAAAGTAATATACAAAGATTATTGGAACAACCAAATGAACGAATGACACAAACAGACTTTTTTGAAAAAGTATACTGGCAACTGTTTTTAAATTACAATGCTTTTATTATTCCTACTTATATCAGGGATAATAAAGGTAACAAAATATACACAGGACTGTATCCGATACAACCAACAGAAGTTATATTTTTACAGGACGAATCAGAAAAGCTGTTTATAAAATTTTTATTTGCAAATGGTTATGAGACTACTTTAAGATATTCAGATGTGATACATATAAGATATAGATATTCTGTAAATGAGTTCTTAGGAGGAAATGAATTCGGACAACCTGATAATAAAGCAATATTGAAAACACTAGAATTGAATCATGTTCTATTACAAGGAGTTTCAAAAGCTCTAAAAAGTTCATTTGCTATTAATGGTGTTATTAAATATAACACATTGATGGATGATGGAAAAATGGAAAAAAATATTCAAGAAATAGAAAAGCACTTAGCAAATAATGAGAGTGGTTTTCTTCCTTTAGATATAAAAGGAGAGTTCATACCATTACAAAACAAGATTCAATTAGTAGATGCTAATACATTAAAATTTATTGATGAAAAGATATTAAGAAATTTTGGGGTTTCTCTTCCTATTTTGACAGGAGATTATACAAAAGACCAATATGAAGCATTTTATCAAAAAAGCCTTGAACCTGTATTAAAAAGAACAGGAGAATCTTTTACGATGTCACTATTTACCGATAGAGAGAAAGGTTTTGGAAATAAAATTTTGTTATATCCACATGAATTAATTTTTATGGATACTGGTCAGAAGATAGATTTATTTAATTTGTTAGTTGATAGTGCAAGTTGCTATAAGAATGAAGTTAGAACAGCATTTGGAATGAGACCATTAAAAGAACTTGCTGGGCAAATTGCTATGTCAAGCAATAAATCAAATGCAGAAAACAACAAAGTAGAAAATGAAAATAATAATGATGGAGGTATAGAAAATGAACAAGGAACTGATTAGAAGAAATTACGAGTTTGAGATAAGAGCTGAAAAAGATGAAAAAAGGGGTAACATAATAATAGGTAGACCGATCGTGTATGAAAGCAAAACAGATATTGCAGGAATGTTTGCAGAAATAATTGAAAAGGGAGCATTAAAAAAGACAAACTTAGAAGATGTTAGATTTTTAGTAAATCATGATCAATCAAAAGTGCCTCTTGCTAGATCAAGAAGAAACACAAAAAATTCTACTATGCAATTATCTGTGGATGACAAAGGAATGGAAATTCAAGTAGAGCTTGATACAGAAAATAATACAGAAGCTAGAAATTTATATAGTGCAATTGAACGTGGGGACATCTCAGGGATGTCTTTTATGTTTGGAATAGATGAAGAAGAATGGGAAGATCTTGATAGTGATTATCCTACAAGACACATTAAATCGATTTCGACAGTTGTTGAAGTAAGTGCAGTAACATTTCCTGCTTATGAAGAAACTTCAATATCTGCTAGAGATAAAAGTGCGGTGGAGACTGCACGACTAGCGGTGGAGACTGCTAGAAGTAAAGGGGTGGATACTCCTTCAAACCAATTAGAGCTTGAAAAGCTAAAAATTAAATATTTATTAGGAGGAAAATAAAAATGAAAGATTTTTTAAAAAAATTAATTGAAAGAAAAAAGAAAGAATTAAAAGAAAAAGAAGAAAAGATGAAAGCATCACAAGACATTGAAGAAGTAAGAAGCCTTGGTGATACATTAATAGCACTTCGTGATGAAATAAACGAAGCAGAAAAGCAACTCGCTGAATTAGACAAAGAAGACAATAAAGATGAAGACAATAAAGACAATAACGAAGAAAATAAAGATAACAATAACGATGCTAATGCAGATGAAGGAAGAAGTGCAAATGGATTTAATCCAAATGCAACATTAAATGTTCTAGGTCAAGCAAGAATGAATCAAAGATCAGAAAATCAAAATAATGAAGATCTACTTTCTACAATGGAATATAGACAAGCATTCAAACATTATGCACAAACTGGAGAAAGAACAGCAAGATTAAATGAAATACTAACTCAATATAGATCTGAAACAAGAGAAGCAGGAGAAGTAACAAGTGAAGAGCTTGGAGTTTTAATTCCACATACAGTATTACAAGAACTTATAAAAGGAATTGAAAAATCATACGGTCAATTATCATCAAGAGTTCGTATGTTAAATGTTAAAGGTGGAGTTGAAATTCCAATAGGAGAATTTGAAGCTACATTTACATGGGGAGGAAAAGAAGGAAACGACAAAGAACATGGTGTTAGTGAGGAGCAAAAAGTAAAAGGTGTTACAGGAAGTGTATCTTTCTCATATCATATTGGAGAAATAAGAATAGCTCAATCATTACTACAAAGTATTCTTTCTGTTGAAGTATTTGAAAAAGAATTAATTAATGCTTTATTAACAGCATATTTAAAAGCTAGAGATGAAGCAGTATTAAGAGGAACAGGAGAAAATCAACCAACTGGTATTCTAACAGATGTTGCAGCAGGATTACAAAGAGTTCCAAAAGAAAACATAATTGAATTTACAGAAGAGGAAATTGCTGACTGGACAGCTTGGGAAAGAAAATTATTTGCTAATATACCAATTGGTATGGAAGGTGCAAATCCTGAATTTGCTATGGCAAAACAAACATATGTAAGTGAACTATGTACAATGAAAGATGCTAACAATCAACCAATAAACAAAGCTGGATTTGATGTTAGCGATAAACAATATAAATTCAATGAATATCCTGTACTTAGAACAGAACAAGACTTATTCAAATCATTTGCTTTATGTGGAAATGGAGACATCTTTGGAATTTTCTGGGTACCTGAAAAAGCCTATGGTATCAATTCAAACTTAACATTTGGATATAAGAGATACTTTGATGATGATAAGAATAAATGGATTACAAAAGGTTTAGTAATACTAGATGGTAAACCATTAAATACAAACTATGTATACATACTAAAAAAAAAGGTAGAAGCGTAGAAACTATTAATATTCAAACACCATCAGAAAGTCAAGATTTGCTAGGGAAGAAAGTCGAGGAATTGCAAAAAGACATAGTAATAAATGAAAATAATAAAATATCAGGAACATTAAATCATATTACTGATTATGAAAAGTTTTCAAGTAACAAAGAGGAACAAACAGGTAATTATCTCGCACTTTACTTCCCTGAAGCAAAAGAAGGAAGCACAATAACCTGCGAAATTAAGGGAGAGGGTGCAGTAGTTAAAAAACCAATAGAAGTTGATAAATCAGATGGTAATATAGTTTTAAAAATTGCTAATAAAGAACAAACAATTGAAGTTGTTTGTGAAGGAAAAGAAACTAGAACACTAGATTTAAGTGAGCTAGAATTAAAAACTGAATAGGAGGTAAAATCATGGCTAAAAAAAATGAAGAAATAAAACCTGAAGAACCAAAAGCAGAAGATCCAAAACCTGAAAAAGAATCAAAAGGAAGTAAAAATTCAAATAGTAGAGAAGTAAAATTACTAGTTTTAGTTGCTTTCACGGATAAATATACACATGAGGATTACACAGTAAATGATATCATAAAAGTAGAACCAGACAGAGCAGAGGAATTATTAAAAGATTCAAGAAAATTAGTTAAAAAAGCATAATTCAAAG
>CANREW010000023.1 GCA_947629765.1 uncultured Clostridia bacterium
TATGTGGTTGGCGATGTATACCTCCACTTCGGACTTTCACCGATTAACTAAACGACATGCCCGTCGCACTAACAAAAGACACACAAAACTATACTTTAAAAAGTATAAGTCCTGTGTGTCCTTATATTATCTCTTTCTTTTAATATACTATCTGTGTGTGTGTGTGTGTGTGTGTAGAGCCTCTAAGGTTCTAGCGTTTGCCATCTTTTGTTTTCTCCTTCGTTTTTTATTCTTTCGTTTAACTTGAAAGTTAACTTAAATCTATTTTAGCTTATTTTTTTACTTCGGTCAATAGAAGTAACTAATTTGTAACATATTCTTAATATTTTTGAAACAATTCTTCAATTAGCTGTGAATTATAACTAATTATGACCAAATATATTATACAACTAATCTACTAACTTTTGATTTTACATAGCTTTCAAGTTTTTCCATAAATTCATCTGATTTAATTTCTTTTTTAGCGACCATTTCTAAGCCCTTTTCCCAGCTTGCTGTAAGTTTTGGATTTAACATATCAGGTATTGAATTTTTTACTATATCATATATGAGTTCTCCTTTTTGTGTTGGAGTAATTATCTGAGTTTTGTTATTTATTGCAATATAGTTTATTTTTTCAAGTTTCTTCATAATTTCTGCTCTTGTTGCACTTGTTCCAATTCCTGCACCTTTTATCTGCTCTCTTAATTCTTCATCTTCTATCAATTTTCCAGCATTTTCCATTGCGAGTATTATTGAACCAGAATTGTATCTTGTAGGTGGTACAGTTTCCGCTATTTTTATTTCGAAATTTTTTATACTTAAAGTTTGACCTTTTTTTAAACTTTTTAATATATTTAAATTATTATCTTCTGTATCTTCTTGATTCTCCTTTTTGGGTTTTAATATTTCTAAATATCCTTTTTTTGTGCAAACTTTACCGCTTGTTGTAAATTCTTCATTTTCTACATTAACTGTTACAGATATTTTACTAAACTCTGCTGATGGATAAAATATTGCTAAAAATCTTTTGACTATAACCTTGTACACTTCTTTTTGTAAAGTCTGTAAATTGTCATAGTTTGCAAAGCCCTCTCCTGTTGGTATTATTGCATAGTGATCTGTTATTTTACTATCATTTACATATTTTGTCTTCAAAAGATTAGTTGAAAACTTTTCTTCTGACATTTGCTTTATATACCCTTGTATTTCTTCGTCTTTATATCCTTTTGCTATTCCGTTTAGATTTTTAGTTATGACCTTTGCGACTGCTGTAGATAATACTCTTGCATCTGTTCTTGGATATGTCACAAGCTTTTTTTCATATAGCTCTTGTATTATATTTAAAGTTTCGTCAGGTTTTATTTTAAATCTTTTTGTACATTCATTTTGTATTTCTGCTAGATTAAATAATAGTGGTGGATTTTCTTTGCTCTTTGATTTTTTTATCTCTGAAATTTTTGATGTTTTTCCTTCAAAAGATGTAATAAATTCTTTTGCATCTCTTTCATTCTTAAATCCATTTTCATTATATAATTTTGGAGAATTAAACATAACTGATTTTTCAGTTACTTTCCATTCTGCTTTAAATGCTTCGTTTTCTCCAAACTCACCAACTATTTTGTAATATGGGGTTTTTACAAAGTTTCTAATTTCTCTTTCCCTTGAAACTATCATACCTAGTACACAAGTCATAACTCGTCCAACTGATATTGATATTTTTTCTTCATTTATCTGTTTTGCTGCTCTACGTCCATAAATTATTGATAAAAGTCTAGAAAAGTTTATACCAATTAAATAATCTTCTTTTGCCCTTAAATATGCAGAATCTGCAAGGCTATCATATTCTTTTAGATCTTTTGCCTCTTTTATTCCCCTTTTTATTTCTTCTTCTGTTTGAGAATCTATCCAAACTCTTTTTCTTATCTTGCCTTTAAGACCGAACTTCTTGTTCAACAAGTCTATATATGTATTCCCCTTCACGTCCCGAGTCAGTAGAAACATAAATTGTATCTACATCTTCTCTTAAAAGTAGTCCTTTTATTATATTAAATTGCTTTTCTACTGCTGGTATAATTTCATATTTATATTCTTTTGGAAGAAATGGAAGTGTATCTAATCTCCAAAATTTTAACTTTTCGTCATATTTTTCTGGATATGACATAGTAACTAGGTGTCCTACACACCAAGTTATTATCCATTCATCTGATTCTAAATATCCATTTTTATTTGTTCCATTTATTCCGAAGAACCTTTGCAAATTCTCTTGCAACAGAAGGCTTTTCGGTTATTAGTAACTTTTTTGCCATTTGTTTCATTCCTTGTTTTTTTATTTTTAGAACATTATATAATATAATTTAAAATTTTTGAATACCTTTATTGAAAAACTTTTTTCATTTCATATATTGCATTTATTTGATTTTTGTGGTATTATATTATACGATATTGTTTAGTAAGTAATAAGAGGAGGTGCAACACAAGGTTATGCCAAATATTAAATCAGCTATTAAAAGAACTAAAATAATTGAAAAAAAGACTTTAGAAAATAATATGATTAAATCTAGCTATAAAACTGCTGTTAGAAAATTTGAAGAAGCAGTAACAGCAAATAACGCAAAAGAAGCTGAAACATTATTTGTTGAAGCAACTAAAAAAATAGATCAAGCTTGGAGCAAAGGTGTTATTGCAAAAAATACAGCTGCTAGAAAAAAATCTAATTTAGCTAAAAAATTAAATAGCTTAAAAGCTTAAATATTCTTCTTGAAACAATAGTATTTATTTTAATAAATATTATTGTTTTTTTTACCTTTTTATGCTATAATATAATTTAACAAATATATATTTTTTAGGAGGTTCCATTATCATGACAGAAAATACTGTCTATGTTGATGGCAATAGTATTGCAGATACAGCCTTTATACTAAATGATTCCAATCGTAAGCGGGAGTATGATTTTTTGAGCCACATTGCAGATTTCATCTCTGATAGCCATTACAATGTAAAACATGGTATCGAGTACAAAGATTTATCTTCTCTATCTAAAAAGAAGATAAAAGAAATCTTAGATATGGCAAATATTCCATATTCTTCATTTTACACAAAAGGACATTTAGGAAGAAGAACTGTATTTGTAAGATTTTGATATCCTTCAAAAGGCGGTGTGAGACTTGTTCCCAACCGCTATTTTTATTATTTATTCATATAAATACTTATTAAAGTATTGCACTTATGTTATTTTCAAGATATAATAATGATGAAATTATAATGTTGGAGGAAATATATATTTATGAATAGAACAAAACGTAAGATCTTTGAAACTTCAATGAATTTATTTGCAACAAAAGGATATGATGCAACAAGTATAGAAGAAATCACTTCTGTTGTTGGTGTTGCTAAAGGTACTTTATATTATCATTTTTCTAGCAAAGAAGAAATTTTTAACTTTCTAGTCGAAGAGGGTATGAAACTTCTTGAAAACAGTATTTCAATCAAAATAGCTAACTGTAATACTCTTCAAAATAAATTAAAAGCCATACTTCTTATTCAAATTAAAGTTATGACAAAATATGAAGATTTTATGACAATAGTTTTAAGCCAAGTGTTAGGAAAAGGTTCCACACACTTGACTTGTAGAAAATATGTTTTTGAATATATTGATTTAGTCGAAAAAATTATCAAAGAGAGTATAGATAAGCGGTGAGGCTCAAAATATTAATGTAGATGATCCTAAGGTCCTAGCAGCAGGACTTTTTGGTATAACTTATTCTATACTTTTATATAAAATTAAAAACGATAGTAAACTAGATATACAAACTCTTTATAAGCAATATGAAGATATTATCTTTTCTAAATATAATTTTTAGTAAAACTTTTTCTATGTATCGGACATAGTCCATACTCTTTAATTGCAGCGATATGGCTAGCTGTGCCATATCCTTTATTTTTTGCAAAATTATACTCTGGATATATCTCATTATATTTAATCATTATTCTATCCCTTGTAACTTTTGCAATGATTGATGCTGCTGCAATTGAATAGCTTAAAGCATCTCCTTTAATAATAGATTTATATGGTATGCCACAAGTATCTATATTAGTTAATGCATCAACTAATATTACATCTGGCTTTACTTTAAGCCCTTTTACTGAATTTGTAAGTCCCATCTTAGTTGCTTGCAAAATATTTATCTCATCAATTTTAGTCTCATCTACAATTCCTACACTATAACTGATTGCTTCTTTGATTATTTCTTCATATACTTTTTCTCTTCTTTTCTCTGAAACCTTCTTTGAATCATTTACTCCTTCAATCATAGAATTTCTAGGAAGTATCACACTTGCAACAACTACTGGTCCTGCAAATGGACCACGTCCCGCTTCGTCTATTCCACATATATATTCTGCACCAGCATTATACATTTTTTCGTCTATTTCTTTTAACTTTTTTAATCTTGCAAATTCTTTTTCAGTCATTTTTATTCCCCTTATTTTGCTTAATCATCTAAAATTTCAGATAATTTATAATAAGTTTTATCGTCATTTTTTATGCCTCTTCCATAAGCTACATCATCATGTTCATAATCTACATAGTATTTATTCGATGCATCTACATCTTCTACTCCCATATTATTTAAATCTTCTTGCGATAATAAATACCAACCATTATATTCTCCATCTGTCTGTTTACTTCCATATAAATCCTTTTCTTCTATTTCTCCAATAGCCTTTTGTTCTGCTTTTATTTTACATTTACTCTGGATTAATAAAAGATCCGTTTTTACATTTTGAAATCTTGCTTCGTTTATTAAATTATAACTAATATTTACTGCAACAGATGAGATTATTACAAGTACAAGCACCGTAAGTATTAATACAACTAGTGTTATTCCATTATCATTTCTAATTTTCATATGTTTATCTACTCCTTTTTTCTTGATTATATATGATTTTATATTTTTTATCAATGTAAATTTTTAAAGTTAATAATATTTTTTACTAATTAATTGTATTTGTGGTATATATATTATTTAAATTGTTAGTATCTTGAAATATATTGTTGTTATCTTCATTTTGTTCATTTTCTTCTCTTTGAACTATGTCTTCTAGCTCTTTTATTAATGTTTGAAGTTCTTTCAAATCTTTTCCTATTTGCTCCCAATCATTTGCTGCACTTGATTCATTTAAGTTATTATTTGCTTTTATAATTGCTGCAACTAGTCCTTCTTTTGTTGTTGTATCCTCAACTTCAATATTTACAGTTTCATTTGAAGATAATAGATTATTTAATGCCTCGTCTAAGTCATTTCCTATTGCTACCTTATTTCCTGATGCAACTATTATTTTCTTTAAAACTGGTACGCTTTCTTTTTCATTTAAAGATGTTTGATATATTGGTACAACATAAAGAAGATTATTATTTAATGGTACCATAACTATTTCTTTTGTAATTTTAGTACCTGTTGCATTTAAGCTAGTAATAGCACTTGATATAGTTTCATCTTGCTCTAAAAGATTATTTAGCTGTATTGGTCCTACAATACTGCTATCATTTTGATATTTATATAATGATAATGTATTAACTCCATTTTCAACTGTTCCGACTAAATATGCATTTAAGCTTTCTTTTTCATATAGGTTATATGCTAATACTAAACCTAATTGATTCTTCTCAGAATTTACAGTTTTTACCATTGTAAGTAATGGAGACATTTGTGTAGATGCAGTAGTTGCTGTTGAACTTGAATATGATGCAATTTGCCATATATCATTTTCTCTATACAATACATCTGCTGCAACATTATGATACATTGTTAAAATATCTGCTTGTATATTATATAAAAATTCTGGATATGTAAAATAATTAGAAATTCCTTCTGGTATTTCTTCTGCTTGCTTAAACATTGTATTATACATATTGTTGTATACCATTATAATAGGATCTGTTTTGTCAGTTATATAAAAGTTTATATCACCATTAAATGCATTAACAATAACTTTTACAGAGTTTCTTATATAATTTAACTCTTGAACATTTTCTTGATTTGTTATCTTTGTTCTTTGTGAATAAGGATATTGATTTGATACAGTATATGCATCTAATACCCAATATAAATTTTGGTCATCCCCTATAACTAAGTATGGAGCTTCGTCATATAATAGATATGGCATAATCTCTTTTGCTCTTTCTGTTATATTTCTATTAAGTAATATCTTGTCATTAGAATTTGCAAAAGCTATATTAGGATTTTTTTCGTCTAATGCAAGGACAACTCTGTCTAATAAATTTAGGTAAGTTCCACCTTCTCCTTCATACTTATATGTTGCATTTTCTGTTGTAGTCTTTGGATAATCAAATTCTTCGGTGTCTTTTGATATTATCATTGTAGAATTTGTTTCTGTTCCATAATAAATTCTAGGCTCTTTTATTTCTTCATTTTCAAAATCTTTTGATATGTATAATAGATTTCCATCTTCATCTATCTTGCTTGCAGATGCTGTAACAACTCCATATCCGTGTGTGTATCCTTCTGCTTTGCTGTTGTATTCAGTATTTGCAGTATTTAGCTCTCTTGGTGCTATATATACTAATTGATCATTATAGTACATTGCTTTTACGATATTGTATGTATAATATCCTGTGCTTGTTTGTGTTTGTAACAAATTATTTAGAATAATATCTTCTGTTGCAATTGATATATTATCTATTACATTTTTGTTTTTCTCAGTTTCTTTTTTCGTGATAGTTTTTGCATCTTCTAAGTTTGTCTCATCTATATTTATGTTATATGCCGTCTTTGTAAAGTCTATATTAGTGTTTATATATGATTTTTCTTTATCAAGCTCACTTCCATTTATAAATATCATATTATATCCTACTGTTACAATAAACAACAACACTAAGTATATTGGTACTACTATTAATGACTTTATAACCTTTTTTGAATCTTCTTTTTTGAAATATCTTATTGCCATAAAAACTGATATGAAGATTATAACTGCAAGTATCCTATATCCCCATAGTTTTATAGTGCTTTCTATTAAACCTGCTCCAACTATTGCGACTTCCATCTCGCCATTTAAATTTAAGAATTTATCTAGCACAATGTTTTGCATATTAAATATAATTATTAAAGATATTAAAGTTGCTATTATCATCACATTAAATAATAGATGTTTTATAAACGTATTAGATTTAAGTGTTTTTCCGTCTATTCCATCAAAATATATATTAAATACTGCTATATAGTATATACCTACATAAGCTGTTAGAATAATTGTTATTGTAAGTAAATAGTACAAAATAAGCCCTATAAATGGTGCTTGGAACATATAGAAGCCAATATCCATATTAAAGATTGGGTCTGCTATTCCAAATTGTGCCACATTTTTAAATAATATAAGTTTTTCTAAAAATATATTTGGAGTAACAAAAGCTGCAATTAAAGCAAAGATTAATGCTAATGATTTATTAGGAAGATGAGGTATTTCTTTCTTTTCTTCTTCAAAAAACTTTTTTAGGCCCTTTTTTATAAATCCATTTGTTATGCATACTAAAATAAATATAAATGCAAAATTTGCTATTCCAATGTATGCTTGGTATTTCACATTTTTTGTAAGTACATCTAAGTAACTTTCACCTATTTCCATTATTTTTATATAGTTTGCTCGTCCCATAACAAACATGACAATTGCAAAAATGATTATAGCTATAAATACTAATTTTGTTCTAGTTCTAACCTTTTTCTTTTTTGCTGTTTCAGGTTGTACTTCTTTGTTGTTTGCTACCTCATTTTCTTTATTTTGTTGCTTAATTATTTCTGTTTGGTTTTCCTTAGTTTTGGTAGTTTCAGTTTGAGATTCATTAGTTTGATTTTCTAATTCTTTGTTATTATCTTCTGACATTAAACTTTCCCTCCCTATCTTTAATTTAGATTATAGCTTTAGTAAAATCTTCTGAGTTAAATATTTCCATATCGTCAATTTGTTCTCCTACTCCTATGAACTTTACTGGTATTTTATTCTCATTTACTATTCCAATTACAACTCCACCTTTTGCTGTACCATCAAGTTTAGTAAGTACAAGTCCTGTTATATTGCTAACTTCCTTAAATGCTTTTACTTGTTCTATTGCATTTTGTCCTGTTGTTGCATCTATAACAAGTAATACTTCTTTATCTGCATCTGGAAGTTCTCTTTCAATTACTCTTTGTATTTTTTCTAGTTCATCCATCAAGTATTTTTTATTATGAAGTCTTCCAGCTGTATCACAAATTAAAACATCTGTATTTTTTTCCTTAGCAGCTTTTATTGCATCATATACAACTGATGCTGGATCTGCATTTTCTTCTTTTTTTATCATTTCACAATCTGCGCGTTTTGCCCATATATCTAACTGTTCTACTGCTGCTGCTCTAAAAGTATCTGCTGCTGCAATTAATATACTTTTTCCTTCTTGTTTTAGTCTATTTGCAATTTTACCTATTGAAGTTGTCTTTCCGAACCCCATTTACACCTATAACTAAAATTACTGAAGGCATTGTATTTAGTTTTAGAGTATTATCACATACATCTAAGATAGCTTTCATTTCTTCTCTTAAAGCTTCTTTTACCTCTTCTGCATCTTTTATATTTTCTTTTTTTATTCTTTGTCTTAGTCTTGATATTATTTCAAGTGAAGTTTCCATTCCTATATCTGACATTATAAGTATTTCTTCAAGTTCGTCTAATAATTCTTCGTCAACCTTTCTAAATACACTAAATGCATCATTTATTTTATCATTTATTGAAGTTTTTGTCTTTCCTAAGCCACTTTTTAATTTATCAAAAAAACTCATATCTATCCTCCATTTTTTATATTCCTTTGAATACCTATATTATTGTATCACAAAGTGTAGGTTTATTCAATGTATTTTTCTTGCATAAATTTAGGAATTATGTTATTATAATATTGTAAAATATTATAAATTAAGTAGAGGTCAGCTACTTAATAAATCCATGGTAATTTTATCAGGAGGTAATTTATAATGTTAAAGCACTTTTTAAGCAATTTATTTAAGTCGTTAAAAGAAAGTTTTACGCCGAAATTTGCAGAGCCACAAAGATCATGTTTAACGAAAAAACAATGTGAAGAGTTTCGTAAAAGTGCAAAGGAAAATGATCGCTTTGGTAAAGGAGAGATATAATCTGACCATATAAAAAAGCAGATAGTTTAGCTATCTGCTTTTCTTGGCTCCTCGTGCCTTGCTTATTTTTATTATTGTTTCCTGAACCCCTTAATTTTCAATACTTTCAAATTTGCTTTGAAAATATGTACAGCCTTTGTACAGCCTTGCGAAAATATTATTCATTTTTCATATTGAACCCATCAATATATCCTTTTTTATATATCTTATATGTATATCTTTTGAATACTAAAACTAATATTTTTTCATAGAAATTTAAATCGGTAAAATATATCTTCATAAAATATCCTCCTTTTATACAGATATGTTCTTTTTATATTTTACCATATTATGTAAATAAAAATAACTCCAAAGGTTTATAGGTATTGTCTGCTGTTCTTGTTGGTATAACTATATTACAAAATTCGACAAGTTTCGACTTTTTTTACTATAAAATACCATATATTACCATATAAAACTATTTTAAATTACTAACTAAATCGTCTATATAATTACTTGCTGGATCAACTTCATTTTGTAATTTTATTTTCTGTTGTTTTATATAATCTATTGCTTTAGCATTTTTTTCCGCTTCTACTAGTTTTGAAATATTATCCAGCATTTCTATAATTTCAACATTTTTCATATAATGATACCTCTCTTCTGGTACTATTATACACAAAATACCTTATAAAAACAATAGGTATAAAAATATTCACTTTATAGTCGAGGAGTTAAAATATTGTTAACTTTATTCTAAAATAAGTAGTAGAGAAATGGAGGTGTTAAAATGGTTTATTTTAGAATAAACGAATTACTAAAGAAAAACGGAAAAACAAAGTATTGGTTTATAAAAAATATGGAAGGAGGTTATCAAGCATTGAGTCATTTGATGAATAATGAAAATAAAGCAATCCATTTTGATACCATTGAAAAAATGTGTAATTTATTCAATTGTGAAATTGGAGAATTAATGGTAATCAAAAAAGATAAAAGAAAGGATAAGTAACAATGAGTAAATTATTAAATCAATACAAAGAACTAAAGAAAAAAGATTCAAACAAAATATATCTTTTTCGTATTGGTATATTTTACAATATTTTAAATGAGGATGCAAAAATAGTTTCAAATACTATTGGTCTAAAATTAACAGATCTTTCTCCTGAAATAATAAAATGTGGATTTCCTGTTTCCAAATTAGATAAATACACATCTTTATTAAAAGATCATAACCTAGAATTTGAAGTTGTATCTACATCCCCACATCAAACTACTCCTTATGATAGTATTATTAAAAAAATATTAGAAATTGACCTTAATAATACTACTTGCAAAGAAGCATTTGATATATTATATAATATACAACAAAAATTGAAAAGTATTCAATAAAAAATAAAAAAACCGCTAAAAAACGAGCCCTCAGGTTGCGTTTTAAGCGGTTTTTATTTTTAATTAGAGTAATTATATGTCTCAATTATTGCAATTTTCTATTAACTATTGCTTGAATTGAATTATAATCATATCCTGCTGCAGTTAATCTGTTTTTACGATCTGCTCCGTTTCCCCATAATCCTTTTATAACTTCATCAGCAATAGTTTCATTTGACTTTTTGTTAGAACTTGATGTTGCTCCTAGTTTTTTATTTACTATATCTTGAATTGCACTATAATCATATCCTGCTGCAGTTAATTTGTTTTTACGATCTGCTCCATTTCCCCAAGCACCATTTATAACTTCTTGTGCAATTTCTTCATTTGACTTTTTACTTGGTGTTGATGTTTTTCCACTTAATTTTTGATTTACTATATCTTGAATTGCATCATAATTATATCCTGCTGCAGTTAATCTGTTTTTACGATCTGCTCCATTTCCCCAAGTACCATTTATAACTTCTTGTGCAATTTCTTCGTTTGATTTCTTACTTGGTGTTACAGGATTAGAACTTCCATCTAGTCTTGCATTTACTGTATTTGCCAATTCTTGAAATCTATTTTGTAAATACTTACCGAGGACAATTTGTGTTTGCGAACATATTATGTCTTGTCAAACTTCCATTTTTAGTTCCATCATAATTTAATCTAAAATTATATCTTTTACAAATATCAACACATAGATTTACAAGAGAATTCCAAGCTGCAGCAGAAACTGTCCAATCTCCTCCTGTTTTATCATTAGAAACTTCAATGGTAATTGCTTGACAATCATTAGAACTTGAACTTGATGTCCATGCTCTATTATTCTCATCTACGCATCCAACTATTCCACCATCATTTCCTATGCAATAATTTGCACTTGCTTGTCTGCTTGGATTTTGAAATATTCTTGCACATTGTTCTCCACTTAAAACACCTGCCATGTGGTGTGGAGTAATTTTACATATTTTATATCCTCTTCTTCCTTGTGTATAATTACTTGAAGATGCTAAAACTTGACTTCTAATTAAACTTGAAAAACCCATTATTCTTCGTCTCCTTTCCCATTTGATAATTCTTCTTCCATCTCTGGTGTTAATTTTACTTCTTCATTTTCTTCCATAAGAAAAACCTCCTTAATAAAAAATAATACAGGATTTTTTCTGCATTTTTACTCATTTTTTTCATCTTTTCTTGTAAAAAAGTATGTTATTATTGCTCCATACGAAGTACAGTATAGTGCTACGATTTCTGTTGGTGGATTAATATTTGGTACTAACAATAATACTATTAATCCTATTGTCATAATAATTGTAACAAATGATTTTACATCACTCCATGCTTTTTTCATTGTCAAGTCCTCCTTTCTTTCAATAGTCCTCTTCTTATAAGTTCATTCCACTTGTCATCAACATAGCTGTCTCCACCTTTTTCGTTGTATTCTCTTTTTATTTCATAAGCACGTCGTATTTGCATTTCTTTTTTTGGTTCCCCTGATTCTACATCTGATAAAAAATCTGTTAAATATGTCTTGTCATTTTCTAAGATATGGTTGCTTATTTCTTTCTTGTTTTCTTCTCGATTCTTTTTTACTTGTTCTAATATTTCTGCTTTCACATCCTCAATTTTATCTACTTTTTTGTTTGTGTTTTTATTAATTACAACTGTTATTAATCCAAATATACCTGTTATAACTGCACAACAAATTGCTTCCATTAGCTTTCCCCCTTATCTTCATCATTTGTTTTCGGCTTTTCAGGAAATATTACATTATAAGGAAATCCCTCCTGTTGAGGAATATCTCTTAACGATTGTCTGTATTTTGCCATATCTGAAGAAAATATTTCTTTTAAACTTGAAAAGAATTCTTTTATTCCTTGTACTATATTTGTCATTGAAATATCTTCAGGCATATTTAGCTTTAATCTATCAAGACACATTTCCTTGTCTGTTTCAGCAAGCAATTCATCTCTTTTCTTTCTAATTTCCTGTGCTAGTTTGTCATATTCTTGTTGTTTTGCAGAATCAAGCCATATTTGATAGTTTTCCTCTAAATCTTCTCTTAAATTATCTCTATAATATGGATTTATTACATACATATCATATATGTATATTGTTTGTGGATCCTCGTTTTCTTTTTGTCTAGTCTCTTCCTGAATATTGTCAAAAAAATAGACGGTGCATTTACCGTCTAGCAATATTTTCAATTTTTAATTTTTCTTCAGGCTTTACATTGCTTTCTACTCGCATTTCTTATTACCTCCTTACATTTTCTAATATCAACCGTATTTCGTACATACTTTTGCTGATAATTATAAGTATTTGCGTGCTGTAAATATCCTCTATAACTTATTACTGCTGCTGCATCTTTTACATCTAGTTCCTGTTTTTTACTAATTTTATTTAATCTTCTTTTAATACGAAGAAAATTCCCTCTTCTTAAAGTTGTATAGCCACGATAGAATCTATATCCTAAGAAATCCAATGGTCTACTGTCAGTTCGAAAAAGTTGCCAATTTTCTTTAATTCGTAAATCTTCTTTTTTCAAAAAATCTTCAATTTTTATTCGTATTTTATGTAGCTCTTTTTTGTTTCTGTGGAATAACACCATATCATCCATATACCTTATGTAATAAGGAACTTTTAATTCTTCTTTTATATAATGATCTACATCTTGTAAATTAAAATTTGCAAACCATTGTGATGTAAAATTTCCTATTGGTAAGCCCTCTTTTGAGCTATCTACAATTAGATCCATTAAATCTAGTGTATCTCTGCATTTTATTATTCTTCTAAATTTATGTTTTAATATTTCTTTATTTATACTAGGATAGTATTTCTTTATATCTAACTTTAAACAATATTTCGTGTTTTTCCTATCTCTTACTAGTATTTTCTTTATATATTTTGCACCATAATGAATTCCTCTGCCTTTTATAGAAGCACAGCAATATTCATACATACCTCTTTTTAATAAATCTTCAATTTGTAACATTAATGCCCAATGGATACATTGATCAGGATAGAAACAAGGTTTATATATTATTCTTTCTTTTTTATTTGCTCCATCATATATTTTTTTCTCCAAATATGGACTTGGAATATATGCTTTATTTATTAGCATTTCTTGAATCTTTCTGCTATAATAATCTATGTTAGCATATATATCTTTTACATCATTCCTATCTCGTTTTTGTTTTGAAGCATTTATTATGGCTCTTTTTATATTTTCAATTTCACATATTTTGGGATAGATATTTCCTTTTGCTTTCATCTGGTATTTTCCTTTTCTTTTATATCATCTACCGACTTTTCATTCAAAAGGAACTACTAAGCCAGTCCAGAGCGATTTATTTTCAGCAAGGGCTGTGGAAAGTGATGTGCAAGTATATTATATAATTTGATATAAAATAAGACGACCGCCCAAGTTACTGTTCGTATTCGAAGAACTGTTGTAATTAGCATACCACAAACCGCAATTACCCTCATTGTTGTAATTGCCACCGACATACACGGCGTAGGTAGACGAATTCGAATTGAAGTAGTACACAGCCAAAAAGTCGAGCTGTCGCACATCAGATCCCTTTTTGAAATATTATAATGCAAAACATAAAAAAATATAACTATTCTACTTTTCAGTTATCTTTTGTGGAGGCTGACCGCCCCCACGCCCCTGTTATACTGGTACAAAAAGAAGACGACCGCCCAAGCTACTGCCCGTAGCCGAAGAACCGCTGCAATCAGCATACCACAAACCGCAACTACCCCCATCGCTGCAACTGCCACCGACATACACGGCGTAGGTAGACGAAGCCGAAAGGAAGTAGTCGGGACAGTAGGTGCTGTCGGAGCCTCCTGTTGCTGTCGCTCTTTGTATTGCAGAGTTATCAGCATCATATCCCATAGTTTTAATATATCCACTTGAAGTTGCGTCTTTGTATGCTAATTTTTTATAAGGACTTGCAACTTTATCAGAGGCATATTGACTTCTATCATAGCAAACCCAAGCATAATAACTATTGATGTTAATTCCATCTACCCATTGCCAAATATTACCCCATAAGTTTTCAATTCCTCTATATACAACAGCGTGTTTTTGATCATTTGATAAGCAACCCGATTTATTCTTTATTGAATCGCAACCACCTGTATTTATAATAGATCCATTACTTACACCATAACCTATTGTTTTTTGACAGTTATAATCAGCATACTCTACTAAATAAAGCATTTGTATCAAAGACCAACGAAGTATATCCATTAATCCCCAATTTGTTCCAATATTTTTTGCTGCAGTTCTTAAATCTGTTATTGAAATACTTACTAAATTAGCAGCACCACTCTTGCAAGTTACCGCTGATTTACTTCCTGTAGCAGTATATTTACCAATATAAAATTTATTTGATTTTGTATAACCATCTTGTTCAACAGCAGAAATATAAATATATTCATATCCTCCTGTCTGTTCTCTTTTCCACCAAAAGTCTGGTACTTCTACCATTATATAACCTTTTGGATTTGTAGCACTAAATGTAGGATCTCCTTCATAGGAACTTACTGTTCCGTCTTTTAGTACATCACAAATTTTAATGTCTTTCCATGGTGCTATATTATCAAAATCATTTTGCACAGGGCTTGCACTTGTTTGTGCGTTTGCAGTTTTACCTGCACCATTATTTATTCTCTCCCAAGCTGTAGATGAAATACTTAATTGTCTACGAACACCATAAATTGAAGCATCTAACAACTGTACATTTATTGTTTTTTCTTCTTCACTATCTTTCATTTCAAATGATACATTTTCAACAGATTTATAACCCTCTGCAGAACAAGAATAACTATACATTCCTGCTTTTAATTCATATGTATGATCTTCTTGTGGATTTTGTACTATTCCGCTTCCATCTTTTACTTCTAATGTTGCATTTGTTGGAGTTAACACAAAAGTAACATATAGTTTCTTGTCAAGTACAACTGTTTCCGTAGCATCTTCCAATACATATAGACTTTGATTAGTTTTACTGAAATAGCCATCTGCAGTAACATCATAATTATAAATTCCAGCTTTTAATTTATATGTTTTTTCCGTTGATGGCTGTATAATTGCTCCTTTTTCATCTCTTACTGTAATCGTTGCATTCATTGGTGTCGTATTGAAAGTTATAACAAAGCTTCCACCTCCACCATTTCCTACATTCCATCCACCTATCATTAAGCATCGCCTCCAGTCTTTGTTTTGATGATTGCAATATCCATTGTTATTGCTTCTTCTGGCTTTTCAGTTAATATTAAGGTGTATTTTCCTTTTTCACTTTTAGTGCTTGCTCTTCCTGTTACTTTTT
>CANREW010000024.1 GCA_947629765.1 uncultured Clostridia bacterium
TCTATTATTTTATTTTTCTATATCTTTTATTGTTTGCTAAATTCTAATTGCTCAACAATCTGGTGTGTGTGTGTGTACAGCCTCTAAGGTTATAGCGTTTTCTATCATTTGTTTTCCTCCAAAATTCTATTTTCTTTTGTTTAATTTAAATTTATTGTAATGCTTTTTTCCAATTTGGTCAATAGAAGTAATTAATTTGTAACATATTCTTAATGCTTTTGTAATATTTTTCTATCCTTCTAACAATTTAAGTTCTACTTCTTGAACTTTATATTTATTTGTTGCTTCATCAAGTTTAAATTCTATTAAAGTCTTTGAAAGATCTTCTTTTATTTGTCTTAAATCAGTTGTAAAGTATAGTTTTATTTTTGATATTTCTACTTTGTTTGATACAATCTCTTTAAAGCACTCAGCAGTATGTCTTTCATCCTCGCATACAAGTATTAGTTGTGGAAGTGTACTAAAACCAGAATCCATTGGTACAAAATTTTCATAGAAATCTTTGTACATACTCATTTTATCAACTAATTTCTTCTGCCAATCATCTTCTCTTCTTATTACTTCAAATAGGAATGTGATTGACTTAGAATTCTTAGTAAGTTTTACTCCTCCACCAGTTGCTTTAAACACTTTTCCCAAAGTTTTTGCAGTTAATGTTGGCTTTACTATGTATTCATCAAATACTTTTACTTTGTTTAGGTATGCGATTATTACTTGATTTCCTGCGAGTCTCTTCTTTATCATTGCAACAGGCTTTGTATTATCCGATTGTTGCCATTTGCATTCTATTCCCCTAGAATTTAGAAGATATTTTCCCATCTTTTCTAAACAATATATTCTGTATATTCCTTTTCCATCTTCCGATGTAAAGTAATATCTTGTTAATATTTTTGATTTTATAAGTTGTTCCAATTTGTTATTAAGTTTATCTTGTGACTTATAGTCTATTTTTTTGTAATCTAATAACTGACATAATTGTCTTGATGTTACAAATTCAAATTCATTTACAAGCTCTAATATTGCAAAATGCAAATCATTGATATGTCCTATATCAATTTTATGAACTATTTGGTTCATAGAAACATATCCGTCTTTTCCATCAAATGTTTTAATTTCTCCTGGTCTTAAAGCAAATGGTGATTTTTGAGCTTCGATTTCGTTATCTTCTACCATATTTTCCTCCCTTTCAAGACTTGATAATAATCATTGTCTTGTAACTTTACTTAATCATATATGATTAGTTTTACTTTTTTCTTTTCTGGAATAATCTTTTTTATATACACATTTACATCTTGTCCATATTCAATGTTTTCTTTATATTCAGCAAGTCCAACAAGATTTGGTGTTAATTCTACAAATATTCCATTTTTAGATTTTTCTGTTTCTTTTGCAATTCCTTTTACAACTGTTCCTTGTTTGAAGTCTTTTATATTGTCTTCCCAAGTTCCTAAAAGTTCTTTATATGTAAATGATACTCTATTTTTTTCAGTATCTACGTCTTTTACCATAACATCTATGTTTTGTCCTATTTCAAATCTCTCATAAGGAGATTTGATTCTCGATACAGACATATCTTCTATATATAGAAGTCCACTTATTCCGGTTTTCTAATTCGATAAATGCTCCATAAGGTTTTATTTGCTTAACTGTACCATTTACTATCATTCCACTAGTTAAATTACTATCAGCTATATTAAATCTTTTGTATTTCACTTTTATATCTCCTTTTTCTTTTGTACCTTTTTATTATACTATTGTTTAATTAATTTTGCAAACTTTTAATTTCATTTTCTGTAAGATATCTCCACTCCCCAATTTTTAAGCCATCAACTGTTATATCCCCAATCTTACTTCTGTGAAGGGCTCTTACTTTTTTTCCGTATACTTTCACACATTTTTCTAACTTCCCTATTTTTTCCTTCATGTATTGTTATTTCTAGCCTTGATATATTTTTCTCTTTATCTATTTTTAGTATTTTTACTATTGCAGGTTTACTTATATAATCGTCTATTTTTACTCCGTTTCTCAGCTTTTCTACATCTTCTTCTTTTATTTTTCCACTTAAAGTTACTGTATAAGTTTTAGTTATCTCATATTTTGGATGAGTCACTCTATATACAAAATCTCCGTCATTTGTAAGTATTAATGCTCCTGATGTATACATATCAAGTCTTCCGAACAGGAACTATTCTTTTATTTATCTTTATCAAATCTAAAACAGTATCCCTACCGAAATTGATCTTTTGCTGTTGTAACATAACCTATGGGCTTATTTAACAAAATATATACTTTGTCTCTATTTACATTTTTAACTGTCATTCCTTTGAAAGTCACTATGTCTTTTTCTGGATCTATCTTAGTCCCAAGTTCATATATTGTTTTACCATTTACTTGTACAAGACCATTTATTATGTATTCTTCACAAGCTCTCCTTGATGCTATTCCTTGATTTGCAAGATATTTTTGTAATCTTATTTCCTCCATATTATATCATTTCCTTATCTAATTTATCTATAACTTCTTGGAAATACGTAGGCAAAGGTGCTTCAATTTTCATTCTTTCCTTTGTAGTTGGATGGATAAATTCTATTTCCCTTGCATGAAGCATTTGCCCTTTTACGCCAAATGGATTTTTCCCATTTGAATATACTTCATCACCTACTACTGGATAACCAATTTGAGATAAATGCACTCTTATTTGGTGTGTCCTGCCAGTATCTATTTTTAGCTCTAAAAGTGTATAACCTGAATATCTTTTTAAAACTTTAAAATGCGTTATAGCTGGTTTTCCAGACTTTGTTACTGCCATTTTCTTTCTATCTTTCGTACTTCTCCCTATTGGCATATCTATTGTTGCTTCGTCATCTTTGATAACTCCTCTAACTAATGCAATATATATTTTTCTAACTTTTCTATTTTTTATCTGTTCACTAATGTTTATATGTGCTTTATCATTTTTTGCAACTATAAGCACTCCGCTTGTATCTTTATCTAATCTATGTACTATTCCAGGTCTTATTTCTCCACCTATTCCAGATAAAGAATCTTTACATATGTTCATAATAGCATTTACTAATGTTCCGTCTGGGTTTCCATTTGCAGGGTGTACTACCATTCCTTTTGGTTTATTTACAACTATTATATCAGCATCTTCATAAAGTATCTCTATCGGTATATCCTGTGGAACAATATCTGTTTTTTTAGGCTCTGGCTTATTTATACTAATTTTATCTCCAATTGCTACTTTATATGATGCTTTTGATGATTTCCCATTTACTAAAATATTTTCTTCAGTAATTAGCCTTTGTGCAGTTTCTCTGGATATTTCATTATCTAAAGAAACAATGCATTTATCTAGCCTTATTCCATTTAATTCTTCTTCAATCATATAATCTTTCATAAGTATTATTCAGAAACCGTTTTCCTTTCATAAAATACAAATCTATCATCACTGTATAAAAGTTCATAGTTTTCGTCACGTTTTAATAGCATATTTAGTTTAGAATTTTCATATGCCATAACATGAGTTATGCCATATTCTTCAAATTTGTCCTCATAGAATGTAGATAAATTTGAAATATTTATATAATCTGAGAATATATCTTTTCCTTCATTAAATTCTGGTGAGTATAGATCTGCACGAGAGTCTATAAATACTGGTATTCCTCTATATAGCAAATAACTTCCATAATTATAGTCATTGTACATTTTCATTGTATTAAAATCTAAATCTCCGTGTTCTTCTTGAGCTAATATAAAATCAGCTGCATCTACTGGATATGATGATGTATTTATATATTCATCATCCATTTTTGTACTATATATTGCAAAAGCACAAAATACGATTAAAACTATCGTTACTACTTTTCCTTTCCAATTTACCAGCATAGCTGTAAATTCATCAATTCCATTTTTATCATATTTATCTAAAAAACCACAAACTAATTTAGTAAATGGTATTACTCCAATTATTACAAGCATTGAATATTGTCTTCTGGACATAAGGCTAAGTAAGAGCAAGCCTCCTAGCATAAAGAAGTCTTTTAAGCTTATTTTTGTATCTGTAAATATCAATAGTGCAAGTAATACTACAATTATTGAAAATTCTTTTGTGTGTTCAACTAACACTATTGGCTGATGTTCTGATATATTATTTGTTGTATTTCCTGACATAAGTTTAAATATGTGTGTATATGGTTCATTTCCTATTGGTGTTAAAAGTCCCATTGCAAAGCATATTATTGCAATAAGTATAAGCCATTTTACAGCAGTTCTTCTTTCTAGTTTTATTTTATAAGGCTTATCTTCCCTTTTTTGTAATCTAGCTTTTAAATCCACAAAATCTTCTTCTAATATAGCTAAATTATTTTGTAGTTTTTCTACCTTTTCTGGGCTTTTATTTTTTTTAGTTAGTTTTGCTATTTTGCGTTCTAATAATTTTTTTCTAAATTTATATATCAAATGAGAATCTCTTATTTTTATTAAAAGATATTCTGCGATGTATGGAAGCATTAGTATAAAGAAGAAATAAAAGACTGCTGCATGCATATTTGCAATTAATAGAGCTATAATTGGAAGTCCGATAGCATATCTTATTTTTTTCGTATCTAAAAAGCCTTCTATGCACAATATTTCAAGAACAAATAATATATATGTCACAAGCTGTGCTCTTGCAGCTATAAAATCGTTTATCATATAAAGTGCTACTATTGTGAATATAAATGAAAATAATGGTTTTTTATTAACTTTGTTATTTGTTACATAGAGTGCTATTCCTAATACACAAGTTAATGCAATAGTTGATATATATATGCCTACCATTCCTGCTACTGAATATATTAAGTAAATGCATACATCATATAGCCAATGTGGATATGTGTAAGCTAAATCATGCCATGAAAATGGATCTACTCTGTCTATACCATTTTGTATTATATGTTCACCTATTTTTATAGTATAAAATGTATCATTTTGCAGAGTTTTTGGTGCAAGTGCTATTCCGAAAATTATTATACAAATTATAGCAAGTACATCAATCTTCATTTTGGTTTTTTTGTTCATTTTTAGTTCCTTCCTTTTTGTCTTAATTTTTCTTAGCATTGACTTTTTTTGCAATCAAGGCTTTAATTTTCTTTCCTTCTTCTTTATACATTTTCTCATGTTCTGTTTCTATATTGTATCTAAAAATATTCTCATTATGCAAGTCATAAGTCTTAGAAATAATTTCAAATCCAGCCTCTTCAAAATATTTTAAACTATCATTAAATAATCCATCATCATCAGTTTTAAAAAATATTTCTCCATTATCTTTCAAAAATTCTCTATATAACACTAACTGCTTTGAATGTGTAAGTCTTTTCTTTTTATGCTTTGGTCTTGGCCATGGATTGCAAAAGTTTATATATATTCTATCTACTACATCATTTTTGTCCATAAATAGTAATATTCTCTCAATGTCATGTCTTGTAAGTATTATATTTTCAGGCTCTATTCCTAGCTCTTGATATGCCTTTTCTATATTTCTTTTGCTTAAGCCTAGCATTGCATCTACCATATCTACTGCTATATAATTTATATCCAAATTTTCTGATGCAAGTTTTGCTATAAATGAGCCCTTTCCGCATCCAAGCTCCATATGTATAGGAGCTTTTTTCTTAAATGCATCTTGCCATTTTCCTTTTAAAGTTTCAGGCTCATCAATATAAAATGCACATGCTTCTAGCTCTGGTCTTGCCCATTTTTTATATCTAATTCTCACTTAAATCTTCCTTTTTAATTTGTTATTATAATTAATCTCAAACGAGCCAAACGCAGGGGTTTTATATTTAGAAGAAATTGAAGACCCCCGAAAGGCTTCGTAGGCGTCTCCCGCGTGGGTTCAATTTATAATAAATATAAAATCCCCGACGAGATTTGGCGGATTTGTTAGCACAATTTATTTTAATCAGTAAAATATGCAACCCCTGATTCAAATATCTTCATATCTGGATTTCCTGGTATATTTTTTGTTATACCTCTATAACATCTTTCTGAATGTCCCATTTTTCCAAGTATCCTTCCATCCTTGCTTGTTATACCTTCTATGCTATACCTTGAACCATTTGGGTTATAGTCTATATCATAAGTTGCATTTCCATCTAAATCAACATATTGTGTTGCAACTTGTCCGTTTTCTATTAACTCTTTTAAAACATCTTCATTTGCAACAAATTTACCTTCTCCATGTGATATTGGTACTATGAACTCATCTCCAAGCTCTACTTTGTTAAACCAAGGAGATAATTTTGATACTAGCTTTGTTCTTACCATTTTTGATTGATGTCTTGCTATATCATTAAATGTAAGTGTTGGATTTTTTTCAGTCATTTCCATTATATCTCCATAGGGTAAAAGTCCAAGTTTTACTAATGCTTGAAAGCCATTACATATACCTAACATCAATCCATCTTTTTCATAAAGATGCTTATGTATTAACTCTTTTAACACTGGATTTCTGAACACTGCTGAAATAAATTTTCCAGATCCATCTGGCTCATCTCCTGCGCTAAATCCTCCTGGTATCATTATTATTTGAGCCTCTTTTATTTGTTTTGCAAATTCATTTATAGAATCTTCTATATCGTTTGGTTTTATATTTTTAAATATTCCTACATTTGCTACTGCTCCTGCATCTTCAAAAGCTTTACTTGAATCATATTCACAGTTTGTTCCAGGGAATACTGGTATAAATACTCTTGGTTTTGCAATTTTTATAGTTCTTGTAATCACTGGCTTTTTATCACTTAAAAGATTCTCGCATTTTCCTTTTTGAATATTTACTTTTGTTGGGAATACTTTTTCAAGTGGTTCTTCCCATAGTTTGATTAATTCATTTAAATCTAATTCTATATTTTTGATTTTTATACTTTCTTTTCCAGTTGTCATTCCAAGTGTTTCTAGTTTTGGTATATCTACATCTTTTGCAAGTTCTATTATGAAACTTCCATACATTGGATAAAATACATCTATATCTTTTTCAAATTTAAATCCTATTTTATTTCCAATACACATCTTTGTTATTGAATCTGCTATTCCGCCATTTCTAATTGTTGAGATAGATATAGCTTTTTTCTCATTTATTAATTTATGAATAATCTCATAATTTTCTTTTAAGTCATCAAAATCTGGTAAAAAGTCTTTATCCATTTTTGTTTTTAATATAACAACCTTTGAATTGTTCTTTTTAAACTCTGTTGATACAACATTTTCTATATCTACTGTTCCTACACAGAATGAGACAACTGTTGGTGGTACATCTAGCTCGTTATATGAACCAGACATACTGTCTTTTCCTCCAATAGATACTATTCCTAGTTTTTCTTGTGCATAGTATGCTCCAAGTAAAGCTGAAAAAGGCTTTCCCCATCTTGAAGGATCATCTCTTAGTTTTTCAAAATATTCTTGAAGTGTAAGCCATGCTTTTTTGTAATCTCCACCTATTGCTACATATTTTGTAACACTCTCTACTATTGCAAAAACTGCTCCATGAAATGGACTCCATAATGCTATTTCTGGATTATATCCATAAGTCATTATAGTTCCAGTATTTGTATATCCTTTTAATGTAGGGATTCTTGCACACATACCTTCTCCGTGGTGATAACTGATATTTTCCACCATAAGGCATAAGCACTGTTCCAGCTCCGATTGAGCTATCAAATCTTTCTACTAAACCTTTTTGTGAGCAACAATTTAAGTCTTGTAATGTTTCTTTCCATTTCTTTTCTATATCATTTGAATTTGTTTTTCTTGTAAAATAACTATTTTCATAATCTGGTTTTAAAACACTAACACTACTTTTCTTTACATCTCCATTTGTGTCTAAGAATTTACGGCTAAGGTCTACTATAACTTTTCCTCTCCAATACATTTTAACTCTTGGATTTTCTATAACTTTAGCAACAATAGTTGTTTCTATGTTTTCTTCTTCTGCTAAGTGTATAAACTTTTCTGCATTTTCTTTTGCTACAACTACTGCCATTCTCTCTTGTGACTCTGATATTGCAAGTTCTGTTCCATCAAGTCCTTCATATTTCTTTGGAACTTTGTCTAAGTCTATTTCTAATCCATCTGCAAGCTCTCCTATTGCAACAGAAACTCCTCCTGCTCCAAAATCATTGCATCTTTTTATAAGCCTTGTTACTTCTTCTTTTCTAAATAGTCTTTGTATTTTCCTTTCTTCTGGTGCATTTCCTTTTTGTACCTCTGCTCCGCAAGTTGCAAGGGATTTGCTATTATGTGCTTTTGAAGAACCTGTTGCTCCACCACATCCATCTCTTCCTGTTCTTCCTCCTAAAAGAATAATTATATCTCCTGGAGTTGGTCTTTCTCTTACAACGTTTTTAGCTGGAGCCGCACCAACTAGTGCCCCTATTTCCATTCTTTTTGCAACATATCCTTCGTTATATATTTCTGCAACTTGTCCTGTTGCAAGTCCTATCTGATTTCCATAAGAGCTATATCCCCTTGCTGCTTCATTTGTTAGTTTCCTTTGTGGTAACTTGTTTGGAAGTGTTTCAGCAACTGATTTTCTTGGATCTCCACATCCTGTAACACGCATTGCTTGATACACATAAGTTCTTCCTGAAAGTGGATCTCTTATTGCTCCACCAAGACATGTTGCAGCACCACCAAAAGGCTCAATCTCTGTTGGGTGGTTGTGTGTTTCATTTTTAAACATTATTAAATATTCTTCTTCTTTTCCATCTACTTTGATATTTGCCTTTATGCTACACGCATTTATTTCTTCTGATTCGTCTAAGTCTTTTAAAAGTCCTCTTTTTTTCAATTCTTTTACTGCAATAGTTGCAATATCCATCAAACATATATCTTTTGCTTTTTTATTATCATATACATATTTTCTTGATTTTTTGTAATCTTCAAATACTTTTTCTAATAGATCCCATTTAATATCTATTACTTCTAGTTTAGTCATAAATGTTGTATGCCTACAATGATCTGACCAATATGTATCTATCATTTTCATTTCTGTCATACTTGGATCTCTTTTTTCTTCATCTCTAAAATATTTCTGACAGAACTTTAAGTCTTCTATATCCATTGCAAAGCCATATTTTTCGTAAAATTCTTTTACATTTTCATCTGTCATCTCTGTGAAACCTTTTACTATTTTTACATCTTCTGGTTCTTTCATTTTGTCTTCTAAAGTTTCTGGTTTTTCTAATGAACATTCTCTTGAATCTACTGGATTTATTAAATATGATTTAATTTTAGCTATTTCTTCTTTATTAAGATTTCCTTTTAGTACATAAATTTTAGCTGATTTAGAAAGTAATTTTTTTCCTTCTGTTATGATTTGTAAACATTCTGATAATGAATTTGCTCTTTGGTCAAATTGTCCTGGTAAGAATTCAACTCCAAATATTATATCCTTTGGGTCTTTTGGATATTCTTCTTCATAGCATATATCTACTTGTGGCTCTGAAAAAATTGTATTTTTTGCTGTTTCAAATGCTTTATCACTTATTCCTTCTACATCATATCGATTTAGAATAATTACATCTTCTAGATTAGACATCTGTAAATTGTTTTTTAAATCTGAAAGTACTCCTTTTGACTCTACGTCATATCCTGCTCTCTTTTGTACGAAAATTCTTCTTACCATTATAAAACCTCCATTACTATGATATTTTTACGTTTTTTATTACATCATACTTTATTTTCTTCCTTTAATTCTTCTTTTAATCTTATATAATCTAGAATTAAAAGTTTTATAATTGCAACTATTGGAACTGCAAGGAACATACCAATTATTCCAAAATATGAGCCAACTACTGTTACTGAGAATATTATTAAAATTGGGCTAATCTTCAAAGATGTTCCTGTTATCTTTGGGTTTATAATATTTGAATCAATTTGTTGCAGAATTGTAACTATTACTGCAAGCCAAATTGCCTGTCCTATACCACCTGTAAATAGTGTAATTATTATTGCAATTATTACTGCAACTATTGCTCCTAGGTATGGTATTAAGTTAAATAATCCTATCATAAATCCAAGTAATACTGCGTATTTAACTCCTAAAATTGACATTGCAATTGATGTTAATATTCCAACAATGATTCCATCTAATAATTGACTTGATATAAATCTAAAAAATATTTCATTAGATTTTCTAAAATAGTTTCCTATCAAGTTATATGTATTTGTATTAAACATCGCACCACATAGTCTCTTTGCAAACTTTACTATTTCTGTTCTTTCAGCTAATATATACATTGACACAATAATTGTTACAAATATATCAAATATAGTTGTTGCAAAGCCTAATATTCCTTTTGCATATTCTGTTAAGGCCTCTATGCTAAGATATTCTTTTAAGTCTATACTATTCAATCCTTCTATTATCGATTTAAGATTTATCTTGTTAAATACAGAATCTTCTGGTAAGTTTTCTAAGTTCTCTATCGCCGAATTATAGTAGCCTGGCAAAGCGTTTGCAAGTTCTACTATGCTATCATATATTGCAGGTACTACAAATTTTATTATTCCTACAAATAGAAGTACAACTGCTAAATATACTATAAATATTGAAATCCATCTTGCTCTTTTACTTATAAATTTTAGTTTTGATTTTCTTATTAATCCTTCTATTTTTCTGCAAGGTATATAAAAAAGATAAGCAAGTATAACTGCTATTATAAATGGCATAAGAATATGTACTAAATTTTTTATCCATTCTGTTATATCGCCAAAATTATCTAATAGTTTATATATTCCTATTGCTGCAATTACTAATGTAAACCAAAATATCCACTTCTTCCATTCTCTTGTTTCTTTTGGCATATTTTTCACTTCCTTTATATTTCTACATCTATTCCCACTGGGCAGTGGTCACTGCCTAATATTGTATCATATATGTAGGCTTCTTGTATAGTATTTTTTATACTTTTTGAAACTATAAAATAATCTATTCTCCAGCCTATGTTCTTTTCTCTGGAATTTGCAAAATATGACCACCAAGTGTAGCTATCTGTTTTTTCTGGATATAAATATCTAAAACTATCAGTAAAACCAGAATCTAAAAGTTCAGTCATTTTTTGTCTTTCTTCATCAGTAAAACCAGCATTTCCTCTATTTGTTTTAGGATTTTTTAAATCTATTTCTTTATGTGCTACATTTAAGTCTCCACAAAGAATTACCGGCTTTTTCTTATCTAACTTTAATAAATATTTTCTAAATGCATCTTCCCATGTCATTCTATAATCTAATCGTTCTAATTCTCTTTTTGAGTTTGGTGTATAGCAATTTACTAAGAAAAATTTTTCAAATTCTAATGTTATAACTCTGCCTTCTCTGTCGTGCTCCTCTATTCCTATCCCATAGCTTACATTTATTGGTTCTTTCTTTGTAAATACTGCTGTTCCTGAGTATCCTTTTTTCTCTGCACAATTTAAATATGTATGATAGCCTTCTGCAAAATCCATTTCTGCTTGTCCTTCTTGCATCTTTGTTTCTTGTACACAAAATATATCTGCATCTATATCTTTAAAAAAGTCTTGAAATCCTTTTTTTAACACTGCTCTTAATCCATTTACATTCCACGATACTAATTTCATTTTTTCTTCTCCTTCACAATTATTTTAAAAGAGCAAGATGTTTTTCTCTTGCTCTTTTGCTCTATACTTTATATATATAACATTCAAGATTTCTTCTTCCGAAACTTATACATTCATTGTAAGTATTCATATAAACATCCAACTTATTATTTGAAATAGCTCCTCCTCTATCTTGCACTACGAACCATCCTTTGTTTGGCTTATTTGCAAAATATGGTATGTATATTATTGTTCCCATTGGATAACCTTTTCCTGCTGCTACTGTATACCAAGCAGATGCTCTTGCTCCACTTGCTGTGATTCCATACCCAGGACTAGATGGGCTTTTTCCACAAGTTGATGCTGTGTATGCAGAAGTATTTAATGTTCTAACTTCTGGTGTAATTCCTGCTACTTTTTTAGCTAAACTACTTGAAGCTGTATTTATATTAACTGTGCTTGTTACACTTCTATCAGTTTCTGCTAAATCTCTACTTGTTGTTTTTGTTACTATTTTATTTACAGCCTTTTTTACTATTTCTTCTTTTATAACTGTTCTTTCTATTTCTATATCATTTTGGTATTTTACTTTATATGTTACTCTTTTAATTCCTGTTCTTCCGTTTTGTAATACTTTTGTTCCTTCATTTGAACTAGAATTTGAAGAGTCTTTTGTTATGGTTTCATAAGGTATTTCCTCTTCTTCTACAACTATTTTTTCAGTTATAGTATTATATGAACTTAATAATTTATCTAATGAGATTCCTTCACTTTCCTCTGCAAGTGCCATAACCTTTGCTGCATCTTGTGTTAATCCTGTTATTACTATTTTTGAGTTATCTGTTATTTCTGAATCTAAATTTGGAAATACATTTTCTTCTGGTAAAATCACTATATGATTTTCTGCTAATATGTCTGATATCTTTGTTTTTGTGGTCAAAACTTCTATTTCACAATTATCTGAAAGAACAATTTTTACATTCTTAACATCTGCTTTTGCAGCAAATACACTTACTGTTAAAATAAATATTGTTAGAATTGTAATTGCAGCTATTCTCATTACGGACAGCGAAGCTTGTTCACTTTTTATCATAAGATATTAAACCTCCTTATTCAATACTATAAAATTATACTATTTGTTTAATAAAATGTCAAATTTGTCCATATTTTTAGAAGCCTCTTGTGCTAGGGAATCTCGGCTTTTAATGAAAATTTTGTAAAAAAATTTGGGCTTGTTTTACTAGATTATATGAGGGCTTTTCCAATTTTAGAATAAAAAAAATAAAAAAGCAAAATATTTTTACTTTTTTATTTTAAGAGAATATCTTATCAAATTTATATGATTTTTCTAATTTTTCCTCCATATAAACTTTGGAAATTAATTTTAGCTCCTCTATTGAACTTTCAGGAACATTAAACGAAAACAATTTTTTTGCAGGTGCCATTATGATATATTTTATGGCATAAAGTGTAGCATCTGATATGCTTATTACACTTTTATCTTGTTTTGCACATTCTTTACATTTTAGTCCGCTTGTCTTTATGCTAAAATGTGTTAAATTTTCTTTTTCTCCGCAATTTACGCACTCTGTGACATTTGGAGTAAATCCTATTATTGACATTAATCTCAATTTAAAAACTGCGATTACTAAATCTTTATCCATATCTGTTTCAGATATAGTATATATTGTGTTCAATAATAATTGGAGTATATTATATGACGCATCATTTTCATTTGTTACATCCTCTACTATTTTTAATATGTACGCTGCATATTGAAGTTTATCTAAATCAGTTCTCACATTGTAAAATACTTCAATAGGTTCACAAGAGTTCATATGGTATGATCCACCTTGACCTCTATATAGAACATACTCTCCAAAACACAATGCTTGACTTCCGGCAAGTAATCTACTATTTGGTCTTCGTGCACCTTTTGCTGCACAAGATATTTTGCCGAAAGTCAGTTGTTAGCATTGTTAGCATTTTGTCGAAATCACCCATATTACTTTCTCTCAAAATAACAGCTCTTGTTTTTACTATCCCCATTTTGTTCCTCTATCATATTTTCTTCTATATTTTTTGTTTCAATAAACTCTAAAAAAGTATTGATATCTCCTGTTTTTTTGAAGGTATTCCACGCCATATTACTTATCATAAGCTTCATCTCCATTTGTCTATTGTATCTTTAATTATTTTGCTTACTTTTCGTTTATTTATACTCCTTATCTAATCATCAATTTTAAATTTTTTGACTATTTGGTCTTTGTCTTGCCAGTCTTTACTTACTTTTACCCAAGTTTTAAGATTTACTTTTTCTCCTAAAATTTTTTCTAAATCTTCTCTTGCATAAGTTCCAATTTGTTTCAATTTATTTCCGTTTTTTCCAATTATTATGCCCTTATGTGATTCTCTTTGGCAATAAATGGTTGCTTCTATGTTAAATATAGATTTGTTTTCCATTGTTTTTGATTTTTTAATTTTTTCGATTTCTACATAAATTCCGTGTGGTACTTCGTCATCTAATAGTTTTAATGTTTTTTCTCTAATTGTTTCTTCAACAATCATTTTAACAGTTTGATCTGTGTATGTTTCGTCATCATAATATTTTGGTCCATAATCTAAGGCTTTTTCTATTTCATCTAATACTTTGTCTCTTTCTAAACTTGTTGCAGATATTGGAAGTACTGCTTCAAAATCATATTCTTTTGAATAAATTTCTATTAATTTTAAAAGTTCTTCTTTTTTTATTAAATCTATTTTGTTAATTACAAGTATGGTCTTTTTCTTTGAGTCTTTTATTTTATCTAATATTAATCTATCTCCTGGTCCTATGTTTTTACTATTTGCCTCTATCACAAATAAAACTAAATCAACATCTTTTGCTGAATTAAATGCTGTTTGTATCATTATATTACTTAATTTAGTTTTTGGTTTATGTATTCCTGGAGTATCTAAAAATATTATTTGCGATTTTTCTCTATTTACTATTCCTTTAATCTGTGTCCTTGTTGTTTGTGGTTTATTTGCTATTATTGCAATTTTCTCACCAATTAAGGCATTTAATAGTGTTGACTTTCCGGACATTTGTCCTGCCTAATATTGCAACAAAACCTGATTTAAAATCCTGCATACTTTTCTTCCTTCCTAAGTAATAGGCACTAAATTTATTCCATAGTAATACTCATACTTGGTGGAACTATTTGAATATATGTATTTCCGTCATTTACCTTTATTTCATTTCCAGCTAAATCATTATATACTGTTCTTTCTGCTCTCGCACTTTTTTTGCATTTAATTTTTATAGCTTTTCCATTTGTAATATAGTATCCGTCAAGGTTACCTATATTTTCTATTTCTTGTCTTCCACTATTATCTTCTGATGTTGTATAATTATTTGCAAATGTTATTATTATATTTTTTGTAGTTAAAGCTTCACCTGTTAGCCAATCTTTTCTTAAAGCATCTCCAACATATCTTTCATATAACTTTGTTTCTGGGTTGTATACAAATTTAACTTTTGATGTTTTATATGGGATATTAATTGTATTTGCAACAGTTGCTGTTTCATCTTCTATATTTACTTCTTCTATACTATAATTTAATACATTTCTTTCTGTTGTAGTTTTTCTATAATTCTTTTTGTCCGCTTCATTCCATATATTTTTTGTACTAATTAAAGCATTATGAGGAGCCTTCTTTTCTTTTGTTCTCCAAAATGCACTTGATACAAGTCCATCTACATCTTGTATACCAAGTTTTTTAATATCGTCCTTTGCTCTTTGACTTCCACCATAATGTACAAATATACTATCATTTTCTAGGGCATAGTCTACAAAGCAGGGTCTTGCACTTCTTACTGGTCCTATTGTATCTATTTCTTCATTTTTATATACTGCTAAAAATCTTGTAAGTCCACCTTCTAC
>CANREW010000025.1 GCA_947629765.1 uncultured Clostridia bacterium
CTAATGCTACAAGTACTATTAAACTGCTTTTTAAAAAATTCTTTTTGACCATTTTTTTATCTCCTCCCTTTTTACTTATGGTTTATTTTTTTAGAATAGCAATTCTGTATATATTTATATCACATAGCATTATTCATGTCAATACTTTTTTGAAAAAATTTACAAAAAAATTGTCAATTTTTGCATAAAAAAATACCCTATTTTTTATACAAAATTTAAGGGCATTTTTTTAATTTTAATATGACTTTTATTATCTTATTATTTTTATCGCCTTAAAAACCATTTTATTGCTTCATTAATTTGTACCTTATTTTGTCTAATACTGTACAAACAAGCTCGTCTTTTAGTATTATTAGGCAAGTTCCGTATGTTATAACTCCAACTATTACTTGTGTTATTAAGCATTGTGATCTATCTGAAATTAACTGTCCTACTATCATACAAATTACAAACATTATCAATGCTGATATTACATAGTTTTTGGCTAATTTTAATATATCTTTTATATTGAAGTCTTTTCTTATAAAGTAGAATTGTAATGCTGTTACGCAAGTTTCTGCAATTATTGTTCCTATTGATGCACCTATTGATGCAAAATTCCATATTAATAACATATTAATTATGAAATTGACAGCCGCTCCCACTATAACTGATATAGTAAACTCTTTTTGTTTCTTTGTTGGTAATAAATATTGTGTTCCAATTACATTGCTTAATCCTATTACTAATACTATTGGACTTATTACTGACATTAATATTGCAACTTTATCATAGTTTGGTCCATAAAATATTGGTACAAAGTTTTTGGCTACACTTATTATTCCAAATATTACAGGAAAAGCTAGTAAGTATACAAATGTAAATGATCTTTTCATATATGCTTCTAATTTTTCTTTTTCACCATTTATAAACGTATTTGCCATTCTTGGAATCATAACTGTTCCGAGTGATGTTACAACTGTAAGTAATATTTTTATTATTTTTTGACTTTGTTCGTAGTATCCTACTTCTGATTTGTCAGGAATTATTGTTCCTATCATTACTTTATCTAATACTGTATATATTTGTATTGCTATTTGAGGAATAAATAATCCAATTGTTGGTTTTATATGTTTTAGTATGTTTAGTCTTCTTAAATCTGTCTTTTTTAAGTACTTAGGCAAATATGTCCACATTGAAATATTTCCTAACAATGTAGATAATGCATATATTAAAAAGTAGATATATAAATCGTCAGATGTTTTTACTAATGCAAATATTGCTACAACACTGGCTAACTTTACAAGTATATTTCTTATTACTATTTTTTTAAATTCTTCTAATCCTTGGAAGAACCAGCTTATATCTAAGCAGTTTGCTAATAATTCTAATAATAGTATTCTATAATAGATTTGATATTGAGCTCCATTTACAAATGTAATATAAAATATTAGCATTGATACTGCCATCGTTACAAATCTTAGTACAACTATTTCCCAAAATGTTTTGCTATACTTATCAGATTTACCTTGCAAGTATGCTATTTCCATCTGTCCATATTTTGCTATTCCCAATGATCCAAATAATATAAAGTATGTTGTGATTGATGTTGTATAGCTATATATTCCTATATTTTCCGCTCCTAAAATTCTAGAAATATATGGCGTTGTGATTAGTGGTAAAATTAGAGCTAATATTTCATATGTTAGATTATATATATAATTTTTTGTAATTGATTTTTTCATTTTAACCTCTTTTTCTATGTTTGTATCTTAAATATCTTTTTTATATCCTCTTCGAATTTTTCTTCTTCTCCAATTATTTCCTTCCTATAATCTTCAAAGTAGCTATTTTGTTCTTCATAATTTTCTAAACAGATTTTAATTTTTTCAAGTATCTTATCTATGTTTTCTTCTTTATCCTCAAATTTGAAATCATCTTTTATAGGGACATCTTCATAAAATTTAGCAGATCCCCTCTTCCCTGTTATTATGCAGCAACCACATATTGCAGCTTCTCTTGGTATTCTATCTTTTCCTGGATGAGTTCCAAAGTCAATATATACTTTACTTTTTAATAGTAAATTTAGAACTTCCTCATTTGTCATATTAATTATAGGTACCCAATTTATATCTGGTGTTCTTTCTATAAGTTTTTTTGTAAATTCTATTCCCTTTTTTGGATTATAGACAACATTGTTTTCTTTCTCTTCTTGTCTTTTGCTATTTTCAATATAACTTTTATTTAAATAATCTGATAGGTATTCACTGTTTTTTACATTATGCTTTTTCAAAAATTCCATTGCATATTTACTCTGGCATAAATGATAATCTGCTTTTTTTATTACATTTAATGAATATGAAATTTCATTTTTTAATATCATTTTTATAGTTCTTTTTATTCTATAAGTCTTTATGCAGTTTGATATTCCTACATTAGTATAGATTCCATCTACACTTAGCCACCAAACACATTTCTTACTTTTCTTAAATTTTTTAAGGAACCATAATCTTACTTCTGGTATTATTAATAAATTGTTTTCATTATCTTCAATATCTTCTAGTCTAATTGCTTTATCTATGTATATATCAAAATTTTTATTTCTATAATTTTTGTTATCTTCTTTTGTTCCATAATATGCCATAGTTACATCAATTCCCATTTTGTCTAGTTTATTTGCTAATTGATGCAAAAGTTCAGGTCCTCCCGTTTTTACATAAGCAGGGCAAATTATATATACTTTTGTGTCTTTATTTATATCTATCATTTTATAATTTCCACTCCCAAAGTTTAGTCTATTTCATTAAAATATTTTACTGTGTTTTCTATTCCAGTTTTTAGAGAAACTCTTGGTTTCCATCCTAAATCTTCTAATTTAGTTGTATCAAGAGGTACTCTTTTAAATTTCACATATTCATTTTTATTTTCTTCTATATTAAATACTACTTCTGTATCTTGATACATTTCTTTCATCATAAATGCTAAATCTTTTACAGAAATTTCTTCTGTTTCGTTTGATATGTTATATGCTTCATTTGGTTTACCTATAACTGTTATCATTAATAATGCTGAAACTACATCTGTTATATAGCAAAATGCTCTTTTTGCATCTCCTGTACTTTTTAAAACTATATTTTCTTTATTTACAATATAAGAAATTAAGTCTGACATTATTCTTCCATCATTATTAATTATCATTCCAGGTCCATAAGCATGTGCAATTCTAACTATTTTATATTTTATATTATACTGGTACGCAAAGCTAACCATTAAGTTTTCTGCCATTCTTTTGCTTTCTGGATAACAAGATCTAAGTTCTAGACATTCTAACACACCCATGTCTGTTTCTTTTATTTTTTCTTTATCTTGTATTTCTCCATATATTTCTCTAGTAGATGTAAATAGCACCTCTGCATCATTTTTCTTTGCAAGTTCTAGTACATTTAGTGTTCCAATAACATTTGCTTTTATAATTCCGACTGGGTCTTTTGTTATTGTTCTTGGGTTTGCTGAGCTTGCCATATGTATTATATAGTCTACCTTTTCTGGTATATAGATTGGATCGCAGACATCTTGAACTATTGGAATTATATCATTTCTTGTTGATAATTCTGTGATTTTTTCTAATCTATCCATATCCATTACTAATGCATATATTTTTATATTTGCATCTTTTGTATCATTTAGATACATAAGTGTATACATATAGTAAGATGCAATCATTCCACTTGCTCCTGTTATTAGTACAGTTTTATTATATAATTTTTCAAAATCTATATTTTGAGAAATTATATTTTTTAAATCACTTTGAACTACTTCACTTTTATACATCTATAATAACTCCTTTCAAAAGTACTCTTCGGTTTGGAAAAGAATTTGTCAAACAATATTATGTCTTCTTTTATAAATTGACTCTGCAAGTACAAGATCTTTTATTGTTGTAATTTTTATATTATCATAATCTGTCAAAACAACAGAAAGTTTTTTTCCATATTCATTCATCAATGTACAAGTATCGATTGAATCTGTTATTCCGTCTCTTTGTGCCATAAGATGTACTTCATAAACATCTTTTAAATAAAAACTTTGTGGTGCTTTTGCAATAAGCGATTCATTCCTATTTATTACTTCTTTGATGTTATTGTCTTTATCTATTAGTACTTCTGTTTCTGTTGAAAATACAGATGATACGCTACTTCCTTTTTCTTTTACATTTTCTATATTTTTATCAATTAATTTATCATTTATAAATGGTCTAACTCCATCATGTATAAGAACGATAGTAGATTCTAAATCATATATCTCGGCTGCACATTTTATTCCATTGAAGATAGACAACTGCCCAGTCTCTCCCCCTGGAACTATTTTTGTAACTTTCTTTATATTGTACTTTTTTAATAAATTTTCTAGATAACCTATCCATTCTTCTTTTGATGCTATTATAATCCCATCAATATTTTTGTTATTTTCAAAAACTTCTAATGTATGTATTATTATAGGTTTTCCACATATTTCTATGAATTGCTTCGGAAGATCTGTTTTACCCATTCTCTTTCCTACGCCACCTGCAAATATAACAGCTACATTCATATTTATCCTTCCTTTTTTATTATACTATCTAATTCTTCTATGAAATATTTTGATGAAAATTCTCCGTTATATCCGTAATCTACATTTTCTTTTGTTTTTACCCACTCAAAATCTATATCGTCAAATTTGTCAAAAACTTTCATATATTTTTCATTATAGAATTTTAAATTCTTTACATTAGGGTTATTGGTTAGTAGCTTTTTATTATAGCATACCGCTTCAAAATATCTCAGTGTTTGTGACCTTTGTCCTTTTTGTACAAATTCAATAACACAATTTGTTTTTTGAACTTCTTCTAGTACCTCTTTATAGGTCATTTTTTCTTTATGCATAATGAATCCTTTATTATTATAATCTAATGTTTTTCCTTGATTTTCTACAACATCAAATTTTACATTTACATTATTTTTTGCAAATTTTTCATATAAATCTATTATTTCAGTAGTTCTTCCATCTTTTAAAGCTCCTAGAAAATATGCATCTGATTCTATCTTTTCTGCTTTTTTTACTTGTTCAGAGACTTTTAATGGATAATAATGTTCATCTAAATAATAATATCCATATTTTTTTGCATCTTCTAAGTCAAATGTAAATATATAATTCCAAAGTTTATTTTCTCTATATTCTCTTATAATTTTTCCTGCTGGCGAATTTACTCCGTACAGTGTCCATAAGTACTAATGCAAATTTTACATTTTTATATTTTGCAAATCTTTTTATAAGAGAAAATGGTACTTCCCAAAAAATAACTGGTTGTAATATTATAACATAGTTTTTATCAGGCTCTATTTTAATTTTTCCTAAATCACCGTACCACTTATATCTAAAAGGAAAGTGCATAATTTTATTTAATTTTTCACTTAAATGTATCTTTCTAAATATTTTTGTAAAAACGTTATGACATTCTTTTCTTTTAAATGTTACACATTTAGTATTTTTAAATTTTTCTACATCTGCAAATAGATTCACATTTCCCGCAAATTCATAATTTAGATATATATATTGAATTTCCATTTTATTATTCCCTTCTAAATTAAATATCACATTTATCTCCAATATGCTATATTGTTATGTTCTGTCTTTCTTTTGTCCTCTGGTGGTAATTCCATATAATTATCATAATGTTTTGTAAGATATTCATCGTAATCTTTTGGTATCTTATATTTTTCTCCTTCAAAATCTGCTAAGATATAATCTTCTATAAATTTTCTTGGCATTATTTCTTTTTCAGCATATCTTCCACTTATGCAAGCAACTTTAGATGTGTTTTCATATTTTATAGCTAGTCCATCTAATTTTTTTAATACTTTTGGTATTAAATTAAATGTCTTTACAAAACATAAAGTTATCCTTTTGAAAAATAGTTTTACTTTATTTTTTGTAATTTTTGAAATGTCGCTAAATTTGTATACAGATATTGCTTTATATAAAAAGTTATATTTTTTAAATATCTTTTTTATTGACTTTTCATCATTTGGTAAAAAATCTATCGGAAAAACATCTATATATACTCCTAAAGCCTCTATTGGTCGTAATCCTCCCTCTTTTAGAAGAGTATTTGTATCTACAATTTTTGCAAATGAATAGTAATAATCTTTTGTATTTATATATGTTAGTATCTTGTGATTTTCTTTGCAATCTTTATCAAAAATCTTTAATAAACTCTCATAATCTTTTCTTGGCATCATTACATCTATATCGTCGTCCCAAGGAATATATCCCTTATGCCTTATAGCTCCAAGTAATGTTCCTCCTCCAAGAAGATAAATAAGATTATTGCTATCACATATTCTTCTTAATTCTTTTAGCAATTCTATTTGTATTTCTTTTTGTTCTTCTAATGTTATTTCTTTTCCCATTTTCAATACTTATCACCTTTATTTATGCATATTTTTCTTGATTTTTCTGAGTTTTCCAATAAAAACTGGCATTAAACCATATATACATACTTCTATTTTTTTGTTAAGTTTAATAGAATTAGATTTTGTTATTTCATTAAATAGCTTTTTCTTTTTATCATAAACTTTTTTTAGATCAAGCTTGTCCTTCTTATCCTTTATCAAGCTATTTTTATAAATTATGTCACAACATACTTTAAATTCGTCAATATATAGATGTGGCAAATATTCTAATTTGTTTTCTTTATATAAATCTACTAATCTATTATAAGAATCAATTATAGTTAGATACTTTTTGCTAAGTTTTGAATTGCTTATACTATTATTGTTCTCGTTATAATGATAAAGCTTTTCATCTATGTATGAGCATTTTTTTGCTTTAAGTAAATAATTACAGTTAAATAGCAAATCTTCTGACATATATATATCAGTGCAAAATTGTATATCTTTTGCTATCTCTAGTTTATATAGCTTATTCCAGTTATATCCCCTAAAATATCTTTTATCCATAATGTAAGTTAGAGCTTTGTTTGCTGAAAATGTTTCTTCTAAATTAGTTATATTATTAGGGAAAAAATTGCATATTGCTATATCTGACTGATTTATTTCTATGCTTTTTACTAATTTTTCTATTAAAGTAGGCTCTATATAATCGTCTGAATCAATAAAGGTTATATATTTTCCTTTGGCTATGCTTAGTCCAAAGTTTTTTTCTGCTGAGCTCCCTTGATTTTCTTTATGAAAGACTTCTATTCTAGTATCTTTTTTAGCATAGTCATCACAAATATTTCCAGAATTATCAATAGACCCATCATCTACCAATATAATTTCTAGATTTTTATATGTTTGATTAACTATGCTCTCTAAGCATTTTTTTATGTGTTTTTCTGTATTGTACACAGGTACTAATAATGTCACTAATTCTTCTTTCTTTATCTCCATCCTTAAAGCTCCTATTAAAAATACAATCTCCTAAAATTAGTAAAGGTATTGATAATGTTGTATTTGTCATTAATGCCTCTGATATACTATATATCGTAAATACTATTATTACTATATTATCATTTATTTTCATATATTTGTTATTTTCTACCAATAGATAAGACAATATAAATAAATATACTATTCCATAATTAACTACTGACTTAGCGTAAAGATTATCTAAAATTAATTCTTGTTCGTCATAAGGTATACCCTTGCCTAAGAATGTTAAGTTATTTTGACTATATCCTTTCTCGCTATACCATATTCTTCCGCTTATTATATTATCTATCTTTTTATCCGTCACTGTATATTCTTTGCTACCAAAACATAAAAATATAAATGTGAATATTGCCATAAAAGCAAAGCCATATTTTCCTATTTTCTGAAATGCTTTTGCTATAAATTCCTTTTTTATTTTTATTTTTGATATGATTAATAATGCCATTATTAATCCAATTATTAGCATTGCTGTTCTACTTCTTGTCGTAAATCCAAATAGTACTATTAGCAATATTCCAACTACATATTGCCAATAATCTTTTTTATCGTATATTAAATATGTATAGGTTAAATATGTTGATATGATAATCAATGAAACATAATTTGGATGTCCTAGCATAAAGCTATGTCTTACTGTTCCGGTCTTTTGCATAGTAAAATAATATAAAGTCTGGGTTAGTATATAAATATATTAAATACGTTATTATGTGCAAAGCTAATATAAATAAATTCAAATACACAATTATTTTTAATATCTTCTTTAAGTCAACATTTTTTATACCAATAGCTAATAAAGTTGTAAGTACGATATTATATTCATTTATTCTAATTGATGTATAACCTGTTATTAAAATAATCGGTAATATGTATTTCCACTGTTTTATTGTATATTTTTCTAAATATATTTTCATAAGCATTAGTATGATTATTGTAAGTGTTATAACTTTACTTAATATATCAGGAATTGTAACTATTTGTGATGTTGAGTAAAAAATCTTTAAGCTCAATAATATTACACTTATATAATACAGGTTATTTTTGTTTATGTTTTTTAGCATATTATTTTCCCTCATTTCAATATAGCTTAAATCCTTCCTGTAAATTTTCTATATATACACCAAAAAGATTTAAATACTGGCAACCCAATATTTAATACAATGATAGCTATTTTATCTCTTATTGGTGTGTGTTTGCAAGATAAAACTCTTTTCTGTTTTTTCTTAATTTCTAAAATGATGTCTTTCTCCATTTGTTTATTTCTTGGCTTTGTAAATACAAGTATTCTAAGTATCCTAAACTTCGAATATATCTCAAATCTATCTGTTGCATCTTCTAGTTCAGGATATTTTTCTTTTATAAATTCCAGCATCTCTTCTGTATGCTTTATATAGTCTTCCTCATTTTTGTTGAATTGTTGTTGTTTCGATATAGATCCAACCCTTGCAACATAATAGTAGCTATTCTTGCTACCATATGCTATTTTTCCTGCTTTTTCTATTAGTTTATATGTTACAGCTGTATCTTCATAAGCTTTTCCTTTTGGAAATTCTAAGCCTTCCCATAATTCTTTTAGATACAATTTACCATAAGCTGCAACTTCTATCCCCTTTGCAAATAGCATATTTTCGAATGCTTTTTTTGTATCTAAACACTGCATTTTTCCTTTTTCTGTTTTTGACCTTTTAGATTCTTTCCATACAGTTTTTATTCCGCATATAGATAATTTTACATTATATTTCTTTATTAAACTATATAAATATCCTACATAATCTTTTGTTATGTAGTCATCTGAATCTATAAAAGTTATATATTTTCCATTTGCATTTTTTATACCTACATTTCTAGCATCTGATAAGCCACCATTTTCTTTGTGTATAACTTTTATCCTCTCATCATTTTTAGCATATTCGTTACAAATCTCTCCACAATTATCTGGTGAACCATCATCTACTAATATAATTTCTAAATTAGTATAAGTTTGGTTTATAACACTGTCCAAACATTTTCTCAAATATTTTTCAACTTTGTATATAGGTATAATTACTGTTATTAAATCTTCCATATTCACAAACTCTTTCATATTTTTATATCTATTTACTTTTTTACCCACTTTTTTTCTTTATTATAACAAAAGGTATTTATATTTTCAAGTTTTTTTCTATGCTTTTTAATAATTGTATAATTTTATACAATTTGTAAATAATAGTTAGCAGATATTAATTTACTTTTATTGGAAGAAAGGAGGATTTTATGACTCAAAAACATTTATTAATTACTGGTACTTCCACAGTTTCTTGGAAAGATGCTATTGTTCAAACAATCAATGAAGCTTCTAAAACAATAGATTATTTAACATCTGTCAAGGTCTTAGAGCAAAGAGCTACTATCTCTGGTAAAAAGATTTCTGAATATATAGTAGATTTAGATTTAGTATTTAACATTGACAGAGAAAGAGAAGATTAATTTTTGAAAGGAATGATTTTGATTTATGGATAAGATAGAAACAAATAAGCAATATCAAGACTATGTAGATAAGAAAACTCCCAACTCCCCTATTATAAAAAATTGCTTTAATGCTTTCTGGGTTGGTGGACTAATTTGTATAATCGGTCAAATAATTTCAGATTTTTGTAAATTTAGAGGTTTTAATGAAGAATCCTCTGGTGCTATAACTTCTATTATCTTAATCGGAATAAGTGCATTTTTGACTGGGCTAAACATATTTAACAAAATAGGAAAATTTGCAGGTGCAGGTTCTATTGTGCCTATAACTGGTTTTTCTAATTCTATTGTTTCTCCTGCAATGGAATACAAGTCTGAAGGATATATTATGGGTGTTGGTGCTAAAATGTTTACTGTCGCAGGTCCAGTACTTGTGTATGGAATTTCTGCTTCTATTTTAGTTGGAATTGTTTATCTTATTTTCAATACACAAAGTATCACTTTAGTTTAAATCTATTGTCTATGCAAAATTTTTGAAAGGAATGATATATAATGCAAAAATTAGGAAAACAAACAATTAAATTTGACAATCCTCCTAAAATAATTGAGACTGCATCTGTTGTTGGACCAAAAGAAGCTCAGGGTCCTCTTGCAAAATATTTTGATACTCTCCTTGAAGATGAATTTTGGGGAGAGGAAACTTGGGAAAAGGCTGAAAGTAAAATTATAAAACAAGCAGTAGAGTTAGTAATTAATAAAGCTGGTCTTTCGACTAGTGATATTGATTTTTGCTTTGCAGGTGACCTTCTTAATCAATGTATTTCTTCTAGCTTTGGTCTAAGAGAGCTTAATACCCCATACTTTGGAATATTCGGTGCTTGTTCTACTTTTGTAGAAGGTATGATTTTATCTAGCATTTTAACTGATGGAGGTGCAGCAAATAATGTGCTTTTTGCAGCATCTAGCCATTTTTGTAGTGCAGAAAAGCAATTTAGGTTTCCATTAGAACTTGGTAATCAAAGACCTCCTTCTTCTCAATGGACTGTTACAGGTGCTGGTGCATCTATTATTTCTTCTTCTGGAGAAGGTCCAGCAGTTGACTGTGTTACTGCCCGGCAAAATTGTTGATAAAGGTATAAAGGATGCAAATAATATGGGCGCTGCTATGGCTCCTGCTGCGGTTGATACAATTCTTACTCACTTTCAAGACACAGGTAGAAACCCTAGCTATTATGATGCAATAATAAGTGGCGACCTAGGTCATATTGGTAAAGAAATAGTTACAGAAATGCTTCAAACTTATGGATATAATGTAAAATCTAATTATAACGATTGTGGAGTTTTAATATTTGATAAAGAATCTCAAGACACACACTCTGGTGGAAGTGGTTGTGCGTGTTGTGCTACTGTTTTTTCTGGATATTTATATAATCAGCTAAAAAACAAGAAATATAATAAGATATTACTTATTGCAACTGGTGCTTTAACAAATTCTACTACTTCTCAGCAGGGTGAAAGTATACCAGGAATTGCTCACGCTGCGTCGATTGAGTTTTAGGAGGTGAGCTTTATATGAATGATTTTTTTAGTAGTTTGGAAATTATGGATTATGTTTGGTGTTTTGTAATTGGTGGACTTATATGTGTGATCGGTCAAATCTTAATTGATAAAACAAAAATAACATCTGCTAGAATTCTTGTACTTTTCGTTACAGTAGGTGCAATTTTAGGTGGACTTGGAATATATAAATATCTTGTTGATTTTGCAGGAGCTCGGTGCAACTGTTCCTATCACAGGGTTTGGATATAACTTAGCTAAAGGTGCTATAAAAGGTGTTTCAGAATCCGGCCTTCTTGGTGCTTTCACTGGTGGAATAAAAGCTGCTGCTGGCGGTATTGCTGCTGCTGTATTCTTTGGATACATTGCATCTCTTCTCTCAAAACCTAAAATGAAAAAGCAATAATTCTTGACTAGTTGCCATAATCTGTGATATAATTCTTTTTACATTCTTTTATTATATAAGGGTAATTTTTACCCTTTATATAAAATTATTCTAAAGGAGGTTATTAAGAATGGCAAGCAGTGATGGCATACACAGTTTGTCACGGTTGCAAGAGGAATTCTTTTTCATTGTAGCTAAGCTTCACATTTATAGTTATGATGATTATCAGTTCTGCCGGTTTCAGAGCAAGCTTAGTAAAATCTTGCCTGAACTTTCAGAAGATGATTTCCTTGCACTTAGAGCCTGTGAGCTCTATGGTACCTATGACGACTGGGTAACTTACCACAGCTGGATTTCTATTCAGCCTGGTATCCCTGCCGATGTTCGCGACAAGGAGGTTGATAGTTCTTTCCAAGAATATAATCCGAATCTTATTAGTGAGGAGGAATCTATTACAGATTTTGCTGGAAATATGGAAGATATTGAAGCTCTTATAGCCTGTATGCTGTACGGCACAGCAGAAGACTGGGAATACTATCTTGCTTGGGTCTCAAATCCCAAAGCACTCCACGACAACATCCGTGAAAAAGAAGTCAGTATGGCTTTTGAGGAGTCTAATCCTAACATTTTCGATTGTGAAGATGACGACATTCCGGAAAGAGACGATTTCTATGGATTGGATGAATGTGAGTACCAAAAGGATCGCATGACACGGAGCAATCGTATCAAAGGCAAATATCTTAAAGACAAAAAGCATGTCTGCAATGTCGATAAGATTTTGGAAACTAAATGTGAGAAAGCTTCCAGAGATTTGCCTTCTGGTTACACTGTTGAGGTCTGTTTGTATGAAGACGAAGATGGCCTTACAATCGGCAAAAGAGCTGTTCTTTTGAAGAGCTTTATTATGATTAAGGCCGATAATTACTTCTCTTCTCACCATGGTATCATCAAAAGCCGTGAGGAAAAAACTAAAAAGCAGGAAGGCAGCTGGCTCAAGCGCCGTTTTGGTATTTCCTGCGAAGGAGATTCCAAATATCCTGAACTTGAGCCGTGTTATATTCTTGCCCCAATTTATGTTGATGTCCAAGAAGTTGAACATTATGTGAACGCTTCTCGTGGCGGCAGTTCAAAACGTAGAGTTTCTTATACTGCTGAAAAGAAGCTTAATATCACTGATGTGAACATCAGGTATCAGCATAAGCTTTTCTATACCGGCATTATCCATGGAAGACCTGGTCTTCCCTGCATTTAGAGTAATTTTAGTAAACCAATGTAAGAGGAGCTCCTTTCGAGCTCCTCTTCTTTTATATACATTAAAAAGACATAGAAGTTTAAAACCTCTATGCCCTCTTTTATTAATACTATCTCTTACTAAATTGTGGTGCTTTTCTAGCTTTTTTAAGACCGTATTTCTTTCTTTCCTTCATTCTTGGATCTCTTGTTAAGAATCCTTTTGATTTAAGTAATGGTCTATATTCACTATTAGCCTCATTTAAAGCTCTTGCTAATCCATGACGGATTGCTCCTGCTTGACCTGAAAATCCTCCACCTGTTACTTTACAAATTACATCATATTTATTTAAAGTATCTGTTGCAACTAGTGGTTGTCTAACTAT
>CANREW010000026.1 GCA_947629765.1 uncultured Clostridia bacterium
TAACAAAAGTTATCTAGTGCAGTGGCAACACATCTACTACAATGTTCATTTCCTATGTCAGTTAGTATAGCATATATCTTATAATAAATCAATAGAAAAAGAACAAATTTTCGTAAATCTTTTTTGATAAAAATAATTGATTTTTATTTAATAATTTGCCCACCAATATCAAAGGACCTAGTGTTTTACCACTAGGTCCTTTTGGGGATTTGTTAGAATATCCAACTCCCTTCCAAGAGCTCTTTTCTTCCAGATCTTTCCAGAATTCTTTGAATAACATTTCTTTCCCTTCTCAAGTCATCCACAGCCTGTTCAGAAACTACGAGTGTCTTAGAAAGCCTTTCGATTTGCATGTCATACACTTCCAAAAGGTTATCGGAATCCATGTTTATCCACATAATTGGTCTGTCGCTTGATTTTCCACTATTGTAGTTATCAACAACTACGTAGGAATGGTTTGGTAGAGATATGCCAACAGCCACTTCATGTTTTGTCTCCATGAAGGCTTTTATACCTGCGTTGTAAAGCGTCTCTATTCTTGCATTGCCATTGTTCATATAGTACAGACCATATATAGTATTGAACTGTACAAATGGACTAGCAAGCCAAGCATTGTTCAATGCCCTACGAGCGCAGTATGACATTCCTTCGACATCATCCTTTTGTGGGCACCAAGCTATTCCAATTTTTTTGGCACTATAATATTTTCTTACCAGCTCATCGAGTTTTTGAGCATAGTCTGAAAAATATTCCCCGACATCTTGTTTCTTACCTCCATTGCAGACATCATTTCCACCAACAATAACTGATGTCATTTTCTCATAGCTTATCAGAGTTATACCATTTTTCCATGTTGCTCCCTGATACGTGAAGTTCAAATACGGATTAATCCGTATTTTTTGTTCCTCATGCGATCCTGTTTCATTTTCTGCAATTGTCTGTGTAAGGACATCTTCCTTGCAAAATGGGTAAGCTACATATCTGTCTTTCTCTATTATGCCGGCCTCCTCTGCTTCTTTAAAGCGCATCAGTCTTGCCATAATCAATCCCTCCTGCAAAAAAATTATATGTTTTTTGGCTAAACTTATACATTGAATAAAAGACCTCTTGTTTACTACCTTTCTACAATCTGCTAAAAGGTATTTTAGAATTGCTTATCACATATTATAATTTCTTTTACATAAAATGTCAATGATTATAAAAATGTTTTTTTATTTATAGCAAAGTATTTCAAGTTTAAAATTAAATAATGTTAATCCTAAAATTTAGTTAATTTTTCTTTACTATAACTTTAATTTGTGATATAAATATATTAATTGAATTTTTATAAAAGGATTGATAAATAAATGGATACAAATGGTAAAAAATTAATATCAATATTAGTTCCTGCATTTAATGAACATGATGCACTTCCTATCTTATATGATAGACTTAACGTACTTATGGATTCACATGCTAATTATGATTTTGAAGTTTTATTTGTAAATGACCGGTAGTAAAGATGACACTTTAGATATAATCAAATTTTTAAGAAAAAAAGATCCTAGAATTAATTATCTTAACCTTTCTAGAAATTATGGAAAAGAAATTGCAATGATAGCTGGATTTGACTATATTAAAGGTGATGCCTTAGTTATTATGGATGCAGACTTGCAAGATCCACCAGAGCTTATTCCTGAAATGATTAAATATTGGGAAGAAGGTTTTGATGATGTATATGCAAGAAGAAGATCTAGAAAAGGTGAAAGTTTCTTAAAAAAGCTTACTTCTTGGGGATTTTATAGAACTTTACAAAGTATGACAAAGATTGAAATTCAAAAAGATACTGGAGATTTTAGACTTCTTGATAGACGTTGTGTTGAAGCTATAAAGCAAATGAGAGAATCTCAAAGATATACAAAAGGACTATTTAGTTGGATAGGATATAATAAAAAAGAAATATTATATGATAGAGACCCAAGAATTGCTGGTAAAACTAAATGGAATTATAGAAAACTAATAAATCTTTCTTTAGATGGTATAACTTCATTTACTACTTCTCCTTTACGTTGGGCTTCTATTATTGGTATATTTGTATCTTTTGTAGGATTTATTTATATGTTAAGTATTATTTTAAAAACTTTAATATATGGTATAGACGTTTCAGGATATGCTTCTATGATGGTGGTTATATTATTCCTAGGTGGAATTCAACTTATATTCCTTGGACTTATTGGAGAATATCTTGGAAGAGCATTTTATGAAGTTAAAAGAAGGCCTTTGTATTTTATAGACTCTTATAATGAAGAAAAAGAAACCAATATGAAAGGATAAACTCTATGTCTGCTTTTGTACTTAAAATAATTGCAATGATTACAATGCTTTGTGACCACACTTCTTATTTGTTATTTGGACATTTTTCTGAATTAAATTATATAGGAAGAATCGCTTTCCCTATATTTGCTTTTCAGATAAGTGAAGGTTACATTCATACTAAAAACCTAAAAAGATACTTTATTAGGTTGTTTTTGTTTGCAATAATTTCTCAGATTCCATTTATGCTATTTAGATCAATCTTCACATCTGGTTTTGCTCTAAATATATTCTTTACACTATTTCTTGGACTTGTAACTATATTTGTTTATGATAGATTTAATAAAATAGATTGCAAAAATATTGTAATTCATTACTCATGTAAAGTTTTTAGTATCTTTGTTGTTGTTATTGCTGCCATTTTAGCCCAAGTTCTTAAATTTGACTATGGAGCATTTGGAATCGCTATTATTTTCATATTTTACTTATTTAAAAATAAGACTCTACTTATGAATATTGGAATTATATTATCTGTAATTATTTATTATTGGAACGGGTTACAAAATCCTTCTTCATTCCTCACATATTTAGTTATAGTTATTTTTACCTGTATTCCACTTGCATTTATAAATCTATATAACCATAAAAAAGGAAAAGATATGAAATACTTTCTATATCTTTTCTATCCTATTCATCTTTTAATAATATACTTTTTAAGCTTACTTCCAGTATTTCCAATAAATTAATCGCAAAAGTAGCCAAACGCAGTGGTTTTATATTTGTAAAAAAGGTAATAATATTTATTTAAAATAGCTGCGTAGCGACCAACCGTAGCGAAGCGGAGGGCGACTTTTGCAGCCTACTTTAGAAGTATAATTTGTAGGCTGCAAACGACAAAGCTATTGAAAAATAAATATTATTACCTTTCTAATCATAATGAATAATTAATACCCTTTGCAACAATTTCTTTCATATTGTCAATCAATTCATCAATCTCCTTAGGAGTAACAATCATATTATAATCTCCTGGATTCAATGCCTCTTTTATCTCTTCATAGTTGTCCTTTTCTTGTAATTCATTCAAATAATCATTTGACCTTGCCTCACTTTGAAGTTTTTTAATAAATAAGTCTAATGCCTCATTTACGAGTACTGCACTTTCAACAACAGTTGGTATGCCGAAGCGCAATTACAGGTATGCCCAAAGTATCTATACTTAGCTCTTTTCTTGTATTTCCGAACACCTGCCCCAGGAACTATTCCCGTATCTGAAAGCTGTATAGTACTGCTTATCCTTTCTATACTTCTAGATGCCAATGCATCTATTACTACAAGTAATTTTGGTTTTACATTGTTTACTATCCCTTCTAATATTTCTAATGTTTCTAATCCTGTTGTTCCAAGTACTCCTGGTGATATTGCACTTATTGGTCTTGTCCCTTCTTCAACATATTCTGGTAAATATTTTATTATATGTCTTGTAACTTCAATACCTGAAATTACTTTTGGTCCGAAGAGAATCTGGCGTTACATATTCATTTCCAAGACCAACTACTAAAACATCTGCCATAGAATCTACATGTGCATTTACAAGTTCTTTCAAGTTTTCTGCTAAAACATTTGCCGCTTCTTCTATCTCTTCCTCTGTTGCAATTTTAAGTTTTTTAATATCAATCGTTATATATGTTCCAATTGGCTTTCCTATTAACTCTGCTCCGTTATCATTTGTAATTTTTACTTTTGTTACTTTTATTTTTTCGTTTTTTTCTTGTTCTTCTGTTTCAATTCCGGTCTATCTCTTCTCCGCTCTCTCTTTAATTTATTTAATAACTCTTGTCTTTCTAATGCTAAATCAGTTCTAAAATTATACATAAAAAATCCTCCTAATTCTATTATTTGAAAAAGAAGGTATTTTTATACAATTATAAATCTAAAGTAGCCAAACGCAGTAGTTTTATATTTAGAAGAAATTGAAGACCCCCGAATTACTTCGTAGGCGTATCCATCGTGGGTTCAATTTATAATAAATATAAAACTACGACGAAATTTGGCGGACCTTTAAATGTATTTTTAACTACAATATCTACATAGAATTGCTTCTAAGCCAATATTTACATCAATAAGTCCTACTTTGTAGCTTGAATCTAAATTAATCATTTCGTCTATAATATTTCTTATTTCTTCTTCGCTAAAATATCTTGATTGAGTCTTATATTTATTAATTAAAAAAGTTTGATTAGGTTTTAAATTTAAAGCAATCGCTATATCTTTTTTATATCTTTCTGCAAGTTTTATAATATATAACTTTTTAAAATGATTATATAAAGTTATTAATATTTTCTGTATAGGCTCTTTTTGATAAAGCAAATCATTTAAAATATTCAATGATTTTTGTATATTTTTTTTGCCAAGATTATCTGTTAAATCAAATATATTACTATCTAAACTTCTTATTGCAAGTAAATCTACTGCATTTTTTGTAATTGTTCCGATTCTCACCGTGCATATTCTATTAGTTTTCTTATTTCATTAATCAAAATTTGCATACTTGTACCAGATACTTCTATTAGATATCTAATCGCACCGATTTTCTGCATTTACTTTATATGCATTACATATAGCAGTTAATCTTTTTTCTAATATAATGGGGTTTTGCTCTGCAAATTCACATACAACTCCACCTAATGTTTCTATTAATTTAGTTATATTTAACTTTTCTATTGTATCTTCTATAAATACAATAACTAAACTTTCTTTAACATATTCAGCATTTTCTTTTAAGTATTTTTCTAAATTATCTCTTATATCTTTTATTCCGGCTTGTCTTCTTCTTTGTTTCTTTTTTAAATAATCCAGAATTTTTTACGATAATTATCTTTTTAGAGTATCCAAAACAAGGCATCTCTATTTCTTGTAGTAAGCTATCTAGACTTTCTTCGTCTATTTCAATATAATTTATTCCGTATAAGAGTTTCGCCAAAAAGTTTCTTTATCTTTTTTAGAGCAGTTTCTAAAAAAAATGTTTCTTCTCCATATAGAAGATATATGCTATTTAATTTTTTTTCGTTTAATTCTTTCTCTAATTCTTCTTGCTTCATTTTTACCTTTCCTAAGCTTATAGCTTTTCTGCAAATTTTGCTGAATGGGCATGGCATATTGCTATTGCCATACTATCTGTTATATCGTCTAATTTTGGCAATGTTTCAACATTTAAAATCGTTTTAACCATCTTTTGAACTTGCATCTTATCTGCTCTTCCATATCCAACAACTGCTTGTTTTACTTGTAGAGGTGTATATTCATAAGTCGGTATTCCTCTTTGACAGCCTACAACTAATATTACTCCTCTTGCTTGTGCAACATTTATTGCAGTTTTTGTGTTATTGTTAAAGAAAAGTTCCTCTACAGAAATTGCATCAGGTTCATATTTATCTATTATAGTATTTAAATCTGTAAATATTTCCGATAATCTAAGTGGGAAAGACATATTTGCAGGTGTTTTTATAGCTCCACTTGCAATTAATTTAAATCTATTTCCTATATAATCTATTATGCTATATCCAGTTATTCCATACCCTGGATCTATTCCTAAAATTCTCATAGTATATTTCCTTTTCTTATATTATTTTTGTAAAATAATACGAAAGATTTCTGCTACGCTCCAAGCTTGAGCTGGAGTTCCTTTTGATAAAAATGGAGCTTTTGTATCATAAATTTCTCCTATACTTCCAACTACACCATCATTATACATAGCTTTTGTAAATGTCTTTTCTGTATCTTTACACAATTTTTCTAATTTTTTAGTAAGCTCCTGCTTTTTTGTTTTATTCTTTTCTAATTTAATCATATTTTTTAATGCATTATAGTATAAACCAAGTAGCCAAGGCCATACTGGTCCTTGATGGTAGCTTGCATCTCTTTTGAAAGCATCTCCTTCATAAATTTCTGTATATCCAGCCTCGCCTTTTGCAAGTGTTCTAAGTCCATAATCTGTAAGTAATTTCTTTTCAACTACATTTATCATATTGTATGCTATTTCACTGTCTGGTTCTATTACATTGTAGCTTAGAGATAAAGCAAATAGTTGATTTGGTCTGATTTTTCCATCACCTATAACATCATATAAACATTTTCTTCTTTTATTATAGAATTTATTGTTAAATGCTATTTTAGTATTTTCTGCCATCTCTTTATATGTATTTGCTTCCTCTTTATCTTCACACTGAGTAGACAATTCTTGCATAATCTTTAATGCATTGTACCAAAGTGCATTTATTTCAACTGCTTTACCATTTCTTGGAGTAAATGCATAATCTCCATATTTTGCATCCATCCAAGTATTTTGTGTGTTTGGTGTTCCTGAAACGATTAGATTGTCATCATCTAGATATATGTTATTATCGTCTAAATCAATTCCCTCTGCATAAGCTTTTATAATCGATTTTAGCCTTATATATATACCTTTTACAAAAAGTAAGTCATTTGTATATTGTAGATACTTATATACAGTTTCGAATAAAAGTAATGAAGCATCTGCACTATTGTATAAAGGTCTTGAATCAAATCCAGAATATCCGGTTTGGTACAAGCCCAAATTTTATATCTCTAACTAATGTAAGTAAAACTTCTCTTGCTACCTCATATCTTTTTGGAATCAAAAGTAACCCTTCAAATGAAATTAAAGAATCTCTTCCCCAGTCCAAAAACCAAGGATATCCAGCAATTAAAGTATGTAATCTAAATGAAGGTCTATATACAACAAAATTGTCTATTGCCTCTATATAGTCTTTAATTAATTCTTTATATTTTTCGCTATATTCCTTCTCTTTATCTACATCATATAGTCCCGAAGATAACATTAACGCTTTTATTCTAACAATCTCATTGTTGATTAAAGTTTTTACATCTAATTCTTCTATATTATTTTCCAAAGAACATACAAAAGATATTTCTTTTTCCTCATTTTCTCCAATTTCTACTTCATATCTACCAACAACTGCAAGATTTTCTTCTGGATAGAAACCTCTTTTTTCTTCTTCTAAATAATACATATTATTAAATGTATCGTTTTTATGCTCTATATATGTTCCTTCACTTAAGTTCATATATACAGGGTTTCCACTATCTTCATCAATTATAATTGTAACTTTTTGATCCTTTATAGTTTGTTTTAATTTAAAGTTATGATTTGTGCTCATTTGGTGAAAATCTCTGTTATTCATTATAGGTGCTAATGTAAGTTTTGCTTGATTTCCACCATTTTTTATTCTATATAATATTCCAACTGTGTTTTTTCCATAATCCATACAAATCATCTTTTTAATTTCAACATCTTTTATTTTATAAGTAAATATTGGAATAGTATCTTTTTCAAAACTTTCCTGCAATTTATATCCATCAGATATATAATTATTTGATATATTTGTATATAGATTATATCTTATTCCATCTATTTCTATGCTTTCGTCTACTTTAGAAAGTATAACTCTTCTTCTTCCAGGTGCTACTAAAGGTGCAACAAGGAGCCCATGATATTTTCTAGTATTACAACCAATTACTGTTGATGATGCATATCCACCTATTCCATTAGTTATGAGCCATTCTTTCTTTAATCCTTCTTCTAAACTTAGTTCTTTTTTACCTATTTTTTTCATATGTTCCTCCAATTAGTTACTCTTCTTCGATTTTTCTTATTTTTTCTTGTCTTTTTTCTTCACTAGTTTTGATAGACTTTATTCTCTCATTATACTTTGAACTAAACTTACTCTTTTTCCTATTATCCATTCTTCTTGCTTTTTTATTAACTTTATTTTGTGCTCTTTTTTCTTTATTTTTTACTTTTTCTTCTTCTTTTCTCTTCTCATTATTTGTTTTAAGTTTTGCATTCATTCTTACATATTGAGGATTATTTTGTAGGTCTCTAAATTTCAAATCTTCGCATACAAGTTCTATTATGCTATCTCCTACACTTTCTGGATTATGTCTTACCATATCATTTTCTATGTATGAGAAATTCTTTGGTATAAGTTTTATTCCTAAATCTCTGCAAGCTTGTAAATCTTGTTCTACAAGGTCTGCTCCATCTTTGTTATATTTTCTTACAAACTCTGGAACTACTTCTCCTGTGTCATATATGCAGTAATCTATTATTTTATTATTTGCATGTTCATATATAGCTTTTATATGATCTGATAAAGTAAAGTCATCTGTTTCTCCTGGTTTTGTCATTATATTTCCTATGTAGATCTTTATTGCTCTACTTTCTTTTATAGTTCTAGATATATTTTTAATTAATAGATTTGGTATAACCTCTGTAAATAAATTTCCTGGTGCAATTACTATTGCTTCTGCCTCTTGTATAGCTTCTAGTACACCTGGTGCAGGTCTTGCATTTGACGGTGCAATAAATACTCTGTTTATTTTTGATATTTTTTCAATAGATGTATCTGCTATTTTATTTTTTTCTTCTATTAAAGTTCCGGTCATCTAGTTCAGCACATATATTCATTTTATCTAATGTAACAGGAAGTATTTTTCCTGTGATTTTTAACACTTCTGAAATATTTTCTATAAATTTTGATTGCTCACCATTAACTTCCTTCATTGATGCTATAAACACATCTGTGAAGTTTGTATCGTCTTGAATCTTTAAATTAAGTATCTTTGACATTTCTTCTTCGTTATCTGCAAGTGATATTATACTTTGTTTAATATCTTCTATTGCAAGGCTACTTGTACTATTATCTCCATACTCTGACATTGCAACTATTGCTGTAATATTATTTGTATAACCTTTTAAGCCCTTTAATACTGCATTTAATCCTGAGCCACCACCTATTACAACAATTCTTGGTCCTTCTTTATATATTGTCTTATTGAATATTAGAGATTTTACATTTATGTCTTTATTATTGTCTTCCGAAATTCTATCATCAGTTTCCTCAACTAATAACTCTAATACTCTTTTTTGACTATATATTATACCAACTATAACTAACACAAAGCCTATAATTGATATTAGTACTGTTCCTAATATTTCGAGTATTGATAATTCCTTCATATCTATTATTGTTGCTATTCCAAAGCATAGCAAGATAATTCCTCCGAAGTATTACAAATAACCATCTTTTCATTCTAGTTCCTGGTTTGAACCATTTAAAAAAGCCAAGCATTTTCTATTCTTTCCTCCTATACTACTCTTTTATTTTTTCGATAATATTTTTTGAAGTAAGTCCAAAATATTCAAGAAGCTCTTCTGCTTTTCCTGACTTACCAAATGTATCATTTACTCCAATTCTTATTACTTCTTTTGGATAATTCTCTGAAAGTACTTCACATACTGCACTTCCAAGTCCTCCGATAATACTATGATCTTCCACAGTTATTATCTTTTTAGTTTCTTTTGCACATTTTATTATTAAATCTTTATCTATTGGTTTTATTGTGTGCATATCTATAACTCTAATGTTTATACCTTGTTTTTCTAGTTCTTCTTTTGCTTTTATTGCTTCTTGCACAACAACTCCTGTTGCAATAACTGTTGCATCTGTTCCTTCTCCTATCTGTACACCTTTACCTATCTCAAATTTTTGACCTTCTTCATAAATTACAGGTGATGCTAATCTGCAAAGTCTTAAATATACAGGTCCGTTTATTTTAGATATTTCTTCAACTGCCCAGCGAGTCTCAACATCATCTGATGTACACATAACACACATATTAGGAAGTCCTCTCATTAGAGATATATCTTCTAACATCTGGTGTGTTGCTCCATCTTCTCCAACTGTTACTCCTGCATGAGTTGCACATATTTTTACATTTGCTTTTGGATAACAAATGCTATTTCTTATTTGGTCATAAGCTCTTCCAGCTGCAAACACTGCAAATGTACTTGCATAAGGAATCTGTCCACTTGATGCAAGACCTGATGCTGTTGACATCATATCTTGCTCTGATATTCCCATATCAAAAAATCTATTTGGAAACTTTTTTGCAAATACACTAGTCTTTGTAGCTTCTGATAAATCTGCATCTAAAACTACTACTTTTTCATTTTTTTCTCCCAAAGCACATAATGCTTCTCCATAGCTAGCCCTTGTTGCAATTTTTTTATCTAAATTCATATTTTGATTTTCCTTTCTAAAAATTTAATAATCAAAATTTGCTTTTATTTCATAGGTTTCAATATATTTTGTACTTATTTATAGGTAAATTTTTCCTAAGTGTATTATAATTTATTTTACTAAATTTTGCAATAGAAATTAGAATTATATTTGAAATGTATGAAAGAGATAATGAGTACGACTTATTAGATACATTAACGCCAAATTATCCCATAAAAAATGTCAAAACTGTGTAATGTACTTTATTCCAACATCAAAAGTAGATGAAATAACGATATGAAAAAAGTCAAACTTACTGAAAATCAAGTCTATGAATGGATTTTAAGGAATAAATAGCAAAAAATATATACTACAATCTAAAAGTAGTATATATTTTTTTATTCATAACATTCTTATTTATTCATATTCTTTAAATAACCTTCAACAACAAAGTATTCTTCGCTTAATGTTCCATCTGTAAAATAATTAATACTATTTACTGTTGTTTGTACTGTTCTCCAAAAACATACTTCTTTTCCATAAATTTCAAATATCTCAGCTGAATAAAAATCTCTTAATTTAGGAAATTCATTTTTGACTTTATTATATAGTTCTTCATAAAGTTTAATATCTTCTTCCATTTCTTCATATCGTGTGTCTGTTGAGATTCTTCTAGCTTGTATATAACTAACATTATCAAATTTAGATATATATTTTACTAAATCAAAAAACTCATCTATATTATATCTATTTACTACTATTGCCACTCTAGTTACAGGTTTTGTATTTGGTATAATATATTCCCAATTTGGAAAATCTCTATGTCCCATAATTTTATAATTTTTTTCTGGATCTAAACTATGTATAGAATATCCAATTTCATCATTGCATTTATTTATCAAGTTTAATTTTTGTTCTGCTAAATATCCATTTGTTCTAATTCCAACTAAAAATCCTTTAGTTTTTAAATATTCTACTAATTCTTCAAAATATTTATATACAAGTGCATCTGTATTTTGACCTGTTATATATAATTTCTTTATATCATTTTCTTTACAAACATTTAAAAATCTTTCAAAATTTTTCCATTCTCTAAAATGTATTTGCGTCTGATTCTGTAGTGATAATAGTTCATCTATATCTTTACCTAAACAAAAGTAACAATTTGCATTGCATTTTCCTAGTAAATTTATATTTGCAAATGTATATTTTTCTCTGTTTCTCTGCTTTTCTATCATTAATATCAACCTCTTATATTATTTTTTCTTTTCCAAACCCATCTAATAACTCATTATTGTTATATACTAATTGAAAGCAATAATCTTCATTTTTCTTCTTTATATATCTATCAAATACTTCTATAAATTTCATATCTTTGCTTCTATATACATAATTGTTACATTGACAGTAATTTTTATCATAATTACTAGAAATATGCAAAATATCTTTGTCTTTACCAAAATCTTTAATTTCAACTTTATTATTAACGCAAAATTCGTTTTCTTCTCTCAATATCACAAAGCCAACTGTATAAGCACCTATATCAGAAGCGAACTCTAGATATTTTTTCATTTTTTCTATATTGTCTATATAACCCTTTACTAGATTACATTTTAATCTTAAAATATTTTTTGGAACTGCTTTTGATATTTTTATCAATTCTTCTTTTGTTGCAGTTTTACAAGAAAAAATCTCATCATTTAATTTATCGTCATAGTGATGTCTGCTTATATTTACACCTAATATTTTATCTAAATGATTTAATTCTTTTATTTTATTTATTTGTGTTGCATTGGTATTTATAGTAACAATTAAGCTATCTGTGTATTTATATATAATATCTAATATTTGATTTACTAATTCAAAGCTTAAAAATGGCTCTCCTCCTGTTATTGCTATTCTGTTTAAAACATCTTTTTCAACTAATTCTTTAAAAACTTTTTCGAATTTAGTCAAATCAAATAAATTTGCAGATTGAAAATTATGTATATTACAAAACTTACAATCTGCATTACATATATTGTTTACATTTATATATAGTCCAACTTGAGCTTTGTCTTTACAATCAAATTTACATATCTTTCTTTCTTCAGTAGGACAATAAAAACCCTTTAGCTTTATTTTTTTTCCAAACAACTCAATTTCTGGAAAGAGTTCCTCGTTTTTTAACATCTTCCACCACCACTGCGATATGAACCGCCTCTACTACAAGGGTCTTCTTGAGTTTCTCTTGTACTTGTTGTTTTAGTTTCACTTCTTTTAACAATTTTTGAAATTCCAAGTTCAGTATCAATTTGTTCCAATCTTTTTTGCAATTCTTCTTTTTCTTTTCTTAATTGTTCAACTTTAGATTTTTCTTGTTGTTCTAAATCTTCTAGATATGCTCCAAATTCAGGACTCTTTTGAACAAATAATTTCTGAGTTTCGCTATCTACTATTCCATTAGTATATCCTGCAAGTATTTTATAGAATTGCATTAATGTATCATTTAGCACTCTTTGAGTTTCCTCTTCATTTAAACCTTTTACCTGTGCTTGTTCTCTACAAGTTCTTATTGTATTATCTAAAAATTGTGATAAATTTTCTCTATCCATATTAACCTCCAAAATTATAAAAATCTAATTAAATAATAGCATATATTAAAAAAAATGTCAAAAAATTGAAAATTCTTGAATTATAATGTAGTAAGTAATAAAAAAATAAATCCCTTTGAAAAGATTCTTGAAAGTTTAAAGAAATGTAATTGCCAAAATCTGGAAGAAAATATTTACAGATTTAATTTCTATGATACTGT
>CANREW010000027.1 GCA_947629765.1 uncultured Clostridia bacterium
CTCTTTTTTTCTTGTTATAATCTGATGGAATTGGAATTTTCTGTTTAGATAAATAATCTGCTATTTGCATTGTACCAAAACCTTCTAAGTATTTTTCATATATCAATTTTACAACATTTGCTGCTTCTTCATCGATGGCTAAATGGTATTTATTTTCTGGATCTTTTTTATAGCCATAAGGCGCAGTACCTAAATATTCTCCAAGCTTTCTTTTTGCTCCCAAAACACTATTTATTTTTTTTGATGTATCTTTTGCATACATTTCATTTAATATTGATTTAAATGGTGCTATATCATTGTTTGATGTATCATAAGCCGTATCTATGTTGTCTAAGATAGCTATAAACCTAACATTATGTTCTGGAAAATAATCTTCGATATAGAGACCTGATTGTACATAGTTTCTACCAAGTCTTGATAAGTCTTTAGTAACTACCATATTAATTTTACCGAGATTCTATATCTGCTATCATTCTATTAAATCCAGGTCTATCAAAACTTGTACCACTTACGCCATCATCAACATATTCTGCAATAAAATTTAATTTGTTCTCTTTGATATATTGCATTAGCAATGTTCTTTGGTTTCCAATACTTTCACTTTCTTGATATTTTTCTTTTTCTTCATCTTCTCTTGAAAGTCTAATATATATGCCTACTTTATACTCAATATTATCCATTATATTAAGCTTCACATTTCCTCCTTCCTGCTAAATAAAAATGAGATAATATTGATACTCTTGTTAGATATTATATCATATTATCTCTTGTTTTGCTATTGATTTTGCTAATTTGTACTATTATTTCTTAATATATAATTACTAAATGCTCTTTCTATAACATTTTCTAAATTTTCTCCATTTTCATTAAATATTATATTAATTTTAAAATCATTTTTCTTTTTATACTTTTTTTGGGATATATTTTCTTCTTGCATTACACTCACTCCTCTAATTGTAAGTATTTCCAGATTTTGTATTTTTATTCTTTATGGCAAATCCTATACTTGCATCTGTAATGCCTTTTACTATTTATTTTATTGTTTAATTTAAAATGGGTACAGAACAAAGCGCCTAGGCGCTTTTTGTTCTTGCCCGATTTAAGTTTCGAGCCTAGGAGGCGAGAAAGCTTAAAGGGCAAGCGTTCAGCTTTTTTATCTAATAGGAATTTCGGAGAAATTTCCTATTAGATAAAGAGAAAGAGAGACTCTGAAATTTCAGAGTTCTCTCTTTCTATCTGTGTTCGGAAACAAATTAGAATAGTTCTATTACTTGATATAAAGCGCTGCACGGAAACCAGTGTCATGATAGCCGCAAAAAGTCTCGTTGTATCTGCGATCGGCGACAGGGCAAGCGGAATCACCATTGTTGTAAGAGTAACCACGGATAGTACAATACACTATGTCGTTCCATTCTTGCGTCCATTCGTCTATATTACCCGTAAAATCATAAATGTTATTTGTACACCATTCTTCACGACTTCCTGTTTTAACAACTTCTCTTGGAGCATTCTCTGTATTCCAATGGTTACCCCATTCTGTAGAATCCTCTACAATCTCACTTCGAGTTCTCGCATTTGATTCGATAAACCACTCAAGTATCGAATCATATTCAGCCCCAAAAGTCAGATGACTTTTGAGTCTTTCATTATCTTCGATAGTAGATGCAACTTCCTTGGCATCTTCAAAAGTGATGTTTACCAACGGCATTACTCCTTTTACCGACTGTGGCTTTCCTTCTAAACTCATAGAAATATTATAGCGAGAAATATAAAATCCTCCGTATTTCTTAACACTTTCCAGTTGCAACTCAAGTTCGTAAGTTAATCCCTCATGAAATTCAGCTTTAGAAAATTCATTATCACAATAATTTCTTCTTCCAAATTTCGTGGTAAACGAGACCCCATCAAGTGTTCCGTTAGAATACAAGCTTCCAACAGGAATCCATACAAACTGACTGCCATCAGAATCTCTTTCAATTACAAAGCCATTGTTCCATTTCCCACAAATATGCTTGTAGCCCTCTGGAATCGGCGGATTCACATATTCTTTGGAATAAGCATTAGCTGTAGCAATGTCCAGAGCTCTGATAATTAACTCTCCACTTGTTTCCTCTAAGACTTCAAAGGTTATACCCTTTCCTGCCTCAAGCACAATTTTGTCGTACCGATTTTCCATAGTTGGCCTCCTTATATAATATTTTCATCGGTTTCAACATAGCTATTGCTATTATGTTAATTATACTATATTTTCTAAAATTTTGCAAGTTTGTGATATTCTTGCATACTTTAATATTTCTTTGTTCTCCAAGAGATAATTTTTATATTTCCATATAACATTTTTCCTTGATAAATTTCTTTATTTGTTTTTCATCTTTTCCTTCGTAATATGGAATAAGTAAATCCTTAAATTCTTCTGTCAATTCTGCTGGTATTGCTATAATTCCTTTTCCTTTTGAAATTAGATAATGATTACTATATATTATTGATGTTCTTTTATTACCATCTATAAATACTTGCTTTTTCATTGTATATAATAAAAGTTCTATAGCTCTGTCGACATCATCTAATTTTTTATTAAAAATTTGATTCAATTCTTCTTTTATAATGCTTTCAATTGGTAAATCCGGTTTCCATGCTGTTCCACCTATTGTTACTGGAACGTTTCTAACCTTTCCTGCTGAATAGTAAAATCCTTCTTCCACCATTTTGTTAATTTCACACAATAATGCAAAGTTAGTATCTACTAATATAACATTTTTGTTTAATATAAATTCCCAAGCATGTTTTAAATTTACTATTTTCATTATATCTTCAGATGTCATATTATTTACTTTTCCACCTTCAATAATACTTTCTGTATCTGCAAATGTTGTTGCAACTCCCTCTAATATTGCTTGTTTATAAATTGTATCTACTAAATGCCTTTTGGCAAAATCTATATTTTGCTTTACTTTTTCAGAAAGTTCTTCTTCTACATAATTTAGTTGTCTTAATTTTTTGTTTATTTCTCTTATTTGCTTTTTTAACTCTTTTGCCTTAATGCTATTGTTTAATATTAAATTATATAATTCCTCTGAGTATTCCCCAACATATTTTGTTAAAGCTACTCCATCTTCTCTATAATGTACATATATATATTTGTTTGAATCTTTTTCTCTTATTTCAACTGAACCATAAGCAAGTGATTTTAATTCATTTTCAAGTAATTGTTTATTTTGAAGAAGATCCATAATTTCCATTTTTTCTTCCATGATTTTTCTCCTTATAAATGTGAAACTTTTTTATCTTTTTTGTTTAATTTTGTTTCACATTTATATTATACCACAAAATTATAAAAATGTGAAACTTTTTTGTAATTTTTTCTTAAATTTGTTTCACATTTTTATTTTATTATATTCTCCATTACGAATTTTTTCCGTTTACGTAACTTTTTCGTAATCATCATATGTATTTAAGAGTATCAATATTTTCAAAAAACTGGTGTTAATAACAACATACATGTGTGTATTGTCCTCCATTTTCTCTAACTCCTGGCAAATATGCCTTTATATATCCTGGTTCTAGTGAGCTTTTTTCAAAAGGTGGATCTAACAATTTTATTATTCCGTACTTCTTTATTTACCAAGTATTTCTCTAAAGATTCCATTGCAGTTTCTATTTTTTCGTTATCACCTGCTTTTGATATTACTGACCAGCTCTGTGCAATACTATCAATTTTGCATTCTTCATTTTTAGAACTTCCAAGAGCATCACCTGTATCCATAAAGGCTCTTTTGTACCAGTTTCCGTCCCATCCATTTTCATTTAATTTTACTTTTAATTCATCCTTTATTTTTTCATATTTTTCTACATAGTCTGTTTTTCCTATATAGGTACATATTTTATTAAATCTATTCAAAATATCATACATAAAGAAACCAAGCCATACACTTTCACCAATGCCTTTATTTCCAACTTTGCTAAATCCATCGTTCCAATCTCCAGAGCCGATTTTTGGAAGTCCATTTTCTCCAAAAGTTAAAACTTTTTCTATTGCTTTTATGCAGTGATTATATATGCTTTCTTTTAAATTACTTTCTTCATATATATCGTATCTTTCATCCTCATTTGGTAAAAGCTCAGCACCTTTTATATAACAAGTTTCCTCATCTAGAATTGTATAATCTCCTGTCATTTCTATATATTCACAAACAGCATAAGCAAGCCACAGTAAGTCATCTGAAAATCTAGTTCTAATTCCCCTTTTAGTTTCTTCATGCCACCAATGTTCTACATCTCCTTCTTCAAATTGGTGCTGTGAGTGTTTAATTATTTGCTCTCTTAGTGTATGTGGCAATATAAATTTAGTGCTAAGACTATCTTGAAGTTGGTCTCTAAATCCAAAGGCTCCGCCTGATTGATAATATCCAGACCTTGCATAAAGCCTACACACTATTGTCTGGTACATTGCCCATCCATTTAGCATAATATCCATTTGCTCTGATGGTGTTTTCACTTGTATAGTTCTTAAAACCTTATTCCAATATTCTTTTTCCTTCTTTAATTCATCTTGTGCATTTTTTAGATTTTGGTATTTTTCTACTTTTCTTTCTATTTCTACTTTTGTATCTTCTTCTCCTAACATTAGAGTAAATTCTTTATTCTCATAAGGTTCTAACTCTATTTCTATCTCTACCGCAATACAGGTAGGATTTCCAAGTGAATTTTCCATATTTAATTCTTGTTTATTTATGCCTACTGGATTTTCTAAACTTTTTTCTCCAACAAAAAATAAATTATTTCCTGTATATGATAATATTTTTTCACTGCTTGATACATACACTATCTTAGATAAACCGTCATATAACGTGTTTTTTGCATAGATTGTGTTATTTTCAAATTCTAAATCAATATATCCATCTGTTTTTAATTCGTCTTCTCCAAGCACAGGTTTTACATAGTATATAACCTTAAATTTTCTTTTTTCAGAGGTTGTATTCTTAAATCTTATAATATTTGTCTTTATAGAGTCTTCTTTTGGAACAAATACTTCTAGTTCCTGTATGATTCCTAAACTTGCATGATAATATGAAGCATATCCAAATCCATAGGTTATATAGTAATCTTCATCATCTGGCATAGGTGATGCATTTAATGACCATACTTTTCCATAATCCATATCTTTTAGATAAATTATTTCAGAAGGGATGTCTCTTGCAGGATTATTCCCCCAAGCACTTATTCTATTTAATCTACTGTTTTTGCTCCAAGTATATCCTCCCATATTGCTTGTCACAACTGTTCCAAAATTTTCATTTGCAAGTACATTGCTCCAAGGAACTGGAACATTCTTTTCTTTATTTATCTTTATAATATATTCTTTTCCATCTTCTGAAAATCCACCATATCCGTTATAATATTTAAGTTTTTCAAAGTCTATATTAGGCTTGATTTTTTCAAATTCTGGTATTTCTTTTGTAGATTTTTTATCTTCTCCGATATTTCTTAAATTTAGTTTGTATTCTTCTTCCATTTCTTTTATAATGTCAGTCAAGTTTCCACCATTTGCTGGGATAACAATATTTGCTCTATACTCAAATAATTCTTCATCTTCTATCTCGTTATTGTTTAAGATAAATATCCCACCACTAATATTTTGCAAATATCCTATCTGCATATTTAGTATTTCTTGTATAATTTGTTCTTTTACATATTGTTCATATACATTTTTTTCATAGTCAAGAATAATTAAATCTGTTCTTATTCCTTTTGTTCTCATATATTCAAATACTTTTAGAACTTCTTTAACAACGTATACATCATTTAATGATTTTATTTTAACAAGTATTATAGGGATATCTCCTGAAATACCATACTTCCAGAAATCACTTTGTCTATATTCTTTTTTAGGTAGTTTGTCTAAGTACAAAGATTTTGTAGGGTTTTTAGTCATTATATATGGCAAAATATTTTGAAATGCTATTAAATCTTGTCTCTTTATTCCTAAATATCTTGCTTCTTCTTCTACTCTAGTTTTTGAAATATTGAATTCCATCTTTGCATTTTCCGGTATCTTATAATACTCTAAAGTTCCAACTACATCATTTAAATCTTCTGAAACACTAATTACTAAATTTAGAGTTATTTCATCATTTGCCTTTAATTTTATTTTCTTTTTAAAGGCTACAACTGGATCTGTTACAAGCCCTATTTGGTTTGAGAAATTACTTTGTCCATTTAAACTTTTATATAGATTTGATAAACTTATTTCAAATTCTGTATTGCTATTTTCATTATCTACTGCAAATAAATTTGCTCCGAGATACATACTATTTTTTAAATCGTTTCTTGCACTTCTTTTAATAATTATATCTCCGTTTTCTGATAAATCATATTTTAAAAATAAATTGTTAAATGCAGGATGTGCAATATCTTCTTCTTTTCTTGATAATACTGGCTCAAAAGCACAAATTGTTTCTATTTCTTTATCTTCATTTGATTTGTTTTTTATAGTGATACTTCTTATTTCAGCTAAAAAGGTCTGTGCACAAATTATATTGATTTCAGTTTCTATATTGTCTCTTAATTTTGTGTATTTTGTTTTATCTGCTGAAAATGTAACGGTGTATTTATCTCTTTTTCTCCCGTCAAAAGATGCATTCCAAATGCTCTTTGTTTCTAAGTCTTTTATATAGAAAAATATTCCGCTCCTTTTCATCTCTTGTTTCTTTATATCTATTTATCAATATATCTTTGTATTTACTAAATCCTTCTCCTTTATCATCTGTAAAAATCATATAGTCTTCATTTGAGATAATGTTACATTTTCTTAAATCCGGGTCTATTCTTGAATATGACATTTCTAAATAACTATCATAAGGTGCATATTTTATTTTTTTAGTTTTTTCCTTCTTCTCCTTTGTAATTAGCATATCACTTGGCATTTTTTCTTGAAGTAAAATATCTATTGCCTTTATCTCAGGATTTTCCATAAATCTTTTTTGCAATATGTTGTCATTTATTAAATTGTTTATTGAAAGGAGAATTAATGCTTGATGGTGTGCCATATATGTCTTTACAATAACATTTTTTTTATTTACAGGAACTCTTGATGGAGTATAATCAATAGATTCATAAAATCCATATTTTCCATACATTCCTTGTGCTTCTAGTACTTTTAAATTGTTTAGTACATCTTTTGGGTAATCTGTTATTGCAAGTATTGTTCCATAACTTGATACAACCATTTCATCAGCAAGTCCTCTTTTTAATCCAAGCCAAGGAACTCCAAATGCTTTATATTGATAATTCGAATTTAAGTCCTTTAAATTAAATGCCGCTTCCGATATACCCCAAGGTATACCGAAGTCCTCTGCTGTATTTTTGTTGGCTCATTATCATAAATCTGCAAGATTCATCAAGCAAACTTCCTTTATATTTCTTGATATTTATATTTGGCATTAAATACTCAAATGCAGTTCCTGACCACGATATTAGCCCTTTATATTTACCAAGTTTAGTAAGTGTACGGCTTAGATTGTTCCAATGCTTTGAAGGTATATCTTTTTTAGCTATTGCAATAAGACTTGCCTGTCTTGATTCTGATGCGAGTAGATCGTAATATGTGTCTGTCAATTTGTTTTCTTCTATATTAAATCCTATTGATAATAATCTGTTTTCTTTATTATATAAATATGAAAAATCAGTATTTTTAATAAGATTATCGACCTTATCTAATAAATTCTTTATTCTATCTCTATATTGAGTATTTAGCTTTTCCTCTAAAAACATTTTTACAGTATACAGATATCCTACAAAATTTCCACTATCTACTGTTGATATATATCTTGGTTTAAGTGGTTCTAATGTTTTTGTATTATACCAGTTATATAAATGTCCGATTCCATTTATCTAGTTTTTCTATTGTAGATATAGAGTTTTCTAAGTTTATCAAAGCTTTTTCTAGGGTTATAAATTTCAAATCATAGCTAGATATTATAGTCATAAGTCCTAAACCAATATTAGTTGAAGATGTTCTATGAACTACCTTTTCTCGTCTGCTTTCTTGAAAATTATCTGGTGGCAAGTAATTATTTTCTTTATTCATATATTCGTCAAAATAGCTCCAAGTATCTTTTGCAATTTTTTTAATATAATCTATCTCTGAATCATTTAGACTATCTATACTTTTCTTTTCTTCCCTTAATTTACTTATATAATGCATTATCATTGGGCTTAGTAGCCATATAATACCTAATACTCCTAGAAAAATACTAAACCCTATATCCATTTTTATAAATACTGCTATAAATATGCTTAAAAAGCCGAAGAAGTACATTTGGAAACATATTTATATATATTGACTCTAAATCTTTTTTGCAAAGTTTTTCTGCCTCTTCTGAAGTTGTCCATTCTAAAAGGTGATCTTTTGTAACAGTCATTCTATATATAGTCTTTATAATTGCAATTAAACTTTGATATGCTTTATGTGGCAAAACTGAAATACTAATTATTGCTCTATAAAAGCTTGCTTTTAAGCCATCTATTCTATTTGTAAATTTTTTCTGTCTTTTTATATTTTCTTTTCTAAAAACTATATGGTTTATTGTTTCAATTACACTTGGAGTAATAAGGCCTAAAATAGATATAGTTAAGTATAATCCTATATTTACTCTATTTATAGAATGCAAAATATATAAGAATATGATGTTTAAAATAGCAAATATATCAAGCAAACTTCTTCTTATATTATCTAATATCTTGAACTTTGAGAGTCTACTTAGGTCTTTATTTTTGAGGTATGGAATTATTTGAAAATCTCCTCTTATCCACCTCATAGCCCTTGTAATGTATGATATATATCCTGTTGGAAAACCATCAAGTAACATTATATCTGAGCTTAGTCCACATCTTAAAAAACAACCTTCTAATAAATCATGGCTTAGAACTGTATTTTCAGGTATTCTATCTTTCATAATTTTATAAAATACATCTAAATCATATATTCCTTTTCCTGTATAAATACCTTCTCCAAAATTGTCTTGATAAATATCTGAAATTGCATTTGTATATGAATCTACTCCTCCATCTCCTGCAAATATCTCTGTATATATGCTTTTCGTGCTTGATTCAAGGTCTATTCCAATTCTTGGTTGTATTATTCCAAAACCATCTACAACAATTTTTCTTTCTTCATCTATAATTGGAGTATTTAGTGGATGTGCCATAGCCTCTATTAACTCTATTCCAGAATTTAATGTCAAATTGGTATCAGCATCAAGAGTAATTATATATTTTATATTTAACTTACCTTTATTCTTTAATTTGTACTCTTCTATGGTATTTACTATAAAATTATTCTTTTTCTTTTGCCTTGGTAAATCTCCTTTTTCATATATTAGATATTCATTTAGTTCTGTAAGCAAACCTCTTTTCCTTTCCCAGCCTAAATAGCACCCTTCTTTTGGGTTCCATATCCTTTTTCTATATAAGAAATTAAACTTAGGTATTCCATTTTCATTTGGATATTTTTTGTTAAGTCTTTCTATTTCATATACGCCAGTATTTTTAATATCATCGTCATTTTCTTCATGTTCTTTCTTGCTAGATGTGCAATCTCCCAAGATTGTGCAATATATATTTTCAGATTTATTTGCTAAATAGTATACTTCTAGTTTTTTAGCAAGTTCTCTTACCTTTTCTTTACTATCTATAATTGTTGGTATTACTATCATTGTGTTATACTCTTTTTTTATGCCATCACTAAAATCAAGTTTTGGTATTAGTTTGGGTTTTATGACTTTATTAAGTATATTTTGTATGATTCCTATAACAATTTCTGTTATTAGAATAAATATAAGTAGCCCTTCAATTATTCCTAAAACAGCATTACTTGAAGATAGATATAGCTTTATTCCTATAAGAAAAGAAATGATTATAGATAAAATATAGATTGTGTTAATATATAGGTTTATTTTTGTTTCTTTACTTTGAACAGCATCTTTTTTCTTTAATCCTAGACTTTCATATAATTTAGGAATGCCATCAGATATTAAATAATAGCCAATATGTGCTTCTTTTGTGCCACTTTCTCTTTTTTCTGCGAGTTCAATAACTTTTTGTGCAATATATATCTCTGATATTTTTGTTTTTTTAGCTACCGTCTTTACTCTATTTCTGTAATATTCCTTTGTTTTGTAATCCATATTATCATAAATTCCGCTTGGATCATTTTTCAATATTTCTTCTACGCCGTTTATTTTTTCAAATATCTCTAAGAAATTTATTCTTTGCAAAGCGTGTATACTTTTTATGCTATTTCCTATTGACATCTTCTTTAGTGCAATATCATAGTGTTCCTTTTTTATAACCTCTTGCAAAGTTAATCCTTGCTTGTTTATTTCTTCTTCTAAAATATTTAAGTAAGGTACTCCTTTTTTTCCGTATCTTTTCAGTTTATATGAAAGGTATTCAATGAATGTATATTTATTTTCACTATAAGTTTGTACCATTTTAGTATATTCATAAGATGGGACTCTGAATTTCAACTCATCTTTTGGTTTATTCTCAACTAATCTTTCAATTATGCTTTCTACTTTCACTTTTTGCATTTGTGAAAGATATATTTTTGTGCAAACGTCTTTTATTCTTTCTACTAAAACTATTTTGAAAAATAGGTTTATGTCCCATATTTCCTCCATATTTAGTGTTTTTTTCTTTTGATAACTAATTAAGTATTCCTCTAAATCTTTTGCTTTAAAATTGCCATCAGTAAATGCTACTATCTCTGTTGCAAGCACATAACTTCTTGCGAATCCTTTATATTTCCCTGACGAGATTCCTACAAAGTTTGTATATTTGTTTATGCTTAAATTTTTTCTCACTTCTTTTACAGTTTCTTCAATTATATAGTAATTGTCTAAAAGCCACTCTCCTGCTGGATGTATATTTATACCAAGTTTTAAATGGAGATTAAGCAAATCATATGTTTTTGTTATATATTCAAAGTTTTTTTCAAGTTCTGGTATTGGATATGTTTCTTTATCTGACTTTGGTTTTAAGATATGATCTGATGCGATATTTTCTAAATATTTTTTTAATTGTTCTTTGTCTAATACTATTCCATTGATATTCGAAAGTTTCAAAATTTTCGCCTCTCCTTTTTATGTTTTTATTTATTTTTTACAAACTTACCAAAATTTATACGCAAAACAAAAATAGAAGGTGTTTGCCTTCTATTTTTGTAGAATTATATTATTTTTCTAGCAAATCAGAGTGTGAGCCAGTTCTATATAATGTTAAAATCAATTCTTTTGCATTTATGCGATAAATTAAAAGCCAATCAGATTGAATATGGCATTCTCTATATCCGTTTATAATTATTATCTAAATAATGTTCTCGATATTTACTAGGTAACATTTCATTATTAGCTAACATTCTAATAACTTCTTTTAGCAAAGAAATATCAAGTCCGCGTTTTTTCATTATTTTTAAGTCTTTTTTAAATGCATTAGTATATTTTACTATTAACATTAATTATTCCTCTTTCTCTAAATCGTTCCACATTTCGTCTAAATCAGTATATCCTTTACTTAAGTTTATTCCCTTTTCTGCGTCTTCGATTACTTTTACTGTTTCTGTATTTAATTTAACTTTTCTTATTGGAAAAGGTATGCTCTCTGTCATAACAATTTGTTTGAAAAAAATAGTAACTGCATCTGCAATATTCATGCCTAAATCATCCAATGTTTCTTCTACCTCTTTCTTTAATTTTGGTTCTATTCGTATATATAAAGTATCCGTTTTTGCCATTGTTCGCACCTCCATTTTATTATATTGTACTACTTTGTCAGTACATTGTCAATATATATTTATTATTTTTATTAAAAAGTGTGATTTTATACATATATTTTTTATAACTTTTTAATAAAATATTCTTTTATTTTATATACGCAAAGCAAAAATAGAAGGTGTTTGCCTTCTATTTTTGTTCAGACTGTTGACAAAGTATTTTTGTCAACAGTCTTTCTTTTTTTAAAAAAATGTTGTAAAATAAATATATCCTAA
>CANREW010000028.1 GCA_947629765.1 uncultured Clostridia bacterium
ATATAATTATATTCTCGTTGCCACTTAAATAAAGGGGTAGTATTATGAAAAAATTTTTATCAAATTACAAGTCAACGATAATTCTTTTAGTTGCTATTATCGTTGGTGCAATCGTGGGAATTATATTCCAAGAAAAAGCAACTGTTTTGCAACCATTAGGCGACATCTTTGTTAACTTACTACTTGTTGTTATTGTACCACTTATTTTCTTAACAATAACCACCTCAATCGCAAAAATGAAAAGTCCAAAGAGATTTGGCAAAATAATGGTGACAATTATTTGTGTATTTGTTATCACAACAGTAATTGCACTATTAATTGGATTTGCAGTAACATCATTTACAAAACTAGTAGATACGGAAGACCGGAGAAATGATAAGAGCTTCTTTAGAAGATGAAGAAGTAACAGAAGATGAAACAGAAGATTTAAGTATAGCAGAAAGAACAGTTCAATTACTTACAGTTAGTGATTTTCAAGATCTGCTATCTAAAAATAATATAATAGCAATTTTAGTATTCTCAGTAATATGTGGAATAGGAGTTAAAATGTCAGGAGAGAAAGGAGAGCCATTTTTAAACTTCTTAAATTCTGCAAATGCTGTAATTCAAAACATTGTAAAAATAATAATGTATTATGCACCAATAGGATTAGGATGCTACTTTGCATCACTGGTTGGAAGCTTTGGAGCATCAATTGCTATTGGATATTTAAAAACATTTGTAATTTATACAATTGTTGCAGTTTTATTCTATTTTATAATTTATACTTTTTATGCATTTATTGCTGGTGGAAAAAAGGGAGTAACTTTATTTTGGAAAAATGTACTACCTTCGACATTCACATCACTTGCAACTTGTTCAAGTGCTGCATCAATTCCAGTAAATATAGAATGTGCTAAAAAAATGGGAGTTCCAAATGATATAGCAGAAACAACTATACCAATGGGAACAAGTTTCCATAAGGATGGTTCAGCAATAGGATCAGTATTTAAAATAATGTTCTTAGTATGCTTATTTGGAACATCTTTAAGTACGCCAGGTGCTATCTTGCAAGTGTTAGGAATAGCATTACTTGCAAACCTATTAATTGCAGGAGTTCCAATAGGTGGAGGAACAATCTCAGAAATGTTAATCATAACAATGATGGGATTTCCAGTAGCTAGCCTTCCAATACTTACTATAATTGCAACAATTATAGACCCTCCTGCAACAATGCTTAATGTTGTTGGAGATACGGTATCATCAATGATGGTAACGAGAGTGGTTGATGGAAAAGATTGGTTAGATAAAAAAGAAGATTAAATATAATATAAAGTGGTACAAAATTTAAAAGATTATAAGAAAATATAAAACTCTATCTAGATTTAATATTTAGATAGAGTTTTAAATATTAAAAAAAAGAGGTATAATTGTAGTAGGTGATATTATGGAATTAGCATTTGAAATAATAAAATTTATAATCTATTCATTAGCAATAGTATATATATCAAAACAAATACTTGTAAAACTTTTAAGAAAACTTGCAGAGATACTAAATTTAAAAGCTAAAACTGTTGGAAATATTGCAGGTTTTGCAACATCTGTGCCAGAGCTTTTGACAGTATTTTTTTCATCTTTGCAAGGACTAATTCAGACAAGCACATACAATATTATAAGTTCAAATGTAATAAATTTTATTCAATATTATGCATCAATAATATTTAATAAAAATGGAAATGTCTTAAGAAACAAAGCGATAAAAATAGAGCTTGGCATAGTTATTGCAACAATTATAATTCCAATATTAATGTTAATTACAAATTTAGAGGTAAGTATTACAATAGTTCCAATATTTATTTTGACATTTATTATGCTTTATTACATAAGAGGTAATGCATACAAAGTATATAAAATAAAAGAGATAGATAATGAAGAATTAGAAAAAATCGAAGAAGAAAAAAAGTGGGTGAGAGGAAAGAAAAGACTTGCAATTATAACAAGTATAGAATTAGTTATAACTGGTGTAGCATTGTTTGTGATAGGTAATTTACTTGGAAACAGTCTAGAAAATTTAAGTTATATTTTTAAAATACCAGAAGTAATAATTGGAATAATTTTGGGAGCTATAACAAGTGTACCAGAATTAATAACTTTCATAGAGTCGCAGAAACATCATAATAAAAATCAAGAAAGCACACAAGGGGTAATAGAAGCAACAAGTAATCTTTTTACATCTAATATGCTAAACCTATTTATAATTGAAAGTGTTGGGATAATTGTATATGTATTTATTACTTCCTTTTAATTGCAATTATTGATTTTTCTATAAAAATATAGTAATATAAATATTGTAGATTTATAAAAAGAAGGGAAAAAAGTATGTTAGATATTCTTAAAGACACAGTAATTGATAGTATCAAGCTATTACCATTCTTGTTTATAGCTTATCTAATAATGGAATATATCGAGCATAAAATCAGTGAAAAGTCAAAAGAAAAGATAAAAAAATCTGGTAAATTTGGACCAGCAATTGGTAGTTTATTTGGCATATTTCCACAATGTGGCTTTTCAGTTGTTGCAACAAATCTTTATGCAGCAAGAATAATAACACTTGGAACTTTAATAGCAGTCTATCTATCAACATCAGATGAAATGCTACCAATACTTATATCTAAGGCAGTACCAATAAATATAATAATAGGAATACTTGCAGTAAAATTTGTAATAGGTATGATATATGGCTTTTTGATAGATTTATTTTTAAGAACATTTAAAAAAGGCAGAGTGCAAGAAGAAAAGATTGTAGATTTATGCGAAGAAGAACATTGTCACTGCGAAAATGGTATAGTAAAATCAGCTTTAAAACATACAATAAATGTATTTATATATATATTCATATTAACACTAATCATTAATATAATTGTTAGGTTTGTAGGAGAAGACACTTTAAAGGACTTTATGACTCAAACATCTATATTTGAACCAATAATTGCATCACTAATTGGACTAATTCCAAATTGTGCATCTTCTGTAATCATAACTGAATTGTATTTATCAGGAATAATAAGTTTTGGGTCATTAATTGCAGGGCTATTAGTTGGAGCAGGAGCAGGCCTACTTATGTTATTTAGAATAAATAAAAATGTAAAAGAAAATATAAAAATAGTAGCATTGCTCTTTTTCTTAGGAGCAATAACAGGAATAATAATTAATTTGTTTGTTTAAATATAGAATGATAATAATGTTTATTTTACGATGGGTTTGTCGTTTGCAGCCTACAGATTAAATTTTAATAAAGTAGGCTGCAAAAGTCGCCCTTCGCTACGCTACGGCCCGCCGCTAGACGCACCCATCTTAAATAAAATTATTATCATTTTAATATACATTAAAAGAAAAAATACAAAAATTTGTTTTGTTCGCTTGTATTTTTATTTAAAATGTAGTATATTGATTACGATTTAAAATAAATTTGGACGGAGGATAAAATATGTATGCATATATAAAAGGTAGAATAGAAATGAAATTATCAGACTCAGTAATAATAGAAACAGGAGGAATAGGATATAAAATATATATGGCACAAAATGCCATAGAAAAAGTAGGAAATATTGGAGATATAGTAAAGATTCATACACATTATTATGTTAGAGAAGATAATATAAGTCTATATGGATTTTTAACAAGCGAAGAGCTAAGAATGTTTGAATTATTAATACAAACAAGTGGAATAGGTGCAAAATCTGCATTAACAATACTAGCAAATATAGAGCCTTATGCATTTGCACTAGCTATAATAACAAATAATGACGAAAAACTTATTAAAATTCCCGGTATTGGTAAAAAAACTGCTGCTAGAATGATATTAGAGTTAAAAGACAAAATGAAAATAGAACTAGAAGAACAAAAGCTAGAGGGAGAAGTAGAAGAAAATATAGGCGAAGACGAAAATGTATCAGAAGCAGTATCAGCTCTTCAAGTATTAGGATATAATAGAAAAGAAATAGAAAAAGTATTTAAGAAATTAGATTTGAAAAATATGTCAGTTGAAGATATGATAAGGAAAGGATTAGCATTACTTGCAAGAGAGTAATGTTAAATACGGAAATATAAAATGGATATGACTAAACCTTTGGCATATAGAATGATGCCAAAAACATTAGAAGAATATGTAGGACAAAAACATATTCTTGGGAAAGATAAAATTTTATATAGAACCATAAAAGCAGATAGGTTATCTAGTATCATACTTTGGGGACCACCGGGGTGTGGAAAGACTTCACTTGCAAAAGTAATAAGCAATACTACAAAGACGAAGTTTTATAGGATAAATGCAGTAACATCAGGTGTTGCAGAGATAAAAAAGATTGTTGAAGATACACAAAATTTACTTTTAAATCCAACAGGAAAATGCATTTTATTCATAGATGAGATACATAGATTTAATAAACTTCAACAAGATGCATTACTTCCATTTGTAGAAAATGGAACAGTAATTTTAATTGGAGCAACAACAGAAAATCCATATTTCGAGGTAAATAAAGCCCTTATCTCAAGGTCAATGGTATGCAAACTAGAACCACTTACAGTTGACGACATATTTACAGTATTAAAAAATTCTTTAACTAGTGAAGATGGACTAAAAAGTTTTAATGTAAAAATAGAAGATTCTACATTAAGAAAAATTGCAGAGACTGCAAATGGAGATGTAAGAAATGCCTTGAACGGATTAGAAGTTGCAGTGCTTACGACTAAGATGGATGAAAATGGATTTATAAATATCACAGAAGAAATTGCAAAAGAATGTGTATCAAGCAGAAAAGTGATTTTTGATAAAAATGGAGACTCTCACTATGATAATATAAGTGCATTTATAAAATCTATGAGAGGTAGCGATCCAGATGCAGCAGTGTTTTACCTAGCTAGAGCATTAGCAGGTGGGGAAGATCCAGTATTTTTAGCAAGAAGGATAACTATCGCAGCAGCAGAAGATGTTGGAATGGCAAATCCAAATGCACTTGTTGTTGCAACTTCTGCAATGCAAGCAGTAACTATGATTGGTATGCCAGAAGCTAGAATCATACTTGCAGAAGCGGCAGTATATGTTGCAACTTCAAAGAAATCAAATGCAGCATATCTTGCAGTAGATAAAGCATTAAATGATGTAAAAACTAAAGATACAGGAGAAATACCTATGCATATACGTAATGCACCAGCAGAGGGCATGAGTGAATTTGGATATGGAAATGGATATAAATATCCTCATGATTATCCAGGACATGTAGTTGATCAACAATATTTGCCTGATAAAATGCTTGGAACGAAATATTATATAAAAGATGATACGGTTGATTAATAAAAATATAAATGGATATATATTAAATTATTTTGCACCTTGTTGTTTGCAACCTACGAAATTTCATTTTAATGTAGGTTGCAAAAATCGCCCTACGCTTACGCTACGGCCCGTCGCTACGCGGTGCTACAAAATTTAATATATATCCATTTTATTAACTATTTTATTCAATTTTTCGATTGTCCTTAGAAGTTAATCTTTCATATTCTTTACATTTGATTTTGTAATCTAACTGCATACATAAATATCTATAATACATGTATGCTTGTTCATATTGCATCATAGGGCTAAACATAGGATCTTTGTACATATCATTAAAATTAGGATCAAAATTCAAATTATCATAAGGAGAAAAACCGTTATAATCTGTATTTTCCTTCATAGTAAACCTCCAAAAAATAGATTTTGTTAAATTTTATTCTAAATGTTAAATTTTATGAATAATTTATATAAGAAAGAATAAAGATAAAAAGAGGAGGCTATATATGAAAGAAATATCAGAGACAAGGCTTGTATCAGAAGGTAATAATGTAATAAAAATATTTAAAGGAATAGTTATTTCTTGTATAATAACATTTGCACTATTATTTATATATGCAATTGTGCTTACTTATACGGATTTACCAGAAAGTACGATAAGCCCAGTAATAGTTGCAATTACAGGAGTTAGTATTCTTGCAGGAAGTTCAATGACAACAAGTTCAATTAAGAAAAATGGAATATTAAATGGGGGAATAATAGGACTTATATATATAATGCTGATATATTTATCGTCTAGTATATTGGGAAGCGGATTTGCATTAAATTTATATTCAATTATTATGATGCTTATAGGAATTATTGCAGGAATGATAGGGGGAATTGTGCGGAGTAAATTTTAGGTAAATATATAAAAAATAGACTCTTCTTGTTAAACGTTTTATCTAACAAGGAGAGTCTATTTTTTTATTACTTTTATTTAATTTATGCTTTTTTTGCTGTTTCAGCTAATTTTGCGAAAGCTTCGCTATCTGTAACTGCAAGTTCTGCAAGCATTTTTCTATTTATAGTAATATTTGCCTTTTTTAAACCTGCTATTAATTTACTATAAGTTAAACCATTTTGTCTTGCAGCAGCATTAATTCTTGTAATCCATAATTTTCTGAAATTACTCTTTTTATCTTTTCTTCCAATGTAAGCATACATACCAGATTTCATAACAGCTTGTTTAGCCATTCTAAATCTGTAATGTTTAGATCCATAATAACCTTTAGCTTGTTTTAACACTTTTTTATGTTTTTTACGTGTTATTCTTGCTGTTTTAACTCTTGCCATTTTAAATTCCTCCTATTCCTTAATTATTATATGGTAATAATCTCTTGATTCCGTTCTCACAAGTTTTATCAGCGTATGCGTCTTGAATCTTACCTGATTTCTTTTGTCTTCTAGTTTTGTTGGCTAAAAGATGTCTTCTATTAGATTTTGTTCTTTTAACTTTTCCAGTAGCTGTCATACTATATCTTTTCTTTGCAGCTTTGTTAGTTTTAAGTTTTGGCATAATTCTTTTCCTCCTTTAAATTCATAATTATAATTTCTATTTATTTAATGAAAAAATTATAAACATATTTTTACCCTCTAAAAAAGGTTTCTTTTCTGGGGTTGCGATATCTGAAAGATCATCTATAAATTTATTCAAGATATCTTCTCCAAGTTTTACATAGTTAAGTTCTCTACCTCTAAAACGTACAGTAACTTTAACTTTAAAGCCACTCTCTAAAAACTTTCTAGCATTTTTGACTTTAAAATTAAAATCGTGCTCTTCAGTATTAGGAGTAACTCTAATCTCTTTAATTTCAAAAGATTTTTGTTTCTTTTTAGCTTCTTTTTCACGCTTAGCCTGTTCAAATTTATATTTTCCATAGTTCATAATCTTACAAACTGGTGGGTTAGCATTTGGTGAAACTAAAACTAAATCTAAGTCTTTTTCCATAGCTATATCAGTTGCAGCCTTTGAAGACATAAGTCCTAATTTTTCACCAGTTTCACTTATAACTTGAACTTCATTTAAACGTATTTGTTCGTTAATTAGTAATTCTTGTTTAATAATTAAAACCTCCATTCAATGAAAAAAGATTTGGCTTAAAAAAGACAAATCTATCCACTAAAATTTAATATAAAAATTAAATAACCTTTTTCCAACTAGGGTTAAGGTGAGAAGTGGATGACTTCTTCTTAAACACATATATTATTATACACTCTTTTTTGAAAATGTCAAGAAAAATTTGCAAATTTACTAGACTTTCAAAAAAATATGTAGTAAAATATAGGGAATAAAGGAAATATGGAGGTAATATATGAAATTCATAAATATAGGATATGGAAATATAATATCTTCAAATAGGATTATATCAATAATAACTCCAGGGGCAGCACCTATTAAAAGACTTGTTCAAGAGGCAAAAGAAAAATCTCTTGTAATAGATGCAACATCAGGAAGAAAGACACGTGCAGTTATTATAATGGATACAGGACATATAATATTATCAGCTGTTCAGCCAGAAACAGTAGTAAGTAGATTAAATAAGGATATCACAGAAAAGGAGGAAGATTAATTATGATGGTAAAACCAACAGTAAGTGAACTTCTTAAAAAAGTAGATAATAAATATGAATTAGTTTCAATAACAGCTAAAAGAGCAAGACAACTTTCAAATGGAGCACAACCACTTACAAACAAAAAAGAGGCATCAGCAGTTACTCTTGCTGCTGTTGAAATCGCAGAAGGAAAAGTATATGAAAAACAGTAGGAGGATAGTAGATGTTAGTTATATTATCAGGGGTTGCTGGAGCTGGAAAAGATACTGTAAAGAATGAAGTTATTAAAAGAATGGAAAATGTAGTATCTATCCCATCAATAACGGATAGACCAATTAGGACAGGGGATGTTCCAGGAGAGACCTATATATTTGTAAATACTGATGAGTTTAAAAGAATGATAGAAAATGATGAATTGTTTGAATTTGATATACATCATAATCATTATTATGGTGTACCTAAGAAATATCTAAGAGAAAAGATAGAGCAAGGAAAAATAGTTATAAAAGATGTGGATGTTAATGGAACAGAGAATTTAGTTAAAATTCTTAAAGATGAAACAAAAGTTATAACAATCTTCCTAAGAGTATCAAAAGAAGAACTTAGAAATAGATTAGAAAATAGAGTAGATAAACCTGATGAGAAGGAAATAGAGCTAAGGCTTAGCAGATTTGATTTTGAGGAGTCAAAAATGCATAATTATGATTATGTGATAGAAAATATAAATCAAGAAGAGACAGTGCAAAAAGTTATGGAGATAATAAAAGAGGCGAGTAAATAAAGAAAAACAAAATAGTTACTTAAATAGAAAAGTAATAATGTCGAAATTTGTCGAAAAATAATTCTTGACAACAAAAATATAATGATATATAAAATAGATAGAAGTTTTGAAAAATTTTAAATCAAAACTATCTATCTATTTATTTTTTACATTTTTACAGCTTAGGAAAGACAAAAAAGTTCTATTAGGAAATCTCCTAAAAGAAAAATCAGATAAGAAATTAAAGTTCATAATAAGCAAAAAGAGAGGAATAAAATGTTATCAATAGTAAAATCTATATCACTATATGGCTTGAATGGCTATTTAGTTAATGTTGAGGTTGACGTATCTCGGAGGATTGCCTTCGTGGGAAATTGTTGGGCTTCCAGATACAACTGTTAAAGAATCAAAAGAAAGAATAAAGGCAGCAATAAAGAATACAGGCTTAAAGCTTGAAAGTAGAAAAATAGTAATAAATTTATCTCCTGCTGATACTAAAAAAGAGGGGTCTATTTATGATTTACCTATGGCAGTGGGAATTCTAATGTCTAATGGATATTTAAAACAACAATCAATAGAAAATACAATATTTATTGGGGAATTATCATTAGATGGAAAGATAAACAGGGTAAATGGAGTATTTCCAATAACTCTTGAAGCATCAAGACTTGGAATAAAGAAGATAATTCTCCCAAAAGAAAATGCAAAAGAAGCTGCAATAGTAAACAATATAGAAGTCATAGGAGTTAACAATTTAAAAGAATTAATAGACTATTTAAATGACCAAATAAATATAGAAAGAGAAACAATTGAATTATTTAATATCTTTGCTAAAAAAGAAAAATATACAATGGATTTTGCAAATGTAAAAGGACAAAAAAGCGTAAAAAGAGCACTAGAAGTTGCAGCAGCAGGAGGACACAATTGTCTTCTTATTCGGAAGTCCAGGCTCACGGAAAAACTATGATGGCAAAATGCCTTCCATCAATACTTCCGGATTTAAGTTTAGAAGAGGCATTAGAAGTAACAAAAATACATAGTGTATCTGGATTAATTGAAAAAGATATGCCAATAATCACAAATAGAGTATTTAGATCTCCACATCATACTATATCAGGTGCATCACTTATTCGGAGGAGGAAGAATACCAAAACCAGGAGAAATAAGTCTTGCACACAATGGAATACTATTTTTAGATGAACTTACAGAATTTAACAAACATACATTAGAGCTTATGAGAGGACCATTAGAAGACCGGAAAAGTAAATATAAGTAGAGTAAACGCAAGTATTACATATCCTTGCAATTTTATGCTAGTTGCATCAATGAATCCCTGCCCTTGTGGATATTATGGAGCAAAGGATAAAAATTGTACATGTACAAAGACACAAATTAGCAAATATATAAGTAAAATTAGTGGTCCATTATTGGATAGAATTGATATACACATAGAAGTTGAAGCAGTAGATTATCAGAGTTTAAACAACGAAGAAGACGAAGAAACATCAGAAGAAATAAGAAAAAGAGTTAATAAAGCGAGGAAAATTGCATTTGAAAGATATAAAGAATATGGCATATATTCAAATTCAGAACTTACACCAAAATTAATAAATAAATATTGCAAATTAGGAAGGAAAGAAAAAGAAATATTACAAAATGCTTTTGAAAAATTAGGTTTTAGTGCAAGAGCATATGGAAGAATTTTGAAAGTTGCAAGAACAATTGCAGATTTAGATGAAAAAGAAAATATAGAATTAAAGCATATTACAGAAGCAATCAAATATAGAGATTTGGATAGAAAATACTGGAATAATTAGTAAAATACTGATGCAAGTATAGGACACAAAAGAGATATGGAATAAGCAAAGAGAGGAGAAATAAATATAGAAATACAAGAAATAAAGATAGACGATAAAGAATATCCAATAAGATTAAAAAAGATTAAGAATCCTCCTAAAAAATTATATGTAATAGGAAATAAACAAATATTAAATCAAGATGGAATAGCAATAATTGGTTCAAGGAATTGCAGTAAAGAGGGTTTAAGAAATGCAAGACTATTTGCAGTAAATATTGCAAAAGCAGGATTTACTATAATTAGTGGAATGGCAAAAGGGATAGACACTGCTGCACATCTCCGGAGCAATAGAAGCAGAAGGAAAGACAATAGCTGTTCTAGGTTGTGGCACAAAATATATTTATCCACCTGAAAATAAAGAATTATATAACAAAATAATAGAAACAGGAGGAGCAATAGTAAGTGAATATCCAGAAGATACACCACCAGATTCAGAAAAATTTAGACAAAGAAATAGAATTGTGAGCGGATTAAGCGTTCGGTATACTTATAGTTGAAGCTAGGAATAAAAGTGGAACAGGAATAACTGCTAGATATGCAAAACAGCAAGGAAAAAATATATTTTGTATACCAAGTTCCATAGAAAATAAAAAAGCAATGGGGTCAAATGGTTTTATAAAAAAAGGTGCTAATATGGTCTTAGAGCCAATGGATATATTGGAAAAATATGGAATAAAAAAAGTAAGGCAAATAACAATAGAAGATTTAGATACATCACCTAAAATATATGATTTAAAATTAAATAATATGAAAGAAGAATATAGAGCAATATATAAAGTTTTATATGAGCCATTAAATGTTAATGAAATAAGCATTAAGACAAATATTAGTATAACAGAACTCTATGAAAAATTATTTATGATGGAGATTGAAGGATTAATTAAAAAATATGAAAATAAGTATGTGATAAAAAAGAGGGAATGAAATGAATCAAAAACAGATAGAGGGAAAAAATGGAGAAAAAATAGCTATAAGATATCTTGAAACAGAGGGGTATAAAATAATTTGCAAGAATTTTAGATGTCTGCAAGGAGAAATAGATATAATTGCAAAAGATAATGAAAATATTGTATTTGTAGAAGTGAAAACTAGAACAAGTTTTAAATACGGAGAGGCAAAAGAGGCAGTGAACGGAACTAAGCAGAAACATATACATAAAGCAATAGAATATTATTTGTATAAGAATAAATTAGAAGATGCATTTGTGCGAATTGATGTGATTGAAGTATATATAATGAACCGGACAAATAAAGATAAATCACATAAGGCAGGCAATATAAATATCAAAATTTAAAAAATGGAGTAAATAAATTGAACTATGTAGGAAATCTAGACAAAACTGAATAAAGTTGGCATAATTAAATTTATAATAAATTTAGGTGAATTGAAAAAGTAAAATATATTTAGAAAAAGTAACTTCTAATTACTGATTAAATGCAATTTATTAAGCTTAA
>CANREW010000029.1 GCA_947629765.1 uncultured Clostridia bacterium
TTCTAACTCGAAACTCTTTTAAATTTACTTCATTTTGGTAAATTTATTATCTCTTTGAGTTTTCTTAACTCATTTTTAATCTTTCATTATTATTTTTTGGTTCATACATCTTTCTTTCAAAATGTACTCTCCCGCTTGGTTTCTTAAAGGATTTTTTGTTTACTTTTCAATGTACTTTTTTGCCCTATTTACACAGAGCTTTTTTATTATACAATTTTAAAAAACAAATGTCAACACTTTTTTCAAAAATTTTTAATATTTTTTTATAGTAATTTTTACAAACTTATATAATATATTCCAAAAATATCTTTTTGTTTCACAAAATAAACAATTTAATATGTAAGAAAAATAGCTATATATCAACATATATAGCTATTTTATTTAGTAAATAATTCATATTTATAATAGAATACTTTTATAAGTAAAATATACTGATTTTATTCGCATAATTTAAGCATTTCATTTTTTAGTTCTTCTAATTTATTATTTGCATCATCCATAGTCTTTTCTTTGACACCCATATAGAACTTTATTTTTGGCTCAGTTCCAGATGGTCTTACTGCACACCAAGCATCACCTTCAATATCGAAATATAGTACATTTGATGTTGGAAGATCAGTTCTCCCTTCTTCGTTTGTGATTAGATTTTTAGAATATTTTTTCTGATAATCTTTCATTCCAACAACTTTAAATTTCCCTATTTGTTCAATATTGCTATTTCTTAATTTCTCTATAATTGCTTTTATCTTTTCTTGTCCTTCTATTCCTTTTAAAGTCATTGTTACAAGTGTCTCTCTATAATATCCATATTTTTCATATATGTTTATCATTTGATCCCATAATGTTAGACCTTGTTTTTTGTAAAATGCTGCCGCTTCTGCAAGTAGCATAACTGCAACTATTCCATCTTTATCTCTTGCATGTGTTCCGAACTAGGCATCCATAACTTTCTTCATATCCAAATAGATATTCATAAGAATTATTTTCTTCAAAGAATTTAATTTGCTCACCTATCCATTTAAAACCTGTTAATGTTTTGATTAATTTAATATTATATTCTTTTGCCATTGCCTCTGTCATATTTGATGATACTATTGTTGAAACTATTGCTCCGTTTGCAGGAATTAAACCTCTTTTCTTCTTTTCTGATAATACATATTCTCCTATTAATAAAGCTGACATATTTCCATCAAATGCTATATACTCTCCTGTTTTATTATCTTTTACATAAACTCCTAATCTATCTGCATCTGGATCGTTTGCAAGGGCTATATCTGCGTCTTTCTCTTTTGCAAGTTCAAGTGCAAGTTTAAATGCTCTTGGATCTTCTGGGTTTGGATATTCAACTGTTGGGAAATCTCCATCTGGCAATTCTTGCTCTGGTACTACATAGACATTTTTAAAGCCAAGTTCTTTAAGAATTCTTTTTACTGGTAAATTTCCTGTTCCATGTAATGGTGTATATACAATATTTATATTGTCTGCCATCTCTTTTATTACTTCTGGATTTAGCGATTGTTTTTTTAGTTCTTCCATATATCTATCGTCAATTTCTTTTCCTATTTCATTGTAAAGACCTTGCTTTATAGCATCTTCTTTGTCCATTGTTTTTATTTCTGCATAGTCTACAACTTTATTTACCTCATCTATAATTTCTTTATCTTTTGGAGGTGTTATTTGTGCTCCATCTTCTAAGTAAGCCTTGTATCCATTATATTCTGGTGGGTTATGGCTAGCTGTTATTACTATTCCTGCTATGCAATGTAATTCTCTAACTGCAAATGAAAGCTCTGGTGTAGGTCTTAATGATTCAAATCTGTATGTTTTTATTCCATTTGCGTTTAAAATCAATGCTGCAATTTCACTAAATTCTGTTGACATATGTCTTGAATCATATGCTATTGCAACTCCTCTATTTTGTCCGTTTTCTTTTTTTATAAAATTAGCAAGTCCCTGTGTTGCCTTTCCAACTGTATATTTATTCATTCTATTTGTTCCAGCTCCTATTATTCCTCTTAGGCCTGCTGTTCCAAATTCTAAGTCTTTATAAAATCTTTCTTTTATTTCTGTATCATTTCCTTTTATACCTATTAATTCTTTTCTTGTATCTTCGTCAAATACTGGGTTATTACACCACTCTTCATACTTTTCTAAATAATCCATTTTGGACCTCCTCTCTTACACTTCATATTATATAAAATATTAAAAAAAATAGCAATAAAAAATACTTATTTTAATAATATAGTTTAAAAGTGCACTTCAGAGTTGAAGTGCACTTTTTTATTAATATTTATTTATTATTCTTCTACTACTTTTTCTTTTTTTCTTTTATCGAATTGATATAGTACAACAATTCCAACACCTATTAAGAATATGATAGCTGATATCCAAATTCCTACAAATGGTATTTGTTTTAATAAATAAAGCACGGCAGATACTGGTATTATCATAAGTATCTTTTTCCATGTAGTATTTAAGCCTTGTACTTTACTTACTATAACTTCATTGATTGCCGTTGCAACTACTACACTATTAATCATTAATACAAATATGTACACTGCTAAAATTAAGAACATTAGTGGTACTCCTAATACTGTACATAATAGTATTATTGCTATAATTGGAACTAATATTGTAAATGCAAGACCAATAGCTGCTGAAAGAAAAAATCTTGGTGACATATATTCTTTAGATTTTTCTACAAACTTAGGTGCTAAGAATATCATTAGTGCATATATAACTAATGTAAATACTACACTTCCTATTGTTCCATATAGATAGTCTAATGCTACATTACTATTTGTTTCTTCTGGTTCTGTTATTTGTGTATAATTTACTTCCCCATCAACTTTTATATCATTTATATGCTCAATTTCTTTTACAGATGAGTAAGAAAGATTTCCACCTACATAAAGACTACTTTCTTCATTTTCATATACTTTTACATTATTTGCTGTCATGTCTAGGTCTCTTCCAATTTGTCCAAGCAATGTAGCATTTTCTGATGCAAGTTTCAAATCTCTATAAACAACTCCTGTATCTGTCATATTAAATGTTCCACAAGCTGCATACATGTCTGATGTAAATCCTGCCATTGTTATATTTTCTGCAGCTGCAAATGTATGTATGGCAATATATGCAGATTCATCTATTGTAAGATTTGTTGCAAATACAAATAGTGATCCATTAATTTCTCCTGTGATTTTAACATCTTTTCCAAATATGAATACATTTCCATCAACATTTTTATCCATTACATAACTTGAAGTATTAGAATTATCCTCTGAGAAAAATACATATAAATCTCCTTCATGTGTTTTTGCCTCAGGATTTTGAGTTATTTCAGTAGTATTATTTGCTTCTGTCTCTGAAATTGGCATTATTTCATTTTGAGTTCTAGGCTGTATCTCCCCTGTGTTAACTCCAAAAACTACTGTGCTTAAAGAAATTATTAATGTAATGATTATCATTAAAGGTATTAATTTTTTTATTTTCATTTTTCCCCTCCTATAAAAATTTATATATTAATAATATATTTTATTCAAACATTTGTCAATAAATAAATGCTTTATATTTTTTATTTTAGTGCACATATATATTTCCTATATCTTTTCTGTAATTTAGCTTTTCGTCTACATTTCCGGTCTAGTGCCTTATATACTTTTTCTTTTGCTTCATCCATTGTATTATCTGTATAAGTTACCGCAAACAATCTAGAATTTCCTACGCTTTCATAATTTTTTCCTTCTATTTGCTTTGTACTTGCAAAATATATTTTTACTCCTTGCTTTTCTATTTCTTCTTTATTTAAAGTAAACTTACAAGGCTCCTTAGATGATTTTATTGCATAATTAGGGCTTACTACATACACTGTGAATGTATTTGTCTTTTTGAATTTGCAATTTTCATTACTTAATACTTGATTTTGTATATTATTAAATAATTCTACAAATGGAGTTTCTATTGCATTTAAGATATTTATTGATTCTGGATCTCCAAATCTTGCATTAAATTCAACAAATTTTATGCCATTTTTAGTTTTAAAAAATCCACCATATATAACTCCATTAAATTCTAATGAATCTCTATTTACATATTCTACTGTCTCTTTCATTAATTTTGCACATTCTTCTATATCTTCATTGGTCAAAAATGGAAGAAGTCCATTATCAAATCCTAAGCAGCCCATACCTCCTGTTCCTGGTCCTTTATCCTCATCAAATCTATATGGATAATCAAATGTTGTAGGAGTTATTACTAAATTTTTTCCATCTGTCAAACCTGTTACAGTAAATTCTCTTCCTTCTACTTTATCTTGAACTATAACATTTCCATTTATCTCTAAGCAGCTTTTTGCATATTCATATCCTTCTTCTTTTCCTTTAAAATGAATCCCTCCAACTTTTACTCCTTTTCCTCCTGTTAATCCTTCTGGTTTTACAACAAAGTTGTCTCCTTCATAAGTGTCTATGATTTTTCTTAAAGTTTCTTCATCTGTTATATTATAATTTTTTATTATCATTTGTGGTTCAAATTTTTGTACTATATCTAATGCATAAGACTTACTCCACTCTATTTTAGCTCCTTTTGAAGTAGGTCCAAATGTTTTAAGTCCTAAACTTCTTGCTAAATCTATTAATCCTTCTTGAAGTAAATTATCACTACTTATTATACAATTTTCTATTTTTTCGTCTTCAATAAATTTTTTTACAAGTTCTTTATCAAATGGGTCACCTACTATAAACTTCCCATCTGACTCTTTCACATATTTTTCAATTGAAGGATTAACATATGGCATAACTGAATAAAGGCTATATCCCTTAGACACATATTCTGCAATAACTGCTTCCCTTCCACCATTTCCTAATAACAAACATTTTTCCATTTTAAATTCTCCATTTCTTTTTTATTTTTTAATTATTTCGCCAATATCATTTAGACTCTTCATATATTCTTTTTCTATTCTTTTTTGGATTATAACTATTTTTATAGCATAATAAATTAGATAAACTATTCCTATTGATAATATAAGTGTTCCATAAGTGCTGTAATACATTGAATATAAATATATTAAATATAAGGTAATAACTCCAAGTACCATAACTTCGACTCCATGTAGCCATATTGATTCATTATCTTTTTTATATCCCCATTCAAAAATCATTATTGTAATAATTAATAAAAGAATTGAAAATACTTTCAAATCTGTTCTATATGTATCTGTTGGAATATTAGTCATTCCAAAATTAAGTGAAACCAAATACACCATTATAATTGCAGCTATTATCATATTTTCAAATACTCTAGCATTTATCTTTTCTTTTACGTCTTTTGGTATTTTCTTTTTTGTTTCTACTTCCTTTGTTAGTTTTTCTATATTATCTTTTCTTTTTCTTTCTTCTCTTTTCATACTAGCAAATGCTCCTTTCTTTAGTGTCTTTACTAAAAAAGTCCGCATAACAAATTTTGTGCGGACTTATATTTTGTTTTTATTTATGCTCTTGGGTGAGCTTTTTTGTAAATATTTTGTATTGTTGCATCTTGGAATTGCATATATATTTGTGTTGAAGATATATCTGAATGTCCAAGCATTGTTTGAATTGCTTTCAAATCAGCTCCATTTTGCAAAAGATGTGTTGCAAATGAATGTCTTAAAATATGTGGTGTTATATCTTTTGATATATGGGCTTGTTCTTTATAATATTTAACTATTTTCCAGAATCCTTGTCTTGTTAATCTTTGACCATTTGTATTAACAAATAGTGCTTTAACATTTTCATCTTTTATCAAAATATTTCTAGAATTTTCTATGTAATCTTTTAATGCCTTAATTGATAATGAACCTAGTGGAATATTTCTAGTTCTTTCTTTTCCTTTGCATACTACATATCCTTCTTCTAAATTTACATCTTCTAGATTCAAAGATATTATTTCAGTAACTTTCATTCCAGTAGCATAAGCAAATTCAAGCATAGCCTTGTCTCTTATACCTTTTAGGTCTACGTTTTTAGGTTGCTCTAATAATAGTTCTACTTCCTGAGATGTAAGAACTGATGGTACTCTTTTTTCTATTTTAGGAGATTGAATTCCTTCTGTTGGATCTTTTTTTATCTTTTTAACTCTTAATAAATATTGATAAAAAGATCTAATAGAAGCTAAACTTCTTGAAATAGTAGAGCTTTTTTTGCCAATATCGTTCATATATTTTAAGTAATCTCTTATTCCATTTTCATCGATTTTTAAATAATTAATTTTGTTATCTTCTATATAAGTGCTATATTGCATAATGTCTCTTCTGTATGATTGTAATGTGTTTTGTGATACTTTCTTATCATTTTCTATAAAGTCCAAAAAGTTTTTAATTTGTTTTTGCATTTTATCTCTCCCCCATTACTAATTGTATTAACATAAGATATATATGTTATATCAAATTCTTACAAAAATGTAAATAGATTTTTTAAAATTTTAGAAAATATTTTTAATTAACATAAATATGTTTGTTGATATATACGTTTCAACCAGAGAAGCTAATATAAGTAGTACACTTGCTAATGCGCAAAAAACAGTATGTCTTAATATTTCTATTTTTATATTTTCACGTCTTTTGTCCTTCATAATCGATTTATATAGTCTCATACAGCTTATAGCAATAGCAAATATTGTTGGTATAAATATTATATTTTGAGGTAGTAAAGTTGATAGAATGAATATACTCCCATTTTTTGTTCCAATAGTTGCTACTATGCTAGATATAGTGTAGCCTAAGCAAAATCCTCTAAAACATATTACTATGTATACTACAAAAACACCTATTACGGTAAGTCCTGCAAACCATAATAAAATAGCAAGGGATAGATTGTTTTTTAATGATGTCATACATAAGCCTATATAATCTACACTTGCATTATCTTTTGTTTTTTCTATAAAGTTATTTATATAACCACTTATTTCCTCGCTTTGCGTATTGTTTACATTATTAATAAATAATACACCAAGTACTACTCCAACAAGAAATATGACAGTTACAATAACATAGTTTTTTAAATTATTACTTATATGTGTTTGTATTAACCCTATATTGGGCTTTGATATTCTTGCTCTTTTGTTATGCATTACATAAACCTTTCTTGTTTTTAATTTCTTAATCAATGTTTATGTAATACAATTTAAAATAGAACTAATTATTTTTAAAGTTTATGGCTATTTAGAAGTGCATACTTTTCCGTATACTCCTCCTCCACCTGCTAATATTTGCATTTTTCCAGTCTTTGCATCTATAATATTTCTTGCAATTTTTTCTCCAAATACCGCTTCTATATCATCAAATGATAATTTGTGCAGTATATTCATCTCTGTTTCAAAATTGTCAAGCAATTTGTCAATCGTTTTTCCTCCAAGTCCTGGTATAAATGTTAACGGTATTTGATATTTATATTCTGGTCTAAATGCTGGACTCTTAGTTTCGTTTTTATCTTTTATAATTTCTATCCTGTCCAAAACTCCCATTGTAATATTTCTACTATCACAAGTGTCACATAACGTCACTGGTGGATTTCCTTCTATTCTCTTATCGCACACTTCACAGTATGTTCTATGATATTTGCCTAGCTTTGGATCTAATCCATAATTACATACTATCTTTCTTCCATCTTCTCTTTTTATTGCTTTCATAAGCTCTTTATAGCTAATATCTTCTACTTCTATTTTGTTATATTCTCTTGCGATTTTTGGAAGTGAGTGTGCATCTGAATTTGTCAAAAATGTTTTATCTTCTAATTCTGAAATTTGGTCTGCTAAGAATGTATCTGCACTAAGTCCAAGCTCTATTGCAGGTATCCTAGAATATTTTTCTTTAAATATCTTTTCAAGTCTATCTGTACAATTTCCATAAAAACTCTTATATGGGGTAAATGCATGTGCTGGAATTAGCACACCTCCGATATTTTTCTACTATGTCTATTAATTCGTAAGCTGAAATATTAGCTCTTTGAGAACTCAAAGTAATATTTTTTATATGACTTTGCATTTCTTTTGAAAAAGCTTTTATATTTTCCAGATATGGAAAATAGCATAAGTTATGGGCACTTCCTATCTTTCCTTGTTCGTTTGTTTCTGATGTCTCTATTTCGCTTCCCAAAATTATGCATAATTTATCTTTATATATAATTCCACCGGTCTTTTAGTTCTTTTGCATCACCTTGTTTTAGAAATTCTTCTATATCTTCTATAACATAAGGAGATGCTGAATCTATAACTCCTGCAATATTTATACCTTTTCTTTGTACACATTCTTTTGCAATATTTTCAAAATTTAGGCTTCTTGCAGCTGTTATTTTTATTGGTTTATTATTCTTTGTTCTTCCAATATGTATATGTAAATCTGCAAATACTTCGTACATTATAAAGACCTTCTTTTCTATATTATCTTTCTTCTTGTCCTATTTCTTCTACTTTTGCCCATTTTGCCCTAGCATTTATTCTTTCATTAGATTTTTCTTCTAATACATTATTTGCTAATCTTCCTCTTGCAAGAGTATTTATGCAGTCACTTACACTTCTTGCAGCTGTTACTATTCCGATTAAATTTGCAATTACTAGATTGCATCCTGTGTTAGATATATGTATTTCATCATAACTTCCATTTCCTTCAAGACTCATGCAGCAACACCTTCTTTCAAATAGACAAACTTTTTAAATTCTTCTAGATATCTATTGTCTACATCTTTTAAATTTCTATTTTCAAGTAAGTTCATTGCTTCATCTATTGGATATCCTTTTCTCTCAGGTCTGTCTAGGACTAATCCTCCGAAATTATCTACAAGCTCTAAAATATCGCTTTCTTTTTCTCTATCTTCGCTTTCAGTATATCTATTTACTCCTGTGCATATTTTGCAAAATCTTTCTGAAAATCCAAGCGTTTCAAGATACTCTGCTCCTTCTTCGGCATATCTCTTTATTTTTTCTATATCGTGTGATACTATATTTTTTTTGCAAGCATATAAAAGGCAGGCTGTAAGGACTAAATTTCTGTCAACATCTAAGTTCATTGTATCTATAAATAGCCTTGCTAATTCTGTTTTTAAAATAACAGAATTGTCAAAAAATATACCTGTTCTTTTTTGTAAATAATATACAATTTCCATTTTTTTGATGCAATCTTCTTCGGATAGAATATAGTCTGCAAATGTTTCCATTTTCAGCACCCTTTCTCTTTTGATATCTAACACTATTATATTTTATATTATTACTTTTTTCAATAATGTAATGAAAATGTAATATAAATGTATCTCTTTTGTAATATTTTAGCATAATTTATTTGAATCTATAGCTTTATTTATTTTTATAAAATCTTTTATAGCTTGAATTCCCAATTTAGAAATCTTGCTTATGTTTATTGAATTTTTTCCACCTTGTCTTTTTCTAAATGTTATAGGTATATATTTTACTTTAAGCTTTTGTTTTTCATATAATACAGATATTAATACATTAGATAAATTAAAATTTTCTGGTATAATTTCTATATTTTCTTTTAGTTTTTCTGTTTTCATTAATCTAAATGGGGTATTAGCGTCAGTAACATTAACTTTAAAACAAATCCTTATAACTAGTTTTAAAACTTTTGTTACCAATATTCTTGAAATTCCATCTTTCCTTGTCTTTCTATGTCCTATAACCATGTCATAATCATTTCTTGCTTCCCAAAATTTCCAAAACTCATCTGGTATTGTTTGTCCATCAGAATCTGTTTGGAAAATATATGTTGCATTTTTATTTATTGCATAGTTATATCCATATAATAGAGTTGCGCCGTGTCCACTATTTTCCTTTGTTATTGCAATAAATTGTGGCTTATCCTTAGCATATTCTTTCATAATTTCATATGTTTTATCTTTACTGCCATCATCTATTACAACAAGTTTGCTTTCTTCTCCTATTTTTTGAACAATTTTATACCATTCTTCTATTACATTTCCTATATTTTCTTCTTCGTTATACGCAGGTATTATTATATATAAATTTTCCATATACTATTTCCTCTTTTATTTTTAATTTAATTTTCATTCAAAGTCCATGCAATAAAATCTTCATCTTCATATCTCGTATAAATTCCGTTTTTCACACATTTTTTCAATATTTGCATAAAAATAACTTAGCATTATTCTTTCATTTTTCTCATATTCATAAGACACATTAATTATCTCATTAAACATATCATAAGATCCTTCATAAACTATTAGTTTAGGTTTGTCTTTCTCCATTTCTTCCATAATTTCCTCATATATCCTATAATCAATATTTATTATAGGGTATTGATATGCATATTTGCCATTATACTTTCTGTTTGTTAAATTATATAAGTTACAATCGTTTTCTAATATTAAAACATTATCATCTTCATCTGTATTTTCTTTTATATATTCAACAACTTTATTATAATTTAAATTTGGAATAGTTCTTGTTATAGACTGCAAAATATCAATATATACTGATTCCCATTCTAGTACACAAAAAATTATAGTAAAAATCAAAACTGAAATTACTTGTACATATACATGCTTTAGTTCTATTATGTATTTCATTGTCCAAGTTATTGGAATAATATAGCAAGGAATTAATATCATTGCGTAATGACCATATTTTCTTCCTGAAATAGATATTAATAATAAAGTTATTGCGAAAAATAATATTTGTAATATTACTTCTTTACATTCTATTTTTTTACATTTTCTTCTTATAAAACTTCCTATAAGTATACATGGAATTATAATGTTTATTTTAATATTTAAAATAAAGAATAATATAGCATCAATAATTCCATCTTTATTTCCATCGCTACCAGTATACATAAAATTAAATTTTAAAAAGCAATATATAAAATCTGAAAATGCATTATTGAATATAAAGTATAAAATAGTTGGTACTATTACTGTTATTGTTCCTAAAATAAATATACCAATAGATTTTAGTAATTCTTTATATCTTTTATCGCAGATATAATCAATTATCACGGTAGGAATATATACAATCCAAAGTGCTATCATATTTGGTCTAAGCATAAATACTATTGCGAAACATATTCCTACTAAGTATATTTCCATATTTCTTACTTTTTTTGTTATAGTAAATTTAGAAAATACATATAATGAATATATTATAAATGACAAAGCAAATTCTTCTGAAAGATTTCCACATTGAAGGCAACTACACAAGGGGATAATTGAAATTATTGCTGCTAATATATTAATATATTTACTATTAGAATATAAACGACTAATTTTATATAACATACATAAATTAGCAAACATGAATATGACTTCTAAAATCCATATTCCTACTGTATCTCCATTTGATATAGCTAATCCTATTGTCTCAAACAAGTATAGCATAGGTCCTTTATGGTCAAAAAAATCTTTGTATAAAATCTTTCCGTTTCTTATTAAATTTCCACCATATATAAAAACTGAACTGTCTGAGCCATTTATTTTATTTCCTAATGGATTTATTGGACTTTGCATTAAAATTAATATACCTACTACAACTAATATCAATATTATCAATATATTTGATAATATTTTCTTTGCATATATCTTTTTATTTGACTCTTTAATATCTTCCATTGATTTTTTTCATCCTTTTTCAATTTATATTAATATAATTTATTTGTATAAAATTAATTTTATAATTTTTTAAAAATGCAAAAAGGACACACATTTCTTATACTAAAATTAAGTATAAGTCCTGTGTGTCCTTATATTATCTATTACTTTTAATATACTTGTGTGTGTGTGTGTGTCAGACTGTTGAACAATGATGCATTTTTGTCTTCTAGAAGTATTCCTCTCTCTCTCTCTC
>CANREW010000030.1 GCA_947629765.1 uncultured Clostridia bacterium
AATATTTATGCCCATTTAGAAAAAGATACAAAAAATAAATCTGCAAATGTACTATCTAATGTACTTACATTTACAGATAATAACCTCGAAAAAAGTTGTTAGCAAAGCGATACTTTTTTCGAAACAAGGAGCATTATATACTCGCGAAAAATTGTTAGTGAACAAAGTGAACGATTTTTTTCGCGAAATGACGAGGAGCAGCGATTATCGCATTGTGAATTTTTGAAAAAAAGTCACAAGCGATAGTTCGTTTGCGACGAGTTGGCTGGGGTGGTAAGATTCGAACTTACGCATGTCGGAGTCAGAGTCCGATGCCTTACCGCTTGGCGACACCCCAATATTTTCTTTTAGTTATTTTACCACAGTTTATTTTAAATCGCAATACTAAATTTATCTATTGATTTTTTTTATTATAAATGTTATTATAAATTTATACAAAGGAGAAAAATTATGTTAAAATCAAAACAAGAACTTAGTTTCTATGATCCTACCAATTTAAAATCATATAACCTAGATCAAACAATGAGATATCAGCTTAATGTGCTTGAAAATCTGGACATGTTAACTAGAATTCATAGTGAAAATGTAGCAAACTTAACTTGTAGAATTTGTGAATATCTTCATGCTGGAAAATCATTTACAATTTTAGCTACAATGTCTGCATACATGCACGATATTGGGAAAATATTTATTCCTGTTGAAATATTGACAAAATCTTCTAGGTTGACTAGCGAAGAATTTGAAGTAATGAAAACACATACAACAATTGGATATAATATGTGTATGAAAGATTTAAAACTTAGACCTTATGCAGGTGGACCTTTATATCACCATGAATGTTTAGATGGTTCTGGTTATCCAAATGGCTTAACTGAAAAAGACATACCATATTTTGCTCAGATTATACATATTGCTGATATATATGATGCACTTGTTACGAAAAGGCATTATACAACTCACGTAAATATTTCAGAAACTTTAAGATTGCTAATAAAAGAAACTGAACCTACTGTCCAAGCAGTCGCATTAGATGCATTATCTGTAGACTCGAAAGTCGGCAAAATCAATGGTAAAGTTTTAAAAGTTTTATTTAAAGTTGTTATTGACGACACCCTATATGAAATTAGTTGTGTAATGGACTATGTTAAATATATACAAGAACAATTAAAAAGATTAAACAAGATAAAAAAGTATGATGAAAAGTCACAAAGTTCTAAGAATAAAGAAGAATATTACAAAGAATATATGAGATATCTATTTGAAAATGGAGAAAATGCTGAAAACTATCTTGCAGTTATGTCTGAATATGAAGAAGCATTGAAAAATAAAGAAGAGCATATTAAAAAGCTTTATCAAGAAATAGAGATTATAAAAAAGTTAAAAACAGAAGTAAAATAGGAGGGAAGCCCTCCTATTTTTTTATTCATCTAAACCAAAGCTAACCCCGTATTGCATTATTTATTTGATTCATTATATTACTATCATCTATATGACCAATTTTCTCTTTTAGTCTACTTTTATCTATAGTTCTAATTTGTTCGGTTAGTACTATTGAATCTGATTTTAGTCCATTGTTTTGAGATCCTATTTCTATGTGAGTTGGTAATTTAGTTTTACCTGTTTGAGATGTAATCGCTGCTGCAATAACTGTAGGACTATACTTGTTTCCTGTATCATTTTGAATGATTACAACTGGTCTTATTCCTCCTTGTTCTGATCCTACCACTGGACTTAAATCTGCATAAAACATATCTCCTCTTTTTATTACCATATTGTTTCACTCCTATTATTGCATATATTTTCAGATATATTTTAACTATTAGTTTTGAGATATATTATTTCCCAAGTATTTCTTCTTTACTTGTTTTATTTATTTCTATCTCCTTATATAATATGTAAACTGTTATATTTTCGTTAATATCTAATATCTCCATTTTAGTTGGTAAATTAGTCTTTTTGCTTATATATAACTTTTTATAATTTCCATATTTATTGTTATTTTCTGTTTTTACCTTAATTATTTTTTCTTCGTCATTTTCTTCAACCGTACCGCCAATATTTTTGTACTCATCTATAAAGCAATTTAAACTTAAAGAACTTCCGTGTTAAAGAGTTATAATTTTCATACAGTTTTTTTAAGCTAAGTAGACTGTTTTCTAGAATGAGATTTGTTCCGTCAAAAGTCGTTGTAAGCCCCTTTATATTTTCTGGCTCTATTACTTCTTGCTTAAAAATATCTGGACTCAAATACTTTTGTTTTAATACATATTTATTTGTATTTTTATTACTGTATATTTGTACTTCTATAGTTGCTTCATATGAACTAATATTTAAAATGTTATTGTCATCTGATTTATTTATATTATTTCCTAATTTTGATAATTTATAAGCAAATATTAAAATAATTAAACAAATTAAAAAAATAAAAAATAGAAAGATCTTCTTCACTTTTTTCCTCGCTTTCCCCTTGTTAAATTCAAGAATATTTTCTTTCTATTTATATATTCATATTAAATTAAAGTATTCAGTCAAAGTATTTATTAGCTCATTCTTATTCTCTATCGTATTTATACTACTTCTAATAACACTACTATTTTTTAAGCCCTTTGTATACCACGCTAAATGTTTTCTCATCTCGCGAATTCCTGTGTACTCTCCCTTTTCTTCTATTTCTAAATTAATATGTTTTATTATTGTTTCTAGAAGTTTTTCTTTTGTTATTACATCTGGTTCTTTTTCAAATTTTAGATAATTTATAATGTTTTCAAATATAAAAGGATTTCCGAAGTGCTCCTCTTGCTATCATAATTCCGTCTGCTTTTGTGTATTCTAACACCTTTTTTGCATCTTTTTCATTTTTTATATTTCCATTTGCAATTACTGGAATGCTTAATTTTTCTTTTAAATTTTTAATTGCATCTAAATCGCTATCTCCTGAAAAGTATTCTTCTCTTGTTCTTCCGATGTAGTGTAATTGCTTTTATTCCGAACTTCTTCTAATCTTTTTCCGAAGTTCTTCATAAACTATATGTTTATTATCCCAGCCTTTTCTAAGTTTTACTGTTACTGGTTTAGAGACTGCATTAACTACCTCTTTTGCAATACTTACTGCTAAGTCTATATCTAATAATAGCTTACTTCCGTCTCCATTTTTTACGACCTTTGGTGCTGGGCATCCCATATTTATATCTATGATGTCTGCGATATCTTCTACATACTTACTTGCAACTTTCATTGCCTCTATATCACTTCCAAATATTTGTACAATAATTGGTCTTTTTTCTTCTTTTGTATTTAAAAGAAGTTTAGTTTTTTCATCTCCGTACATTAGTGCCTTAGCACTTACCATCTCTGTACATACAGCACCTGCGCCAAAACTTTTGCATATTAACCTAAATGGCAGGTCTGTTATTCCTGCCATTGGTGCAAGTATTATATTATTTTCAAGTTCTACATCTCCAATTTTTATTTTGTGTAATAGTTCCATTTTTGTTTCCTCAATATTTTTTTATTTAATCTATAAAAATTGCTTTTTTACGTCTAGCACTGATATTTAAAAGTAAACCTATACATATAAAGTTAGTAATAAGTGCACTTCCACCATAACTTACAAATGGAAGCGGTACACCTGTAATCGGCAATAGTCCCATTGTCATACCTATATTTTCTATCATATGGAATGAAAATATTCCGAGCTATACCTATTGCAATATATCCTCCGAATATCATCTTTTGCAGTTTTAGCAACATATATTGCCTTTGTAATCATTACTACATATAGTACAACTACAACCGCTGCTATTATAAATCCTAACTCCTCTCCTATTACAGAGAAAATGAAGTCTGTGGTTTTAGGATATAAGTATCCGAAGTTGCGTCTGATTTCCCATCAGTATTCCCATTCCAAAGAGTTCTCCTGAGCCTATTGCAATCTTTGATTGAAGTAAGTTATATCCAGCACCTCTTGGATCTAGCTCTGGATTTAAAAATACATCTATTCTAGTTTTAGCGTGTTCTGGCAAGATAAAGAAATATAGCAAAGGTAAAGAAATTGCAATTATTAATACAACTGCTATTATATATTTTTTATCTATACCTGATGCAAATAGCATAAATGCAACAGCTACTATAAATGCCATAACTGTTCCAAAATCTGGTTGCAATATTATTAATGCCATTGGAACTCCTGCAATAAGTAAGATAAGTCCTAATTTCCATATCTTGTTAATTTCTTTTCTATCATTTTTTTGTAATTTTACCATTATATATGATAAAAATATTATTAAAATAACCTTTGCAAACTCTGATGGCTGTATAGTAATTGTTTCTGTGATTTTAAACCAACTGCTTGCACCATTTATTGGCTCAGTAAATAAAACTGCAATAAGTGCAATTATTACCAGTCCATAAAGCACTGGTGAAATTTTAGCTATTAAGTTATAATCAACAAATATTATAATAAGCATTATGGGAATACTTATAACTGCCCATAAGATTTGTTTATTAAACTCCTCATATCCTTGTTCTTGAGTTGCAGAAAATAATGCAACTAGTCCTATACATAATAGGACTATTGAGCAGATAAGTATTCCCCATTCTACATTTTTTAGTCTTTTATTCATATAAACCTCTTAAAATTTATTCTAATGTTTACTTGGTGTTTCTACCTTTTCCTCTTTTTTTGCAGGTTCATTTTCATCTTTTGTTTCTTCTTTATTACTCTCAGTCTTAGTTTCTTCTTTACTATTATTTGTAGTTTCTTTCTTATCTTCCTTTGGAGTCTCTTCTTTATTTTCTACTACATCTTTTTTATCTTCTTTGTTTTTTTCGTCGTGTTTTGGTTCTTCTTTATTCTCTTTATTTTTCTTAAGTTTATCTTCTTCTTTTGTTTTAATTTTTTCTCTTAGAACATCATCTTTTATACTCATTATTGGTATATTCGCATATAGTGCAGGTGCTCCACTTGTTCCATCTTCATTTTGTCTATTTGTCATTCTAACATCAATAGCAGATTCGTCCACATCTATATATTTCTTTATTACTTCTATTATTTCTTGTTTCATAAGATCTAAAAAGTCAGCAGATACATTAGCTCTATCTTGCATCAAAACTAAATGCAATCTTTCTTTTGCTGTATCCTTAGAATTATTGCTATTTTTATTTGTTTTTCCGTAAATTTTTGAAGAAATTTATTATATTTTCAAACATTTTTATTCCACCTTCGTTTTATTATTTGTTATTTTTTACTAAATAGTCTTTTTATTGCTGCGAAAAATCCTTTTTCTCTTCCCGGTATAGTTACTTCGATATTTTCTCCAAGTACCCTTTTTGCGATTTCTCTATATGCTTTTCCGGAAGGTGCTTTTTTGTTTGATATGACTGGTTCTCCTTTATTAGTTTGTGTGATTATGTATTCATCATCTGGTACAACACCAATTAAATCTATTGAAAGTAGGTCAACGATGTCTTCTACGTCCATCATTTCTCCCTTTCTTACCATATTAGGTCTTAATCTATTTATTACTAATTCTGAATTCTTAATTTCTGATGCTTCAAGTAATCCTATTATTCTATCTGCATCTCTTATAGCAGAAATTTCTGCAGTAGTTACTACTATTGCTCTATCTGCTCCTGCTACTGCGTTTTTGAATCCTTGCTCAATTCCTGCTGGGCAGTCTATTAATATGTAATCGAAATTTTCTTTTAAATTAGTTGTAAGCTCTCTCATTTGGTCTTCATTTACAGCTGATTTATCTCTTGTCTGAGCTGCTGGAAGTAGATATAGTTCTTCATATCTTTTATCTTTGATTAAGGCTTGTCTTAATTTACATCTTCCTTCCACTACATCAACTATATCATATACTATTCTGTTTTCTAGTCCCATAACTACATCAAGGTTTCTAAGTCCTATATCTGTATCGACTAATGCTACTTTCTTTCCTTCTAATGCTAAAGATGCACCTAAATTTGCTGTTGTAGTTGTTTTACCAACTCCACCTTTTCCTGATGTTATTACTATAACTTCTCCCATTTTTTCCTCCATTTCTAGTATATTTCTATACCATTGCCAAAGTCTTTTAGTAGTTTTGCTATATAAATAAAAGTAAAACATATTAAAAAATATCTATACGTTTTTCTTTTCATTTATCCTTTGCATACAGTACTTTTAATATACTTTACTTTCGTTTTATATTTTATTTTAGTAATATTATACTTGTCCGTGTTTTTTTATATTTTATATTATATCCTATATATTTTTTTTATTCAAGTTTTTTAATGATATTTTTATATTTTTTTATAGATAACTAAGCATACCCCTTAGATATTAAACTGTTTTCAATATCTCCTATTCTTTTTATAATAGAAGATATAAGTGGAGCTAATATATAATTCGGTTTTCTTATTATATTTTTAGTCGTCATATTAAAACCTTTTGCTCTTAAAGAATATTTAAGTTCTGTTATTGCATTTTGAACTATTGGAATAAATGCAAGTGCAATACAAACTATTATGCTTATTTCTCTTGGATTTACTTTTACAATTTTTAATGGTTTTAATATAGTTTCAATTACATATTGCAATTTGCGAGATGTCATTTTTTTTGCAAAAATATATGTCATATTGCATACAAGTATTAGTCTTATTCCTATTAATAGGCCGTGATTTACTCCGCCAATTATCATATTTATACAAGATGTAAATATGATGAAAGGCAAGATTTTTAGTATCGCAATAAATGCAACTTTTATATTTTCTTTTAGTATAAATATTAAAACTATATTTAACAATGCTAATATTGCAAATATATAATATTCTTTAACAAAAAATATTCCTATTGTATATATTAAAAACAATATAAATGATATTATGTATGTCATTTTTCCATCTCCTAGATAAAATCATTAATATCTATATCAATGTTATTTTTCTTTAATTCTTCCATAAGTTCAACAATTTTTGGAATTGTTATATTATGGTCTTTTAGAAACTCTATATTTTCTAATATATCTTTTGTTTTAAATTCTTTAATAATACTTCCTTTTTCTAATATGACTACTCTATCAGATATAAATATTTCGTCTATTATATTTGTTATATATATAATTGTATAACCTAGCTCTTTTAACTCTTTTACAATTTTTCTTATTTCTTCTTTTCCTTCTGGATCAAGCATTGCTGTTGGTTCATCCATTACTATGTATTTAGGTTTTATGCTAAGTACCCCTGCAATAGTTACTCTTTGCTTTTGTCCAAGAGATAATTCGTAAGTATCATTTTCTAAATATTCTTCCATTTGAACTTGTTTTAATGCTTCTTTAATTCTTTCCTCTTTATCTTCTATTCCAAGATTATCTAATGCAAATACCATATCGTCATGGACATTGTTAAATATTATTTGATTTTCTGGATTTTGAAAAACTATACCTATTTTTTTTCTAAGTTCTAAAAATCTTTCTTTATCCCTTGTATCTATTCCATCTATTAAGATACTACCGATTACTCGGCATTGTAACTGCTGAGATTAACCTTGCAAGTGTTGACTTTCCTGAGCCATTTTTTCCTATTATACTTACAACTTCTCCTTCATTTATTCTTAAATTTATATCTTGTAAAACAGTTCCACTATGTTTATATTTGTAATCTAAATTACTAACATCTATCATTTTGTATGTCACCTCTATAAATTGTTAATTACATCTTTGTATATATAAAAACTTCCGAACGATCATAATTATTTCATTTTTATATTTATTTTGAGCACTTTTTATAGCATCAAGCAATTCTTCTTTATAAACATTATTTGTATATTTTTTTGCTTCATTACATAGGACTTCTTTGTCAACATATCTATTTGCATCATTTCCTGTTGTAAAGATAAACACCCCATTTTTATCTTGTGTTAAAATTTTAATTACAGTTCTGTAATCTTTTGTTTTTAATAAAGATATAATATATACTTTTTTCTTTTCAGGATAATATTGATTTATGGTTGTAACTAAATTTTTTGCAGCATTTTCGTTATGTCCGCCATCATATATTATCTTAGGATTTTGTTTTATCATTTCAAATCTTGCCTTGTGTATAACTGTACTTAATCCAGTTTCTATCGCTTCATTTCCTATCTTATATCCTTTTTGTTTTAAAAGGTCTATACACTCCAAAGCAATTTCTGCATTATATATTTGACATCTACCTTTTAGATTTATTTTTATGTTTTTGTAACCTTTATAATCAATAGTTTGATAATTTTCATCAAAAAAATAATTCTTTATATCTTCCTTATTTATTAAATGTAATGTATTATTTTCTTTTTTGCATTTTTCTTCGATAATATCTGTTACTTTTTCTTGATAATACATTATAGTGTCATTGTTTTTCTTAATAATTCCTGCCTTCTTATCAGTTATTTCTTCAATTGTTTTTCCAAGTATGTCCATATGATCTAGCCCAATATCTGTAATAATAGAAATCATTCCATCTGCAATATTTGTACAGTCATCTGTTCCACCCATACCCGTTTCTAGTACAACAAAATCACAATTTTTTTCTGCGAAATATATTAATGCAAGGCTTGTTACGACTTCAAATTCCTTCACTGGAATATTATGAGTTTCGTTATATTCATCTACCTTTTTAGCTAACTTTTCTAGAATATCACTCATTTCCTTATCTGTTATTTCTTTATTATTTACTGTTATTCTTTCATTATATTTAATTAAATGTGGTGAAATATACTTTCCAACTGTGTATCCAGCATTTACTAAAATATTATTTATCATTTCACATACACTGCCTTTTCCATTTGTACCAGCAATATGTATGAACTTCGTCTTTTTATGAGGATTATCAAATTCCTTCATGAAATATTCCATTGCATCTAGTGTTGGATCTTTTGTAACTGCATCAAATTTTTTCAAATATTCCTCAATATCCATATTTTTTCCCTTCTTTTAATCAAATAAATATTTTTTAGTTATTGGTTTTAGTGCTTTTTCTAATGCATATACAGTTAAGACTTGTATTGGAAGCATTATAAACTGAGCGACAGTTCTTATAGATAATATAGTCATAAATGCTTTGTCATACATTATTTTAAGCCATACTGCATTTAGTAAAATATTTACAAATACTATTACTATAAGGCTTGAAATTATTAGTCTTATAAATAATTCTTTATCTGTAAATTCTGTATCTTTTTTATAAAGTATTAGTCCATAGATTAAGCCTTTTAGTACTGCACTTATGGTAAAACCTATAAAAAATGTTCCAAATGGGAATAAAAGTGCACCGATTAAATCAGCTAATCCTGAAACTATAGCTGAGTACTTAGGTCCAAGCCAAATTGCTGTAAGCATGACTGGTGCGAAACTAAATCCTATTGCTAAAAGTTCTGTGTTGATTGATAAAAATCTTGATAATACTATCGTTATGGCAAGTAACATTGCAGATAATATTATTTTCTTTGTTTTTGAAATTGTTTGCATAAAAAAAACTCCTTTCAACAGAGCTCCATGAAAGAAGATTAAAAAATATTTTCTTCTAGTTCATAGCGGAATGCAAAAATAAATAAGCAAGTACTTTGTACTCTTGCCTCACCATCAACTTCCCGTATAGTGAGTCTTAACTATTTATTCTTTACTCTATGCATAATATAATACACCTTTTTACATTTTTCGTCAATTGTTTTAGAAAAGTTTTATAATAAATTTATTATACGTTAATTAAAAAAGTAAAATCTATTGAATAAAAAATAAAGATAAATTAGTTCTACATTAACAACTATTGTAAGA
>CANREW010000031.1 GCA_947629765.1 uncultured Clostridia bacterium
TTTTTCTTTCTCTTTACACTAGGTTTTTCATAATGTTCTCTTTTTCTAACTTCTTGCATTACGCCATTTCTAGCACATTGTCTTTTAAATCTTTTTAATGCATCTTCGATATTTCCATTATTAACTCTTACCTCTGACATTATTACTCCCCCCTTCTCGTGTATAATTAAATTTGCTTTTCTATTATATATCTTGCTTTCTTGTTTGTCAAGCCTTATTCTACATAAATTGTCCGAATAGATCCCCCATTGGTTTATTTTCATTAAGTCTTTTTATTGCTTCTGCAAATAATGGTGCTATTGATAATACTTTTATTTTTGATATTTGTTTTTCTTTTGGTAATGGTATTGTGTTTGTTATTACTACTTCTTTAAATGGAGAATCTTTTAATCTTTCTATTGCTGGTCCTGATAATACACCGTGTGTACAACCTGCATATATTTCTTTTGCTCCATATTCTTTTAGTATATTTGCTGCCTCTATCATTGAACCTGCTGTGTCTATTTCGTCATCAAATACTACTGCTGTCTTTCCTTTTACATCTCCTATTACTGTACTTGCTATTGCTCTATCGTCATTTCCTTCTCTTCTTTTATCTATCATAGCTATTGGGCAATTAAAGAATTTTGAATATTTATATGCTTTCTTTGAGCTTCCTGCATCTGTTGCAACTATTACCATATCGTCAAAGTTCTTGTCTTTGAAATATGTTTGTAAAATTCCTTGTGCTGATAATCTATCACAATTTATTCTGAAATATCCTTGTATTGATGAATTATGTAAGTCACAGCTTATTACTCTGTCTGCTCCTGCAGCTTCTATAACCTCTGCTATTAATTTTGCTGTTATAGGAACTCTTGGTTGATCCTTTTTATCTGATCTTGAATACATATAGTATGGTAATACTACAACTATTCTTCTAGCTGATGCACGTCTTGCTGCATCTATTGTTATTAATAATTCCATTATTCTTTCGTTTACTGGTGGTGTTGTTGTTTGTATCAAGTATACGTCTTTCTCTCTTACTGTTTCTAATAATTGGACAAAATTATTATCATTTTTAAATTTCATTCTACATATTTGTCCCATTTCTAATCCTAAACTATCGCAAACCTCTTTTGTAAATCCATCTGCCGCTTCACTACATGAAAATACTTTGATATTTTCCATAAAATTTCCCCCTACATTTTTTTGGCTTATCACTAATCCATTACATATTTTAGTATTTTTTGTCGTTTTAGTCAATAGATTTTGATGTAATTTGTAATAAATTTAGAAAATTATTACAAATAAAAAGACCAGATTTAGAATTTATCTAATCTAGCCTTTTTATTTTTATTTACTCTTCAAAAATTTTTGCGAACTCGTCTCCGTCTATCTTCTCTTTTTCTAATAATATTCCTGCAACAATATGAAGTTTATCGATGTGCTCTTTTAATATATCTTCTGCTCTCTTATATGCCTTATCAATAATATTCTTTGTTTCTGCATCTATTATAGATGCTGTTTGTTCTGAATAATTCTTAGATTGTGTTAAATCTCTACCTAAAAATACTTCTTCTTGTCCTGCTCCAAACATTATTGCACCTACAACATCACTCATTCCATATTTTGATACCATATCTCTTGCAATCTTAGATGCTCTTTCGATATCATTGCTTGCACCTGTTGATATATCATTTAATATTAGACTTTCTGCAACTCTTCCTCCAAGTAATGATACTATTGTTTCTTCCATCTCTGATTTAGACATAAATGATTTATCTTCTGATGGTCTGTACATAGTATATCCACCAGCCATACCTCTTGGTACTATTGATATTTGATGTACATCATCTTGTGTTGGTAAGAACTTACTTACTACTGCGTGACCTGCTTCGTGGTATGCTACTAATTTCTTTTCTTTATCACTTCTTACTCTTGTTTTCTTTTCTGGTCCCATTGTAACTTTAACCATAGCATCTTCTATTTCGTTCATACCTATCTCTTTTAGATTTCTTCTAGCTGCAAGTAAAGCTGCTTCGTTTAATACATTTTCTAGATCTGCTCCTGAAAATCCTGAAGTATTTTTTGCTATTGTCTTTAAGTCTACATCATCGCCCATTTTTTTCTTTCTTGCGTGAACTTCTAGTATTTTTTCTCTTGCTCCTACATCAGGAGAAGATACAAGTATTTGTCTATCAAATCTTCCCGGTCTTAAAAGTGCTTTATCCAAAATATCTGGTCTGTTTGTTGCAGCAAGTACAATAACACCTTCATTTGATGCAAAACCGTCCATCTCAACTAATAATTGGTTTAATGTTTGCTCTCTTTCGTCATGTCCTCCACCTAAACCTGCTCCACGTTGTCTACCTACTGCGTCTATTTCGTCTATAAATACTATACAAGGTGCATTTTTCTTTGCTTGTTCAAATAAGTCTCTTACACGAGACGCTCCGACACCAACAAACATTTCTACAAAGTCAGAACCACTGATTATAAAGAATGGGACTCCTGCCTCGCCTGCAACAGCTTTTGCAAGTAAAGTTTTTCCAGTTCCTGGAGGTCCAACAAGTAGAACTCCTTTTGGTATTCTTGCACCCATATCTGTGAATTTTTTAGGATTTTTCAAAAATTCAACTATTTCCTCTAATTCTTCTTTTTCTTCGTCTACACCTGCTACATCTACAAATGTTACTCTATTTTTATCAGCAGGTGTCATCATTCTAGCTTTGCTCTTTCCAAAACTTAAAGTTTTATTATTACCTTGGGCAGATGTATTCATAGTTAAGAACCAGAATATCAATACTATTATCAATAATCCAAATGGCGATAGAAGTTCAAGAATTGTTATAAATATTGATTGTGAATTTGATTCAAATTCTATATTTCCTGCTTTTAGGTAATCTGTTATATAATCCATAAAGCTATCTAAGCTTGGTATATTTACTTCTTTTTTAATTGGATCACTTTTCAAAGTTACATTTGCTGATTTTCCATCATAGGCTACTTCTATTCCTGTAACTTCTGATGTCTCTATTTTATTTATTAATTCTGCATAAGTCATTTTTGTATCTGCATTATCTAAAATAGAAGTTATCAGTACAATCACTATTATTCCTATTATTAGCCACATTGCTAATGTTTTTATACTATTTTTCAAAGTTATCCTCCTTACCTTTCAAACCTCTTTATTGATTCACCCCGAATATTATCATATTTAATCTTACATTTCAATACTTTTTAGAAAAGTTTTTTGCTTAAAAATTGCCTGTAAATAAGTTATGCTACGGATTTCTAGTTTAGCCTGTTTATGAATTTTGTGTTACAAAAAAATATATTTTTCCTTTATTAACAGTAATTTTTATATTCTTATTCGGTGTTAAGTACTTATTCCCTATATTTTTCTTGCACAAAGTTATTATATCATCAATGTGAACTTTCTCTATACCTTGACTTGTGCCCATTAGTCTTTTTATAGTATATATAATAATTCTACTTTTTATTACTTCATCTTGAATATTAAACTTCTTCAAATTTAATATTATTTCATTTTTTTCTTCTTTTATCAATAACTCCTCATATTTCTCATTTGTTGTTTTTTCTAGATAGTCATTTTCTTTTTTGGCAAGGGTTGACAATCTATCTATTGTATCTATTATATTAGGATTAAATTCTTTTTTTATTAAAGGTATCAATATATTTCTTACTTTATTTCTAGTATAAATATTTTCTGAATTTGTCTTATCATATCTTGGATTCAAGCTTTGTTCTTCACAATAAGATTCTATCTCTTCTCTTGATATTTTAATTAAAGGTTTTATATATTTATTATCTCTTATTGGGCTTATTCCCTTTAATCCTGCTGTTCCAGATCCTCTAAGTAGATTCATTAGAACTGTTTCTGCATTATCATTTTTTGTATGTGCTGTTGCAATTTTTGTTCCATTTATTTTTTGCAAAATTTCTTCAAAAAATGCATATCTTGCAATTCTTCCTGCTTCTTCTGTACCAATTTTTTGTTTTTTTGCAAGGCTTGCAACATCTATTTCCTTTGAAAAGAATGGAATATTTTTTTCTTTTGCATATTCTTCTACAAATTTTTCGTCTTCCTTTGCTTCCTCTCTTATCAAATGATTTATGTGACATATTGCAAGTTCGAAATTTATTTTTTTATCATTTTTTATTTCATTTAATATATCTACAAGACAAATAGAGTCGGGGCCTCCTGATACTCCGACAACTATTTTATCTCCATTTTCTATTAAATTATATTCTTTAATTGTTTTTAAAACTTCGTCTTTTAACACTTAATTAGCCTTTCTATTATTTATTATCTATATTTATCGATATTTGCAAATTTTGTACAACTTCCAAACCACGCAAGTTCAATAGTTCCTGTTGATCCACTTCTGTGTTTTGCAAGTATTACTTCTGCTATATTTCTTTTTTCACTTTCTTGGTTATAATAATCATCTCTATAAAGGAACATAACTATATCTGCGTCTTGCTCTATTGCTCCTGATTCACGTAGATCCGAAAGCATTGGTCTGTGATCATCTTTTCTTTGTTCTGGTGCACGAGATAATTGTGAAAGTGCGATTACTGGCACATTTAGCTCTTTTGCAATTATTTTTAATGAACGACTTATCTTTGATATTTCTTCCTCTCTACTTCCATTTTTTCTAATATTTGAGTCTGATATTAATTGTAGATAATCTACAATTACAAGACCTATATTTTTTTCAAGTTTAAGTTTTCTGCATTTATTTCTTATTTCTGTTATTGAAATTCCTGGAGTATCGTCAATATATATTTCTGACTCTGACAATGGACCTAAACCTTCTGAAAGTTTTATCCAGTCATCTTCGTCCATTTTACCTGTTTTTAGTTTATTACTATCTATACCAGTTTCACTTGAAAGCATTCTAGTTACTAATTGATCTTTTGACATTTCTAGGCTAAATATTGCAACTGGAATTTTTGCTTTTATTGCTGCATTTGCTGCTATATTTAAAGCAAATGCGGTTTTTCCCATAGATGGTCTTGCAGCAACTAGTATTAATTCTGAGCCATGCAAACCTGCTGTTTTGTAGTCAAGATCTATAAATCCTGTTGGTACACCTGTTATATGTTCTTTTTGATTGTATAATTTTTCTAGATTTGCAAAAGTTTCTATTAATACATCTTTTATTGGTGTATAATCTTTTCTATTTCTATTTAAAGATAAATCAAATACTTCCTTTTCTGCCTTTTCTATTATTTCATCTGTTTCTAATGTTTGGTTATACCCTAATTCAAGTAACTCATTTGATGTTTTTATTAGACTTCTTAGCATTGATTTTTCTTCTACGATTCTTATATATTTATCTGCATTTGCAGTAGTAGGTACCTTTTCTGGCAAGCTTGCTATATATTCAAGTCCGCCACATACTTCAAATTTTCCAAGTGATATAAGCTCGTCCTTTACAGTTATTAAGTCTATTGGTTCACTTCTTCCATTTAAGTTTATCATAGCAGAAAATATTAATTTGTTTTCTTCTCTATAAAAATCTTCTGGCTTTAATATATTTATTGCATCCATTACTGCATCGTTATCTAACATCATAGAGCCAAGTACTGCTTGCTCTGCTTCTATATCATTTGGTGGGATTTTTCCGACTTCCATATACTTCTCCTTATATAATTTACTAGATAATAACTATTCTGCAATTACTTCTATTTTTAATTTCGCATTAACCCCTTCAAATAGTTTTAAATCTACTATATATTCTCCTACATTTTTTATTTGGTCTTTAAGTATAATTTTCTTTTTGTCTATCTTTTGATGTAATTGTCTTTCTAGATTTTCTGATATTTCTTTTGATGTAATACTTCCAAAAGTTCTGCCATTTTCTCCTGCTTTTACTCTTAGTTTCAATACTTCTTTTTCTATTTTTTCTTTTACTTTTATTGCTTCTTGTCTTTCTTCTTCTTTTCTAAATGCCTCTGATGATTTTCTTTCAGTAAGTTCCTTCATATTTTGCTTATCAGCTAGAATTGCAAGTTTGTTTGGAAATAAATAATTTCTTGCATACCCATCACTTGCATTTACTACTTGATTTTTCTTTCCCATTCCTTTTATATCAGCTTGTAATATAACTTTCATTAAAATTTTCATTCCTTATATATAGTTTTAGGTTTTTTGCATTAAGGTTATACCTATAAACCCTTTTAAATCTTATTCTAGCTATTCAAGATTTTGCTCAAAGTATTCGTCTATTGCTTGTTTTAGTTTTTCTTTTGCATCTGATATTGTAGTATTTTCTAATTGTACACCTGCAACTGTGCTATGTCCTCCACCACCGAAGTTTTTCTAGTATCATTTGAACATTTATATCTCCTATTGAGCGTCCACTTATAAATACGGTATCTTTTACTTTTCCTATAACGAATGATGCCGTAATATCACTTATTGTAAGAAGTTCATCTGCTGCTTTTGCACAGATTAAGTTCGCATTATCGTCGTCTTCGGTATATTCAGCTATACCAATTCCATCTCTTATTACTTCTGTATTTTTTACTATATCTGATATTACATTATAGCTTTCTAGGTCTGTCTGGAACCATTTCTTTACTTTTAATATATCTATATTATTTTTTCTTAAATATGCTGCTGCTTCAAATGTTCTTACACCTGTTTTAAATGTAAAGTTTTTAGTGTCTACCATTATACCTGCATATAAACTTTCTGCCTCAAAAGTCGTTATAACTGTCTCATTTTTTGTATATTGTAATAACTCTGTTACAAGCTCTGCTGCAGATGATGCATAAGCCTCGTGGAAAGTAAGGATCGCATTATCTATATAATCTGGTCCTCTTCTATGGTGGTCTATAACTACTATTTTGTTAGTTTTAGTTAGTAGCTCTGGTACTTCAACATAAGATTTCTTATGTGTATCTACTACAATTAAAAGAGTATCTTCGTTAATTAGTGACAATGCCTCAGCTTTATCAACTATAACTCCTTCATATTCTTCCTCTTGTTCTACTGCTTCTATGAAATCTTTTAATGTTAATCCATAAGTATTATTTACAATATTTACAGGTTTTCCTATAGTCTTTACTATTCTATATATTCCAAGACTTGAACCCATAGAATCTATATCACCATTTGTATGTCCCATTATTAATACATTTGGCGCCTCTTCTATTAATTCTTCTAGGGCTGCTCCTATTGTTCTTGCTTTTACTTTAGTTCTCTTTTCTACTTCTTGTACTTTCCCTCCGAAGAATTCATATTTTCCATTTCTTCTAACAACTGCTTGATCTCCTCCACGTCCTAAAACTAGATCCATTGCAGATGTTGTTTCTTTTAATTTTTCGTAGATTGAATCTCCTTCTGCGACAATAGCAATACTTAATGTTGTTGGTATTACACCTTCTGTTTCTGTATCTTTTGCCATTCCTAATATTTCAAATTTGTTTTCTATTATTTGATCAAGATATTGCTCTTCAAATATGATTACATATCTTTCTCTCTCTGTTTTTAATACTATTCCTTCAAAACTTGCTACCCAATCAAATATTTTTGTTTCTATCTCAGTAAGCACTTGTGTTCTTTCTTCTTGTCCCATACTTTGGAAAAGTTCATCATAACTATCTATTATGATTGTTCCTGTGCATATTTTTGATTTTTCATACTTTTCTAATGTTTCTAGTTCTGTTGTATTGTCCCTTAGATACATAACAAATGTATCACTTGTTTTTTTCTTTCTATTCTTAGATTTTGTCTTTATTTTTTCGATTGTTATTAAATAATCTTTTTTGCCAATCATAGTTTGTTTATATATTCTATTTTCTTTTTTACCTTCTTGATTATTTTCTACTTCAAGTTTTGCTTCATTTAATATTTCTTTTAATATATTATTTATATCAATATTTGCAAATTCATTTACAAAACTTGTGCTTTTCCATATCACATTTCCTTCTTCTTCTACGATTACTATTGGATATGGTGAATTTATAAGGGTATTTTTTACTATTGTATCTACATTAAATGTTAATTCTTGTATATGCTTATTTAATTCATTCTTGTTTTTGTGATTTGTCCAAAGTGCATAAGCAAGTACTAATCCATAAGCTATTATTGATGGGATTATAAATACTGGATTTTGGACACATAAAACTATTAACACAATAGCTATAACTATTAAGTATATTCTTATTTTTGTAAGCATTGCTAGCATAGCTTCAAATGTTTTTTTCTTATTGTTTGACATACATCCTCCTTTTTTACATATACATTTTACATCTATACCCTGTTTTTGTCAAGATTGTAACACTGTCAGTAGACTTAAGATAGCAAAAACTTATATTTAAGAACAACTAAATAAATATCCTCCAGCTGCAGATAAGATGGAGGATATTTATTATTATTATCTTTGTCGTATTTTTGCTTTAGATTGCGTAAGTATTTAATTATTATTCATCTGAATTTGGATAGTTAATAGTAACAACAGGGCGAACTCCAAGACTGGTAGCGAGCGAGTATACACCGCCGACACTGTCTATACCCCACTTGTAGTACTCGTAAAGCATGCCGTCCTTGTTCACATAGCCCACATTGAAGATGACTTCTTTAGAGATATCATGGACATAGCGGGAACTTAACCAGTAAGGGGTGTTTGTACTTTGTACCCCATAATAACACATTCTTAGTAAGTCATCTTCATAGTATGTGTCTCCTGTTTTTCCTTTTCCATTATAGTTGCTTAAATATGTATATGTTGTTGCCCATTCTGTTATTCTATCTGATGTATAATAACTACTAGTATTATCTTTTTCTGCTCCTACACTTCTTACTTTCGTAACATTTGTTTTATTTGTTACTATTTCGTTGCATTTTTTATTTATTTCTTCTATTGCGTTGTTATAATCATTTATGGTTTTGTTTATTTGCTCATTTTGTTCGGCACTACTTGTAGAACCGGTCTCTCCTAATGTTAATTCATCCAAGGTATCTGGACTTACTATATCTACTGTTCCATTTTGGTTATCTTTTATTATTGTCCATTGCTTTTTATTGGTGTCTGTTCCATCATAACTATATTGTACTTTTTCGCCTTCTTTTCCTCTTGGTTCATATACTTTTGTTAAACTTGTTGTTAGCATTTTGTTACCGCTATTTTCTGTTTTTATTTTTACTCTATATGCTTTATTCTCGTATTTTATGTACATATTCATAATTGGTGTTTCTTCAATATATATTTCTGCAACTCCAGTAGTTAATACTGATACTTTACTACTAATATCTATTTCCATTTTCTCATCTGGTTGGAATTTTAAAGTACTAATATCAGCAATATTTTTAGTATAATTTGATATTTCGCTCATGTCTCTTCCTTTTTTCTCTTCACCTAAAATATATCTGTATAAATCTTCATCTTCTGTTTCATTTAGTCCTTTTCCTATGTCCATTATGTCATTCATTAAACTCTCTTCTTCTTTTTCTGCATCTGTATAGTTTTCTACCGCCTTTGTTGCAAATCCTATTAAATCCGTTCCTATTACATTATTTATCGTTACTACTGTTAATATGATTAAGATTATTATTGTTATAATTAGTGCTATTAATGTAATACCTTCATTTTTTTTCATAAGCTTTTCGCTCCTTTATTTTTAATTTTTATATATAACAAAAAGACACACATTTCTTATACCAAAATTAAGTATAAGTCCTGTGTGTCCTTATATTACCTTTTACTTTTAATATACTATGTGTGTGTGTGTGTGTCAGA
>CANREW010000032.1 GCA_947629765.1 uncultured Clostridia bacterium
ACGCACAGGACTTAAAATATTTACACACTTTGAATATGTAAAACCCTAAACCCTATGCGTAAGTGTACTTTCACAATTTGTTAATTATTGAATAGATTAAATTTCTAATCTGAATTCTAATCTATTTCAATTTATTGTATAAATGTTCCCAAACACGCAGATGTGGCGGAACTGGCAGACGCACAGGACTTAAAATCCTGCGGTTGAATAAACCGTACCGGTTCGATTCCGGTCATCTGCACCATTGGTTATATGGAAACATTTATACAAATACATATTTCCTTTATCTACTGCTGATAGATAAGGGAATTTTTTTTATGCACTCTGCTTTAATGCCTCTGCTATAACATTTGCTGACATAGTTTTGTCTAAAACTTCATTATTTGCATATATCTCTGTTGTTGTAATTGTACTATGTCCTAACCATTTTTGAATCTCTCCTAATGTTCTACCTTTGGCTAATAGTAAGGTTGCTACACTATGTCTTAAATCGTGGAATCTAATATGTTTCAAATTATTATCTTTCAATAGTTTATTAAATCTTCTGCTAACTCTATCTGGCTTTATTAAATTTCCTTCTTCGTCTACAAATATATAGTTGTCTTTATTTTTATAACTATTACCAAAAAACTGTCTGTTTTCTTCTTGTTTTCTTTTTTCATTTAACAATACTTGCTCAATGTCATCAATTAAAGGTAATGTTCTATAACTTGACTTGCTTTTTGTTCTGTCTTTTTTTACCATTTTTCTTTTTCCATTAACTGACGCGTTTGTTACGGTGTGTTTTATAGTTATTGTCTTGTTTTCAAAGTCAATGGCGTCCCATTTCAAACCTAATGTTTCTTCTTTCCTTAAACCATAAAAAGATGTAACTAATATAATAGGCTCTATCAATTCACCTTTTGCAATTTCAAATAATTGTTTCAATTCTTGTTCATTATAATAATCTGCTATATATTGTTCAACTTTTCTATGTTCTATATGGCTACTTGGGTTATTGTCTATCAATTCAAGTCTAATCGCATCTTCTAATGCTTTATGAATATTTGCGTGGTATCTTTTAACTGTGTTCCATTTTATATTATAAGTAGTTTGTAAATAGTCATAGAATTCTTGAATATGTTTTGTTTTTAATTTTTGTAAGGTTATGCCTAAATCATTAAAGTAATCTGCTATTTTATTTACATTGTGTTCATAACCGGAATATGTAGTAAGTTCTACTTGTGATTTCTGTTTCTTTAACCAATCTAACATATATTCCCCAAACAATATATTTGATTTATTTGCTGTTACTGATGTTGGTGTATTTAGTTCTAATGCAAATTGATGTTTTATTTCTTCTGCTTTCCTTTTTGCTTCTCGCTTGTTTCCTTTTTCTGCTTTCATTTTTAGTGTTAACCATTTTTGGCATTTTTTATTATTTTTATCTTTCCATTGTAATACTGCATAGTATTTCCCATTCTTCACTTGTTGGCTAACTGTTACCCTAATTGGGTCGCTTTGTAGGTTTTCTATTCCTAACATATTTCATTCCTCCTTAACATAGAAAAAATCAACCTACTATATTTTGTTTATTACTGCTAGTAATATTAACATATAATAGGCTGAAATTTCTACTACTGTTCTAAAAATTTAATAATATTTACTTTTGTAATTTTATAATTCCTACCAATTTTCCTTGCTTTAATTTTCCCACTTTGTAGTATGGAATAGGCTGTACTTCTACTAATTCCTAACATTTCTTGCAACTGCTTTGGGTCAACTACATCTGGGTAATCTTCAAATATTTTTGTTTCCAATTCTATATAGTGCCTTTTCATATTTAGTAAGTTGTTCGCTATTTGGTAGGTATCGCTTTGACATTTCCTTGGAATTGCAACTTTGTAAATATTTTAAAAATTCATATTCTCTCATTTCTTGTTCTTTTTTATTTCTTATATATTGGGCTTGTTTGTTTCTTCTATTTTCTTGATTTTCTTGCTTCCTTGTTTCCTTTTCTTTTTGGTATCTACTATCTGCTTTTATAACTTTTGATACATACTGCTGACTTACACCTACTGCTGTTGCTATATTTTCTTGTTTTTGGTGCTGACTATAATATAGTTCACAAATTATGTCTTGGTTTGACATTTTACCACCTTTCCTTTCTGGTTGTAAAAGTGCATACCAAATTTAAACATACAAGTACTACACTATTCGCGACTAGTGTGATATAATATGTATAAATTTTAGGTGCTGTTAGTGCTACGCGTCCGGACCTGGAATCAATGGCACCTGTATTAACAACCTATGAATATTATAGGGGAAAATTAAGGAAAACGACACTTATTAGACACACATAAGATTAAAAATATGAATAAAAATAAGGGGGAAAAGTGTGTGAAACAAAGATTAAGTTTTAGGGCTGATTTAGTCAAGAAATATATAAAGGAAAACGGCTTAACTTATAATAGTTTTATTGAAAGACTAGGTAAAGATTTTGAAGAGTTAAATGACAATACATTTGGACAATATTTATCTGGTGCGATTGAAAGTGTAGATATTGAATTGTTAAAGGCAATGGCTAATGAAATAGGTGTTACATTAGATTATTTTTGCTATAATAACAATATAAATATTATTGATACTGAAATACAAAATAAACTAGGTCTTACTGCTGAAACTGCGAATAATATAATAAAGAATAGACCTAATAGATGGCTTTTTAATGCTGATAAAAGACCAAAAGACATAAGTAAGAAAGATTATACTGCCATATTAAATTTATTCCTAGAAAAGAAAATAAAAAGTGGAATTGGAAAGAAAAGTGCTATTGATGTGTTTACTGGTAATGTACTAAATTTATTTATATGTACTGTTGTATATGATAAAACAATACTTGAAACTTTTAAAGATAATTTCACTAATCTATCGTCTACTATAAATGCTTACAAAACAAAACCGGCTGGAAAAACTGATATAGATATGAAATTTACTGAAATATTTAATACTCCTACCATTCAAAAGACTTATAGAAATGCTACACACGAATTACACGATACAATAGACCAATTATTAGAAATTACTTTAAAGGAATGCTTTGATTCCATTAACCCAAATATTACTTTATTTTAAATAGTACCAAAATTGGTCGATTATGGTACTACTTAAATAATAAAAGTACTAGATGTATATACCTAGTACTTTTAGTTTATTATAGGCTAAAATTCTTGTATGCCATATCTATATTATCTTGGTTTATTCCAATGTAACGCAATGTAATACTTGGGGCTGAATGATTAAATATTTCTTGCAATATGGCAACATCTTTGTTTTGTTGGTAATGGTGGTAACCAAATGTCTTACGCATTGTATGTGTGCCAATTTCTTCAAGTCCTATATTGGCTCCGGCTTTATTTAATATTCTGTATGCTTGTACGGTAGTTATGGGTTTATTAGTACCTTTTTGACTTTGGAATAAGTATTGTTCTTGTTCCATATTATTTGTATATTTTGTTAATTCTGCAAGTAAACCATTACAAATAGGGAATTTCTTTGTCTTATTTGTTTTCTTTTCTATAATTGTTACATATTCTTTCATTGCACCACTTGGGTCTTTTACATCTTTTACTTGTAATTTTACTATATCACTTATTCTTAATCCAGTATTTATTCCTAACAAAAATAGTAAATAATCTCTTGTACCATTTTTCTTCAATTCTTCTTTCATTTCTTCTAACTTGTTTTTATCTCGAATGGGTTGTACTACATTCATTTTTACCGCTCCTTTTTTCTAAAATCTAGGTACAGTATAATACATTAAATGTTATATGTCAATACAGTATATTACATTTTCTTAATAGAAAAATAGGTGCTATTTTGTGAAAGTGTTGATATAAGTGTGCTTAATCAATTTTAAAAAATGTAATATAATATCTATTGTATTACATTTTAACTGATTAACACATCAAAAATAAAAGGAAATGCTACTATTACTGCATTTCCTTTTTACTATGACTGGTCGCACCAGAATTAAATTTAAGACTTTTTTATATGTATGCTAGTGCTGTTTGTTGCTAAAAATATTGGTTTGATTTTCTTGATATTTCAACTATCTATTCCAAAAGTAAATACTCCTTGACTTAATTGACAAGTGTTTGAATGTTCGTCATATATAATTTTAGAATAATCAAAATTATTAGAATATTCTTTATATTCTTCACTACTTGAAATACCATATAAAACTGCATCAATTTCTAAAAATGTTTCTGCTGAAATCCAAGACTCTTTGCAATAGACATCTGTCATATTTCTTAATTTATTAAAATATTTACTATCAACATTATAATTATTTATAAGTACATTTTTTATTGCTTTTTCAATTTCATTATCTTCTAAATTTACATTTTCTATATCACTTGTTCCAATATATTTTATACTTTTAAAATTACCTCTGCTATCACTTTCAACTTTAAAACAAGGAATCTTAACACAACCCATAAAGGTAGAATTGTTAGTAGAATAAACATCAATATTGGCTACTACGAAATCATTTTCATTTTTGCTAAATGCTGTATTATATTTATATTCATCCTTATGCTTGTTTAAATAAATTCTTGTATTTTTTAATTCTTCTATTATTAGTGTTTCTAATTCTTCTGCATTTATGTTGCTAATTTTATTTTGGGTTATACTTTTTCGTGCAAAGAAAAAACCAAAAATACAACCTACAACCAATACTACTGCTAATATAACCCCAACTATTATTTTAAACACTTTCTTTTTTACCTTTTTTGTTTTAGATTTATCATTTAACATCTTTGCTTTCTGCATTTCAAATTCTGCACTTGTTATTGTACCATCTGCTTTTAGTTGATTTAACTTTTCTAATTCATTGTATTTACTTTCCATAATTTTCCCCCCCTTAATAATATAAACTACTATATAAGATTACACCCATTGCACTATTTATTATTGTTACCACTAAAAATAAAATCGACAATGATAGACCTGCTATCGCTTTTCCTTTATGTGTTTGCGATTTCATTCCCAAACTGCTAAAAACTATTCCTATTATAGTTATTGGAAAACCTATCAATGGAATATACCACGCAATTATTGAAACTAGACCCAATATTAAACCTACTATTGCTTGTGTTTTTCCTTTCTCTGCATTGTTTATATTGCTATTGCTAATGCTACCATTTAATACCTTTGACTTTTCGATTTCAAATTCTGTATCTGTAATTGCTCCACTGTCTTTTAGTTGCTTTAACTTTTCTAAATCTTCAACAACACTCATTTTTACACCCCCATTTTCGACACAATATATTATTATTCAACATTATAATATCATAATAAATTAAAATTGTCTACTATTTTCGTGAGTTATATTTTAATAAGTTAATATTTTAGTATATTTGCTTTAAAATATATGTATATTAAGAAAAGGGGCAATGGCTATGGTCAAACTAAATGTGAAAGAAATACTGGAACAAAAAGGTAAAAGTAAATACTGGCTATTTAATGAACTAAATAATGTTGGAACTATAAGTTATTCTAACTTTAATGCTCTGGTAGAAATGAAAACTAAATCTATTAAGTATGAAAATATAGATAAATTGTGTCAAATTCTTGGGTGTGATGTTGGTGATTTAATTACTAGGGTATAACTTAATGATGTAATTGCTAAAATTAACTATAAATCAAACCTCAAAACAATTAAATATAAAATATAGAAAAACTAGGAATAGGGGGAATTCCTAGTTTTCTGCTTTTTCTTTTGTAATTAGCTTGGTTTCTTTTTCTAATTCTTTTGCCATTATACATCCGAAAATAGAATAATTGTTGACTTTCTTCCACCGACATTTCGTTTTCTATCTCCCAGTACTTTTCGAATAATGTTTGTTGTGCCTCTGTAAAAGACTGTTCCAGTAAATCTGCAACTTCAATGTGTTTCTTTCTTAATTCTTCATATTTTGGGCTTGGCTTGTAAATATCTTCTTCAAAATATTCAAATAGTTGTTTTAACAATGGTAAATTATTAAAATCGATATTATGCAATGTGTCTGTACCAAAAATGGAATCAAAGTGCTTTTTTCTTTCCTTTATTTCTTCGTCCATATACTTACACCACCTTTCTTTTTAATTGTCTAAAATGCTTCTGGCTGTAAGTATATATGCTATTTTTTTATTAGTCAAGGCTATTTTTTAAAATTAAAAAATGTGTATAAGATTTAATTTTTGTCAAGGGGTTTTTATTATTGTTTCTACATTTTAACTCATATTCTTTTATTGCTATGTTGCTGAAAATGTCTTAAAATTAAATCTCGCAAGTCAGGAATATAACATATGATATTTTCATTACATTATACTTTGCCATTTTTTAAAAAGTTCTTTCTTAAATTTCTTATTGATTCCATACTTTCTATTTTATTATTGCCACTACCTCTAATACGCATTGCGTATTTAAAATCTCTAAAATCATATTTTGATAAGTTATCACAATTTACATTTTCTATGTTTGTATCAATGAAAGGGTCTGTTGGTTTTCCATTTTCATTATAGGCTTGTACTCTGTAATTACTGACACTTGGTGCATACATTTTGCCAAGTAACTTTTTAGGTTTTAAATAACTATAATACATTGTTTGTGCTTTGATTTTGAATATCTCTGCTATCTTTAATGCAATTTGTCTATTTCCAATTACGGCTACCTTATGTGTTCCTTTAACTATAAAAAATACTAACTTTAATGTGTCTGCGTATGCAATAAATTGATTAAACAAACCATAATTTAGGTCATCAAGTATTGTAACTGTTTGGCTAGTACCTAACTTTGAATATGAAATCAATTCTTCTAAACCTACCTCTTGTAATTCTAAAAATTCTAACTTTTTCATTAGACACCACCTCTCAAATATGCTTGTATATAATTGTTAATTTTGTCTAAAATTGTATTGCACACATCATTTAACTCACATATTACTTGTGCATCTGTTTCATCTAAATCTATCGCATTTAAATCGTCAACAATAAATTGTATTGCACTCTGCATTTCTATTAACTCATCTTGTATAAATGTTTTGTCTACTGTTTCTATTTGCATTTTTACTAATTCCTCTTGTAGTTTTTTATTTTTATTCTGTTTTATCATTTAATTCACCTCCACTTAATTTAAAAATCGTATAGGCTTTATATAATAATAGTTTTGCTTTATCTACTAGGGCTGTTATATATGCAAAATCTGTGTATGATAAATCGTCTGTAAATTCTGTGTATTCTGCAAGTTTTCTTACTATTTTATTTATATCATATATATCTCTTTCGGCTGATGTATCGTGCAATGTTTGTCTAATTTCTACCAAGTGCATAATATAACACCCCACTATTATTTTTTATCTTACATTAATATTTTACTGACCTTTTAGAACTTTTTACCACGAATTGTTTTTGAAATCCCTTTTTCTATAATCTGTTTGCTTTTCTTTTGGTGGTGTTGGCATTTCTAATGTATCTATATCAAAATATTTTTCATTTGCTGTTTTCAATATAAGGGGGAAAAGGCTTTCCAAACTATTAAATTCACTATTATTATCAATAGTAACTGGGTTTATTCCTATCTTTTCTAACATATTGATGTACTTTTTAACTGTGCTACTGCTATATTTTTGATGTTTTGAATTCTTACTTTTTTCTGCAATTTCTTTATTATTACTTGCAATAGTATCGTGTATGCCATAATCATTTACAACTTTTACAAAACTTTTTAACTTGTTTTTCCAACTTTTACTATGCTTTGATTTATTGATTTTGTTATTTGCTATTTTTAATTTTTTTCTATTATGGGCTTTATCTAATTCTGTGATGTCAATTCCTAATGTTGCTAGATTTTTGATATAGTTTTTAACTGTTGCACCACACCACTTTGAATGTTTAATTATTTTGTTAGTATTTTTGTCAGTAACATTTCCAAATCCATATTGATTTATTACAATTAAAAACTCCTTTAATTCTTGTTTATCATTTATATTGTAATTTGAATTATCAACTACTTGTAAATATTCTTTGAACTTTTTTTCTAATTCAATTTTAGTTATTTTATCTACACTTTTAATATAATCTCTGTCAATTCTAACAAAAATAATGTGCATTGAAAGTAACTTTTTCATATATTCACATACTTTTTCTTCATTCCACTGCCTATGATTTACTGGCTTTTGGTTGTTAGGTTTAGTAACATTTGTTATTCCATATTTATTAACTAATGTTATAAATTCTTTTAAATGTGCTTTTTCACAATTACTAAAATTTGAATTTTTAATCATTTTGTTTGCTATCTTTGATTTGTAGTAAGTACCAGTATATAAAAAATCTTTTAGAAAATTAAAGAAATATATATACATACTTTGCTTATTCCAGTAACCATATAAATTTTTTTCTATTTTGTAATGTATCATTGAATTTATATCGTCATTGAATAAAGATTTTGCTATATTTTCAACAGTTTTTAGATTTTTTGATTTACTGTTAATTAAATTTTTAGTGTTTTGTACTTCGATTCTAAAAATGTTTTTATAATATTCGTAATAAGGGAAATGCTTTTGCTTGTATTCTGCTAAACTTATGCCAGTCTTTTTATATTCTTTTTCATATTTTTTGTTATATTTATCTTTTTCACATTTGTATTTATCATATATATTTATTCTTTTAGTGCCACCTTGTGATGTTAGATATATAGATGTTTCATATTCATTTATTCGCTTTATACTTTTATAAGTGCTTTTATGCTTATCTAATAGATGTAAATATTCATACATTACATTGTAATCCAAATCTAAATCAACATAATAATCTATACGATACAAAAGTAGTTGTGAAAAGTCTATATCTAATACTTGCTTTATAATTTTACTTACTTTATCAATGTATGTATCTCTATCGCTTAAACAAATATCACTTTTTTGTAAGACTTTGTGTGTATTTGCAATAATTATCACACATTTAAACTTTGCCAGATACATAAAATGTATATCTTTATATTCAAATCCTATGCCAGTACTTATTAAATAATCTTCAATTTCATCTTCTACATTACCATATTTAACATAATTTTTACCATATTTGCCCTTTCGATACTGTAACTTATGATATACAATACCCAAACTAATTAACCTTTTTGTATTTAATTTTTCTATATCGTGTTTGATAAAATTACAACTGTCTATCATTTTAAATCCCCCTAAAAAATTTTAAAAAATACAAACTACTAAAAGTATTGAAATAGTAATAGTTACAAGATAAATATATAAAAAATTTTTTAATAATAAATATATATATTTATCTGCTCCATAATAAAAAAGACTCCACTTATCGTGAAATCTTTTAGTAATAAACTAATAGTATGCTGATTTTTCTAATCTTTTTCTAATCTAATTCTTTTTAAATTGATAATCTCTAAAAATTAGATGTATCAACTCAAATCTTGTAAAAGTGTCTATTTTTCAAAGGTTTTTGGGTATATTATATAACACTAAACAACACAACATATTATTTAATAACACATAACTTTAAATACTTAAAATCCTGCGGTTGAATAAACCGTGCCGGTTCGATTCCGGCCATCTGCACCAAAATATCAGGTTAGAAATCAAATTTCTAACCTGTATTTTTTTGCGTAATTTCAGTAAAATGTCCTAT
>CANREW010000033.1 GCA_947629765.1 uncultured Clostridia bacterium
TTTTAGGATATATTTATTTTACAACATTTTTTTAAAAAAAGAAAGACTGTTGACAAAAATACTTTGTCAACAGTCTGGCAAAAATTCCAGCAAAAAATTGCTGGAATTTTTGTTTATAATATAAGAAACTAATAAAAATCACCCGAACATGCCGGGTGATTTTTGGATTTACTCAATGGTTTCAATGACGACTTTATAGCCGCCTCTCGGGTCAAGAACACATTTTGCAGGGTTCCACTTGCTCCTGGGAGAGCCAACCCCATAGGCATCGTTGACTGCCATAACTTTCCGAGCTGCCTCTTCTTCAGTGTAACCAGTGTTGCTCATGTGATTCGAGAACTCGTCTTTGCAGTGTGCCATTTTTTTATCCTCCAAATTTAAATTAAAGCTCTTGGCTTATTTTATAATATAATTATACCACAAAATCAACATAAAATCAAATTTTTAGGCCTTAACTTTGTCAAATTCTAGCTCTACTTTAAATAGGTCTCCATCAATTCGTATACTAAATTTTCCTTTTTGTAATTCTGTCAAACTTTTAGCAATAGAAAGGCCTAGTCCGCTTCCCTCTGTTGTCCTTGATTTATCTCCTCTGACAAACCTTTGCATAAGTTCTTCTTCACTTATATTAAGTTTTTCAGCAGATATATTTTTCAAACAAACACTTACCTTGTTTATATCTGTTTTAACATCTATATATACTCTCGAATCTTTTAAAGCATACTTAGCAATATTGCTAAATGAATTTTCTATTATTCTATACATATATCTGCTATCAGCTTTGATATATGTTTCTTCTTCTGGGAAAGTTGTTATAATTTCTAAGCCTTTTTCTTTGAACTTTTCTTCAAATTCTGCTGTTGTTTGATTTATTAATTCAGTTATTCCTATTTTCTCAAGATTTAATTTTACATTTCCTGATGATGCCTTAGATGCCTCTACCAAATCTTCTGTAAGTCTTTTTAATCTATGTGATTTATTCTCCAAAATTTCTATATATTCACCGGCTTTTTTATTTTTTATATTTTCTTGTTTTAACAAATCTACATAGTTTATAATTGAAGTTAATGGAGTTTTTATATCGTGTGATACATTTGTTATAAGCTCTGTTTTTAATCTTTCACTTTTTATTCCTTCTTGAATTGCATTTTCAAATCCATTTGATATGTCATTTATGTACATTACCATATTCTTAAATTCTGGGCAAAAATCATCTGGATTTAATTTTTTATCAATGTTTCCTTCATATACCTCTTTCAAGTGTTTTTCTATCATTTCAAAAGATTTTATTCTTCTTATAATTTGATAAATCACATATATTGTTATACATGCATCTATTAAAATTGCAACGAATATACTTCTAAAAAATATAGCAACTATAAGTACCATTATAACAATATATACAGATGTCCATAGTATTAATTTTGTAGCATTATTCATAGAAATTGATATTTCTTTTGAAACCTTTTTTGAGGACTCATCTATTTTTTTAAATAGCTTACTTATTGCCATAGCTATTTTACCAAATATGGTAGTTTGCACTATCATATTTGCTTTTATTCTTTTTACGAAAGTTGTAGCACTTATCATAACTACCGTATATATTATTAAATAAGCACATATTATTGAACTAATGCATAGCTTATAATACTCTTGACCAAAAAATCTATTTATTATATGCGATATAACTATTACAGTTATATATATTGTTAACCATGCTATTGTTAAAATTATTTCAAGTGGAATTTTATCTAAATCATTTATATCTATTTCTTTTTTGCCTTTTGTATGTCCGATGCTAATTATTAAATAAACTACTATTATTATCGAAAGCACTGCACATATTGGAATGCTAGTATATACTACATTTTCGTAATTTTTAATAAATTTTAATGCACTTACTATTTGACCTTCTGCGTTTTCCATACTAAACTCTTTTGTATATACTGCATAAATTTCATAATCTTCAAACTTTGCTGTTTGAACCTCTGTTGATTTGTTATTGTTATTATAATAAGAGTGGTTAAGTAATCCTTTATAATAATTAATGTAATAGTTCAATGGATTTGATTTTAAATTTCCATTGATAGAAACTAAATGCTCTCCCTCTTCATTATTTATATAATTTTTAATTCCATCAATAGTAGTTTCTGAAGATACATTTGTAATTGCCTTATCTTTATATATAACTAAAAATAGATCTTTTTTTAAGCTTATACTTGAGTAATTTTCACTTGTTCTATATAAAAGTCTTGTTTTATTGTCCATTGTACTATAATCTGACTGACTATATATTAAATCATAAGTTACTTCTTGTAAATTGCTCATATATTTTTTTGCAAAGTTATTTGAGTCAAAGTATGAATCACTCATCATATAGTCATACTCTTCCCTTATGTCGGTATATGCAAAAGACATAACTATTATAAGGATAAGTATTGGTAAAACTATATAACTTATTGTTTTTAAGATTTTATTATCTCTCATATATCTTTAACATCCTTTCTACAATTTTTCAACCTTGTATCCTATTCCCCAAATAACTTTTAAATATTTTGGTTCTTTTGGGTTTATTTCTATTTTTTCTCTTATATGTCTTATATGTACAGCTATTATATTTTCTGCGCCATACGCCTCATCTTCCCATACATTTTCATAAATCTGTTCTATTGAATAAACTTTGCCTTTGTTTTTTGTTAAAAATTTTAATATGTTATATTCTGTTGGTGTAAGTTTTACTTCCTTTCCATCAACTGTTACCTTTTTTAAGTCATCGTCAATTATGAGTTCTCCTGATGTGTATATATTTTTGCTTCCTTCATTAATTGCACTTCCAAGTTTTGTATATCTTCTTATACAAGAATTAACTCTTGCAATTAGTTCTAATGGATTGAATGGTTTTGTCACATAATCATCCGCTCCTAAATTTAATCCTTTTATTTTATCTTCATCCTCTGATTTTGCAGATAGCATAATTACTGGAATAGATTTTTCTTTTCTTATTTCTTCAATAGTTTCTATTCCATCTTTTTTAGGCATCATTATATCTAATATAATAAGATGTATTGTATTTTCTTTTAGTATTTTTAAACACTCTTCTCCATCATAGGCTTTTAAAACATTGTAGTTTTCTTTTACTAGATATATTTCTATTGCTTTTACTATTTCTCTATCGTCATCACAAACTAATACATTGTACATAATCTTTCTCCTTTTTTGATATAAATTGAATGTGCAATTATAATTAAAACTTTTCCTCTTATTATATTATAACAAATAATTTATTAAGAAAAAATAGATAGTTTATTAATTTTTTCTTAATATGCCTTAAAATGTATAAAAAAAGAAGAACATCTAAAAAGATGTTCCGCTTTTTTTATCATATTATTCTTCTTTTTTTGTTTCTTCTGAATCAGTTTCTTCTTTAACTGGTTCTTCTTTAACTTCTTCTACTTTTTCTTCTGATACTGTATCAACAGTTTCCTCTACTACTGGATTTTCTGTTTCAATAGCAGGTTTTTCAACTTCTTCTGCTTGAACAGGTTCTTCTTCTGCTGGTGTCTCTTCTACTACTGTTTCTTTAACTTCTTCTACTGGTGCTTCCTCAACTGGAGTAGCCTCTTCTGCTACTTCCTCTTGTACAGGTTCTTCTTCTACTTGCTCTTTTAAAACTATTTCCTTAGTTTCAATTTTAGCTCCAACCTTTTCCTTTGTTCTAGCAGATTTACCTATTCTATCTCTTAAATAGAATAGTTTAGCTCTTCTTGCTTTACCTACTCTTACTACTTCTACTTTCTCTACCATTGGTGAATGTAAAAGGAATGTTTTTTCAACACCTACTCCATAAGAAATTTTTCTTACTGTAAATGTTTCATTTACTCCTCCACCTTGTTTTTTAATTATAATTCCTTCGAAAACTTGGATTCTTTCACGGTTTCCCTCTTTTATTTTTGCATGAACTCTAACAGTATTTCCAACTTTTAATTCTGGAACTTTATCTTTTAACTGTTCGTGTTCAATAGACTTTATTATGTCCATTATTCTTCCTCCTTACTTTTTTTATTTATTAAATCTGGTCTTTTTTTCTTTGTTATTTCTAAAGATTTGTCATATCTCCATTTTTCTATGTTTTTATGATGGCCGGCTGAGCAGTACTTCTGGGACTTTCATATTATGAAATTCCTCAGGTCTTGTATATTGTGGGTATTCTAATAAATTATCATTTGCAAAACTTTCTTCATTTATTGAATCCTTACTTATTACTCCCGGAATATATCTTGATACTGCATCTATAACTACCATTGCTGGTATTTCTCCACCTGTTAAAACATAATCTCCAATGGAAATCTCTTCGTCTACAATCTCGTCTAAAACTCTTTGGTCAATTCCCTCATAATGTCCACAAAGTAGTATAATGTGGTCTTCTTTGCTTAAATCTTCTACCTTTTTTTGATTTAAAGTTTTACCTTGTGGTGATAAGTATATAACTTTTGAATTTTTAGTCTTTACTGATTCATAAGCATCATATACAACATCTGGCATCATTACCATTCCGGCTCCGCCACCATAAGGTGTATCATCAACTTTTTTATGTTTGTTTTTAGAAAAGTCTCTAATATTAACAAGCTCTAATTCAATAGTTTTATTTTCTATTGCCTTTCCAATTATACTTGTTTTAATTACATCAAACATTTCTGGAAAAAGTGTAAGCACACTGAATTTCATTTATCTTCTCCTAAACCTTCTATTAAATGTACTATCATTTTTTTATTTTCTAGTTGTACATCTTTTATTACATCTCCTATTGCAGGTAATAAAATTTGTTTTCCAAGTTCGTCCTTTACAACATATACATCATTACTTCCTGTTGGAAATACATCTACCAAAGTTCCTATTAATGCTCCCTCTTCAGTATAAACTTCTAGTCCTATTAAATCTACTATAAAATAGCTATTTTTAGGAAGTTCTACTGCATCTTTTCTATCTATTTTTATATAGCAGTTTTTATACCTAAGAGTGTCATTTATATCATCAATTCCTTTTAGTTTTAGTAAAACCAAATTATTATGATATTTAACTTCTTCTATTTGCATTTCTTCAAGTTTCTTATTTTTTTCAATGTATATTGTTTTTAAACTATCAAATCTTGTGATATCGTCTGTATAAGGTACAACTTTTAAAAAACCTTTTATTCCATATGAGTTTACTATTTGACCTATTTCTAATAATTTCTGCATTCTTTCCTCCAAATTTTAGGTAAATGCTATTAGTCTATAAATTCGATTGTAATTTTCTTCTGTTCTTTTGCTCCTATTGCTTTAAAAATTGTTCTTATTGCTTTTGCTATTCTGCCTTCTTTTCCAATTACTCTGCCCATATCTCTTTCTGCAACTTTTACTTCAAATATAGTGCTTTTCTCTCCATCAACTTCGTTAATTTGTATTTGTGACTTATCTTCTACTAAAGTCTCAATAATCGTTTGTAAAACGTCTTTCATGTTTTGAATCATTCCCTTCTTATGCATTTATAATGCATGATGTTTTATTTATGCCTTAGCTATTAAAGCTTTGACAATGTCTGTTGGTCTAGCACCATTTTTTATCCATTGGTCGCATTTTTCTTTATCTAGTGTAACAACTGCTGGATCTTGCATAGGATCATAAGTTCCAATTTGCTCTATTATCTTTCCATCTCTAGGAGCTCTAGAGTCTGCAACTACAATGTGATAAAAAGGAGCTTTTTTCTTTCCTACTCTTTTTAGTCTGATTTTTACCATTTTTAAAGTTCACCTCCGATTTGGTTCTTAGACCTTAGAAGTTAGTATCTCCCAAAATCTAAATTTATATATATTAAAAATTTAAAAACTAAATTTTTAGGTTCTTTAAGTCATTCATATTTAAGCTTTTCAATGCGTTTTTCATTCCACCTTTTTTATTTTGCATTTGTTTCATCATTTTTTGTGTCATTTCAAAAGATTTCATAAATTTGTTTATATCTTGCACTGTTGTTCCTGAACCTTTTGCTATTCTTTGTCTTCTACTTCCATTTAAAATTCTTGGATTTCTTCTTTCTTTTTTCGTCATTGAACAAATCATAGCCTCTATTTTTACAAATTCTTTATCATCTACTTTTATATCCCCTAGTTTGTTCATACCAGGTATCATTTTTAATATAGAAGAAAAAGAACCCATTTTTTTCATCTGTCTTAATTGTTTTAAATAATCGTCTAAGTCAAATTCTTGCTTTTTTAGTTTCTTTTCAAGTTCTATTGCCTCTTGTTCGTCAAATGCTTCTTCTGCCTTTTCTATTATTGATAAAACATCTCCCATACCAAGTATTCTTGATGCCATTCTATCTGGATGGAAGGTTTCTATATCACTCAATTTTTCACCAGTTGCTGCAAATTTTATAGGTCTTCCTGTTACTTTCTTTACTGAAAGTGCTGCACCACCACGAGTATCACCATCAAGCTTTGTTAAAACTACTCCATCAATTCCTAGTTTTTCATTGAAGCTTGTTGCAACATTTACTGCATCTTGACCTGTCATACTATCTACTACAAGTAATATCTCATGTGGCTTTACATTTGATTTTATATTTTGAAGCTCCATCATTAATTCTTCGTCTATATGCAATCTTCCTGCTGTATCTAGTATAATTACATCATTAAGTTTAGATATTGCAATGTTAATAGCCTGTTTTGCAATATGCACAACATCTTTTGATGTTTCATTTGCAAATACTGGAATATTAAGTGATGCTCCAACAACTTGTAATTGCTTAATTGCTGCTGGTCTATATACATCGCAAGCAACTAGTAAAGGTTTTTTACCTTGTTTTCTAAGTAGATTTGCAAGTTTTCCAGCTGTAGTTGTTTTTCCTGAACCTTGAAGTCCAACAAGCATTATAATTGTTGGTGGATTTGGTGTGAAGTTTATATTGCTTTCTACTCCACCAAGTAGCTCTACTAATTCGTCTTTAACTATTTTTACTACTTGTTGTCCCGGAGTAAGTGAGGTAAGGACATTTTGTCCTAGTGCTTTTGTTTCTATTTCAGCTATAAATTCTTTAACTATCTTATAGTTAACATCTGCTTCTAGGAGTGCAAGTTTTACTTCTCTTAAAATTTCTTTTAAATCACTTTCTGTTATTCTAGTTTTTCCTCTAAGCTTTTTTGTGATTCCTTGTAATCTTGAAGATAATCCTTCAAATGCCATACCCTTTTCTCCCTTCTTTTAGTTTATTTTAAACTAAACATTTTAATTCTTTTTCAACATTTGATAAAACTTTTGCTATCTGTTTATCAGTATACTTACTTTGTATTTGTGACAATTCTGATAGAATCTTTTGTATCTGTTTTTCTTGATTTCCAGTCTTTTTCATAATTCCTAGTTTTTCTTCTAATCCGAAAAAGTTTCTTCTCTCCTTTCAAAATACTGTCTCTTACAGATTGTCTTGTTATTTGCATTTCTTCTGCTATTTCTGCAAGTGATAAGTTATTGTTATAGTATAAATCTAGTATGTCTTGTTGTCTTTCTGTTAGAAGTTCTCCATATATATCACAAAGCATTCCTATTTGTACATTTTTATCCATACTTTATCACTTATCCTTCTTTAATAGTGTAATGCTATATTACTTTACACTATTTTTGTGCATTTGTCAAGGGGTTTTTAAGAATTTTTGCATAACCCTTAAATTTAAAACTAAATTCCAGCGAATTGATTTTGGTATTTGTTGTGGTATTTTGCAAAAATGGATGAAATTTGCAAAAATTTCATCCATTTTCATGCTATACTGGGCGCAAATTTTACGTGCTAAAATCCAGTATGTTCCCGCACGGGGCTACTTTACATAAAGTACGACACGGAACCCAAGAGCGAAAAAGCAAACCGTTAATGTATTTTGACCGTGCGCACATTCCGCAGGCCACAACGTACCATAATTATCGTAGCCACCACCACGCGGAACAACGTACATTTGGTCTCCGCTTATGTTATGCCCAGTTGTCCATTCATACATATTTCCCGCCATATCATATATATTATATTTTTTGAAATCATCACTTGAACCTGTTGCTAATTCAGTATATATACGTTTATTACTTCCGTTCTTCCTTACTATACTCTACGGTATCAGTTGTGTATTTACTTGTAATGATCCAATTATTAGATTCATTCTGTTTTAATATGTGCCTTGCCCAAAGTGTTCCATCCTTTGTTATAAATGTTCTGTTATCGAAGTAGTTTCCATATTTTGTTGAATCTATACTAGTACCTGTCCCAACTTCAAATATATTACTACAAATATGGTTCCACGCTTGTGAATCTACTAAATAACTTCTTACTCCAACGTTATTTTCTTTACTATCTTTACCATCTTTATACATATTCTCTGCTACCATTTTAGAGTTTGGTTGTGTTATATAATTCCATGCCTGTACTCCTTGCTTACTTACTGGTCTAAGATTTTTTATACTATCTGTATCTGCTACACTTCCTCTTTTATTAGTATTTGTATCATCTGCCCAATGTACAGTAATGTTTTGTCCTTTTGTATCTACATAGTTATTCTCATCTTTTACATTTTGGGTATAAAAACTAGCATTTTCTGGAATCCCTGCTTCATATCTTGCTATATAAAAGCCTCCATATTTTCCTATACTAGTCTTCCCATCTTCAATTTGATTTGTTTCCCAAGTCTCTGTTGGAAGTTTATTTCCGTCTTTGTATACTTCATCTAATTTTTTCTTATCATCATCTGTATAATCATCTCTCCAAGCTTTTCCTTCTGTCCCGCCATTTGTTTTATATTCACCATTTTGAGACCAATTCTTATCTATTACATCATCTTTTGCTTCCTCATATTGTTTCGTTGTGCATGGTATCCACACAAATTCATTACCATCGCTATCTTGTATTACTAGCCCACCATCTATAATTGCTCTGATGATTTCGTTGATACTTTAAATCCTTCTGGTACCATTGCATGTTTTCCTGCTGCATCTGTATAGTTATATGTTATCTCTCCTTCTCCTTCTTCTCCTTTGTCTTCTGTTTCTGCCTTTGTTTTCGATGTTACTATCTGTCCTGCTCTTACGGCGCTATCTTCTCCCACTCCTTGATTGTCAAGTGCCGTTGCTAGCTTATCTGTTTTTTCTGCCTCATCTCTTGCTGCATCTGTATAGTTTTCTACTGCCTTTGTTGCAAATCCTATTAGGTCTGTTCCTATTACATTATTTATTGTCACTGCTGTTAATATGATTAAGATTATTATTGTTATAATATTCTGTTATGACTATTTTTTATCTAGCCAACATTTATTAGTT
>CANREW010000034.1 GCA_947629765.1 uncultured Clostridia bacterium
TTTTTCTATATCTTTTATTGTTTGCTAAATTCTAATTGCTCAACAATCTGGTGTGTGTGTGTGTGTAGAGCCTCTAGGCTTCTAGCGTTTGCCATCTTTCGTTTTCCTCCGAATTTAATCTGTTTTGTTTAACTTGAAAGTTAATTTAAATTTATTTTAGCTTATTTTTTTACTTCAGTCAATAGAAGTAATTAATTTGTAATATAAATGTAATATTTGTAATTGCCATTTGAATTTCTACAAAATTGAAAGTTTTTTTATATATTTTCAAAAATAGCAAATTCATACATATTTATTAAATTTTATGAAATAATACATAATACTATGAAAATTACAGATATTTTACTTAATTTAATAAAATTCAAAGAAGAAGAAAAACATAACTTTGTTTTGTCTTCCTCTGACAATTCTGATGAGACAAACAATGAAGACTTAAAACCATTGGAAGATACTAATCAAGAAGTTTATTCTTCTATTGATATTAATTTACAATATGTAAAAGAAAAATATCACACTGATATAAATAGTGATATAAAGACAAGAGAATTTTTTGTAAATGCTAGAGGAAAACAATACAAAGCATTTTTGCTTTTTATTGATGGTATGATAAATGCTGAATCTATAAATAGATTTGTTGTAGAGCCACTTATGCTAAAAAACACATCAAATACTACAACTGCTGATTCAGATATCGTAAGTACAGCTGTAACTGGAAATGTAACTGTTAGACGTGTTAAAAAGTTTAATCTTTCAAACTATATTTCAGAAAGACTTGTCCCACAAAATGATGTATCTACCGAAACAACTTTTAAGGAGGTCTTTGGTAAAGTTAATGCAGGACTTTCTGCTCTTTTTGTAGATACTATTAATACTGTCTTCTTAGTTGATGCAAAAGGTTTTGATAAACGTAGCATTTCTCCTCCTGATAATGAAATGATTATACGTGGCTCACAAGAAAGCTTTATTGAGTCTATTCGTACAAATACTAGTCTTATAAGAAGATTAATAAATAACGAAAACCTTGTTATAGAAGATGCAAGTGTTGGTACTATTAGTGAAACTAAAATACGGTATATGCTATTTAAAAAATGTTGCAAATAAACAATTAGTTGAAGAAGTTAAAAATAGAATAAACAATCTTGGAATTGATTATTTAATATCTTCTGGTCAATTAGAACAACTAATAGAAGACACATCTTTTAGTTTGCCACAACTTATTGCATCTGAAAGACCTGATAGAGTTGCATCATATATATTGGAAGGTCGAGTTGCAATTTTAATGAACGGGACTCCTTATGCATTAGTTGCCCCTGCTGTTTTTATAGATTTTCTTACTTCCCAAGAAGATAGAAATTTAAAGTACCAATTTACAGATTTTCTAAAAGCAATTCGTGCCTTGGCATTAGCACTTACCCTTTTACTACCCGGATTTTATATAGCAGTAACAACTTTCCATCAGGAGCTTATTCCAACAGAGCTACTATTTGCAATAGTTGCATCAAGAAGTAATGTTCCATTTCCTATTATATTTGAAATACTTATAATGGAATTGTCTCTTGAACTGATTCAAGAATCTGGTGTAAGAGTCCCTGGTCCACTTGGTCAAACTATCCGGAATAGTTCGGTGCGCTGATTTTAGGAGAGGCTTCTGTTTCTGCAAATATAGTAAGTCCAATACTTGTTATAATAGTTGCAATTACTGGTATTACGGCATTTGCTATACCAGATTACTCACTTAGTTTTCACGTTCGTATATTTAGATTTATATATATTTTCTTAGGGTATTTTGCAGGATTTTTAGGAATAGCATTTGGCATATTATGCCATTTAGCAATACTTGCTAGTATAAACTCATTTGGTGTGTCATATTTAGAGCCATATTCACCTGTATCTAGCATGAAAGATCTAAACTATTTCTTAAAACCTATATGGCAAAGAGAAAATAGACGAGATTTCCTAAAAACACAAAGGCCAAAAAAACAAGAAAGTATAAGTATGAAATGGAAAGAAGAAAAATAGGAGGTTTATATGACAAAGTCAAAACTTAGTATTTATCAAGCAATAGCTATGGTTGTTACTGTTATGATATCTCATATTATATTAAATTTGCCAAACCATTTGCTCACTCAAACTGGTTCTGCAACAATATTAAACCTTATCTATCTTTTTATAATTACATTTATCATTTTTTATGCAGTTACAAAAGTATTTAAGCTCTTTCCGAATAAAGATATTATAGATATTTGTGAATATACAGCTGGAAAGCCTGTTAAGAACATATTTGCAATTAGTGTGATTTTATATCTTCTAATTATCTCTGCATTTGTTATAAGGATTTTTGCAGGAAGTTTAGTGCTTATTTATTTTCCGAATATTGATATAGGAATCGTCATTCTAATATTTGTTGCAATTACAGCTATTTTAAATATATTTGGAATTAAAGTTATATCCAGAGCTACACTAATTATATTGCCGATTATACTTCTTACAATGGTTATAATCTTTATATCATCAGGTTCTGACTTTGTGTTTCAAAGAGCTTTCCCTATTTTAGGATATGGAGCTTATGAAACATTTATCTCTGGCCTTCGGTAATATTTTTGCATTTAGTAGTTTATTTATTATAGAACTAATTCCTTCTCTACTTGGAGAAAGTAAAGATTTGAAAAAAATAACTATTATATCTCTTATAATATATGGAATTTATTTGATACTAGGAGTTATAGCCTTACTTTTCCTATTTCCTTCTGTAACTGAGATAAGTAACACTTTATCAATTTATATTCTAGCAAGGAGAGTAAATTTTGGAGATTTCATACAAAGAATTGATGCAATATTTATATTAATATGGATAATATCTATATTTAGTTATTTAGCCATAGCTATGCACTTTATATTAAATACCTTTAAGAAAATTACAAATATAAAACATAAAAGTCCAATGGTATTTTGCTTTTCAGCATTTTTGTTTGTTATAAGTATGATACCTTCTAATATTTCTAATATCCGCTTCTTCGAAAATCAATTTTATAGATACGCCTCTATAATATTTGTTTTCTTTATATGTTCGGTTATTTTGATTACTGCATATATCAAGAAGAAAAGAGAATTAAAGAAAGGAGAAAGTTCAGTTGAGAAAGCGTCTTAGTCTTTTATTAATAGTTATAATCATTGTTGCCTTTGTAATAAATGGATATAATGCTACACCTGATATAAACAGTATAGCTTATGTTGTTGCGTTTCGGTGTAGATGTAGGAACAGAAGATGAATTAAGGATAAGCTTTCAAATTTCTATTCCTTCTCAAAATACAAGTGATAGTGGTTCTTCTTCTGACTCTAATGACACTGTAATTGATACTGTGGATTGTTCGTCAATAGAGTCTGGAATAAGTCTTGCCAATAGCTTTGTTAGTAAAATACTAAATCTTTCTCATTGTAAAGTAATTGTTATTTCAGAAGAAATTGCAGAATCTGGGCTTTCTGAAATAGTATATACTCTTACAAATAATATAGATATTAGGCCTGATTGTAATGTTATTGTATCTCGCTCGACTGCCTATGATTTTTTAGCTAATTCTAAATCTGAGATTGAAAGTATAACTGCTAAATACTATGAAATAATTGCATCTTCTAGTCGTTACACAGGTTATACTTCAAATATAACTCTTTCTGATGTTTTCAACGGAATAAATGATACCTTTGGAGAGGCATCTGCAATACTTGGCTCTATCACAGAAAGTAACAAACAAAATAGCAATTTATCTATCAATAATGATACTATCTCTGGAGAAACTACTGCTAATTTAGGTGATGACAGTAAGGCATCTTCTAAAATAGATGTGGTAGGTCTTGCCGTCTTTAAAGACGATAAACTCGTGCGGTGAACTATCTGCTATTGAAACTGTTTGTCATTTAATTGTTATAAATGAGCTTGAAGAATGTATAATTACTATACCTAGTCCTTTTGATTCAGATAGTGTAATAGATTTATATGTAAATTTACAAAAAAACACAAAGAATAAAGTAGAGATTATAAATGGCTCTCCTTATATTTCTTGCAATGTTAAATTGGATGCTAGAATCTTATCAGCAGACGAAAATTCTAATTATTTTGAAGAGGAAAATTTAGAATTAATTAAGTCTTATGCAAATTCATATATGAAAAAACAAATTGAAGATTATTTGTATAAAACCTCTAAGGATTTCAAATCTGATATTGCTAAATTTGGTAAATATGCCGTATCACATTTTTTGACTTGGAAAGACTGGTTAAATTACAACTGGTGTGATAACTATGAAAATTCATTTTTTGATGTAGATGTAAATGTTGATATTATTTCTAGTTACCTAATTTCTTAGATATTTGGAGGTATTTATGTTTTTTATTGTTATTATTTTAAGTATTTTTGTTTTTCTAAAAACCATTGGATATGCAATTTATGAATACAAAGATAATTCTAATAAAATAGCTGGAACAGTAATTGTAGTCCTTGCAATTTTTGCCTTAGTCGGACCAATTATTGTCTCAGCTATAAAATAAACTTTTTTATCCTGTTTTACTCAAAATCTCCTTTTTCATTTTATGTATAATCTTCTTTTCTAACCTAGAAATGTAGCTTTGTGATATGCCAAGCATATCGGCTACCTCTTTTTGAGTTTTTTCACTTCCTGTATTAAAGCCAAACCTAAGCTCCATTATGTCTTTTTCTCTTTTTCCTAGCTTTTCCATAGATGCTTTTAGGAGTGCTTTATCTACCTCATCTTCTATTCTTCTTGATGTAACATCATTATCTGTACCTAAAATATCTGACAGAAGTAATTCATTTCCATCTCCATCCTGATTTAGTGGTTCATCTATTGATATTTCTCCTTTTATTTTATTACTTCTCCTTAGATACATCAAAATTTCATTTTCTATACATCTAGATGCATAAGTCGCAAGTTTTATCTTTTTTTCAGTATTAAATGTATTAATCGCTTTCATAAGACCTATTGTACCTATTGATATCAAATCTTCGATACCAATTCCCGTATTTTCAAACTTTTTTGCAATATACACAACAAGCCTTAAATTCCTTTCGACCAATGTTTGTCTAGCTTCTAAGTCTTTTTCGGCAAGTTTTTTTAATAATTTTTCCTCTTCTTCTGGCTCTAATGGCGGAGGAAGTGTTTGACTCCCTGCTATGTAAAATATCTCTTGCTCTTCTGATAAGTCCTTGGGCAAGTATTTTAAATAAATATTATTTATATTATGTTTTAATATTTTTAGTATATTCATAATTTATTTCACTCCTTCCTTCTAAAATCTCTAGTCCTACAATACCAGAATATTCATCGTTTTTAGTTATATCTTTGTCATATATTGCAATAATTACTTTATCTATTTTTCTTTGAATATCATCAAATTCTATTCTAAGCATATCTGGCTTAAAGCCAAGTAGCATTCCATTTTGCTTTCCAAGTGAAGAAAATGGGATAAGCCTAAACTTTGACATATATTCTTCGTCTATAATTTCATATTCTCCTGATATAATATTTTCTAAATTATCTAAGATTTTATTGTCTATCATTTCTACTAGTTTTTTTCTTTCTACCACAATGACAGACGAGCCAGTTATTGGATCTTTAAGCAAATTTCCCGAATCTATAATTGCTCTAATTTTTGTAATTTTTTCATTATACTCTATCTCTACATTACAAAACATTTCGCTTTTTTTAAGCCTGTTTTTTATAAGTTTAAAAGAAATACTTAAAATAATAAGTCCTATCATTGCTCCTAAAAAGGCTATTTTTATTGGATATGTTCCTGAAAGCAGTCCGGCTATTGTTGTAGAAAATGTTTTGTGGTTTTATGTAGTAAAGCAGAGCGAATGCACATCCTCCAAATACAAATGATGTAAGATAAAATATTACTATATATTTAAAAGCTGATTTTATATTGTTTGGGTAAAATGCTATATATACCATAGCAATTGATAGTCCAATTTTTATTATTGAATTTGTATAAAGTTCATTATTGGTTATGTATGCTCCAATAACATAAACTGCTCCGATGGTGCTAGATATGAGGTTTCTAATTATTTTACATTTGGTTTTTGTGACTAGTCCTGTTGCAAATAAAATAATGCTATTCATACATATATTTTCTATAAAGACTACATCTAAATATATAGTCATTTTCCTTCGCACCACCTCCTCACTTCACTCTTAATTATAGTTCGTCTTTTTTTAAAATACTGTCGTTTTATCGGACACAAAAAAAGAAATAGTCTTGTTTTTTAGACTATTTCTTGCTTTTTTAGATAACTTTTATTTGTTTTTTTATTTATTTGTGTAAGGTTATGTAATTTTTTAAAACTTTTTATCTTTTAAAAATTTAGCTTTGAACTTTGAATAGCATATAATATTCATTTCTATCAATATCATATACTGAATCAAGTTTTTCATAATTTTTATATAGATTTTGGATATTATAACTATCTTCTTCATTCGCTACTTTTATTACTACAAAATCTGTAACTTTTTCTTCTATATACCTGTTTTGTTCATCTTCTATCTCAGGGAATCTTTCGTGTTCAATGTTTGGCTTATGGAAATATTTTACATTTGGAACGATATTTGATACTGTATAAAATCCCCCATCCAAAAAGCCATAGTTTAACAATGTTGCATTAGGCTTTTCTTTTATAATTTCTGCAAACTTGTATTGAACTAAATCTTCTTTTTGTTTTTTATGATAACTAAAATTTTGGCTTGATACACATGTTAATACAACAATTACTATCAAATACAATGGAGAAATATATTTAATTAGATTTATAATCTTTTTGTATTTTAATTTTTCAATCATTTTAGCTATAAATATTACAGCTAAAACTATAAATACCATTAGTATTAGGAAATAATATACATGGTTTGCTCCAATGAATACTCCTAGCATTGAAAATAGTATTGCTAAAGTTAATGCAATTTTTCCCTGCACATTTGGAATAATATTTTTATCTTTCATAACATAGATATATCCAATTAACGTTATTATTGAATATTGTGGTAATTTTATTGCGTGCATAACTCCTTCTTTATATGCAGTAAATATTCTTACTAGCAATGGAGTTTGTGTACTATATGAAGATATATTTACTAAAAAGTATACATTTATTAAATCAGCCATAGCAGAATTTAATGAAAAATATATTATCCATGGAATTGTTACAATTAGCATTCCGAGCTAAAAAATATATACATGTTAAAAATGCATCTTTTGCTTTTTTATTTATGATTAACCCTATGAATAAAGCTACCATAATTCCAAGCCAAAAACCTAGAAGATTATATTTTATCCATAAAACGCAACCTGCAAGCATTCCATTTAATATAACTTGTTTTGTAGGCATTTTATTAGGGTAAATATTTTTATAATAGTTAAATAAAGTATATAAACTAATTGTCAAAAGTGGCATGCAAAATTCTTCTGCGCTATCTCCTGCAACAAATACATAGCTTGTAAGTATTATACTTGATATAAGTGACATAGCCCATAGTATATGTATCTTTCTGCAATACATTAACATTATTTTAGCTGTAAAATACAAAAAAATAGAAAATGAAATAACTTCAAAAATAAATACTCCTATAAAAGTTGTATTTGATATTAGGTAAGATATTGCATGTATTAGATAAATAATAGGTCCTTTTTGTTCGAATAAATCTTTATATGGCACTAAACCATTTGCCATACCTTTCCCAACAGTAAAAAATGAATTAGAATCGTCCCAATTATTAAATGGATATAAAGGTGAGCTTTTTGAACATATAAATAAAAATATAAGTGATATTATTAAGCAGTAAAAATATATTAAATATTTATACTGCTTTTCACTTATATTTCCATTAATTATTTTTTTAATAAAATCCATAATCTGTTTTTATTTCCTTATACAATTATTAGTTACAATTCACAGCCATTAAAATCTAAAGTAGCCAAACGCAGGGGTTTTATATTTAGAAGAAATTGAAGACCCCCGAAAAACTTCGTAGGCGTTTCCCGCGTGGGTTCAATTTATAATAAATATAAAATCCCCTTTCGAGTTTGGCGAACTGTGTTCTCTAAGCTGTGAATTGTAACATTTATTATCTTGAATCATGATCTTTTGAATTATTGCTATTATTTTGTTTTCTTTGTTTGATTCTTGCAACATATGGTAATTCTCTATGTTGTTCTTTATAATCCATACCAAATCCAACATATTTATCTGTACTTGATTTAGTATAAAAACCATAATATTTTATATCGTCCATTCTCTTTTTGGCTTTACCCTTAACAATCAATGTAGCAAGTTCTACACTTGAAGCTTTTTTATATCTCTCTCTTAAAAAGTCAAATGTTCTTCCGCTATTTATTTGGTCGTCAACAATTACCAAATTCATATTATTTAATTTACTTAAATCACTTACTATACCTGATTCAAAATGAAATTTAGGCTCTATTCTATCTTCCGACTTCTTAGTTGCATCAATCTCTACTTTTACTGAACCTTGGTAAAAATTGGTAATTCCTAAACTATGTAAATTATCAACAAGTAAATTGTATAATGGTCTTCCTCCATATTCAACACAAACTAATGCTAATGGTTTTCCTTTATAATCCTTTGATATTTTCATTGCCATTTCTTGTATTTTTCTTGTAACCTCATCTGACTCATAAAAAGCTCTTAGTTTAGCTGCGTCTTTTCCCGCTTCTGGATAAGTTTCTCTCGTCTCTTTTGAACTTATCTGAACTTTTAAACTGTTTTTAAACTTATTTTGCTTTTTCATTTTAAATCAACATCCCTTTGGAAAAAATATATATATTCACTGCATAATATATCACGATGTTTTCATAAAATCAAGATATATATTGGAAAATGTAAATTTTTTTGAATTTGTTATTGACAGATTACGAAAAAAATATTATAATTGATTTTGTTGTTAATATTTTGGGTAGGTGGTCGAGTGGTTAATGGCACCAGACTGTAAATCTGGCCGCGAGAGCGTACGATGGTTCGAATCCATCCCTGCCCACCAGACAATAAAAACCTAGAAATGCTTATTTTAAAGCGTTCTAGGTTTTTTAATGTTTAAAATTAATGCAATAATAATGCAATAGAGATTTTCACATTTCAATGACAATTTGAATTTATTAAAAAAAATATCATTTGACAAAATTAAATAATCTATGTATAATAAATATAGGAAATGAATAACCGCAGTGAATGCGGTTACCACTACATATAGTTATAACAACACATTCGCAATTTGGTAGAGA
>CANREW010000035.1 GCA_947629765.1 uncultured Clostridia bacterium
CGAATACGGATAAACTTTATAGCATCGGCTCATCACACCAAACACTTTTTAAGAGGTGTTGCATTTCTCTTTTTGAAGACAAAAAAACTACCTATAGCTTTAAACTATAAGTAGAGTTTTAGTTTATATTTATTCAATTAGCCCTAACAATCCATTTTAAAGCACTTTATTGTAAGGGGTAGGGTAATTTTATATTTTAAAATTACATAAAAATTTTAAAATAGTATTTATCAATAGTAGATTATCTGTTATAATAAATTCAACGATAACATCTAACCGATATCTAACTAAAACATAAAAAATATGTTATCTTATAATTAGCGTTAAATATTAAGTTAGATAAAATCTGGGGTAAAATTGTTTGAGTTTGAGCCATTTTAAAAGATGTTATATAACAATAAATGATAACATATATAAAACAGTTAAAAAGACTCTGACTCCGACATGCGTAAGTTCGAATCTTACCACCCCAGCCAAACTCGTCGCAAACGAACTATCGCTTGTGACATTTTTTTCAAAAATTCACAATGTGATAATCGTTGCTCCTCGTCATTTCGCGAAAAAATCGTTAACTTTGTTCACTAACAATTTTTTAGAGAGTATATAGTGCTCCTTGTTTCGAAAAAAGTATCAATTTCTATAAAAAATCTCTTTTAGGAATTTAATCAAAAATCTAAAAAGCATAAGAAAAATGATTGACATTTACAAACAAATGTTTTATAATAATATCTACATTGATTATTTAACAAAAACACTGTTATTAAGTTTTTAGAAAAGGAGCTGATATTTATGAATGAAATGGACAAAAGTAGTAAAACATTTGAAAGTATTAAACATATTGATAAGAATGGAGTTGAATTTTGGTATGCAAGAGAATTAATGAAAGTTTTAAGCTATAAAGATTGGAGATATTTTGATGCAGTAATTGAAAAGGCAAAGATAGCTTGCGAAAACTCTGAAATAAGTCATATTGACCATTTTGTTGTTAGCAACAAAATGGTAGAAATAGGTTCTAGTGCTAAAAGAGAACAAAAAGATTATAGATTAACAAGATATGCTTGTTATCTAATAGCTCAAAATGCTAATCCAAGGCTAAAAATTGTTGCACTTGCACAAACATATTTTGCAGTTCAAACTAGAAAACAAGAAATTAACGAGAAAGAATATAGCATGTTAACAGAAGATGAAAAAAGATTTTACCAAAGAGATTTAACAAGAAGAGGCAACTATTCACTAAATCAAGCAGCAAAAAATGCAGGAGTAAAAAATTTTGACAAATTTCATAATAGTGGATATAAAGGATTATATAATGGAGAAACTGCTGATGATATTGCTAAAAGAAAAGGTTTAAGATATAGAGAGGATATTTTAGATAATATGGGAAGTGAGGAACTTGCAGCTAATTTATTCCGCATCACTCAAACTGAATCAAGATTAAAAAGAGATAAGGTAAATACTGAAAAGAAAGCCTGTGATACTCATAATAAAATAGGAAAAATAGTTAGAAAAGCAATTAAAGAAGCAGGTGGAACTATGCCAGAAAATTTACCAACACCCGAAAAGAGCTTAAAACAATTAGAAAAAGAAAATCAGAAAAATTTAAAAATAAAGGATACTAAAAAATGAAGAATCTTTAATATTCAGACTATCCAAATTAATATACAAGTTGAAATAATTTCTAAATTATGTTATATTATAATTAATTTACTTTATTTAGTAAATTAATTATAATAAAGGAGGGGCTTTTAATGTCACGCAAACAACGGGCACAAGAACAGCAAAAAAAGCGAAATAGTCCGGCACAGAAAGAAAAACGAGCTAAAAAGATCTACTATGCTTCTTATGTAGCTCGGCAGGATTGGCAAGAGAAGAAGGCACGTAAAAGACAAGAACAGATAAAAAAACGTGTCGAAAGAGGTATATCTGTTCACTGTTATCTCGAACCTTGGGAAGAACCAAGCACAGAGAAATGTACAGGATGCAGATATAGATGCTCCTTTAAGGGACAATAACTATTGGCCCACAGAAGAGTAGATTAAATTTTACTCTTCATAGAAATAATAATGGGTGACAATCTAATGTTACCCATTATTATATATATATTGAAGTCTAGAAAAATAATAAAAAATAGTGTATAATATTAAGGCAGAAAAATTTAGGAGGAAATTATGGAAGAATTAAACGAAAAACAAGGATTCTTTAATAAGATGAAAAGCATTTTTTCATTGAAAGCAGATTCAGCAAGTTATGAAGAAATAGAAGAAGGGATAATTAGTGGAGCAAACCTTTATGGAACTAATATGTGTATATTAATACTATCAATAGTAATAGCAAGTATAGGCTTAAACATGAATTCAATAGCAACAATAATAGGTGCAATGCTAATATCACCATTAATGGGACCAATTATTGCTATTGGTTATGGTATAGCAACTAATAATATTAAACTCACAAAAACTGCACTAACAAATTTAAGTCTGCAAATTGTTATTGCTCTAATAACATCAACAATTTACTTTTTAATATCTCCAATAAAAACAGAAACTTCAGAGATATTGAACAGAGTTTATCCAACAATATGGGATGTTTTAATTGCAATTTTTGGTGGACTTGCAGGTATAATTGGAATAACAAGAAAAGAAAAAAGCAATGTAATACCTGGTGTATCTATTGCAACAGCTTTGATGCCTCCAATATGTACAGCAGGATTTGGAATAGCAACAGGAAATATTGAACATTTTGCTGGTGCAATTTACTTATTTTTAATCAATAGCTTTTTTATAGGGTTAACAGCATTAATTGTTACTAAAATATTAAAAATACCTGTAAAAGAAAATATAAATAATAAAAAAGCAATTCGTACAAAAATTCTAGGAACCGCCTTTTGTATCATAATGATTATTCCAAGTGTAATATTTGCAGTAAATATAGCAAATGATACATTTATAAGAAAAAATGTTGATAAATATATAAGCTCTGAATTTGTATTTGATAGCACAAAAGTTTTAAAAACTAATTTAGATGTAAAGAATAATACATTGAGGGTTGTTTTAATAGGTCAGAAGATAAATGACGAACAACTAAGCAAATTATTAGAAGTTAAAAATAAATATGGCCTATCTAAAATAGAATTGACAATTGACCAATCTGCAATAGGCGAATCTTTTACACAAGAAGAAATTGATCAAATAGTTGAAAATGATATATATTATGATAATTCAGCATTTAAGATAGAAGAAGATGGAAAAATAGTAGAACTAGAAAAAGAAATACAAGCTTTGAAGGCAGAGATTAATCAAATGAAGAAAGGCCTAGAAAAATAGAATATTAAGGCAAAAAAATTTAGGAGGAAATCATGGAAGAGGAAAAGAAAAATAAAATTTTTAAGTTTAATAAAAAAATAATAATAACTCTTGCAATAATTATTGCCTTAGCTATATTAATTGCAATAGCTGTATTCATAGGAAATAGCAACAAGAAAGAAGCAAAAAGCTTACATGAATTGATATATAATAGTCAAGATAATGAAGGAGAATATGCAAAAATAGATCTAGCTTATGTTCCTTATAATTTTGCTATTGAAGATGAAAAATTGCAATATTATTTTGCAATCGACAAAGAAGGATATATGTATATAGTAAGATTAACAAATGATACATATAATAAGTTGCAACAGTTACAGGAGGAGAAACAATCTGAATTTTCTTATGAACTTAAAGGATATGTATTTGAAATGCCAGAAGAATTAAGAAAAATAGCGATTGAAAGTTATAATGAAATAAGTGAAAAAACGTTACTTACAGATGAAAATCTAGAAGAATATATAGGAAGTGTATATTTAGATGAAACTATGACTCCGGGAATAAGCTATAAAACAGTGATAGTAATAATAGTAACTGTTTTAGGTCTTTTTGGTGTAGCAGTGCTTATAATAATTGTAACGCATAAGATAAGAACAAAAGAAAATAAAGAAAGAGAAGAAAATGCTAATAAAGGAGAAATTAAAGAAAATAAAAAAAGAAAAGAAAAGATCAATAAAGAAGTAATCAAAGAAAAGATTAAGAAAAAATTTATAAAGAAAGAAAAAGTAGATAAAAAGAAAAATGAAGAATAAAAAAATTACTACAACTAAATTTAAGCTAGTTGTAGTAATTTTTTTATATACCCTCCTATTTACAATATACCCTAAGGGGTATATAATATAAAAATAGAAAGGGGACTTAAATTATGAATAAAGAAAACATATATAGACCAGAAGATGTGAAAAAAACAATAAATACAAGATTAAATAGAATAGATGGACAAATACATGGTATAAAGAAAATGGTTGAAGAAGATAGATATTGTGACGATATTTTGATACAGTTATCAGCAGTAAATAAATCTATTAAAAGTTTAGCAAATTATATACTTGAGAATCATATGTATAACTGTATTTTAAGTGATATAGAAAAAGGAAATGTAGAAATAGTAGATGAAGTAGTAACTTTATTCAGAAGATTTCAATAGTAATATATTAGGGTAGAAAGGATAAAGATAATGAAACTAAATAAAAAAGAACTAACGAAAATAATTATATCAGCCATAGTTTTGATTATTGGCATGTTTGTAGAAGAAAAAAGTGTAAGTTTAGTATTATATATCATTCGGATATTTAATAGTAGGATTTGATGTAATAGTAGAATCAATACAAAATATAGGTAAAGGAAAAATATTTGATGAACACTTTTTAATGAGCATTGCAACAATAGGTGCATTTGCAATTGGTGAATATCCGGAAGCGGTTTCTGTAATGCTATTTTTTAGAATAGGTGAATTATTCGAAGAATATGCAGAAGAAAAATCAAGAAAATCTATAAGTGATTTAATGGAAATAAAACCAGACTATGCTAATTTAAAAAGAGGAGAAAATGTAGAAAAAGTATCTCCGGAAACAGTAAAGGTGGGAGATATTATTATTGTAAAACCAGGAGAAAAAATTCCTCTTGATGGAATTGTAAAGATCGGAAAATCAACACTTGATACAAAAGCATTAACAGGCGAATCAGTACCACTTGAAGTTTGCGAAGGAGAAGAAGTATTAAGTGGATGCATTAATATAAGTGGAATGATAACTGTTGAAGTTACAAAAGAATTCGGAGAATCTACTGTTGCAAAGATATTAGATTTAGTAGAAAATGCAAGCTCAAAAAAGGCACATACAGAGAACTTTATAACAAAGTTTGCAAAATATTATACACCAAGTGTAATAGGAATAGCACTTTTAATTTGCATAATTCCAAATATCATACTAGAGAATGCAGATTTTGCAATGTGGCTACATAGGGCATTAATATTTTTAGTTGTATCTTGCCCTTGTGCACTTGTAATATCAATTCCACTTAGTTTCTTTGGTGGAATTGGAGGAGCATCAAAAACCCGGAATATTAGTAAAGGGTGGAAATTATTTAGAAGCACTTACAAAAGTAGATACAATAGTTTTTGATAAGACTGGAACTTTAACAAAAGGTGTATTTAAAGTACAAAAAATAGTTACATCAAGTGAATATTCAAAAGAAGAAATACTAAAATTAGCAGCTTACACTGAATATTATTCAAATCATCCAATAGCAAATTCAATAAAAGAAGCATATTCAGAAGATATAGATATATCTAAGATAGATAATGTAGAAGAAATATCAGGACTTGGAGTTTCAGCGAATGTCGATAATAAAAATATATGTGTAGGAAATCATAAACTTATGGAAAAGATGGGATTTCCAAAAGAATATAAAGAAGAAATTGGGACTATAGTAAATGTTGCAATAGATAATAAATATGCAGGATATATAGTTATTTCTGACGAAATAAAAGAAGATGCAAAAATTGCGATTGAAAATCTTAAAAAAGTAAAGAATATAAAAGAAACAGTAATGCTAACAGGAGATTTAAAATCTGTTGCAGAAAAAATTGGAAAAGATATAAATATAGATAAAGTATATTCAGAATTATTGCCAGATGGAAAAGTAGAGGCATTAGAAAAAATAATGGAAGGCAAAAAAGGAAAAGTTGCTTTTGTAGGAGATGGAATCAATGATGCACCAGTTCTTGCAAGAGCAGATGTAGGAATTGCTATGGGTGGACTTCGGAGCAGATTCTGCGATAGAAGCAGCAGATGTTGTAATTATGACAGATGAGCCTTCAAAAATAGAGAAATTACTTAAGATATCTAAAAAAACATTAAATGTTGCATATCAAAATATATATTTAGCAATCGGAATTAAAGTATTGGTATTAATTTTAAGTGCATTTGGTGTAGCAAATATGTGGCAAGCTGTATTTGCTGATGTAGGAGTAACTGTTATTGCAGTATTTAATTCACTTAGAGTTTTAAAGGTTAATTAAATATTATTAAATATATGATAAAATTATTGACAGGTTATTCAAAATGTGATAATCTAGTATAGAAAACTAGATTATCACATTTTGGAGGAAATATGAATAGAGTAAAATTAAGAGATAGAATACTTCCTAAGTACACAAAAGGTGAGGAAATATTTAATATGTCAACGCATATAGTAGGCGGAGCATTAGGAGTTATTGCAACAGTTCTATGTGTAGTTATGGCTGCGATACATCATAATGTATATGGAATTGTTAGTGGAGCAATATTTGGTGTAACAATGATTTTACTTTATACTATGTCAAGTATATACCACGGACTTAGACCAAACACAACAGGAAAGAAAGTCTTTCAAGTATTAGACCATTGCTCAATATTTTTACTCATTGCAGGTTCATATACGCCATTTACATTATGCACATTAAGAGAAGATGATCCAGTAGTAGGTTGGACAATATTTGGACTTATATGGGGAATAGCAATCCTTGGAATCGTTTTAAATTCAATAGATTTGAAAAAATATAAAAAATTCTCTATGATATGCTATCTAGGAATGGGATGGTGCATAATAGCAAGAGCACACAAACTTCCAGAATTGTTAGGAACAGGTGGTTTTGCTCTATTACTTGCAGGAGGAATCATATATACAATAGGAGCTGTGCTTTATGGAATAGGAAAAAAGCATAAGTATATTCATTCAATTTTTCATATATCAATTTGCTTAGCAAACTTCTTACATTTCTTATGTATATTATTATATGTAATGTAAAAAGTAATTAAATAATAAATAAATCAAAACCGAATGAGCGGTCAGAAATATGCAAAGTTTTTAAAAAAACTTGCATATTTTTTTATTAAATAATATAATTGTTAATATCAAAATTTAGATAAAAATAGTTTCAAATGCATAAGAGAAAGGAATGATAATTACTATGCAAAAACAAGTACATGAAATTATGGAAATAAGAGATTTAAAAGATATGCTAAAAAAATCAGGAGAACTATATGGAGACAGACCAGCATATAGATTTAAAACAGATGTAGAAGGAGAATTTAGCATAATAACACATAAAGAATATAGAGAAATGGTAGATGCACTAGGTACAGCATTTATAAAGTTAGGACTAAAAGGAAAAAGAATAGGTGTAATTGGAGAAAACAGATATGAATGGGGAATTGCATATCTTGCAGTAACTTGTGGAACAGGAATAGTAGTTCCACTTGATAAAGCTTTACCAGAAAATGAAATAAGAAGCTTAATAGAACGTTCTGGAATAGAAGCAATATGCTATTCAGGAAAATATGACGAGATAATGAAGAGAGCAAAAGAAGATGGAAAAGGAAAATTAAAAAGCTTAATTAATATGGATCTAGAAAAGCATGAAGATGGAGTTTATTCATTTAAAGAATTGATACAAAGAGGTAAGACCTTAATTTCAGAAGGAGATAGAAACTTTTTAGATGCTGAAATAGATCCAGAAGCAATGGATATGATGCTATTTACATCAGGAACAACCTCAGCTGCAAAAGCAGTACAATTATCTCATAGAATAATATGTGCAAATCTAATGGATATAGCAAGAGTCCTTGATATAAATGACAAAGATACTATGCTATCATTCCTACCAATGCACCATGCATTTGAATGTACAGTAGGATTTTTATATCCAATGTATAAAGGTACAGAAATTGTAATTTGCGAAGGAATAAAACATATAGCAGATAATCTTAAAGAATTTAAAGTATCTGTTATGGTTTCTGTTCCAATATTATATGAAAATATGTATAAAAAATTATTAAAAGCTATCGAAAAGAAAGGAAAACTAGAAACGGTAAAAAAAGGATTAAAGATAAGCAATATGCTATCAAAAGTACATATTGATGTAAGAAAGAAATTGTTCAAAGAAATACACGAAACACTTGGAGGAAGAGTTAGACTATTTGTTAGTGGAGCTGCAGGATTAGATCCAGAAGTAGAAAGAGGATATAACGAGCTTGGTATAAGATTAATACAAGGATATGGCTTAACAGAGACAGCTCCAGTAGTAGCTGCAAATACAGATTTTGTATATAGATTAGGATCTGTTGGACCAGTATTTCCAAGCCTAGAAGCAAGAATAGGTAACCCTGATGAAAATGGAGTTGGAGAAATTCAAATAAAAGGACCAAGTGTAATGATTGGATACTATGAAAACGACGAAGCTAACAAAGAAGCATTTGATGGTGAATGGTTTAGAACAGGAGATATAGGATATATAGATAAAGATGGATTTATATTCATATCAGGAAGAGAAAAAAGCGTTATAGTTTTGAAAAATGGTAAGAATGTATTCCCGGAAGAAATAGAAAGTTTAATAAATAGAATTGAAGGCGTATCAGAAAGCATGGTATATGGAAAGCCTGAAGCCGATGGAGATTGTAAAGTTTGTGCAAAAATTGTATATGACCCAGAAGTAACAGAAGAAATGTACAAGACTAGAGATGAAGCAGAAATTTACGAAATATTAAAAAAGAAAGTAAAGGAAATTAATAAAAAAATGCCTGCGTACAAATATGTTAGGGATATAATAGTTACAACAGAACCTCTAATAAAGACAACAACCGCTAAAATCAAGAGACACGAGGAACTTGCAAAAATTTTGTAAAATAAACAAAAAAAGTGTTGACAATTGTAATAATTTTGTAATAAAATTGTAATTGAAATTTAAAATGAAATTTTAAATCTACTATTGTAGTATTTTGTTAAATGTTATATAATCATAGTAGCGGATATAACATTAGTACGAAGGAGGGAGGTTTAC
>CANREW010000036.1 GCA_947629765.1 uncultured Clostridia bacterium
GGCTCATTCTCTCTCCAAGTAAAAAGGGAGGAGATAAAAAAATGGTCAAAAAGAATTTTTTAAAAAGCAGTTTAATAATCGCTTTAGCTGTTATAACAGCTTTAACAGTAGCAGCAATGTTACCAAATAAAGTTTCAGCAGCTAGCAATGATAGTGAAACCGTATCTTTAACATATAGTGCACATATGCAAACTTACGGAGATGGAAGCGTAGTTAAAGCAGGAAGCGAAGTAACTGAAACACCTACATCATTTGCTGGTGTTACTGGTGAATCAAAGAGAATGGAATCTTTAACTATGGCATTTGAAGGACCAACAGGAGTATCATTAAAATATCAAGCACATGTTCAAGGACTTGGATGGACAACAGAAGTTCCAGTAACAAAAGAAGGAACTACTTTTGTAGGAACAAAAGGTCAATCTAAAAGAGTTGAAGCAGTTAAAATAACAGTAGCTGGACTAGAAAAATTAACAAAAGCAGGTTATGCAATCAAGTACCGTGCACATGTACAAGGAGAAGGATGGCAAGATTGGATGACAGCTGATGATAAAGCATATAATGAGGAAGAAATAAATTTTGCTGGGACAATAGGAGAATCAAAAAGAATTGAAGCTATTGAAATAGTACTTGTACATGTACATCAAAATACTTACACACATAAAGAAGTAAAAGATGGAGTATCATATCATATAAGAAAATGTACAATATGTAATGAAGTAGTTACAGAGCCATGTGAATATGGTGATTGGAACTCAACAGACGGAACAAATGCAACAAGAGAATGTTTATGTGGGCATAAAGAAAGTACCACACTACAAAAAGTTTTAAACGATGAAACAATTACAGAAGTAGATGTAGATGAAGTAAATAGTAAACTAACAATACCAGAAGGAAAAACCTTAACCGCTGAAAAATTAGAAAGTAATGCTAATGTTAAGGTAATTGGTACTTTAGTTCTAACAGGACAGTCGAATTCAAGTGCTACGCTAACAGGAAAAGGAACAGTTATATGGGCGCCTGAGGCGAACACTAAGAGCGAATTTACATCAAATTGTGGAAAATTACTTGATTATCTAAAATTAAGTAGTGGACTATCTAACGCAAAGAAAACATTAAACTATGAAATAAAATTGCCTGAGCTTTCTGAATCACAAAAATTAACAAGTACTGAGCAAATCACAATAGGAGAAGGATATAACATTACATTAGATTTAGGAAAAAATGAAATAACAACAAATAAATTATCAGAAAATGCTTTATTTGTAAATAAAGGAAATTTAACAATAAAAAATGGAACACTAACATATAACGCACAAACTGCAGGTAAAGATACTTATGCAATTGTTAATAAAGGAGATAGCGACAAGCCAGGAACATTAACATTAGAGGGAGTAACTATAAATACAAACGGTCGTGGAGTTGCAACTAAAGGAATACTAAATATGAAGGATTGTACAATAACTGGTAAAAAGAATGAAAATAGTGCAGGTTTGGTAGTAGGATATACTTCTACTTTGGAATTTAATGCTAGCCCTATTGATATGAAAAAATACCCAGTAACATTAAATAATGTAACTATGACTAACGTAAATGCCGGTATATACGTACATGCAATAAACGCAGCTATAGCGTTAAGTGATGTCAATATTACATCTACTGGCGCCTTTGCATTACATACAAATGCAAAAAGTTCTGCGGCTAACAATTCATTTACTGTAAATGGAGGAACATTTACTTCAAAAGGAACAGTTGCATACCTAGCAGCAACAGGAAACCACACATTCACAAATTGTACATTGACTGGCCCTAACGGTATAGAAACAACAGGAACAGATTTGACATTAGACGGAGTTACAATTAACGCTTCTGGTGCATTTGTAGAAACTCCAACTGCTGGAAATGGTCAAACAACTGCTACAGGAAGTGCGGTAATATTAAAACTACGTTCAAATTATGGAAGTAAACCTGGAATAAATCTAACAGTAACAAATTCAAAATTAACAAGTTCTAAAGGATATGCTGTAGATGTAGTTGGTGAAAATAATACTTTGAACGCTGCAGTAAAATCAGTAAACATTTCGTATGATGACGTTTCTTATAGAGATTCAAATGGTGCCAAAGGAGTACAAAGAGTAGCAACGTCGGTAGAAAGTATAACAAATACTACATTTGGTACAGAGGAATAAAATAAATAAAGTGATTTTATATAAAAACAAAATGACCTTGATTATTCAAGGTCATTTTTATAATAGTATTTATTATTCAGCTGTTTCTTGTACATATGAACTTGTCGTTTTGTCTTTTAATGTATCAGCAATTACTTGAAAACCAAGTTTTCCATCCCATTTACTTAATGTATTTTGATCATATGAAATGTTTATTTTTTCTACATTTGAACCTAGAATAGTTGCTGCTGCAACATTTACTACATATCCATTCTTACTTGTCAATTTTGAATTTGTTACCGTTAGATTTATAGCTTTTGCTTTTGAATCTCCATATCCACTACATACCTTTAATATTACTGCACTTCCCGATGCTGTTGATTTTCCTTGTTCTACTGTTCCTTTTCCATCATTGTTTGCTGTACCTGTTGCATTTACTGTTACTCCATCTAATGTTAGAGCACTTCCTGCTGTTTCAATTCCATTTGCACCTTCTAATGTACAATTACTGAAAGTTGATTTTCCTGTTGCTGCTAAATATGCTACGGAACCGTTTGGGTCTGTTACTTTGTATGTTCCTCCTGTTACTATAAATGTATTATTTGTTGCTGGACTCTTTGCATTTGTGTGTAATGCAAATTTGGTCGCTTCTACATTACAATTTGTTAATGTCATGCTTGCATTTTTTGAATGAGCTATTACACCGCAATCTACTCCGCTTATTTTTACATTTACTAATGTTACTGGCTTTTTATTCATTTCTCCTTGTTCGCCATTTACAGCGTCTGAATATCCTACACTTAAACCTACGCTATTGTTAGCTTTAGTTCCTTTTATTTCGCAATCTGTCATACTTAATGTTCCTATTGTTGAAATTCCTCTATCTTTTGATTCTATTTTTACATTCTCTAATGTTAATGCTGCATCTTTTGCTTCAGTTGTCACACCATTCTTTATTGTATAATTTCCAGTTGTACTTGTTGTATCTTTTAATGTTCCATTCTTTATTGTTAAATTTCCTTTATTTACAAGTAATCCGCTTGTTTGACTTGAACCAGTTGCTAATGTATTCTTTCCTAAGTCTATTGTTACATTCCATCCTTTTCCTAATGTTAATGCTGCATTATCTGAATCTGTAATTGTTTGAGGTTTGCTTAATTCTGGTACTCTTATTTCAAATTTTAGATTTTTTGCTTCTCCAGCACTATTATCTTTATCTAATTTATCTCCACTTAATTTTAAGAATTGTGTATTAGGGAATACTTCTGCGAAGTCTGTTTCTTTTTCTAGTTCTGGTGCCCAAATTACTGTTCCATTTCCTTTTAATTGTGTAGTGTCATTTGTTGTTCCTTTTAGTACTAGTGTTCCTTTTACTGTTACTACTGCTGATGTTCCTAAACATTCTGTTTCAGCATCATCACCTACTATTAATGTTTTTCCTGCAGGTACTGTCAATGTAGTATTTACTTTTGATACTTCTAATTCTGTTACTGATTCATCGTTTAATACTGCTTTTAATGTTTTTTCTTCTTTATGACCACATGCACATACTCTTACTGCTTTTGTTCCGTCTGTTGAATCCCACTCACCATATTCACATGGCTCTGTAACTACTTCTCCACATAGGTTACATGTTCTTATATGATGTGGATCATTATCTGGTCCTGTGTATACATATTGATTATTATGTACATGTACAAGCACTATTTCGATAGCTTCTATTCTCTTTGATTCACCTTTAGTTCCAGCAAAGTTTCTCTCTGTTTCATTATATTTATTAGCATCTGCTGTTACCCAGTCTTGCCATCCTTCTCCTTGTACGTGTGCACGATATTTGATTTCATAACCTGCATTTGTTAATTTATCTAAGCCAACAACTGTTATCTTAACAGCTTCAACTCTCTTAGATTGGCCTTTTGTTCCTACAAAAGTAGTTCCTTCTTTTGTTACTGGAACTTCTGTTGTCCATCCAAGTCCTTGAACATGTGCTTGATATTTTAATGATACTCCTGTTGGTCCTTCAAATGCCATAGTTAAAGATTCCATTCTCTTTGATTCACCAGTAACACCAGCAAATGATGTAGGTGTTTCAGTTACTTCGCTTCCTGCTTTAACTACGCTTCCATCTCCGTAAGTTTGCATATGTGCACTATATGTTAAAGATACGGTTTCACTATCATTGCTAGCTGCTGAAACTTTATTTGGTAACATTGCTGCTACTGTTAAAGCTGTTATAACAGCTAACGCAATTATTAAACTGCTTTTTAAAAAATTCTTTTTGACCATTTTTTTATCTCCTCCCTTTTTACTTGGAGAAGGTATAGCTCTTAGAATATATGAAACAAAGCAGTTACAACAAATTAATATACCAAAGTATGCAGTAAAAGTATGCAATAAAAACATGAAATATGCATAAATACTTGCTTTTTAGCTTGTTATATATACTTCAAAATGCCCAAGTATGCAATAAGGTATGCAGTAGATTGTGTATATTTTTTATTTAATTTATAAAATATTTTACTGCATAATGCAAATACTAAAATATGCAAATAGTATTGACTATCTGCATAAAAAATGTTAAAATATATGCAGATAGAATAAATTATATGCATATAAATAAGATTGCAATGTGCATATAATGCAAGGAGGAAGTATGAGAAAATTTAGTTATTCCTTTTTAGAGAATGGAGTATTACCAGCAGATCTAATCAATTTAACATCGTCAATATACTCTTTTAAAACAGCCTCTAATATTAGAAAAGATGAATTTAAAAAAATATTTACAGAACTTGAAAAAATCGCTAAAGTACAATCTGTTAAGAGTTCTAATGCTATTGAAGGTATTATTACAACTGATAAACGCATAGAAGAAATTGTAAATCAAAGTAGTAAACCTTTGAATCATAATGAGGCTGAAATTGCAGGATATAGAGATGCTTTAAATATAATTCATTTAGAATACAGTAATTTAGATTTTACAGAAGAAACAATATTAAGATTACATGAGGTTATGATGAATTATACTACCTATGAAAATGCTGGAAAATATAAAACAAATGATAATTATATTATTGAGGAAGATGAAGAAGGAAATAGAAAATTACGATTTATGCCTACATCAGCCAAAGAAACACCAGAGGCTGTAAAACAATTAGTGTTTGCATATATGGAAGCTAGAGGAAATTCAAATATTAATCAATTGTTACTTGTTCCATGTGTTATTTTAGATTTTTTATGCATACATCCATTTAGTGATGGAAATGGTCGTATGTCTAGGCTATTATCATTGCTCCTTTTATATAAAAATGGATTTGATGCAGGAAAATATATATCTTTTGAGGAACAAATTAATAACACTAAAGGATACTATTATGAATCTTTAAAACAGTCTTCTGTCGATTGGGAAAATGGAAAAAATAATTATGTACCTTTCATAAAAAATTTCCTATTTACACTTTATATGTGTTATAAAGAATTAGACAAAAGATTTAATATTGTAAATAGTAACAAAGTTACTAAAACAGCGAGAATAGAAGCAACTGTTTTAAATAGTTTAGTTCCAATATCTAAAGCTGAAATTTGCAAAATACTTCCTGATGTAAGTCCTACAACTGTAGAAGTTGTTTTAGGAAAGATGGTAAAAAGCGGTAGTATAAAACGTATTGGAGCAGCAAGTGCTACTAAATATATTAAAAATAACTAATCTTTATTAAATAAAAATAGGCGATGAAATAAATTAATTGATACATCGTCTATTTTTATACTATAAAATATTTCTATAATCCTTGTTTTTCTAAATAATTTGAAACTTTTTCCATTTCACTTAGGTTAAATTCCTTAAAAACAGATGTATAAATGTCAAGAGTAATTTCTACTTTTTTATGCCCCAAAATTTGTTGTAATGCCTTAACTTGCATTCCACTTTCTATGCATCTTGTTGCATATGTATGCCTTAACATATGAGTATGCAAATGTTTAGCAATATGTTCTTTTTTGTTTAATCTACGCAAATAATAGTTGATATCTGATGGGGTAATATAACGGTCTTTACTAAAATCATAAAAAATCAAATCAGAATGTTCCTTACTATTAGCTTTTAATAAATCCCTTTTTTCTTGAGCTTTTTGTAATATTCTTCTAACTTTCTTATCAATTATCAAAGTTCTTTTAGAAGTCTCTGTTTTCGTAGTCTTTCCCATAATCATATTGTAATTCTCATCTTGAGTAAGTGTTCTATATATAGTTAAAGTATTTTTTCTATAATCTATGCAGTCATCACTTAATGCCAAAACTTCTCCGATTCTTAATCCTGTATATAATTGCATCAAAACTATATATTTATATTTATGATCACCCCTTTCTAAAATTTTTAATAATTTCTTGTGTTCTTCTAAACTTAAAGCCTCAGTTTTTTTGTCAGTTAGAGTTGATTTTGGCTTTTCTATACTTTCGTTATTCATAGGATTAAATAAAATTAGTCTATCTGATACAGCTATTCTAAAAGTTTTATTCATAAACCTATAAATTTTGTTGATAGTATTGTTGCTATATTTTGTTATATTAGGCAATACTTTTCTAATATCTTGTGCCGTTATCTTTTGTATTGGCATATTTATTATCTCTTGGCAATTATTTTCTATTTGTTTTATTGCCTCAAGATCTCTTTTGTATGTACGAGAAGTCACTTTATTAGTGTTGTACTTATTCTCTACATATTCTCTTAAAATCTCTATAAAAGTTTTATCTGTTGTACCTATATAGCTACCTTGCTTTAAATCGTTTTTCAATTTTAGAACTCTTGATTTAAATTCTTTGACAGATTCTTTTTTTCTTTGCTTGATTGTTTTTCTTGTACCATCTATCATGCATTGAAAAACCCATAGTTGCAATACCTCGCTATAATACAATGTTCCGTTCACCGGTTTCCCACCGATTTGACTCTTCTGTTTGTTCTTGTAATCATATTTTTTCACTCCTTCTTGTAAAACTTTATAACGTAATAATATCACACTTAGAGTGTCAAATAAACTTCTTGGAGTGTTTTAATATAAAAATAAAGTCATAAACACCTATAAAAATTGGCGTTTATGATTTTAAATATTACTTATTATTTTTCAAGATTTAAAATTCTTTTTAAATTTTCCTCTAGTTCAATAATATCATTATTTAAAATATACCATATACTTGTTAAATTAATACCTTCATAATCATGTACAATTATTATTTATCTTTCATATACTACAATTCCAGTTTTTTTAATTTCTTTATCTATCTTAGAATTTTTAATAATTTCTGATTTTTCAAAAGCATCTACTTGTTTTTGAAATGTTTCTTCAATTTTTGTAATTAAACTATATAATTTAAATCCCATCAAAACTTGTTTTGTATCAATAATTAAATCTATATCGCTATGTTTATCAGCTGTATTTTTAGCATACGAACCAAATAATACAACAGAATATACAGGAGCATTTTTTAACAATTTATCTAATATTATTTTAATCTCTTCTATACTATATACTTTTTCACTCATATATAATCTCCTAAAAAATAAGTTTTTATATATTTAATATATCATAAATAAAATTTTATATCAACATTAAAAAAATATACACAATCTACTGCATACTCTATTGCATACTTGGGTGTTTTGAAGTATATATGGCAAGCTAAAAAGTAAGTGTTTATGCATATTTTACGGTTTTATTGCATACTTTTACTGCATACTTTGGTATATTAATTTGTTGTAACTGCTTTGTTTCATATATTCTAAGAGTTATACCTTCTCCAAGTAAAAAGGGAGGAGATAAAAAAATGGTCAAAAAGAATTTTTTAAAAAGCAGTTTAATAGTACTTGTAGCAATAGCTATGATATTACCAGTAATACCTACAATATCATTAGCTGCTGTAGAAACCGATAAACCAGTTTTTACATATAAAGCACATGTTCAAACATATGGATGGAAAG
>CANREW010000037.1 GCA_947629765.1 uncultured Clostridia bacterium
GTAGATGCAGCTTCTAATGAATTTGCTGGAACAGAAGGAAAAAGTTTAAGAATAGAAGCTATTGAATTAGCAGTAGTCTCAGCAAATGATTTCAGCTATGAATCAAATAATGACGGAACACATACATTAAAATATAAAGAAGTAGAAATTCAAACAGAGAACTGCACATATGGTGAATGGGCTCCTGTTGCAGAAAAAGATGATGGATCTTTAGAGAGAACTTGTACATTATGTGAGCATAAAGAAACTAAAACTTTAGATGAACTTCTAAGTGATGAATCTACAACAGAAATTGAAGTAGCAAAAATAAACAGCGCATTAACAGTACCAGTTGGAAAAACTTTAACTGTAACTGATACGATTAAAAATACAGCTCCTGTAACAGTAAATGGTACATTAGTCTTAGAAAAAGAACAAAAAAATCTAACACTAAAAGGAACAGGAACTGTAGTATATGCACCAAAGGCAGCAGACACAAATGAATTTAAAACAAAATTCCCAAGAGCAACAACCATATTAAATGGAATTAATACTAATGACAAAAACAGTGCTAAATCTTTAAAATATGAAATCAAAGTACCTGAGATGGAAGAGCCACAAACTATAACAGAAACTACTAATATAACATTAGACGAAGGATGGAATCTAACAGTAGATTTAGGAAAGAACACTTTAAAGAGTAATGATACAAGTAATTCTTTCATAACTAATAACGGCGATTTAACACTAAAGAATGGTGTAGTTGAAATCCCATCTACTAGTACAAAATTTGCTATTAACAGTGGAGCAAATTCAACTGCAACTCTAAATTTAGAGAATGTTGATATAGTAGGACACAGTGGAATTTCAACAAATGGACACTTAGTTATGAAGGGTGGAAAGATAGAATCTAACGGAACAGCCAATGACCCAAGGGCATTACAAATATCTGGAAAGAATGCTATTAAAGCAATCACGACAGAATTAACTGATGTTGAGGTTAAAGCTAAACAGGTTGGAATCTACATCCATACTGATCCATTTAACGATTTAGTAATGACTGGTGGAAGTATTACAGTAGAGACTGACAATGGATCACTATCTTCAGCTATATACTCAGGTTCACAATATTCTTCAATCACTTTGGATGGTACGAACATAACATCAGAAGGAATGGGTATTTATTTACAAAATGGTAATTATGACAAATACAATCCACTAGGCGGAAATGTAGCACATTTAAACAACGTAACAATTAAATCTAAAAAAGTATGTATCTGGACTGCTGCAAAAGGTGATAAGTTTGAGGTAACTGGTGGATCTTATATAAGTACTAGTGAAGACGCTATTCGTATATATTCTTTAGAGTTGAATACGTTAAAGGATTGCTATGTGGAAGGAAAAGAAGATGCTATCAAAGTTCTAGGTAGCTTATTAAAAGATCATAACTTCAGTGAGTTCGTACAAAGAACAAATGTAAAGGTAGTTGATCTTTAAGACTTTGATATAACTAAAAAGTTGAAATAAAAATAAAAAATTATATAATGATCCCCCAGTGCAAAAACTGGGGGATTTTCATAAAACATTTCCACACAAACTTATCCGAATGCAGTTTGCATTTAGAATATCTATAAAAATATTAAGGCTCTATCTTGATAGTTGAGGTAAGATACCTAAAATATTAGCAGGGATACCGTACGTTGTTTGTACGATATCCCTGTTATATTGTAGGCTATGCCTACAAAGTTAAAGGTTTTGCTACTCTAACTCGCAAATTCTTAACTTTTTCACACAATTTTATTATTCTCCTCCAAGTTCTGCATTAGCTATCTCAGCCAATTTTTCATCACTAACTTTCCAGTTGCCCTCTGCAAATATGTCTAATGCTATATTTCCTGTTTTTGCACTATTTAAAGTGATTTTTCCTTTTTTAGTCTCGTCTACTACTTTAATATCTTTCTTAAAGTCAGCCAAGGCATTTATTGTTAAATTATGACCATTTAAATCTAGAGTTGAATCTTCTGTTGTTAATTTATAATTGTTTTTTATTTGTTCAGGATCTACTGACTCTATTTCAACATTTCCATCTAATATTATTGTAACTTTATTTTTATCCTTACTTAAGTCAGAAACTGTTTCTTTTGGAGCTATACAATTCTTTAATAATGTTAATAATTCTTTTCCAGCATTCTTTGGATCAATTCCTTTTCCTCCAACGTGTATCGTTATGTCAGATTGTACTTTTTCTTTTGTACCTGTACTTCCTTTTTCTACAACAATTAAATTCTTAACATCTGTCTCTGTTAATTCACTATCTCCATATTTTACTAATCCATTTTTAAATGGAAGTACTTCTAACTTACCTTTAGCTCCAACAGTTGTTTTACTTGCAGCTGGTGTTAGATATTGGTCTCCAACTAATACTAATTTAGTCTTTGAACTATTTTTAGTACCTAAATCAATTGATGAATTTCCATCTTCACCTATAGTTGCTTCTGAGAAATCTAATTTCATTTCTCCAACTACTTTGAATATAGCTCTTGTTCCATTAGTAGTATTATTTGCAGTATAATCAGTTGAAATTTCTTTTGCTTTATATTTTCCACCTTTTACTGTAGTTACTCCAGCGTAATCACTTGCAACAAGATATCTTCCACCATTAAATGTTCCTCCTGTTATTGTTAGTGTAGCATCTGCATTATCTATAGCAGCTGTTGCACTTGTATATCCATTTTCTATTAATGCTGATGTTGCATTAGCTGTTGATGATTTCTCTGCTTTGAATGTTCCACCTGTAATAGTCATAGTAGCGTGGTTTACTATTACATAATATCCTTGACCGTGTGTATCACTATTTGCGCTTCTAGTAAATGTACCATCTGTAATGTTAGCTGTACCTTCATTTAATACTGTTGGCATTCTTCCATTTTGACCACTAGCTTCAATAGTTCCACCATTTATATTTAAAGTTCCACCTTTTTCATTCTTTACAACAGCACCTTTAGCAGTCGTATCACTTGTTGATTTATTCTCTATCTTTCCAGATACTATTGTTAATGTTGCACCTTCCCCATTTGTTATAACTGCATCAGTTGAATTTGTAGCATTTGTTAAAGCCCCACTACTTGATGTATCTGTACTTACTATTGTTAGTTCACCTTCGTTTTTGAAAGTTTTTCCAGATGTTAATGATAAAGTTTTTCCATTTAAATCAAGTTTTGCAACTGTATCTTCTGCTATCTTAATATCTGCGTTTAAATCACTTATATTTCCTGTTAGTTGTACTTCATCATACAACTCGTTGTTCAAAGAATCATTTAAACCTGTTGTTGTTTTTGCTGCGTTAGTTTTATTTGAAAGAGTTTTAACTACTGTTGCATTTTCTCCTATAATAATAGATTCTTCAGCTCCACTTAGGCTAGCACCATCTCCAACAGTTACTTTATTCTCAAATGTTACTTTTACCCCTTCTGGGATTGTTAACTCTGTGCTTAAGTTAACTTCTGAATTTATTTTTATTTCTGCACATTCTTGTTTTTGATCTTGTTGTAGTGTTTTTAAACTATCCATTACTTGTTTGATGCTGTTATTATTCATAGCAGTTACTGATGATACTTTAATATCCCAAGTTGGATGTAAATCCACTACTACTGTTTCTGGCTCTGTTGTTTCTGTGTCTTCTGAATCTGTTACCTCTGTTGCTTCTGGTATTTGATATGTTGTTAATTTTCCTGTTGAAACTTCACCTTCTACTGTATACCATCCAGTTTGTGTATAAGTTGTTCCTGGTACATTTACAGGGCCTGTTGCATTTAATGCAAAGTCTCCACTAGTTAAATCAAGGATATCTCCTGCTAGGTATTTGTCTATTTTAACTACTTTCTCAGTACCATCTTGATTTTTTTCTCCATCATAATGTAAGTTTACTGTAGCTTTTGCATTTAATACCCATACAGAATATAGGTTGATATTATCTTCTAATACTTCCTCTTCAAAATTAACTAGCTTATTTGTTTTTTGGTCTTTTGTCCATCCTAATAGTCTATATTTACCCTCCGAGTCTTTTAGCTTTGGTGCATTTTCTGCAGAAAATTTACCTTCTGCATCTGTCTTGAAACTTTTGTTATTAGCAAATTTTGTATCAATAAAATTTACTGTATGTACATTTGCCATTAAAGCTTCTTTTGCTCCATCTAATGCATCTTGAAGTTCTGTCTCTGTTAAAGCATTATCCATAGCTGATACAGCTGTGTTATATGCTTCTTCAGGTAAATATCCTTCTTTTGATCCATTTCCATCATTATATAGAGCATCTAATTCTGCTTTTAAGTCTGCTTTTTTAGCTGCTAATGCTGCCTTACCTTGTTCATTTAAAACTAGTACCATCTCAACAGCTTCTAATCTCTTTGATTGGTCCATTGTTCCTGCATAATCTTTATTTGCAGTTTCTTTTGTAGGGTTAGTCTCGGCTTTTGCATCTAATGCTTTTACCCAATCTCCCCATCCAAATGTTTGAGATTGTGTACGATAATACAAATCATAATTTGTTAATCCTGATACTGCTATTTGAAGTGCTTCTAGTCTCTTTTGCAATCCCATTGTTCCAACTGCAGAATTATCTAGATTTTTAGCATCTTTAGCTATAAGATTACTATCTGCTGTTTTCCATTCTTGCCATCCAAAAGATTGTATATGTGCTCTATATTCTAATGTAACACCTTCTGGAGTATTAATATCAAGAGCTTCTAATCTCTTAGATTTTCCTGTTGTTCCTATTACTGCATTTGTTAATGCATCTGTTGCATTGACAACTTTTGGTAATTCAGCAACTACTGGTATATTAGTTACTTCATCTAGCCATCCAAATGTTTGAGCGTGTGCACGTGCTGTCCAACCATTGTCATTTGTTGCTAATGTTTTAGTTGATATTACTGCTAATGCGGTCACAAGCATTACTACAACTAATGCAACTATTAAACTGCTTTTTAAAAAATTCTTTTTGACCATTTTTTTATCTCCTCCCTTTTTACTTGGAGAAGGTATAACTCTTAGAATATATGAAACAAAGCAGTTACAACAAATTAATATACCAAAGTATGCAGTAAAAGTATGCAATAAAAACATGAAACCTCTGATAAATAGTGCTCTTTAGCTTACCATATATACTTCAAAACACCCAAGTATGCAATAGAGTATGCAGTAGATTCTATATGAATAGATTTGTGTAAAAATTATACATATAGGGTATAATTTATATAAGTACAATTATTCATTACGAATTTTTGACGTATACGTCAAAAATTCGTAATGAATAATTGATTTTTTCAAAAAGTTTTGATATAATTAATACAAAATTAGTATATTTAGAAAGGTGATTGTATGGAAATAAAAAGAGATTATTATTTAAATCAATTAATTGATAGAATTGATAATGGATTAATAAAGATAATAACTGGAATAAGGAGATGTGGGAAATCATATTTATTAGATCCTATCTTTAAAACTTATCTTATGAATCAAGGTATTGATAAATCTCATATTATTAAACTAGATTTAGATGAGAGAGAAAATTTAAAATACAAAAATCCAGATTTATTAAATGAATATATAAAAAGTTTAATAGTAGATGATAAAAAATACTACATATTGTTAGATGAAATTCAAGAAGTTGAAGATTTTGAATCTGTATTAATAGGCTTTATGCATATTAAAAATGTTGATATTTACGTAACAGGAAGTAATTCAAAATTCTTATCATCAGATATAGTAACAGAATTTAGAGGACGTGGGGATGAAATTAAAGTTTATCCTTTAACATTTTCTGAATTTTATTCTGTTTATGATGGATCTGAAGAAAGAGCTTGGAATGATTATTATACGTTTGGTGGTCTACCTTTAGCTGTGCTTGCAAAAACTGATAATGCAAAAATGAATTACTTGAAAAATCAAAAAAATAATGTATATATGAGGGATATTATCGAAAGAAATAATATTCAGAATAAAGAGGAACTAGAAATGTTAGTTCAAATAATAGCTTCCGATATTGGTTCTCTAACAAATCCTTTAAAATTATCTAATAAATTTAAAGAAAGAGACAAAAACTCTGTTATGACAGATAAAACAATATATAATTATTTAGGATATTTAGAAGATGCTTTTATGATAGAAAAAGCTAGAAGATATGATGTAAAAGGCAAAAAGTTTATTGAAACTCCACAAAAATATTATTTTACAGATATGGGAATTAGAAATTCTTTTTTAGATTTTAGGCAACAAGAAGAATCGCACATTATGGAAAATATAATATATTTAGAATTAAAAAAACGTGGATATAATGTTGATATTGGAGTTGTTGAAATAAGAGATGGAAATACTCATAAACAGTTGGAAATAGATTTTATTGCAAACCAAGGAAATAATAAAATTTATATTCAGTCTGCATTAGAAATAAGAACTGCAGAGAAAAAAGATCAAGAAGAAAAGTCTTTGCTAAAAGTATTTGATTTCTTTAAAAAAATAATAATTGTAAGAGACAATATAAAAAGAACTCGTGATGAAAATGGCATAGTTACTATGAGTATATATGACTTTTTATTAGATCAGAATAGTTTAGAATATTAAAAATCATACAAATATCTACTGCATACCCTATTGCATACTTTGGTATTTTATAGGTTATGGAATAAGCCCTAAAGCGTTTACTTAAATGCGTTTTAGGGTTTTATTGCATACTTTAGAATATAAATCTATTTATAATATGACATCTGTTTGATTTTAAAAAGCATATTTAGTAAAAAAGTGTAAAAATAATAAAATTTACTGCGAAAAATGTATAAATTTAGAAAAATAATTTAATTAAAACCTAGTAAAAATATAAATAACAGGCCTAAGTTAGTTTAATTATACAATAAATATCTCTCAACTAAATTGAAAGATATTTATTGTATATAAAATAATAAAAATTTTTTATTGTTTCGTATAATATTCATCAATATAATTTTCAACTAATTTAATTAATTCTTCTGCTGTTTTTATTTGTTGCTCTGTTTTTTCAAAAGATGGCTCATAATTATCATCATAATCACTATCATCTCTTATTCTTTGAGCTTGAGCTATCTTTTTGCCAATCATTTTTGGAAAAACTTCTTTATTTACATACTCTTTATTAAAATATGCAATAACATCTTTATGCCTCTTAAAATCTATTTCCTCAATTGCAAGTACAGCTCTAATAGCATAAAAGATTGCATAATATGCTCTATTATTTGCACTTGTAAAATCTTTCCCATCTTCAAAAATCTTTTTAGCTGTTTGTAAAGTTTCCTTTGCTTTATCTAATCTATATTTAGTAAAGCTTTCTATTGTTTCATTATTCATTTATTAAAACAACTCCTTCTTTTTGAACATTTTTATAAAATGGTACAAATTTTACTCTATTATTGTATGTTCTTATATCTTTTATAATAGGAGATAAAATAATACCAGTATCTAATTCTATATCATAAGCTATATCTGAAATTTGATCTCTGTAATTTTCAATTTCCTCAAAAGATAAATCTGCTAAAATCATTATATCTACATCTGAACTTTTATTAAAATCACCTCTAGCGTATGAGCCATATAATATAATCTTTTTTAATTTTTTCCCTAGAAGTTCTTGAACTGCTTTAACAAATCTTTGAATTTGATTATCTACATTTTTAGGCATCTCTTTTCCTCCAATCTTTTATTTATATATATTATAATATCTTTTCACCTTTTTTTCAATATTATTATAAAATTTTATTCATATACAATCTACTGCATACCCTATTGCATACTTGGGTGTTTTGAAGTATATATAGTAAGCTAAAAAGTAAGTATTTATGCATATCTCATGTTTTTATTGCATACTTTTACTGCATACTTTAGAATATAAATCTGTTGTAATTGTTATTATGACCATATTTCAGGAGTTATATCTTCTCCAAGTAAAAAGGGAGGAGATAAAAAAATGGTCAAAAAGAATTTTTTAAAAAGCAGTTTAATAATCATTGTA
>CANREW010000038.1 GCA_947629765.1 uncultured Clostridia bacterium
GCTAGCACAAAAATACAAATAGGAGAAAAAATAACAAGAGGATTAGGAGCAGGAGCTAATCCAGATATAGGAACTCAATCAGCTGAAGAAAATAAGACAGAAATAGCAGAGGCTTTAAGAGGAGCAGATATGGTATTCGTAACAGCTGGTATGGGCGGAGGAACAGGAACAGGAGCAGCCCCAATAGTTGCAAACGCAGCAAAAGAAATGGGAATACTTACAATTGGTGTAGTTACAAAACCATTCACATTCGAAGGCAAAAAAAGACTTGCACAAGCAGAACGTGGAATAGAAAGTTTAAAAACAAAAGTAGATGCACTAGTTGTAATACCAAACGATAAATTATTACAAATAATAGATAGAAAAACATCAATGATAGATGCATTTAGAATGGCAGATGATGTATTAAGACAAGGTGTTCAAGGAATATCAGACTTGATAGCAAACCCAGGACTTGTAAACTTAGACTTTGCAGATGTTAAAACAATAATGCTAAATACAGGAATGGCACATATGGGAATAGGTAGAGCAACAGGAGAAAATAGAGCAGAAGATGCCGCAAAGCAAGCAATACAAAGCCCATTATTAGAAACTTCAATAGAAGGTGCAAGAGGAGTAATTATAAATATTACAGGCTCAACATCATTAGGATTACAAGAAATTAATACAGCTGCTGAATTAGTACAACGCAGTGTAGATCCAGAAGCAAATATAATCTTTGGTACAGCCATAGACGAGTCATTAGATGATGAAATCGTTATAACTGTAATTGCAACTGGATTCGATAAAGAAACTCCAATGTCAGGCATTGGTGTAGAAGAAATAGTTTCAAAAGCATGGGGAGATAAGAAAATAACATCAGTACCTATGTCAGAAACAAGTTCAAACGCAAACTCACAAGACCTAGATATACCATCCTTCCTAAGAAAGAACAAAGGAATTAAGTAAGACACAAGTAAAAAAGCTCTAACATTAAGTTAGAGTTTTTTTATTATATTTACATCTTGTGACAAATTTTTTATTATGATATAATAGCAAGGTAGCAAGAATTAGGAGGAAAAAATGTATCTAAAAAGACTAGAAATGCAAGGATTTAAATCATTTGCAGATAAAACAGTATTAGAATTTATGCCAGGAGTTACAACAGTTATAGGACCAAACGGATCTGGAAAGAGTAATATATCAGATAGTATTAGATGGGTACTTGGAGAGCAAAGTATGAAATCTTTAAGAGGCTCAAAATCAGAAGATGTAATATTTGCTGGAACACAAAATAGAAGATCACTAGGTTTTGCAGAAGTATCTTTAATATTTGATAATATGGACGGAAGACTTCCAGTTGAATATACAGAAGTTACAGTAACAAGGAAGTTATATAGAAGCGGAGAATCTCAATATTTCATAAATAAAGTGCAATGCAGATTAAAAGATGTAATAGAGCTATTTATGGATACAGGAATAGGAAAAGATCGGTTATTCAATAATTGGACAAGGTAGAATAGATGAAATATTAAGCAACAAATCAGAAGATAGAAGAAATATATTTGAAGAAGCAGCAGGGATTACAAAATATAAAGCTAGAAAAACGGAAGCAGAAAAAAAGCTAGAAAGAACTAAACTTAATTTACTTAGAATAAATGATATTTTATCAGAAATAGAACAAAATATAGAACCACTAAAAATAGAAACAGAAAAAGCAAAACAATTTCTAGACCTTCGAGAAGAGTTGAAAAGCATAGAGGTTGGTCTTTTTGTATATAATATTTCTACATATAAAGAGAAACTAGAAAAAATTATTCAGGATGAAGAAGTTTTAACATCACAAAACAATGAAGAGAATATAAAGCTAGAAAAACTAAATGAATTAAAACAGAACTTAAAAATTGAAATAGATAATATAACAAAAGAAATAGAGGAAACACAAAATTTAGGTTCACAAAGTATACAGGAAAAAGAAAAACTAAATTCAGAAATAAATGTATGTAATGAAAGAATAACAAATAACAACGAAAATCATGCAAGATATGAAAAAGAAATAGAAGAAATAAATGAAAGAAACAAAGCATTAGAAGAAGAAAAAACTCAAAAGCAAGAGAAAAAGGGAAAACTTTTTGAAAACAAATCAAAATTTGAAAATGAGTTAAAAGAAAAAGAAGAAGAGCTTAGAGTATTAACAGAAAAGCTATCAAGTAAAGAAAAAGAAATCGAAGCAAAAAAAGCAAAAGTTGAAGAATATACAGATGGAAAGTATGAAAAACTTAATGAGATAAATACTTTAGAAATTACAAATGAGAACATTGATAAAAGAGTAAAAACTCTAAAATATGATATACAAGTTGCAATTTCAGAACTTGACAGTACAAACCTTACAAAACAAGATATATCAAAAGTTTTCTACGAAATAGAAGCAAAGAAAAACAAATTCCAAAAACAAATAGATGAATTAACAATCAAAAAGGATGAAGAAGAAAAGAGTATAAAAAAATATGAAGATGCAATAAATAACTTGCAATCTGAATATAGGATAAAAGAATCAAAACTAAAATTCTTAAATGAAACTGAAAAAGAAAAAGAAGGATATTCAAAAAGTGTAAAATCACTTTTACTTGCTATCGAAAAAGATTCAGAAATTGGAAAATGCTCAGAAGGAGTTTTAGGTAACCTTATATCAGTTCCAAAGAAGTACCAAATAGCAATAGAGATGGCACTTGGAGCATCTATCCAAAATATAGTTACAAAAACAGAAAATGATGCAAAAAAATTGGTTGAATATTTAAGAAACAATGACTTAGGTAGAGCATCATTCCTGCCAATGACATCTGTAAAAGGTAAAGAATTAGAAAAAATTAATAACAAAAATATAGAAGTAGAGATTGCATCAGATGTAATAAAATATGACAAAAAATATGAACAAATTATACTAAGCTTGCTTGGAAGGACAGTAATTGTAGAAGATATAAAAGAAGCAATAGAGCTTGCAAAACAAAATAGTTATGGATTTAAAATAGTTACTTTAAAAGGAGATATAATAAATCCATCTGGTAGCATTTCTGGTGGTTCTTATGTTAAAAAGACAGTAAATATACTAGGAAGAAAAAATGAAATAAAAGAGTTAGAACAAGAATTAAAGAAAATAGAAGAAAAGATAAAAAAAGAGCAAGAAGAAAAGGAAAACTTTGTAGCAAACTCTGAAAAATATGACGAAGAATTACAGAGTTTAACTCTTCAAATGCAAGAAATCCAAATAACTTATGCAACTGATGAACAAAAATTAGTTATGGTTCAAGAAAATATTGCAAAATTGCAGGAAAAAATTGGAAAACAAAAAGAAGAACTTAAAGTAATAGAAAATCAAAAAGAGGAAAACATATTAAAAATAGCAGAAATTAATGAAACATTAAATAAAAATAATGATGATATGATTAAACTTAAAGGAGAGATTGAAGAATTTGCAAGACTTAATTCTGACAATCAAAAATATATAGACGATTTAAACTTTGATGTAACAAATTTAAAAATCTCAGTTTCTTCATTTAATGAAAGTGAAATGTCAATAGATGAAATGGTAGAAAGAATTAATCAAGATATACAAAATAATTTATCTAGCATTTCTAAAAAGCAAGAGAGCATCGAAAATATTAAAACTGAAAATGAAGAAATGAAACAAAAAATCATTAGTCTAGAAGAAGCAAAGAAAGAAATAGACAGCAAAATGAATTCTAGTGATGAGAATATAACAAAACTAAAAGCCCAAAGAGAAGAGAAAAATGAGAGTCTAAATAATGTAGAAGAAAATATTTTGAGTCAAATAAGTACATTAGATAGTTTAAAAGAAGAGATATTAAAAATTGGAGTAAAAAGAGATAAAGTCAAAGAAGATATAGACGAAATAACAAATAAATTATGGGAAGAATATGAAATAACTCCAAATAATGCAGAGGGATATAAAAAACCTGACAATATAGCAAAAGCTTCAAAAAATGTAAATTCTTTAAGAAATAAAATAAAAGACTTAGGAAGTGTTAATGTAGATTCAATACAAAAATATAAAGATCTTTCAAAGAGATATGATTTTATGTGTGAGCAGAGACTTGATATAGAAAATACTATGTCAAAATTGAAAGATATTATTCAAGAAATGACTGGAATAATGAAAATAGAATTTACTGAAAAATTTGAGATAATAAATAAAAATTTCTCAGAAGTATTTAAGGAATTATTCGGTGGAGGTAAAGCAAATCTAGTATTAGAAGACGAAAAAAATGTACTAGAATGTGGAATAGAAATTGTAGTACAACCACCAGGAAAGAAACTTCAAAACTTAACACTACTTTCAGGAGGAGAAAAAGCCTTTACTGCGATTGCTCTGCTATTTGCAATGCTAAAAATAAATCCAGCACCATTTTGTGTGCTTGATGAAATCGAGGCTGCTCTTGATGATGTAAATGTATATAGATTTGCTGATTATTTGAAAAAATTTACCAAAAATACACAATTTTTGGTAATCACTCACAGAAAAGGAACTATGGAATCCGGAAATTCTGTATACGGTATAACAATGGAAGAAAATGGAATAAGTAAACTTCTGTCAATGAAACTAAATTAAGAAAGTATAAACTTTTTAAGATTTCACAAAATAATCTTAGAAAGTTTATTTTTTTGTAAAGAGGAGGGTAAATTATGGATGAAGATGAAACAAAGTATGGAGAATTTATATCATCATATTTTGCTTGGATAACACTTGAAAAGCAAAAAGAGGAGGCTCGAAAATTAGAAAATATGACAAAAAAATAAGAAGTTTTGTCGTATGTATTGAAATCACAAAAAAATTTGATATAATTACCAAAAGAAGATTGGTAAAGGAGCTGGATTAAATAATGACATATAAATTCACACCAAGTGCAGAAAATGCTATGGAATTTGCAAATCAAATAACAACTAAGTTAGGCCACGATTATATAGGAACAGAGCATATTTTATATGGACTTAGCAGAGAAAATACAGGAGTTGCGAGTAAAGTTCTAGAAGGACAAGGTATAAACTATGATAATATATTAGTACAAATAGAAGAAATAATAGGAGCAGGAAGATTAAAATCAAGGAAAGTTCTAGGCTTTACTCCAAGAACAAAAAAGACATTAGAAAATGCATATCAAGAAGCAAAAAAAATGAATTCAGATCTTATAGGAACAGAACATATACTAATTCGGGATGTTAAAAGAAGGGGATAGTGTTGCTGTTCGTGTTTTATCAAACTTAAATGTAGATATAAAAGGTATATATGAAGATATTTTAAAGGTTATAACTGAAAATGCATCAGAAGAGAATAAGACAAAAAACAGATTAACAAAAGAAAAAGCAGACAATGATTTTTCACAGACTCCAACATTAAATCAATTTGGAGTAGACCTAACTAAAACTGTGAAAGAAGGAAAGTTAGATCCAATAGTAGGTAGAAAAAATGAAATAGATAGAGTAATTCAAATATTAACAAGAAAAACAAAAAATAATCCTTGTTTAATAGGAGAACCTGGTGTTGGAAAAACTGCAATAGTAGAGGGACTTAGCTATAAGATAGTTACAAATGAAGTGCCTCAAATGTTAAAAAATAAAAGAGTAGTAAATCTTGATATATCAAGTATGGTTGCAGGTTCAAAATATAGAGGAGATTTTGAAGATAGAATAAAAAAAGCATTAAACGAAGTTAAAAAAGCAGGAAACGTAATACTTTTCATAGACGAAATACATACGATTGTAGGAGCAGGTTCTGCGGAAGGTGCAATAGATGCAGCAAATATATTAAAACCAATTTTAGCGAGAGGAGAAATCAGCTTAATTGGTGCAACAACTTCTGACGAATATAGAAAATATATAGAAAAGGATACAGCGCTAGAGAGAAGATTTAGCCCTGTCATGATAGAAGAACCAGATGTAGAGAGCACAATTTTAATTCTAAAAGGGATAAGGGATAAATATGAAGCACATCACAATGTAGAAATAACAGATGATGCAATAAATGCAGCGGTAAATCTATCTGTTAGATATATCTCAGATAGATATTTACCAGATAAAGCGATAGATGTAATAGATGAGGCAGCATCAAATGCGAGAATGATAAAATATACGATGCCAGAAAAACTAAAAGAATTAGAACAAAACTTAGAAAAAATAAAATCTGAAAAGGAAGAGGCAATCTCTTTGCAGGAATTTGAAAAGGCAGCAGAGCTTAGAGATAAAGAACAAAAATGTGAAAGGAAACTAGAAAAAGAAAAAGAAAAGTGGAGAGACGAAAACGTAAGAGAGCTCACTAAGATAACAGAGGATAATGTAGCAGAAGTTATTGCAAAATGGACAAACATTCCAGTTATGAAGATTAGTCAAGATGAAAATGAAAAATTAAAAAATTTAGAAGTTGAACTTCATAAAAGGGTTGTAGGACAAGACCAAGCGATAGAAGCAGTTGCAAAGTCTATAAGAAGAGGAAGAGTTGGAATAAAAGATCCAAATCGTCCAATAGGATCATTTCTATTTTTAGGACCAACAGGAGTTGGAAAAACAGAAACATCAAAGGCACTTGCAGAAGTGCTATTTGGTACAGAAGATAGTATAATAAGGGTAGATATGTCAGAATATATGGAATCACATTCAACATCAAAATTAATTGGATCACCTCCAGGATATGTTGGATATGATGAAGGTGGATATTTGACAAAGAAAGTAAAGCAAAAACCATATTCAATTATTTTATTTGACGAAATCGAAAAGGCACATCCAGATGTTATGAATATGTTACTTCAAATACTAGAAGACGGAAGATTAACCGATAGCACAGGACGAGTTATAAATTTTAAAAACACAGTTATAATAATGACATCAAATGTTGGAGCAAAACTAATAACAGAAAGTAAGAAATTAGGATTTTCTAATTCATCAAATGAAGAAGAAAAAAACAAGATAGATTACGAAAATGCAAAAAAAGATATTATGCAAGAAGTGAAAAAAGAATTTAGACCAGAATTTATAAACCGTATAGACGAAATAATCGTATTCCATAAACTAGAACAAGAAGATATAGAAAAAATAGTTGATTTAATGCTAACTAATTTACTAAAACGATTAGAAGGACAAGGATATATAATAGAGATTGACGAATCAGTAAAAAATTATGTTATAAAAGAAGGAACTGATAAAAACTATGGAGCAAGGCCTTTAAGGCGAGCAATTCAAACAATTGTTGAAGATACAATAACTGATGGAATACTAAATGGGGAAATAAAAATAAACGAGAAAAAAATCTTAATTGAAAGTGAAGGAAAAGTAATAATAAGGTAGTTAGAAAACAAACGGACCATAAATAGGTTCGTTTGTTTTATAGAAAATAAAAAAGGTAAAAAAAACCATAAAAATTTTTAAAAAATCTATTGACATTGGACAACTAATTATGTTATTATAATATTACACTGATTGAAACAGATAAAACATATTAAAAAGTGTATATAATTTTTGGTATACAAACTAGTAATATTGAAGGTAAAACATAGTAAAACAGCAACATAGATTACTGGTTTTTCTTTTGCCCAAAAAATATTTAAAAACTTTTAAAAAAAGTGTTGACATTTGTTTTTAGAAAGTGTATAATTTATAAGTTCCACATTTCAAAGGAACACAAAAAGTACATTGAAAAGTAAACAAAAAATCCTTTAAGAAACCAAGCGGGAGAGTACATTTTGAAAAAGAGATGTATGAACCAAAAAATAATGAAAGATTAAAAAATGAGTTAAGAAAACTCAAAGAGATAATAAATTTACCAAAATGAAGTAAATTTAAAAGAGTTTCGAGTTAGAA
>CANREW010000039.1 GCA_947629765.1 uncultured Clostridia bacterium
GGTGCTATTTGAGGTAACATTGATAAAAATAGTTTCATTGTTTCCATTACTAATTTAGCAGCTAATTTTGTAGCATTGACTACTGCATTAGCTGTAGTTTTTGTTGCTTTCTTTCCTACTGTTTTAACTACTTTTTTACTTGCTTTTCCTAATTTATTAGTTGCCTTTGAAGTTACTTTATTAGCAACCTTTGTAATAGGTTTAGTCATTATCCTACTTGAACTATTTTCAAAACTTTTTAGTCCTCCCTCGTTTAATGCAGTATTTATAGATTTACCAGTTTTGACTACTCGGTGAGTTGTATTGTTTACTAATTTTGCACCTTTAATTGCTGTTGCAATTCTTTTAGGCATTTTACTTGTTTTTTTAGTAGATAATTGGTTATTTGATATTTGTTCTTCACTATTTTCTGTCAGTTCCGAACCCAATTCATTTTCTGTAGATTCTAATTCTATAAGTTCCGAATTATCTTCATTTTCATTTGCTTTTGTTTTTATCCTAGAAGTATTATTAATAGTTACTTGTTTATTTTTATTGTTAGTTTGAAGTTCATCATATTCCTCAACTTTAGTTTCGATTTTACTAGAAACTGTATCTTTTTCTTCTATTGTTTCATCTGTAGAATTATCTACATTTGTTTCTAGTCTGGATGAAGGAATTTCACCCTCTGACATTTTATTTATCTGATCTGCATACCAATTATTTATTTGATTAGCACTATCTAAAATAGCATTTGTGCCTTTATTGGCTATATCATTATATTTATTTAAAGAATTAGCAACATCCTTATTTGAATTATTATTTTCATTAGGCATATAATCACCTCTTTTTAAGCAACCTTTAATTGCATATTAGATGTTTGATTTAATTCATATATATATGATTCTTTTGAAACCTGATTTCTAAATGCAACCTTATCTTCACCATATACAATAATTCCTTGACCTGCTGGGCTATCTATAACATATTTTGATTCTTCATCTGAAATATCAAATATTTTACAGATTGCAGGGAGGTCAAGAGGTTTTTGTTTTAATATCATAGCAAATTCTGAATTTGATAGTATTTTGCATCCTTGCTCATTTTTAATAACATCTGCGATATTCTGCGTTATAATGGTTGGAATAGCATTTTCTTTTCTTCCAGTTTTGTATATTTTTGCAATATAATCGGCTGAATACTGATTTGCAAGTAAAATATGAAACTCATCAATAAAAATCCAGGTATGCTTACCTAGATTTTTGTTTCTTTTTAATCTATTCATAATGTGTTCCAAAACAACTAAATATCCTGTTGTTTGAATACTACGAGGAAGTTCGGAAATATCAAAAGAAATAAAACGATTCTTTATTTCTATATTTGTTTTCTTTGCGAAAATATCCATTCCTCCGAAGTACATATCTTTCAATTACTAATGCTAGATTTTTAGCTTCTCGTTCTGGCTGCTTTAATAATTCTTCATAAAACTTTATGAAATCTGGCTGATATTCTTCTGCAAAATTATGAAGTTGATATTCTTCATAAATATTTTTGGTACATCTATCAACAAGAGTTTTTTGTTCTCCTGATAATCCATTGCTAGAAACAATAGATTCAATAAAAGCAAGTGAAAACTCTATTTTATTATTTAAAGCCTCCTCATTTTGCTCATATTGTAATGAAGAATCAAAAGGATTAATATATGTGTTTGTAGATGTGCTAATATTCAATGTCTGTCCGTTAAATGCTTGTATTAAAGGTTTATATTCTCCGTTGTGGATCAATTACAATAACTTCATCTTGTGGGTATCGAAGTAAAACTTGTTCTATTATGATTTTTATAGAGAAAGATTTACCAGCACCACTTGTCGCAAGTACGCAACCATTTCCATTAAGTAATTTTTTTCTATCACAAAATACAGGATTTTTAGACACTAAGTTAATTCCATGAAATATAGAATTAGGGTGCATTAAATCTTTTGTATTAAAAGGTACATTTGCAGCTGTAGATTCAGATGTTAAAGACCTTTGCATTTGTAAGTTATTCCATCCAAAAGCTAAGCAATTCTGTAACCCCTCTAACTGTTGCCAATCAAGATTATATATACTTATCATGTGTTCATTTCCAATATCTTTAATTTGCTTTGTTACTTTGTTTAATTCATCTAAGGTACTTGCTTGAATACAAATAACTACATTATTTGTAAATAATTTTTGCTTTTTCTTTTGTAACGCATCTCTTAAAGCCTGTGCATCTCTAATAGAATCTTCTAGCTTTTCATCTTTTACAGCTTCATAACTGTAGTTATTTTTGTTAGCTTTCTTAATCTTTTCAAGCCTTTCAGTTTTCATTCCTGATATTTTTTTATTTACTTTTTGAATTACTTTGGCTGGATCGGTAGGAGTAATATTTAGAGTTGTTATTATATTAGCATTTTCTATGGTTGTTATTCTGTTATAAAAACGAGGAGTAACTGATTTTGGTAATCTACTAACATATAAAGCTCTAATAAACTTATTTTCTCCTATTTTAATGTAATTTTTTTCTCTCAAAGATACATCTTCTTTTGGTGCAATAACATCATATATGCTTAAATTATTATCTTTAGCATATTGAATAATATTAGTTATGCCATCATCTTCTAATAAAGTAGTATGGAAAACATTATATAAAGCAGCTAATCTTTCTTGAATAGGAACTCTCCTAATTTTAGATTTTAGTTCCTTGAATTTTTCTTCCGTTCTTAGCTGATATTGCATAAAAATATCTTGTGCATCTTTTATAGATTCAGCTTTTGTAGTGATGACAACTTGCCTTATTTCACAAAGTATTTCATCTTTATTTCCTAAACAAGTTTCTATTAATTCATTAAATTCTTTTGCAATTTTTGACTTATTCTCGCTTAAATTATTTGTATCATAAATATAGTTCTTCTTATAGTCTTGTGTTTTAACTGGTTTTCCAGAGCATATTACTTGTATGTGGTCATTATAATTAAAAGAGTGAAGATACTCCACCCATTTTAAAAATATACTTTCCTGTTCTTCGTAATTCGCCTTAGAGAAAGAAATATCCTGATACTCGAAACAAACAGAGTAGTGGTTTTCATCTAATTGTATAATAGAACTATTTTCAAAAAAATCCCTAAAAAACATTCGGATTATTTGAGGTGTAGTTCGTGGCTTTGCAATTTTATTTGCCTTGAATTTTTTGAATAATTTAGTTAATATAGATTCTTTCTTAGTCTTAACCTTTTGCTTTTTTTCTTTAGGCAATTATTTTTCCTCCTTTGCATCTCTTAATAAATGAGGGATGTAATATAATTTTCCCTCCTCTAACTGCTTGAACATAGATATATATGTTCTTTGACCTACTATTGGTTGATTCTTTAACCTTTTTTGGAAAATGTTATATAAATCAACTCTAGTTTCAAAAAGTGGATGCTTATTATCGAAAACTCGCATCCACCTTGCATTATGATTATTAAGGTAATAATTTAAAAAACTTTTTTCACATTCAGTTAATTTCATATTAATCACCTTTCTAGTAATTTTAAAAGAGCATCTTGCTGCTCTTTTGACAGTTTAGAAAGTTTCTTCGTTAATTCACTTTCATTGTTTTCATCTTTTTTTATAACTTCCTTATTTTCTAGCTTTGTTCCATATTTCTTTTTGGCTTTTTCTAGTAATTTCTCTTGTTTTAGTTGTTTCTTTAATTCTTTAATTTCAGACCTAGATTTTTTAGTGTTCTCTATATTAGTTGGCTTTGTTGATTTTTTATTTCCTTTCTGATGTTGAAGCATATATTCTTCATCAGTAACATAGTGTATTGGTTTAGCAAATACAAAGTAGTGCCTGAACCAGTAAGGTAAAATCTTTTCAGCTGGTAACTCATGAATTTTGACAAATCCAATAAATCCAAGTATTCCAGCAATAGCAATTACTATATAACTTGTTGGCTCATCACCAATCTTATCTTTTAAAAGCATATAAGTAGGTACTACTAATGCAACAATTAAAATAGCAAATATCCATTGTCTGAAATTGAAGAAATATATCTTTTCTTTATAATCATTAATCTCATCAAATACTGTTATTTCTATGTTATCCATATTTTAATGACCTCCTGTTAATTTCTCGGCAAATTGACTTCCATACTGAATTACAGCTAAATACATTCCGATTTAAGAATAGCATTGCAACTATTGTAGATATTGAACTTGTTGATGCTACAGAGCTACTTAGCCCAGATAATCCTATTGCATATATATTGGTTGCAAGGTATATAATAACTGCCTCTAAACCCACGCTCGCAGCAAATAAGAAATATTGAACTGCTTTGCTTCTTCCTTCATCATCAGCTGCTAAAGCTATTGGAATTGGTGAAAATGCAAAACACAAAATTAATTTAATAACTCTTAAAAATATTTGTGTTAAAATCTGAACTATTGTAGTCATGAAAGGAATAAATAGTATAAGGTATAATCCGATAAGTCATAATACTATCTATGAATCCATCTGGAACTGCATTTATTAATGTGTCTGCAATATTGATATTAGTGTTGCTATTACTTAAAGTGTTGGTAACAGTAACAAAAATGTCATTAACGATATTCATTATTGTTGAAAGGAAGTCATATCCATTCATAATAAAATATTTTAATAAAAGAAATGAAACGAAACTCATTGCGATTCTCTCCCAAGATATTCGTTCCACTTCCATAGCTTTTTTAATTAAATTAATCATAAAGAAAAGAATTAATAAACTTAAAGCAACTGGAACGATACAATCATTAACAGTTTTGCCGATACTCCAAATGTTAATATTTTGAACACTTGTAAAATTAGTTAATTTTTGTACTGTTCCTATTAAATTTCCACTATCAAGCTCCATTCCAAAGACAGTAAATTTAAAGCTATAAAGAAGTCTGATAAGTCCATCCAATTTATAAAATTCCTCCTATTTTAGTTTTTCTTCCACAGTAACAATCGTGTCATTGTGATGCCCACCATGTGCAACTAGCAATATTTCTAATGGTTTAAAGTTTCTGCATTTTCCAATACCATTTGAGTTCCAAGAAAAAGAAATACATTTTCCATGTGGTTTTAGTATTCTTGCAATTTCATCTTTTTGTAATCTCCAATACTTTGAAGATGTTGTTTCTAAATCTACTGTTTTATTAAATTTTCTATAAACTTCTGAAACTTGCCTAGATGAATATGGTGGATCGTACAAAACTATATCTACAGAATTATTATCAAATAATTTATAAAAGTCTAAAGCATCTAAGTTATAATCTGTATCATATTGTGTATCTATATCATTTGTAATTGTTGCTATTTTACTACTATTAGCAAAAGCATCTATTGATAATAGTTCTGGTTTTATATATTTTTTTAATAACTCTTGTATTGGCTTGATGGAGAATGTATTTTTATTAGGCATAGCCCACACTTTAGTTGCTTTCATTTTGTTAGGCATATTGAATCCTATAATCCAAATAAGTTTTTAGATTGAGCAATAGCAACTAACATGAAACCAGCCATTAATGTCATTAAACCACGAGATTTTCCTTCTGAATCTTCTCTTTGCCATCCTAGAGCAAACATAACACCACCAACAAGAGCAATGACTCCTCCAATTTTAGTTAGCCAATCACAAGCGAAGTTAATAAATGAATCTATTGATTCAGTATTAGATGCAGCATAAACTCTGCTTTGTGCCAAAATTAAAGTGGAAGTTATTGTTCCACCTAACATAGTTAATTTATTTTTTATGTTTTTAAATAATTTTTTCATAAATCCTCCTTCTAATTAAAAAAAGGGGATAATCCCCCTTTAGTAATTAGTTGTGAGGATTATCTCCTTTAGTTTTGTTAAATTAATTTGTGATTTTTAAATCCTCAAACTGAATTACTCCAGTTTTTAAGAGTTCTTTTAGTTCATTTTTATCTACTCCCTCTATTTTAGGATTAGAAACAGGTCTAGCGAAAGCTAATCCTGTGTCAAATAACAACTTGTAATTAGAATTTCCTTGATATTCTAATTCTTGTTTATGATTATACATTTTTTCTTTATTTCCAGACCATGATTCATATAAATCTGAATAATAAGGATGTTCATTTAGGTTATATAATTTCGAGTAAAATGCTCCTATTGTTGATAGAAATAAGATACAATGTCCCTTAGGCATTTTTGAAAGTTCATCAACTGTTGCTAATTCTCTACCAACTACATCCCAGTTTGTACTAGAAGAACCTTGTCTAGAAAAAGTCCTCCCTGTAGATTTTTTATACCAAGTTTTTTTACCGAAGTAAAGCAACTATATATTCTAAAGTTTCTTTTGAGTTACTGCCTAAAAATAATGTTGTGTCAACACAATCTAAAACAGATTCCCAACTATCCTTATACTTTTTCTTTAGCTGACTTAATGATTGAAGTCCTATAGTTATACCAACATTTAATCCACGAAGATATGCTAATTCTTCGACAAATCTAGGTATCTCTCCGAAGTTGAGCCCATTCATCCATATAGATTTCTAATGGAGTAGATAGGCTGCCTCCACATAACTTAGCATTTTCATCTATCATTGCAAATACCTGTGTGTAAAACAAACTTGCCAAAAAGTTAAATGTTGAATCTGATGGTTTAGTAATGATAAAATAAGCTATTTTACCATTACCAATATGTTTTCCAGTAGTTTTATTTAATTCTTTTAGTAGGGGAGAATCATCATTTACTGGCATACCAATTCGTTCTAATTCCATATCATCAGTATCTGTTAAATCTGCAATTTCTTT
>CANREW010000040.1 GCA_947629765.1 uncultured Clostridia bacterium
TTCTTAGATACTTTAACTTCTTTACCACCTTTTGAAAGGTATGTTTTATCTTCTGGATTTGTATCAATTGTTACAATTGCTTTTTTCCAGTCAGGTGTCATTCCTGTATGGGCTCCCATTCTTTTTTCTTTTCCTTTTACAGATATAGTATTTACTTTTAATACTTTAACTTCAAAAAGTTTTTCAACAGCTTTTGCTATTTCAACTTTTGTAGCTTTTTTGTTTACTTCAAAGGTATACTTTCCATTTTGTAATTCACTACTACTTTTCTCTGTAACTACTGGTGCTATTATTATATCTTCTGGTCTCATTATGCGTACACCTCCTCTAGTTTCTTTATAGTATCTAGAGTTACTACAAGTTTTGTATAGTTTAATAAATCATAAACATTTATTGTATTTACTAAACTTGTTTTTACTCCTTCGATATTTCTTGCTGATTTTTGAACATTTTCATTTTTTTCTGGTAAAAGTATTAATGCTTTTCCTTCTACTTTTAAATTTGTTAATGCATTTACCATATTTTTTGTTTTTATCTCATTAAATGTTAATTTATCAACAACTACTAACTCGTTTTCTGCAACTTTAGAACTTAATAAAGATTTTATTGCTAATCTCTTTTCTTTCTTATTTACTTTATAACTATATAAGCGAGGTTTTGGTCCTAAAGCTATACCACCTTTTATCCATTGTGGAGCACGAGTACTTCCTTGTCTTGCTCTACCTGTTTCTTTTTGTTTCCAAGGTTTCTTTCCACCACCAGAAACTTCTGCTCTAGTTTTAGTGCTTTGTGTTCCTTGTCTTTGATTAGCTAAATAGTTTACAAGTACACTGTGTACTAAGCTTTCGTTTGGTACTATACCAAATATTTCTTCTTTTAAATCTATATCGCTAACTTTTTTACCTTTTATATCATAAACATCTACTTTTGGCATTTTATTTCCTCCTTCCTAATTTGTTATGCTGACTTAACTGATTTTTTTATTTTTAGTATTGCACCTTTAGCTCCTGGTACACTACCTTTAACTAATATTACATTTTTATCAGTATCAATTTTTACAACATCTAAGTTTTGAATTGTAACAGTTTCACATCCCATATGTCCTGGAAGTTTTTTACCTTTGTAAACTCTTCCTGGAGTTGATGTAGAGCCCATTGAACCTGGTCTTCTATGATACATAGATCCATGTCCCATTGGTCCTCTGTGTTGTCCGTGACGCTTAATAACGCCTTGGAATCCCTTTCCTTTTGTTATACCTTGTATATCTACTTTATCTCCTTGTTCGAAAACATCTACCTTTATTTCGTCTCCGACTTTAACTTCATCTACATTACTTACTCTAAATTCTCTTAAATGTTTCTTTAAAGCAAGTTTAGATTTAGCAAAATGTCCTTTTAAAGGTTTATTTAAATGTTTTTCTTTAACATCCCCGAACCCTAATTGTATACTACTATATCCGTCTGTTTCTTCTGTCTTTATTTGAGTAACTGTGCAAGGTCCAGCTTCTATAACTGTTACAGGAACGACTATTCCATTCTCATTAAATATTTGTGTCATTCCTAGCTTTTTACCTATAATTGTTTTATTCATTTCGTTTTCTCCTTTCTGCTTTGATTTACTAGATGATTTTATCTACATCTATATTTTAAAAATTAAAGTTTCATTTCAATGTCAACACCAGCAGGTAATTCTAATTTCATTAGACTATCAACTGTTTTTTGTGTTGGGTAAAAAATGTCAATAACTCTTTTATGTGTTCTCATTTCAAATTGTTCTCTTGAATCTTTGTCTTTGTGAGGACAACGTAAAATTGTTACTACTTCTTTTTGTGTTGGTAATGGAATAGGGCCTGAAACTTTAGCTCCTGTTCTTTTAGCAGTATCTACTATCTTCTCAGCAGACTGTTCTAAAATAACATGATCATAAGCCTTTAATCTTATTCTAATTTTTTCACTACCTGTTACATTGCTTTTTACTGCCATAGTACAAATTCCCTCCTTATTTATAATAATGTTACCTTGGCAAGTTATAAAACGCGTCCTGGTGTTTCCAGTTTATCTATTATATAATCCCAAGCAATATTTAGTTCTTTCTTGGGATAAGCGTTTATTATATAAAAACTTATCGCCTTGGTCTTAGCCACGACTGCTCCACAGAAGTTCCCTCCATTCCTTACGGTTTGTAAGGATGTAGCCACATTCTGCTTCAACGCAAAATTTCGCACCTAATTATTATACAATGCTTATAGCCGTATGTCAAGCAAATTTTAAAAAATATTTCAAAAATTATGTAATTTTAGTAATTTCTATATTTTATCTTCATATAATGGCATCCAAAAAACTCGCTACACTTTAATTGTGTAGCGAGTTTTCTTGAATAGAATAATTTTTTATTATTTTATTATTCTGCTGATTCTGTTGATTCTTCAGTTTCAGGAGCTTCATAAGCTTCTAGTATAGCTTTTTGAATCTTTTCTCTTGTATCAGCGTTGATTGGATGAGCTATATCTTTGAATTCTCCGTTAGGAGTTTTTCTACTAGGCATAGCTATAAATAATCCATTTTGACTTTCGATAACTTTGATATCGTGAATTACGAATTCGTTATCAAATGTTACAGAAGCAACAGCTTTCATTCTGTTTTCTGAATTAACTTTTCTTAAACGTACGTCTGTTATTTGCATTGTTTGTTCACCGCCTTATATAATGTTATTATTTTGTACATTCTTTTGTTTTTTATGTACATTTTATTATTCGCCAAAAAAAATCTTTTTCCTTCTATTTTTTACAAAATTTCTTTAATAATCTTTTTTTTATTTTTTATTTAGTGTATAATATCTATTAAGAGATATATTTTCAATATATTTAAAATTTTAATGGGCGTGATAATTTGATGAAAATAGTAAAAAGAATTTTTTTAATATTGTTAATTTTAGTTTTAATAATAGTTTCTTATACAGTATTTAGGGGTTATTCATTATATAAAGATGCTATGAACGAAGCTAGTCTTGAAGATAGAATTGCAGCTATAAAAAATGATGAGCATTTTGTTCCAATTTCAGAACTTCCTAAGTATTATAAAGATGCTGTTGTTGCAATAGAGGATCATAGATTTTATTCTCATTCTGGGGTTGATATTGTTTCTACAATGCGTGCAGTTATAAAAAATATAAAAGCTAAAGAACTTGTAGAAGGTCGGCAGTTCTTTAACTCAGCAAGTTGCAAAAAATTTGTGTTTTTCTCAAAAGAAAACTTTTTATAGAAAAGTTGCAGAATTATTTGTTGTACGTAAACTTGAAAAGAACTATTCTAAGGATGAGATTTTAGAATTGTATATAAATAATATTTACTACGGAAATGGATATTATAAAATTTATGATGCAAGTATGGGATATTTTAATAAAAAGCCTTCTGATTTAACTTTATATGAAGCAACTCTCCTTGCAGGAGTTCCTAATGCCCCTTCACTTTATGCTCCAACTGCAAGTGAAAAGCTTGCAAAGGAAAGACAAGTACAGGTTTTAGATGCAATGGTTAAAAATAACTATTTATCTCAAGATGAAGCAAATTCAGTTAAAGCTATGCAAGATTCATATGTAATTAAGCAAAAATAATAATATATGCAAAAATCCCAGTGATTTTTCACTGGAATTTTTGTATTTGGTCTTTTCATATTTATACATCGTTTAGTCATTATTTGCAAATAATAATTTTATTCCCCATAGTCCTGATATTCCAACTAATGTATAAATTATTCTGCTAATTACTGACATAGTACCAAAAATTGTATCTACTAAGTTGAAATTAAATAATCCTATTAATCCCCAGTTGATAGCTCCTATTATGATTAGTACTAATGCAATCGTGTCTATAATTTTCATAATATTCATCCTTTCATATTTTTCTTATGTATCTATTATTATTCATTTTTTGATAAATTATTCATTTTTTTAAAATTTTTGAAAAAACAAAAACCGCTAGATTATATTATCTAGTGGTAATTTGGTGCTCCTTCAAGGGCTCGAACCTTGGACCTACCGGTTATGAGCCGGTTGCTCTAACCAACTGAGCTAAAGGAGCATATATTATTTTGAAAGAAAAACATCCTTAAAGGATGTAATTGTTGGAGCAGGTAGCGGGAATCGAACCCGCGTCATCAGCTTGGAAGGCTGAGGTTCTACCATTGAACTACACCTGCAAAGTTTCAACATTGTTTATTATACTTGTTGTTGCATATTTTGTCAATACTTTTTTTGAAATTTTTGAATTATTTTCTAATATATGTTACATAGCTATATTTGTATGGATTTTTTTCGTCTGTTAAACCTGGTATTCTTTCTACTTCCTTCCATTCATTTTTATCTATCTCTGGGAAATATACATCTCCCTCGAATTCTTGATCTATTTCAGTTATATACATTTTATTTGCATAAGGCATAAGCGTTTTATACATCATTGCTCCACCTATTACAAAATTTTCTTCGTCGTTTTCAATATATTTTTTTAAATCGTCTAAACTGTATACTGTTTTAACTTGTTCATCATCAGATACAGTTTCTTGTAGATGTGTTAATACTACATGTTTTCTTTCTGGAAGTACTCTACCTAATGATAGAAAGGTATTTCTTCCCATAATAATAGTTTTGCCTGTTGTTATTCTTTTAAATCTTTTTAAATCTTCTGGAATATGCCATATAAGTTTATTATCTTTTCCTATAACATTATTTTTTGCGATTGCAACTATTATACTTAACATATCGTATCTCCTTTACTATTATAATTCACTTCCATCATATTAATCTAAAGTAGCCAAACGCAGTAGTTTTATATTTAGAAGAAACCCCCGTCCCCCGAAAAACTTCGCAGGCGTTTCTCGCGTGGGTTCAATTTATAATAAATATAAAACTATGACGAGATTTGGCGGAAATTTTATATAAATTATGAATTTTAACTTTTTATTATATACGAGAATATTATTCATACGAAGTTTATTGTTCAAACTGCGACTGGCATATCTATCTTACCTAAATGCTTATAATCTATAAGTTTTATATCGTCTATTGTAAAATCATAGAAATCCTTTATTTCTGGGTTTATCCATAGTTTTGGTGCAGGTAAAGCATCTTTTCTTCTAGATAATTGTTCTTTAATTCCATCTATCTGATTTTCATATATATGGGCATTATTTATACATACTGTCAAAAGTCCTACTTTGAATCCTGTAACTTGTGCAATTAAGTGAACTAATACTGCATATTGCGCTACGTTAAATGGATTTCCAAGTGGTAAATCATTTGAACGAATTGTTAGCATACAATTAAGTTTTCCATCTGTAACGTCCCAGCAGCTATTATATACACAAGGATATAGTGCTCCTGTATCAAGATATGGAATTTGCCATAAATTTATTAACATTCTTCTATCTTGTGGATTTGTTTTTAATTTATTTATTAATGTATCTATTTGTTTGAATTCTCTTACTATCCATCCATAAGCTGTTCCTATTGTCCCATCTTCCATTTCCCATTCATCCCAAATATGTACATTTTCTGCTTGCAATTCTTTTACACTGTTTGATTGTTTTTGGAATATCCATAAAAGCTCTTTGACTGCTGTTTTAAATGCTACAAATTTTGTTGTAAGTATTGGAAACTCCTCTGCTAAATCAAACTGCATTATTTGATGTGGTAATTTATATGTTGCAATTCCTGTTCTGTTTTGGTCATAATATCCTTCTTTCAAAATTTTATCGCATAAATCTAAATATATTTCGTCAAATTTACTCATTTTCATCATTCCTTTTTTAAAATAAAAGCACCGTAATCGGTGCTTTTGTAATTTATATTTATTATTTTATTCACCTTTACCTTCAGGAAGCGCCTTCGTATCCACCGTAATTCTAATTTTAAATAAATATGTCAAAGCTCTTGCAACTTTACTTTGTTTAATTCTTTGCCATAGAGATGGTTTAACTTCCACTCTTGTTTCTTCTAAGTATTGTTCTTGTTCTACTTTAGTCTTTTGTTCTTCTTCTACTATTTCTATTGGTGTAGGTATTCCTTTTAATGCATCTGCTATTTCTATTCCAATATAGCTTAATGCTTTTGATCTATCTTCTATTCTTTCCATATCTATTTCGATATGTAAGTTTGCTTCAAGATTTGAAATTCTTGCTTCAACAAGTTTAACTGCATCTTTATAATTATCAGATGTATCTGTCTTTGCTCTTCCTATAATCCCTAAGGCTTCTATCATATCTTCTGGGAATACTTTTGAGGCATTTTTAACATATACTTTCCAATCTTTTTCCTTATCTGTTACAGTTTGTAATAATTCTTTTAATTCTGCTGACAATCCAATATTTTTTTCTCTTTGTCTTATCAATTCTTCTATTTGTTTTGTGTTTTCCTCAAATTGATTTGTAGCGTATTCAACCAATCCGTAAGCTGCTTTATATACGGAAGCTGGGAAATTCTTCTTCTTTGGGTATTCGATTAGATACATTTTTATTGACTCTATTAAGTCTTTAAAGTATGCATCATCATCTAATTGAACTATCTGTTTTTTGCTATTTGGATTAATCAATTTTTGGACTTTATCAATATTTGATAAGATTTTTTCTTCGGTTATTACCATTCTTATGTTTACTATGCCAGTGTTCCTTTTTCTTAGCATTGTAAACCTCCCTCCTTCGTACTAATGTTATATCCGCTACTATGATTATATAACATTTAACAAAATACTACAATAGTA
>CANREW010000041.1 GCA_947629765.1 uncultured Clostridia bacterium
ATTTGTATCAATATCCATAGTAGTTCTTAAGTTAATTCCCATAATAGAAGATAATAGTAATCCACCTTTTATAATAAAATTTTCTTTATATTTAGATTTTGACAATCTTTCTAATATTCTTTCGAACATATAATTTTGTAGTACTTGTTGAATTGATATATTATTTTCCTTTGCTATGTTTTTTGCCTGATCTTTTAAAGATTTTGCATTTTTTATCATATAATCCACTCCATTACTATTTCTAATTGTTTAGTACATTTTAGTTTTTTTGCATATTCATATATTTTGCTTATATCTGCTTTATTATTTTTAATGATGTTCCTAATAAATTTATTACTTTGCTCCTTGTCTATACCTGTATTTCTACCTTTTATAATATCACATATCGTTCTTTCAATATTGTAAGACTTAACATTAAATCCATGTGGAGTTTTTACTGTAATAACTCCCATATTAAGTAGTTCTTTTTTTATATAATGAACTCTAATATTGTCTGGAAATCTCTGTTTATTATATCCACTATATACAGTTACATCTATTTTATCTGGAGTCCTTTCAGTTTCTCCTAGAAAGTACATAGCTGTATTGTATGAAAAGATAGCATTACTATTTTTCATTTGAAATATATAAAATTCATCTTCTATCATATTACTCGAAATATAGATTCCCTTTTGTGCTCTTTCAATAATACCACTTTCTACAAATTGCTTTATATATACTCTAGGAATACCAATTTCTTCAATTTGCCTTGTTGTAATTATTCCATTATTTTGTTTTAGAAGTTTTTTGATTTTTTCTTCCATGATATCACCTCTTTACAATTGTACTTATATTGTATCATATTTAAGTACAATTGTAAAGAAATTGTTTCTATAAGTTTTATTTTTAATATTGCAAAAAGTTTCTATTGACATTTGAATAAAATATTAAATCTAAATTTATTTATTTATATATATTTTTAAAAGAAAGTATGTTATAATGCAATTGAATTTTATAGAAAATAATTAATATACTGATGAGCAACATATTGATATTGCGATAAATATTTTTAAAAAAGCAAAATAGAAACGGAGTTTAATGTATGAATATTTATATAACTTATAAAAAAACATTCTTTACAGAAAATCAAATTAAGCATTTAGAAAATTATGCAAATCTAATATTCTTAGAAAGCTATTTTGATCTAGATGAAGCAGAATATTTGCAAGATAATACGGAGAAGATTTTGATGGTTGATCCAAAGTGGTATAAGAGAAATATGAGAAAAGAGCATATAAGTAAAATCAAGAATTTAAAAGCAATTTGTATAAATACAACTGCCTTTGATTGGATTGATTGGCAATATTGTAAAGATAATGGCATAATAGTAACTCATACTCCTAAATATTCTACTGATTCCGTTGCAGAATATGCTATTTTCTTAATGATGTGTTTGGCAAAGAAATTGCCAATCCAAATAAAAACAAATTATAAGATGGAATATACTCATGAAATGTTAAATGCAGAAATAAGAAATAAAACAGTTGGTATAATAGGTTTAGGAACTATCGGTACAAGAGTTGCAGAACTTTGTGATAATTTAGGAATGAAAGTTATTTATTGGAGCAAAAGTCCTAAAGAAAATAAATATGAGAAAGTTGAAATTAATGACATATTTGAGAAAGCAGATTTTATTATTCCAACATTTTCAATAAATGAAGAAACGCGAAAAATTATTACTGACGATAGAATTAAAATGATGAAAGGAAATAGTCTAATAAATATCATAATTAATCCAACAGAAATTTATAATCATAAATTGGTGTTAGAAAGAGCAGAAAACAATGAAATAAATTATGCGTTTGAAATATATGATAATAAAACATTAAATGATTATAAAGGAAATATAATGGCAACTGCACCATATGCATTCTACACAAAGGAATCAATAGATAGATTAGTTGATTTATGGTGCAATAATACTATTTCAGTATTAGAAAATAAACCTCAAAATGTTGTAGGTTCTTAATTCATATCAGCATTTTCTAATTCTAAAAGTTTTTTCTTTGTTTCAATCCCTCCTGCATATCCTGTCAGACTTCCATTTGCGCCTATTACTCTATGGCAAGGTATTATTATTGATATAGGATTGTGTCCTACTGCTCCACCTATAGCTTGTGCTGACATTTTTTCTTTTTTCATTATCTTTGCAACTTTTTTTGCAATAGTGCCATAGGTTGTAACTTTGCCATAAGGTATTTGCAAAAGTAATTTCCATACTATCTGCCTAAATTCTCCGCCAATTGGTTTTAGGCTTAGCTCTTTATATGATGGTTCTTCTCCTTTAAAATATCTATCTAACCATTTTTTAGTTTTAATTAATATTTCTAAATTATCTGCTTTTTGCATTTTATTAATTTCTTTTATAAAATATTTTTGTCCTTCTTTGTATAACCCTACTATATTTTCTCCATCACTTTCAATAATTAATTTGCCAATCTTGGAATTATATTCTGTATAATACAACATAAATTATCACCTTTTGCATATTATCATAAATGCTACATTTTTTCAAATTTCTCTAGCTTGAACGCAAAGTCTTTTCTCTTTTTGTCCTTTTACGCAAGTTATAAGTGTTATGATATTTTCTTCTGTATTTTCTAATGAAGTAAGATCTGTTTCTTCTATTTGTTTACTCGAAAATACTTCATATTCTCTTTTCCCTAGATAACTTGTATATACGATTTTACTTCCATTTTTTAAATTTTTAAGTTTCGCCCAAAATCTATTTGTATTATGTGCTGCAAGGCAAACATTTCCATCAAAATTTGGCGTATCTTCAAAATGACCTACTCCTATCTTTAATATATCTTGTGTTGTTCCTTCATATATTATTCCTTCAAAGTCGATGTCTTCTATTTTTATAATTCCTAAAATGTCATCTCTACTACTTTCTATACTTGCTATTTTGTCTTCTTTTTCATTTTTTTGTATTTTTTCTTTTTCTATTTCTGAAAATGTTTGATATGTATTAGCTATCAATTTTTTATTAATATACTTATCAATTATACCCTTCCCAATTATTATAATAAGTAGTAGTGCTGTAAATATTGTTAAATTTATTATCAATGTTCTAAATATTTTTTTAAGCATATTTTATCTTGTATGATATATTTAATCATACTCTCCTTCCTTTAAATTTTGATTTTAATTTTGGATATTTTTTAAGATTTTTTAGATTTAAAATTAAAAAATAATTAATTATGATATAAATTAGATATTAACTACTTTCCCAGGTTCTATTCTACTTGCTACATTGATTTCTATTTCTTTTTCATTTATTCCTTTTGATGAAAGTTCATTTACTACACTTTTATATGCAAGTTCTGGGAAATTACTTTCTTTGCTTAAATGTCCAAGCGTCACTCTTTCTAGCCCATATTCTATAAGTTTTGATATAGTTTCTCCTGCCTCATTATTTGAAAGATGTCCCCTTTTCCCTGCTATTCTTGATTTTAATTCATATGGATATGAGCAAAATTTTAGAACTTCTGGATCATAATTTGATTCTAATAGTAAAAGCTTACTATTTTTTATATTATCTAATACTTCTTTTGTAATTTCCCCAAGGTCTGTTGCTATTCCTATTTTTTTACCTGAATTTTCTATGGTAAATCCGCAAGAATCCATTGCATCATGTGAAGTTGAGAATGAATTGATTTTTAGATCCCCTATTTCAAATTCTTCTCCTATTTTGAAATAATTTTTATTTTCTATTTTTATAACTGATGATTCATTATCTATTCCATTCCAAGTACCTAGATTTGCATACACTGGTATATTGTATTTTTTTGCAAGTGTGCCTAGGCTTTTTATATGGTCGATATGCTCATGTGTTACAATTATTGCGTTTATAGTTTTAATGTCTACATTAATAGAAGTAAGTGCTTCTGTTATTTTTTTTGCGCTTACTCCTGAATCTACTAAAATTCTTGTATCATTTGTTCCTACAAATAAACTATTTCCACTACTTCCACTATATAGACTGCAAAATTTCAATTTTATCCTTCTTCCTTTTCTTCTACTCTTTCGATTTTTGCTCCTAAGCTTCTAAATTTTTCTTCGATATTTTCATATCCTCTATCTATATATTCTACATTATAAATTTGTGTTGTCCCTTCTGCAAGTATTCCTGCAATTATTAAAGCTGCACCTGCTCTTAAATCTGATGCATAAACTGGTGCCCCAATTAAGTTATCTACTCCTTCGAAAAATGCAACTTTTCCTTGTGCTGTAATCTTTGCACCCATTCTATTTAATTCTTCCGTATATTGAAATCTTGAATCCCATATACTTTCATTTATAACACTTGTACCATCTGCTATTGACATAGCTACACCCATTGGTGGTTGAAGGTCTGTTGGAAATCCCGGATATGGTAAAGTTTTTATATTTATTTTATTTGGCCTATTGGTGCATTTTACTCTTATTGCATCTCCTCCTAGGTCTTCTACTTCTGCTCCCATTTCTACTATTTTTGCTGTTATTGGCTCTAAATGCTTTGTAATACAATTTCTTATTATTACATCTCCTCTTGTTGCAACTGCTGCAAGCATAAATGTTCCTGCTTCTATTTGGTCTGGTACTACTGAATAAGTGTCATTTTTCTTTAATTCTGGTACTCCTTGTATTCTTATTCTATCAGTTCCTGCACCCATAATGTTTGCACCCATTTTATTTAAAAAGTTTGCTAAATCTACTATATGTGGCTCTTTTGCTGCATTTTCTATCGTCGTTACTCCATCTGCTAAAACTGCTGCAAGCATTGTATTTATTGTTGCTCCTACTGAAACTATATCTAGATATATAGAATTTCCATGCAATTTATCTGCTTTTACTTCTATTTTTCCTTGTTCTGTCTCAACTGTTGCTCCTAATAGTTCAAATGCCTTTATATGTTGATCCATTGGTCTTGCCCCTAGTTTGCATCCCCCAGGCATTCCAATTATAGCATGGCCACATCTACCAAGTAGTGCTCCTGCTAAATAATATGATGCTCTAAATTTACTTGTCAAATCTATAGATGCTTCTATATTGTTTATATTTCTCGAGTCTACTTCTAGTGTGTTTTTGGCTATTTTTCTTATTTTAACTCCTATGCTTTCTAAAATTTTGCAGTATGCCTTTATATCACTTATTTCTGGTACATTTTCTATGATACATATTCCATTTACTAATATTGTTGCAGGAAGTATAGCAACTGCCGCATTTTTTGCACCACTTACTGTGACTTCACCTTTTAATTTAGTTTTTCCTTCTACTACTATTTTCTCCAATATGTTTCCTCCATTTGTGTCATTTTCCATAACAAATATAACACAAATTATATTTATTTACAATATGTTAATCAATTTTTTTAATATTCCTTTTTATTATACACTTTTAAAAAATTTTTTGAATATATTATTTTAGAAATTTTTCTTTTTTTGGAGGTTATATGGAAACTTTAAAACTTGGTTCTATTCGGGCCTATGGTAGAACTTTTGCAAAGCACTTTGAAAAAAATTGGTCTTTATCCTTATAGTATTGATGGTATTTTTGGAAATTTAACCTATAATTCTGTTATTAATTTTCAAAAAAACTTTGGTTTAATTCAAGATGGTATTGTGGGTTCAAGTACTTGGAATGCCTTATTTCCTTATATTTATGGATATACTAACTATGTTATAAAAAATGGAGATTCTTTATATAGTATTGCCTCTCGCTTTTCTACAACTGTTAATAGAATCCTAGCTGCTAACGTAGATATTAATCCTAATAATTTAACTGTCGGTTCTAATATTATTGTTCCTTTTTCATATATTGTTCCAACTGATTTAAGCTATACTTATGATATTATGCAAATGAATATTTCCTCTTTTTCTACGGTTTTTCCTTTTATAGAGATTGGCTCTATTGGTAAGTCTGTTTTAGGAAGGAATATTCCTTATCTTAGAATTGGTACTGGCGAAAAAGAAGTTTTTTACAGTGCAGCAATTCATGCTAATGAATGGATAACTAGTCCTGTGCTTATGAAATTTGTTGAAAATCTAGCAAAAGCATACATAAATGATAATTATATTTATGGATATAATGCAAGAATGATTTTAGATACTACTTCTATTTATGTTGTACCAATGTGTAACCCTGATGGGGTTGATTTAGTGACTAATGCAATTTCTGACGATTCTGCTGCCTACAAACAAGCTCAAAATATTGCCGAGAATTATCCAGATATTCCTTTCCCTTCTGGTTGGAAAGCAAATATTGAGGGTGTGGATTTAAAAATATACCAACCAGCTTGCAAAGCCTTGTAAATCTTCAATTACACGACTTTGCGTTTTTAGATTAATTTATCAAAATTTCTTCTTGAATATAAAATTCTTCTGATTTCCATAG
>CANREW010000042.1 GCA_947629765.1 uncultured Clostridia bacterium
TTTTGTTAAATTGTTGCTAGGAGGAAACCCTTGTTATTACTACATTTTAATTTTTCGTCATAAGAGAATATGGTTGTGATAATGAGTGCAATCAATGTAATACCTTTGTTTTTTCTCATAAGTTTTTCTCTCCCATCTTTTTTATATTTTAAGAAATTAAAATTAAATGAATGAACGGTTTTAAACTTTTATGAACTAGAATTTTTCTCTTGTTAGCCAAACGCAGGAGTTTTATATTTAGAAAAAATTCGAAGTCCCCCGAAAAACTTCGCAGGCGTCTCCATCGTGGGTTCAATTTTTTATAAATATAAAACTCCGATGAGATTTGGCGAAAACATATCAAATGAATGTAAATTTTAATTTCTTAAATTTTTTTATATAACAAAAAAACACACAAAACTTATACCAAAATTAAGTATAAGTCCTGTGTGTCCTTATATTACCTTTTTCTTCTAATATACTATTTGTGTGTGTGTGTGTGTGTGTGTGTGTACAGCCTCTAAGGTTATAGCGTTTGCTATCATTTGTCTTCCTCCATTTTTTTCTTTTGTTTAACTTGAAAGTTAACTTAATTTTATTGTAGCCTATTTTTTTACTTCGGTCAATAGAAGTAATTAAATTGTAATATATTCTTAATATTTTTGCAACAATTTTTGTATATTCTTATTTTAGTTAAACTTCACTTATTTAAATATACTCAATCGGTATCATATAATTATTCTCGTTAATTGCGTGAATATCTTTGGTTAAGCAAATAACACATCCATTAGGTGAATTCATTTCAAATTTTTTGACAATGTTGAAATTTTTTATTGCATCTTTATCTGGATTTGCTCCCTTTTTTATTTCAACAGGGTAAATATTATCACCGTCTATAATTAATAAATCAATCTCTCTTCCATTATTATCTCTATAATAATATAAGTGCTTTTTTGGATCTCTTTGATTATTTGTATAACTTTTTATTATTTCTGAAATCACATAAGTTTCAAAAATTTGTCCACTATATGAACTTTTTTGTAATGTTTCAGGGCTTACATATCCTGTCAGATAACAAGCAAGTCCTGTATCCATAAAATATATTTTTGGTCTTTTTATTATACGTCCAACATTATTATTCATATGTGGTTGTAAAAGAAAAATTATATAGGTATTACTTAATACTCCTGTCCATTTATTTACTGTTTCAGAATCGATTCCGACATCTTTTGCTATATCTGAGGCATTAAATTCTTGACCTGTCCTTGCTGCTAGACTAGATATAAATTTCAAAAATTTAGGTTCATCTTGAATATTGATTATTTTTCTTACATCTCTTTCAATATATGTTCTTAAATATGATGAAAAAAATGTTTCTATATTTATTTCAGTATTTTTATATAGCTCTGGATAACTTCCTCTAAATATTCTTTCAAATACATTATCTAAGTACTCATATTTCAAAGGCTGTTTATTTTTTATAAGGTCAATATTTGGAATAAAAATATCTTCTTTTAAACCATATATTTCTCTTGTAGATAAAGGATATAAATCAATTATTCCTACTCTACCAGCCAAAGATTCTGTTATATTTTCCATTGTTTCAAATACTTGTGAACCTGTAAGAAAATATAAAGTTCCAACTTTTGTACCATCTCCAAACATTTCATTTTTTCTTGCTTCATCTATTTTTATTTTTATATATGATAATAGATTTGGAGCATATTGAAATTCGTCTATTATAAGTGGAACGCCATGAAGTCGTAAAAAAGTTTCAGGGTCCTCAATTGCCATTGTTCTTTCATTTAAATCGTCTAGGCTTACTTCATTTATATTCTCCTTTTTAGTATTAGCTATATATTGTAAAACTGTACTTTTTCCTGACTGTCTAGCTCCTGTAATCAAAATTGACGGAAAGTTTCCATACATTTCGTCTAATTTAGTTTCAATTGTCCTATTAATGTAGTTATTAGGCATAGTATACCTCCTTTATACATTTTCCGAATTGTAATCGGAATTTGTATAAATTATATCATATTTTTTAAACAATTTCAACTATTTTATATTTTAGAACCCTTAAATTTAAAGGTAAATTCCAGTTAATTTTTCTTTCAAACTAATTCCATCTCAAAGCCTTCTATCTCCATATTCTTTATTAATCTTCCTTCAACAAAAGCATTATCACCTATTTTAGAAAATCTAAAAATTTTATCTGCCATATTATCATAAAAATTAATTTCAATAACTGTACCATTTTGATAATTGCTAGTTAGAGTTTCAATTTTAAGAGTTATTTTTGAATTATGTTCTCTACTGTTATAAAAGAACTTATAATCAGATTTTTCTATTATTTTTCCTACTAAAAAAACTTTATTCATATTCACCTTCTTAAAAAAATACATTACCAATTTAAAGTAATGTATTTTTTCATTTTTAAACTACTATACGTTCGTATTTTGTACTACTAATACCTCGTTTAAAGATTCATATTTACCAATTAAGGAAGGAACAAGTCCCTTTAATATCTAATACTATACTGAATATTTCCCGTAAGAAATACTACCTGATAAAATATTAGAGCACGACGCGAAAGCCAACATTGATATTGTAATTCGTTAATTCATTGTTACCGTTTGCACGTACAACAGGGTTTGTTGTACCATTATTATTGAAGCTACCACCACGCGGAACAACGAAGTAGGCTTAACCAGACTCATCCCTATATTTTTTTAAATTACAGGTATTATCAATTATAAAATACTTATTTATTAGATTATAAACATTAGCGGTCTGCATATATCCAAAATGTCCACATAAATATTTCTTAGCTTCTTTTGAATCTATTTCTCCATTTTTGACTTGTAATGTCAATCTCTTTACTTTCTTTTTTAATTTCCTTTTGCCTTTCTCTCTAAGTTTTAATCTAAATTCATTTATTTTATAACCGACAAAAATTCACTCCTTGTTTTGATTTAAATATATTTGTTTTTTTATTAAATTTTAATTTTAGATTTTCCCAAATAAATTTTTCTATTTCATATTTTACTTGCTTTAACTCAGTTTTATCCTTCATTAAAATTACGCTATCATCCATATACCTAAAATAATATTTAATTTTCAATTTATGTTTTATAAATTGATCTGCTTCATTATAATACAAATTAGCAAATAATTGACTACTTAAATTACCAATTGGAATTCCAGTATCATTTCTTCCACCATAAATGGTTTGGTCTATCAACCATAGAATGTCTTTATCTTTAATTTTTCTTTCTATTATATTTTTTAAAATTATTTTATCTATACTTGGAAAATACTTAGAAACATCCATTTTCAAAATATAATACTCACCATATACTCTTTTACATTCTCGCATTGCCTTCTGCAAATCTTTCGCAGCTTTATGCATTCCCCTGCCTGGTATGCAAGCATAAGTATTTTCTATAAATTGAGGTAAAAATGCAGGTTCAAGAAAAGTATCTACAAGCCATCTATGAACAACTCTATCTATATATCTTGCTGCCTCTATTTTTCTCTTTTTAGGTTCATATACATAAAATGCAACATATTTGCCATGTTTATACGTTCTATCTTTTAGTTCTTTATATAACCACCAAACATAATCTTCTTTTTTTAAATTAAATTTTATTACATTATTTCTATTTTTCTTGCCTTTTTGACATTTCAAATGTGCTTCCATTAATTTTTCATATGTTAAATATTTATCGAACTGATTTCTGATAGTTTTTGGCATAATATTTTATTAATCCTCCCAATATCATTCCAATTTCCCTTATTAATGTATTCATAACATAATCAAATCTTTTTTCATCAATCCAATACATATCTTTCATTATTCTTAGTAATATACGTTGGGTATTCAAATCTGCATCAATTTTATTCAAATATGGAAGTTTTTGATTCATTTCTACTTTATCAACGTATAATATATTTCTAATTGTTTCATACATTAAAGTTTTATATTCTGAACCTATACTAAATTTTTCAGTCCTTGGTAGTTGTATTAAAACTATTTTAAGCATATACTTCATATATATTTCAAATTTTGGTATTAATTTTAATGAACTATTCTGTCTTTCTTGAACACTACTTATCATTATATTTTCCTCTTTATTTTAAACAATAGCAATTCTAAACAGGTGACAGGACTACTTTACATAAAGCACGACGCGAAAGCCAACATGGAAATGGTAACTCGTTAATACATGGTGACCGTTTGCACGTACAACAGGGTAGGTCGCACCACTACCATGGAAGCCACCACCACGCGGAACAACGTACATTTGGTCTCCGCTTATGTTATGCCCAGTTGTCCATTCCCACACATTGCCTGCCATATCATATATATTATATTTTTTGAAGTTATCACTTGAACCTGTTGCTAATTCGGTATATGTATATTTATTTCCGCTCTTGCTTACTATAATCTACTTTATCAGTTGTATATTGCTTTGCAATTTCCCATTTTCCATTATCATTTATGTGCCTTGCCCAAAGTGTTCCATGTTTCGGTGTAAATTTTCTGTTATTGAAGTAATTTCCATAGTCTGTTGAATTTATACTAGTACCTGTCCCAACATTGAATATATTGCTACATATATGGTTCCACGCTTGTGAATCTACCAAATAACTTCCTACGCTGTTACTACCTTTATACATATTCTCTGCTACCATTTTAGAGTTTGGTTGTGTTATATAATTCCATGCTTGTACTCCTTGCTTACTTACTGGTTTATAATCTTTTATACTATCTGTATCTGCTACACTTCCTCTTCCATGAGTTGTTGTATTATTTGTCCATTGTACAGTAAATGCTGCATTTTGTGTGTCTACATAGTTGTTTTCTGTTCCTTTATCTTTAATATGGAAAGTAGCATCTTCTGGAATCCCTGCTTCATATCTTGCTATATAAAAGCCTCCATACTTTCCTATACTAGTCTGTCCATCTTCAATCTGCTTTGTTGACCATGTTCCTGTTGGAAGGCTATTTGAGTATACGCTATTTAATTTTGTCTTATCATCATCTGTATAATCATCTCTCCATCCTTTTCCGTCTCCCCCGCCGTTTGTTTCATATTGAGTATTTCTTGACCAATCCTTTTCTATCACATCATCTTTTGCATCATCATACTGTGTAGTTGTGCATGGTATCCACACAAATTCATTACCATCGCTATCTTGTATTACTAGCCCACCATCTATATATTGCTCTGATGATTTCGTTGATACCTTAAATCCTTCTGGTACCATTGCATGTTTTCCTTCTGCATCTGTATAGTTATATGTTATCTCTCCTTCTCCTTCTTCTCCTTTGTCTTCTGTTTCTGTCTTTGTTTTCGATGTTACTATCTGTCCTGCTCTTACTATACTATCTTCTCCTACTCCTTGATTGTCAAGTGCCGTTGCTAGCTTATCTGTTTTTTCTGCCTCATCTCTTGCTGCATCTGTGTAGTTTTCTACTGCCTTTGTTGCAAATCCTATTAGATCTGTTCCTATTACATTATTTATTGTCACTGCTGTTAATATGATTAAGATTATTATTGTGATAATGAGTGCAATTAATGTAATACCTTTGTTTTTTCTCATAAGTTTTCCTCTCCTTTTCATTTTTGTTTATTTACAATAAAATTAAAATATGAGAAAAATGTGTTTCAAGTAATTAAGTTTAGAAATTCTTATATTAGTTTTATGGAAATAGTTCACGTTCGAAGAACCATGAAAGGGTGCCATAAAACTAATTTAGAATTTCTACGCAAATTAGCTTGAACAAAATTTTTCGAATAACTTTTAATTTTATTGTAATTTTTATATAACAAAAAAACACACAAAACTTATACTAAAATTAAGTATAAGTCCTGTGTGTCCTTATATTACCTTTTACTTTTAATATACTATGTGTGTGTGTGTGTGTCAGA
>CANREW010000043.1 GCA_947629765.1 uncultured Clostridia bacterium
TAACTCCTTCCGAATCCTTTTATCACTATTACAAATACAAGTGGTAATACTTGTGCAATTACAAATAATGTAATAAAGGCTATCATTGTGTAAAATCCTTTATATCTTACATCTAGTTTTCTTATACCTATTACATATTGATATACAGCGCTTATTACTACTCCTAAAAAGCAGAATGGAATACTAAAAATTCTTATTTTATCTAATACGAAAGCTGTAAATCCGTAAGTTTCTGAGCCATAAAGGTCAATAAACCCTTGCAAGTCTTTTTTCTGATCTTCTGAAATCTGTATTAATGAACTTGTTGCAGTTCCATTTAGTATTTCTTCTGAGGCAAATACTTGACTTGCATATAACATTACTACTGACAAGATTACTATTGTAAACACTATTATTTTTTTCATTTTTGTTTCCCCTTATTCCTAAATATATTTTTAGTTTTAATTTTACATATAATATCATACAATAATCTGCAAAAAATATCAAGTAATTTTTGTTATTTTTTTGTTATATTTCTATATTTCCGTCAAATTTTTTATCTACTGCTTTTTTTAATAAAATATTTTTTTCTTCTTTTAAGTTTGCATCTTCATTTATTATCTTTATTGCTAGGGCTTGAACCTTTTTCAAAATATCCATGTCTTCAAAAAGGTTTGCAACTTTGAAATCTGGTATTCCATGCTGCTTTGTTCCAAAAAATTCTCCAGATCCTCTTAATTCTAAATCCTTCTCAGATATTACAAATCCGTCATTTGTCTCTTGCATTACTTTCATTCTTTCTCTTACATTGTCAGATTTTCCTTGATACTTAAGTATACAATATGACTGATATTCACCTCTTCCAACTCTTCCTCTTAATTGGTGAAGTGCTGCTAGTCCAAATCTTTCTGCATTTTGAATAACCATTATACTTGCATTTGGTACATTTACGCCAACTTCTATAACAGTTGTTGAAATCAAAATATCAATTTCGCCATTTTTAAATTTTTCCATTATTTCGTCTTTTTCTTTTTGTTTTAGTTTTCCATGAATATATTCTACCTTATATTCGCTAAAAACTTGAGTTTTATATTTTTCAAATAATTCCAATACTGACTTTGCATCTATGTCCTCATTTTCTTCTACAAGTGGACATACAATGTAAGCTTGTCTTCCCTCATTTACTTGTTTTTTTATAAAATTATTAACTCTATCCTCAAAAGAAAGCCCAACTGCAAATGTATCTATTTTCTTTCTATTTGGTGGAAGTTCATCTATTATAGAAATATCCAAATCTCCATATAATATAAGTGCCAAAGTTCTTGGGATAGGAGTTGCTGTCATAACTAATTTATCAACATTTTTTCCTTTTTCGCTTATGATTTTTCTTTGATTTACTCCAAATCTATGTTGTTCGTCAGTAATTACAAGTCCTAAATTTTTAAACTGCACATTTTCTTGCAAGATTGAGTGAGTGCCAATAACTACATCTATTTCTCCATTTTGAATTTTTTCTAATACTTCTTTTTTCTTTTTAGCAGGCATATTGCTTATTAATAATTCACATTTTATTCCAAAAGGTTCAAGAATTTCAGTAAAGCTTTCTAAATGCTGAGATGCAAGAATCGATGTTGGTGCCATTATTGCCATCTGATAACCAGATTTTACTGCTTTATATGCTGCAATTATTGCAACAACTGTTTTTCCAGAGCCAACATCACCTTGAAGTAATCTATTCATAGACCTATCAGATTCCATATCTCTATCTATTTCTTCTAAGGCTCTTAACTGAGCATGTGTTAGCTTGAAAGCAAGTTTATTTATAACATCAGACATTTTTACATTTTTGTCAAATGCTATTCCACTTTCCTTTTCCATAGCTTTATTTTTTAAAGATAATAACAATAGTTGCATTATTAATAACTCTTCAAATGCAAGTCTTGTCCTTGCTTTTTGAAATTCTTCAAAATTTTCAGGGAAATGTATTTTATGTACTGCTGAATTTATATCTAATAGATTATATTCTTCTAAAATATAGCTTGGCATAGTTTCTTCTAAATTATTTTGAACTAAGCTTAAACCATTTTCTATAATTTTTCTTATTTGATTTTGAGAAATGTTATATGTAAGAGGATATATTGGTATAATCTTTCCTGTATTGCTAGATATTCCGTTTTTATCATATACAGGTGAAGTCATTACGATATGACCACTTCTCTTTGAAATCTTACCAAAGAAATTATACTCTTCTCCTATTTTAAATCTTTGTTTTAAATATGGCTGATTATACCAAACCACTTCACAAGCATCTGTTTCATCTCTTACTATCATTTTGCAAATTTTCATTTTTCTATTTCTTGCAGAAATAACTTGCATTTTAGTTACAACAACTGCTCTAATTAATGTTTCTTCTCCATCTATTGTATCTTCAAGATTTTTTACTTTGCTTCTATCTTCATAATCTCTTGGGTAATATGTGATTAAATCTTCTAAGTTAAATATTCCTAGTCTATTTAATACTTTGCTTCTTTCTTCTCCAACACCTTTTACATATTGGACATTTTTACTTAAATCCATTTTTCACCTCTATTCCCATGCTATTTATTATACTTATATTAAAGTTAGTTGTCAATCTTGTATTCTATAAAAAAATATCCTAAGAATCCAATCCTTAAGATATTTTTGTTTTTATATGTCCATTTGACTTCCTAAAAAACCTGCTGCTGATTGGGCAACTTTTGCTTCTGTTTCTCCCATTTTTGTTTTTGGATCTTTTGATAAAAGAATAACACTTCCTACAACGTCTCCTTGTGCAATTATAGGATATACAACTTGTGAATTAAATCTTCTTTCCTTGTTGTCATTTTTTATGACTGGTATAGATACTTCGTTATTATCCTTGCTTATATATATTTCCTTATCATCCATAAGCTGTTCTAATTCTTTTGATAAGTCTTGCTCTAAAAATTCCTTTTTTGATCCACCAGATACAGCAATTACTGTGTCTTTATCTGTTATACAAGCTATATGTCCTGTTGTCTTTGATAATGTTTCTGCATATCCAGTTGCAAATTCTGAAAGTTCACCAATAGGAGAATATTTTTTCAAGATAACTTCCCCTTCTTTATCAGTGAAGATTTCAAGTGGATCGCCGTTCTTTTATTCGAAGTACCTTTCTTATTTCTTTTGGAATTACTATTCTTCCTAAATCATCTATTCTTCTAACTACGCCTGTTGCTTTCAAAACTATTCCTCCTTTTAATTTACTTTAAAACTATTATTTGTCATAAATAAAAAATTATGCATTCGTAGTTATATTTTGTCCAAAAGTTGTATATACTGTTTTTAAAGACATATTTTATTTAAATTATTAAGCAAATTAATATACTTTTGTTTTAGGAGGTTTTGTTATGAATATTCAAAGAATACATGAAATTTTAAAAAATAAAGAAAAATGTGAGGTGCTTTATGATGATAGACCTGTATGGATACAAGAAATAAATGACAATATTGCAACTGTTGGCTTTATTGATGGTTCTGGCGATAAAGATGTATATATAGAAGATTTGTACGAGCCTGATTTGTATGAATAAAATTTTAAAAAAAAATAAGCGAATATTTGTTACAATTCACAGCTTATAGAATACAGTCCGCCAAACTCGAAAGGGGCTTTTATATTTATTATAAATTGAACCCACGCGGGAAACGCCTACGAAGTTTTTCGGGGGTCTTCAATTTCTTCTAAATATAAAACCCCTGCGTTTGGCTACTTTAGATTTTAATGACTGTGAATTGTAACGAATATTTTATTATTCGCTAACTTTTTTATAAAATTATCTATTTACAATTTTTGTCATATATTCTTCTTAGATTTTTCTTCGTAATAACTTTGTCTATTCCATTTTTGCTCACTTCTGTAAATACTTCTGTTACAAAATCATTTATTTTTGGATGAACATATTTTTTATTCTTCTCCTTTTCATTCCAATAATTTATTTCAAATTCCTTAGTCCAATTTTTCCCTTGATAAACTATACCTGCTGCTAATTTATCACAAATCATTTCTACACTATATTTATATGGCATAATTATAGGTTTATCTACATCTATATCATACCAATATTGCAAATGATGTCTGTTTCTACCTGCGTGATGTAACCAAGCCTCAGAATAGCCTTTATCTTGTCTTGCTCCGACTATTGGACTTCTTTTTCCTCCTTGATAGTATTTTACAGATTCAAAAAATTCTGTTGGAGAAAACTTTGATAAATCATGAGCTAATCCTCTTAGTGGTATTCCTGCTTTTACACAAAGTTTAAATACTACCCACTTGTGTTTAATTACTGTTTTTAAATGCCCAATTAGATTTTTAAATTTCATTATTTATTAACCGTTCCTTTCTAATTATAAGCTAAATTTTAAAATTAATGATTATTTATCTTTTCTAATAATTCTTTCCACGCTTTTTGTCTATGTGTATGTCCTATTTCTTCTTCTGTTAAATCATTCATAACTTTATTATATCCATCTGGAATCAAAACTGGCCCAAAAGTTAATTTTCCCATTGTTCCACATTCCATAGCAATTCTTCCCTTTGTTTCACCTTTGCATACAATCTTACTTCCGTCTAAAAGTATAGCTGTTAGCACACACTTAAAACTTGCGTTTCTTTTTCCTTCTGGTACATCTTTCATTTCATCTAACAATTTGTCTAAAACCATTTTTTGTGGTGCGTGATCTCCTGCATATCTTGCAGTATGCACTCCTGGTCTTCCGCCTAATGCTTCTACTTCAAGACCTGCATCATCTGCAACTACTATTTTTTCTATATTGTTTTTCATGCAAAATTCTTTTACTGCTTTAGCTTTTATAAATGAATTTTCTTCAAATGTTTCTCCATTTTCGTCAATTTCTTCATTAAATCCTATTTCTTTAAGGGTAATTAACTTTACGTCGTAATGATTATATTGTAAAAAATCTTGTACCTGATTTCTTTTTTCTTGATTGGTTGTTCCGATATATAATTTCCATGTTTTTCCTCCCTTTTGTTTTTAATTCTAGCACAATAATTTAATATTTTCAATAAATATTATGTAAATTTTGCAAAAAATACTTTATTTTTCTAGAAAAATGTAGTATAATAAAAATTGGAGATTTTTTATAAGCATAAAAATATATTATAATAGAGCTTACCTTAGCTCACACAGGAGAGTGTTTATTATGTGGTATATTTGGTTGATTGCAGCAGGCGTATTCTTTATTGCAGAAATGATAACCGTTGGTTTTATGATTTTCTGGTTAGGAGTTGCAGCAGTTATAACTTGTATAGTTAGCTTATTTACATCAAATTTATTTATTCAAATGACAGTATTTGTTATATCATCTTGTTTACTACTTCTACTTACAAGACCATTTGTAGATAAATTTGCAAATAACAAAGACCCTGCTATAAAAACTAATGCTTATTCAATAATTGGAAAAGAAGCTATCGTAACTAGAGACTTTGACAGTTCATCTAAGGTAGGACAAATTAAAGTTGGTTCTGAAAAATGGACTGCAATGTCAAATGGAGAGACTTTTTCTGTTGGTGATAAAGTTAAAGTTGATGCGATAGATGGTGTAAAAGCTGTCGTTTCTAAAAAATAAGTCTTTAATATTTAATTAATATATAAAGTATAAAAGGAGGATTTTTTATGTGGTTTTTAATAGTATTACTTGTACTCGTTTTAATAATTGCATTTAAATCAATTAAAATCGTTAAACAAGCTGAGGTTTACATCATTGAAAGATTAGGAAAATA
>CANREW010000044.1 GCA_947629765.1 uncultured Clostridia bacterium
ACAAGTTGTTTACTATGTAAATAATTTTGCGAATGTTCTATTCCCATAAATACCTCCTTTACAAATTACTATTTGTTATTCCATAACTTTTTTTAAAATATTGCTATAATCATTTTGTAGTTTTGCAATATCTCCATTTTTAGAACTATGGCTCATTATAAAATCGGATATTTCCATAAAAATATACTTTTTTTCTTCTGTTGTATATTCTTTATCTTTTTCTATGTTAATTCCTGCATTTTTTAAAAGTTTCAATTCCTTATCATCATTAAATAATCCCATTTTTCTTCTCCTGTTACTTTTTGCTGAGAAGATTATATCATATTACATTTTATTTTACAATTATTCTAGTAATTTTAAACTTCATTTCCCCACGAGTCCCATCCATCTGCAGTCTGCCTTGCAAATAATTCAATTCGTGGCATATCTCCAACAAGTTCAATTATTTTATCTCTAACAATATCAGGTTTTTTACTATGTTGCTCAATATGAGTATCTACTATTTGTGAAACTTTATTTGATTTTCTTTTTATAGTTCCCCTTGTACCAATTAAACAAAGTTCTGAATTTGCTCTAGTCCAATGTCCCATACCAAAAAACCAAGTATCACTTTTTTTATTTCTTTTAACCCAATTAAAGCCACAAGTTTTATACTTAAATCCCCATTCTTTCATAACTTTTAATCCTTCTAAAAGGCAAGGGAAAGTAACCCATAAAAAAAGGATACAATCTTTATTTGAAATTTTTTTGATTGTATCCTTCATATTTATTATATCTTCTACAAACATTGTAGGATAATGCTTTTCAGCTGTTCCTGAGCCTTCCCTCCAAGTTTTATATTTCCAAGGAGGATCAGCATAAATTATATTATATTTATTATCTGTTGTATAAATATCTGTTACCAATTTACACCTCCTTCGTTCCATATAAATATTCTCTAGGATTGATAAAGTCGCCATTTTTCGACATTCTTATTTCAAAATGTAGATGCGATCCTGTACTATATCCAGGATTCGGATCACGATTTGGATCTCCTCCTTGAATTCCAATTACAGTACCTTGTACTATTTCTTGTCCTTCAGTAACATCAATTCTTGCTAAATGACCGTAAAAAGTATAATATGTAGTACCTGAAGTTGTAATATGTTCTATTTCTACACAATTTCCATAACCACTTTGAACTCCTGCCCAAACTATTTTACCTTTTTCAACTGCTGTAATATTCGAGTGCCAAGCACCTGCTATATCCATTCCAGTATGAAAGCTCTGTTTACCAGTTATCGGATGAATTCTACTTCCAAATTCACAAGTAACAGTTGCATTTTGAACAGGCATAGGGAATGTTCCGTTATATTCAAGTTCTCCTACTGTTAGTGTAGGAGCATAAGTATCGTGCATTTCTACTAATGAATAATAGGAACTATCAGTAGTCGTTCCATCTTCTCCAAAACCAAAAAAACTTTTTATTTTATCAATCGTAGATGTAATAGCAAATATAGGAATCATAAGTATAAATACAAATATTACTATTGCTATTATTATTCCTATAATTAACCTTTGTCTTTTTTCTTCATCTGTTATTTGACTAATAACAGCTTGTGCAATTACTTTCGCTGTATGTGGATCGATCGCCATTAACGACCACCACCTTTACCAAAATACTCAAACTCAATAGGGAATATATCAAACCTTACAAATATTCTGTTTGAGCCAATTATAAATAGTGCTAACCCTCTTTTCTTTTTATATAAAAATTCTGCTTGTGCCTCACTTAATTTAAAAAGTTCGGTAGATTCTTCTAAGTTTTGTCCATCAGTTCCCATAAGGATTTTATATGTTGCCATATCTAAAATTGCTTGTCCATACATTTTTACAGAGCCATCAAGGAAATCTACAATAGAGTGTGAAATTATAATTAAACTTCCTTCGTATTTACGACACCTTTTTGCTACATTCCTTAGGAATATTAAAGTTTGAGGAACTTCAGGATCAATAAGCAAATAAGCCTCATCGCAAACTAACATTGTTTTTTCTGTTTTATCTTTACTCATTATTTCCCAACAATAAGTTAATATGTTAAAATATTGAGCTTTCTTGATTCTATCAGAGGCATTTTGAAGATTAAATGTATCAAAACATACAACCTTTGCTATATCATTTACAGAAGTATAACCATTAAATAAGCCTTTTTCAGCTCCAATACTAATACCTCTTAATAAACTTCTTAATGTAGCAAATACTTTTTGTTTTTCTTTATCTTGCTCAGTTTGTGCTTTTTCTCCCAATAAATTATATAAGTCTGTCATAATAGGAAATTTATTGTTAGGAATTCCTGTTATATCTGTGTCCCAAGTAATATTAAATCTTTTGTATAATTCTTCTAATACTTCTTCCAAATATGCAACTTGAATTGAGTTAAGCTCAGGATAAAGAAGTTTGAAGAAAGTTCTTAAAGTTTGAAAATGTAAAGCCATAGCTCCCATTCCTTTGCCTTCATCTTTATAGCCTATTTCTTCCTCGTTCTCATCATCAAGTGGAACAGCCTTAATTTGTAAAGGATTTATAATTCCACCTCTACCACTACCTATATCAATCCACTTTTCGCCTAGTTTTTCAGTCATTTCTTTATATTCTCTTTCAGGATCTATTAAAATTACTTTTGTATTTGTCATATATTCATTTAGAATTAAATGTTTAGCAACAGTAGATTTTCCTACACCTGCTGTACCCATTATTACAAAATTTGAGTTTGTTCTGTCGCCTCCTCTTTTCCAAGGATCAAGTATTACAATTCCACCTTTTGTATCTCTTGCAAAATAATACTTGTTTCCATCGTTAAATCCTGAACTAGAAAAAGGAAGTCCACCTATCCAACTACTTTCTAGCATATTTCTATCAGCTATACTTTTAATTACTGGATCAGTAATAGAAAAAGGCGACATCAACTTAAATGAGTTTCTACTCAAATTAGTTAATAATCGCCCTTTCATTTGCATTGTTGCAAGTTTTGTTAATACAACTTTAGATCTTTGTTTTAGTTCTTCCATATCTTCAGCAATAACCATTATTGAAATAGTAACATATACAACAGTTTCTCCGTTAAGGTCTATTTTTTCAATAAGTTCTCTTGCATCGTTTATTTCTCTTTCAGTTCTTTGCCTTAATATTTCATCTTTTATGCTATCGTATTGAATTTCATTTTGTCTAATACCTTTACTTATATTCTGCATTAAAGTATCTTTTTCAGTAGGAGAAATATTTAGAGTGCATACTGTATTAGGAATATTTGCAATATTTTCAAGCCATCCAATTCTAACTTTTTGAGGATATTTTGTTATTGCATAGACTCTGCCAAAATAATCTCCAACTCTAAAATAATTCTTTTTATATTCAATACCACCAATAGGACTAAGTATATTTAGTAAAGTATTATTTTCCATTATTCTTTCAAAATCTTTTTTCTTCACTTCTAAGCCTCCTTTAACATTACTACTTTATCTTCAATTTCAGAATCTTCTCTATGTGCATAATTCATATTTAAAAAGCTATTACATAATTGAACTAGAGAAGGCTCATCAAGTATTTCTGTTTTTATTCCTGATCTTTCAAATTTATTACTTAATTCTAAACATCTCTTTAATAAGTCTTTTTCTGAATTATCATCATACTTTGAGTTAATCATTAAAAAAGACTGTCTTTCAACAATTTCTCCGTTTAAAGACAATCTTTGTACTTCTTTTAAGTGTGTTTTTAATAATCTTTTTTGAATTGCATTATCTGTTGTATTTATTATCTCTGTCAAATATTCTTGTAAAGGAGATATATCAACAGCTCGTGCAATATTAAAATATTTCATTTCTCCTTGTTCTGAAGAAAGTTCAGCAGATAGTTCATTTATTAAGTTTTGTTTTTCTCTTTCTGTTAGTAATTGTGTGTTTATTGAATATATTTTTAATCCTGCAATTACATTGCCATCTCTTGTATAAATATAATTATTTCTTATATCCAATATACCAACTTCTTCATTACAAGTAATATCTGCTGTTTTCTTGTTTCCAAATATACTTAATAATTTAAACAATATCATCCCTCCATTTATTATAATATTTGTATCTAAATTGTTTTTGTGCTTTTGCAAAATCAACTAAAAATCTTATTTGTTTTGTAACACACAAATTATTTTCATCTTTAGCAGTTGCTATAATTGTTCCTGCAACTCCTATAAATTCGATTACAACAGGCAATAAGAAATTACCCTTTAATTTATAAATAATTAGACTAATAGGGAGTAAACAAGCAAAAACAATTATTGTAGATATTAGTTCTTTTACACCATATCCTTTAAAAAATTCCATTCTAGTTTTTACATTAGAGGGAATATATAATTTATATTCATCTTCATCATTCATTTTGATTCCTCCTTCTTGTAAATGGATTGAAGTTTTACCAACTTCCACCACCACCTCCACCAGAGCCTCCACCTGCTGAGCCTCCTCCTGTGGAGTTTATTATTCCTGTACCATAATAATTTTGAATTAGAGCTAATATTACAAAAATAAGCTCTGCTATAATTCCAAAAACTATGGTATTTCTTATTTTTTTCTTATATGTGCCTTGTGCATCTTCATCATATATCATTTTTGTTAAGCAGAATATCACTCTAAAAGTAACTCCAAGTGGTATAATAACAACTCTTAACAAACTTATAATTTCATTTAAAGTATCCATAAATTACCCCTTCTTTAATGTACTTAATTTTCTCTTTATTTGAGAAGAAAGTTCCATAGTTTTACTTGTAGTAACTATTACATTACTTATTCCACCTGTTCCACCACCAAGCATAAATTCTTGCAAGAACTTAGGTGTTTTTATTGCCATTATAATTGAGGCAATACCAAATAACATTTTTACATTCATTATCAGTATTATTGAAATTTTGCATAATATAATTTGTACTAAAACTGTTAATATACTCTTTATTAGCTTTTCAGAATATGATTTAAAAACTCCACCATCAGGATTTACTAAACCTACACAAGCTAAAGGAAAACCTAGTTTTAATACAAACATTTCTAATGCTCTCATCAAAAATTGTATATATAAAACAAATAATAGTATTAAAGCTATAAGGGCGACTATTGCTGTAAATAGTCCTGATGTAGCAATATTTGCTATCATCGTTGTAAGTGATATATTATCTGTAAAATTCATAGCTGTTAAAATAGATTCGCCAAACGACTTAGCAATACCTATTATCCAATCATAAAGAACAGTAAAACTAATTGCGACAACTATTGCTCTAACAAAATATACAATATATGTTAGGGGAGGAGTATCAGCCTCGCCATCAGTCCATAAAATATACATATCAAAACCCTTTTTTAAAAACTTTAATACTATTAAAGACAATGACAAACTTAATATAAGTGCTTTTAGCTGAGAGAAATCGACTACCATACTTCCAAAGTTAGAAGATATATAGTTTTCAGCATTAAAGCACATATCTATAAGTCCATTAAAAGCAGA
>CANREW010000045.1 GCA_947629765.1 uncultured Clostridia bacterium
ATTTCTCCATTTATAGTTACTTGCATATCTGTTTAATTATCCTCACTTTCGCATATACTCTTTATACATTTTGCATCAATTATAATAGGTTCTATTTTTTCTAAAATATAATATTTATATGGTTTATTTAAACTTATTTCATTTTTTATTGCTTCTAATTTATCTTGTATATTATAAATACAATCTTTTATTTTTCTTTTTTCATATTCTTCCATTTACTTCTCCTCTACTTTCTCTGAATTATCTATCATAAATTGTTTTACTGTTTGTCCTGTATATTTATAAGCTCTATCATCTATATAAAGTTGTGCTGGTAGCTTTTTATTTGTTACTCCTATAAATTTTAAATCGTTCCAAAAAGTAATATCCTCTTCTATTTTTATTGATTCTGCCCAAAAGCCTTGTTTATTCCACCAGCTTATTATTTGTTCTGGCTTTCTTGTAGAGCATATATATATTGGTATTTCTAATTTTTGCAATAATAACATTAAGTCTAAAATGTCTTTATTATACTCATCATATATACTTCCATCTTGCCACCCTTTACTATATCTATGTATTACTCCATCAAAGTCAAAACATACTGCATGACCTTTTTCTAATTTTAAATCTAATTCTTTTTCTTCCATGCTATTCTTCCTCTACTTTCAGTTTATCTCTTAATAAAATTTTATAAGCATTATTTTTCTCTTCTAATTGTTTTACTTTTTCTTGTAACCTATCAATTAATAATTCATAACATTCATTTTTTAATTTTATTTTTTTATAAGCCTCTGCATATACATCTTCTGGTTTTCTTATAATTGTTACCATATTATTTATTCTCTCCTATATTTATTCTGAATAAATGTCATCTATCCATAACCAACTTATAGTTATAAAACTACCTGCAAAAAAACCACCTATAAAATTATTTAAAAATAATCTAAATATTATTATAAATATAATAGTTATAATGATTTGAAATATTTTCTTTTTTATTTTATTTTTCATTATTTACCTTTCCTCTACTTTATTTTCAAAATATTGTTTTACACATTCAATACAATAACTTACTGGCACAGAAGTTTCATCAGCACAAGGAGATATCTTTACCTTTTTACATATATCTTCATCTACATCTAAATTACTTATATAACTAGCCATTTCATCTATTACCTTATTTGCCTTATCTTTTTCTTGTTCTCTTTTATTTATTTCAAATTTTGCACAGTCTAATACACTTTTCCAACCTTCTGTATCTTCTTTATTTTTTGATTTTAAATTATAATATCTATTTCTCCATTTCTTCCTACTAGACATTAAAGAAGTTTGTCCTTTCTTTAATGCTTTATTTTCTTGTTCTAGTTGGTCTATATACTCTTCTAAAACATCTGCACTTCTATCCATTTCTCGTGTAATATAATCGCCTTCATTAAAAAATATTAAATCTTCTTTTGCTTTTTCTATTTCTTCTTTATTTAACATCTAAAGTACCTCTCTTTTGCTTTCTTTTTATTTTAGTTACTTGAATATAATAATTATGTTGATATTCTTTAATATGTTGTTTTCTTTCTTCTTCTGTTTTAGTTTTAGTTTTTGATTTTATTTTATTAATACCCCATTGTCTTGGAATTTCATATTTTATTCGTTCATTCCATGTAGAAGGATTGTCTAATGTAACTTTCCCTAAATCTACTAAATTTGATTCTTTTATCATATTTATTCACCCACACTTACTACTATTGCCTTATAATGTCTTATATTATCTTCTATATACTTTTTAATAGCTTTTTCATATTCTTCATCAGATAAATTTTTATATTCATCTTCATCTGCTAAATCACACATTAAATCATCTAATATTTCATCAAAGTCATCATAACTTCTATCATCTGTAAAATATACTATTTCTACTTTGCAACTTACAGTTCCTTCAAATACTTGACAAATATAATCTGTATCTATATTATCTGTATATATATTAAATACCAAAGGTAAATTTGGATTTTCCTGTATTAATTTTCTTAATTCTTCATTATCTTTACTCATTCCACCCTAGCTCCTTTTATCTCTTTTTTTAATTCTTCATAATGTTTTTTACAATAATCTCTTTTATTTAGTTTATTTGTGCATTTTTCACATAAATAAGCATCACATGTACTCTCTTTAATTACACCTTTTCCATATAAATCAAATGTTTTTCCCGTTAGGTAATCACATTGAAACTTTGCTTTTCTTTTACCACATTCAAAACAAATTCCTAATTCTAATTGTTTAGTTCTATCCCATATTGGTATATCTAATTCTTCTATTTCATCTGCTTTACTCATCTTGTACCTCCTCAAATCCTTCACACTCTTTTATCCCTCCGTTTAAGCATGTTTTTGTATTTTTAACACTTAACTTACATTCTGCACAATTACGAATAATTTTTCCACATGATGCACATAAACACTTTTTTTTACAATCATACATTGCCATCATCTTGTACCTCCAAATATTTCTTTTCTTACATCAGTTAATTTGAAATCAGTTTCAGGTATATTTTTAAATATTTCTTCGTTATAGATGTGGTTCTCAAACTTATAACAAGTATACTCTCTACATATAAGTGGTCTATTTTCATATATGTCACATTTATTGTTATTATTTATAAATGGACACCTGCTATACCAATCTTTAATTAATGGATGCTTATTTTCTTTTTTAGCTATTTTTTTCATTATATGTATTTCTTCTTTTCGCAAAGGAAGAAAGTTAGAACAACAATTTCCACAGCACTTGCATTCAAATGTACTCATTACTTGTCCTTCCTTGTTACATATTTCACATTTTCAAATTGCTCATGTGTAACAATATCTTCTATATCTTGTTCTTCTAGACTTTTCCAAAATTCTGCATCTTTTGTTTTATAAACCATAATGCTTATTCTATATGGCTGTACTTCAAAATATTTTCTTATTTCCAACACCTTATAACCATTTACATAGTCGCCTTCTTCTATTAACTCTAATTTGTATTTTGAATGTTTAGCTATATCTTCTTTTTCTTCTATATGTGTTAAATAATTATCTCCTTCAAATACAACATCTAATAAAATATGGTTATCCACATCACGCTTTACAACCTGTCTTATATCTCCTTTTTTAGTTCTTATATATTCTCCTATTTCAATTTTATCTTGCATCTATATTTCCTCCAATATCTTTACTTCATATCTATTTTTTAATTTTTTCTTATGACTAATTGCAGATGATAAAGATCTCAAATTACTGTTGTTTATAAATTTAGCTATCTCTTTTAAGTTATCAAATATTCCTACACATTGCTCATTATTTTTCATATCATACATTGCATATAACCTCATTATATTTCCTCCAGTTCTACAGTTATTTTTGATTAATTCTTTATAATGTTAATTTTTTATTATTCTAATTGTTAAATTAGGATATTTATATTCAAATAATTTTTGCTTGATTTTAAATACATCTGTTTTCATTCCTTTTGTATCTTCTACAATAGTTTGTCCTTTTTCTTCATAAACGAAATCTGCTATGTATTCTATTTTTCTATATGCTTTACCATTTTTTCTAAAGCTTTCTTGTAATAAAAATGGAACTTGTAATTCTAAATTTGTAATTTCTCCTGCTCTTTCTAATAAAGCTAACTCTCTATACCTACGACCTTCTAGTTGACTATCAAAAACATATCTATCTATTTGTACTTTTTTATTTCCATATTTACTCATAATTTTATCTTCTCCTGTATTCCTAAATTGTTCCATATTTTATTTATACTTTCTTTTGCTGTAGGTACTTGTCCAAACTTACAATTTGGATTTCCTATAAAATTCTTGTCTTCCAAAGCAGTACACCCTAAACATTTTCCAGTTTCTATTGCTTTTTTACATCTATCTATTAACATAAGCTAAGCCTCTGGCATTTCACCTGTTCTTTTATTAAATAATCATATAACTTTTCTATAGTAGATAAATCAATGTTGTTTCCTTCTTTGTCTTGTATACAACCATCTTCATACTTTCTTCCATAGTCTAAATCATATAACCACCAACTTAATGTATCATCTGCATTAAATATTTCTTCTAGTAACTCTACTACAATGTTTTCGTGTGATATTGATAAACTACTCGCATTAAAGAAATCTGAAATTATTGCATCATCTAATTGCCTTGCTTTATTATTTACTTCATCTACAAAGTCATTTACTTTTCTTAATTTTTCAATTATTTCTACAAACTTTTTCTTACTTAACATTTCTATCTCCTATATTTTTTCTACTAAATCTGCTTTTATTAAGTCATATAAAGTATCTATATCAAAATATTCATTGTATTTATTTATTCTCCATTCTACATCTTTTTGTCTAAATGCTTTAAAAATTCTAATTTTGCTTTTTGTATTTTCTATTGTTACTGTTAATCCAATATACTCTTTTTCTTTATTTGTTTTTTCATATGCAGTAATTTTCCCAGTATCTTCATCATATTTAGGCTTAAATCCAAACTTTTCTAATTCTTTTACATCTACATTGTCTTTTATCTTTAACATAACTGCCTCCTAATACCCAGGAATATGCTTTTCATTTGCATACTCCATATATTCTACTTGCTCTGCTTGTCTTGTCTCTTCTATTTCTTTATGTATTAACTCTGGATATTGCCATTTAAATCCTCCTGCAGTATGTCTTTTATTTTTACAGCAACTACTTATG
>CANREW010000046.1 GCA_947629765.1 uncultured Clostridia bacterium
GAAAAGTTGGCAAATTTAGTGTATAATATTAATGTTAGCACCAGTAGCTCAACTGGATAGAGTATTCGGCTACGAACTATACAACTGGGGTACTCACAAACATACTAAATTAAAGGTTTCTATGGAATTTCTATTAGAACTTTCCCAAGAAATTCCCATAGAAGATACTTTTTATTATTTTTTTAATTATATATGCACCCGTAGCTCAACTGGATAGAGTACCAAGCTACGAACTTGGGGGTTGCAGGTTCAAGTCCTGTCGGGTGTACCAAAATCAAGGGTTTCAGCGATTCTTGATTTTTTTATTCCCATAATCTTTTTATTTCTCTTTTCTTTCTATCTAAAGAAATATGAATATAATATTGTTTTGTGGTAGAAGAATCAGCGTGTCCCATCAATTCTTTTAATACTATATCAGGTACTCCTTTTTCACTACATAAAGTTGCAAAACTATGTCTTAGTCCATAAACAGTACAATGTTCTAAATTATACATTCTTCTAAATTTAGGCATTTTATTTGATAATCTTTCAGGAACATAAGGATCTCCATTTACATTTAAAAATACATAATCATCTTTTTTTAATTTTCTGTGAGATAAAGCAAGTTCTTCAATTCTTCTTTCTTTTAGTTCCTTTAGTATTTTCTTTATTCGTGGTCGCATAGGTATTGTTCTGTAACTTTCTAATGTTTTTAATTCGCCATCTTCGTGAATATGATCTATTGGATTAAAGTTTTCATCATATATAGTTTTTTCCTTATAGGCATTTTCAACTATTATAACTTCATTATCAAAATCTACACATTGCCATTTTAGACCACATCCTTCTTCAGGTCGCATACCTGTTTGAAGTAGTGTAGCAAATAATAATACCCATTGTCTGCCATCTTGTTCCATATAATCAAGCCATACTTCTTGTCTTTCTTCAGTTAGATAACTTATTTCAGGTTTTCTTTTTTCAGGAAGTATTGTATTTTCAATAGGATTATCTTTAATCAATTTATTCTTTTTTGCAAATTTCATTATTAGATTCATTACAACATAGTCATCTCTAACAGTTTTGGGACTTCCTTTTCTATTATCAACATATTCTTGAAACATCTCTTGTGTTATTTCATCTATACTTAATTCCCCAAATGCAGGAATTAGTTTTGTTTTTAATGGGAATAAATAAGCCTCAATCGTTTTATGACTAATATGTCTGCTTTTATCAGGATCAGCCTGTCTTTGTTTATCTTTTATCCATTCACGAGCTACATTACAAAACTTATTTTTTGCATTTATTTTTTCTATTGCTTTTCTTTTTTCTCCTGAATTCATATATTTATCAATGTTTTTAATATTCCTTGCTTTAGAAATATTGCCGTATCCTTCAGTATGATTATTTACTCTGTTATAAGTTTCAACAATAGCCTCTTGTAATCGCTTTATCGCCTCCTTATCTGATATAGAACTATACCTTGATAAAGGTATGCTCTGAAAACCATCAATCTCTAGTGTTGTTCTTGCCTCAAACCCATTGCCTTTTTTTCTAACACTAATTCCATTATATGTTTTTGATTTTTCCTGTACTTTTACCATTTTATCAATCCTCCTAACAAAAAAAGAGGTTAAGATATAAACAATTAAAATACCGAAAAATGAACTTTGTTTATATTATAACACCTCTAATTTAAAAATCATAACCTACAATATCAAAAATACTTAGTAATCATATTTGCCATAGTTATTAGAAAACCATTCAGGCAATTTCTCTTTATCTATTACTATTTTTCTTTTAAACTTAATACAAGGGAAATCATCTAATTTTACTAATTCAAGCATCAAATTTCTTCCTATGCCTAACATTTTTCTTGCCTCATCTATACTAATTCCTATTTTTTCTTCTGCCATATAGCATTACCACCTTTAGCAAGTATAGTTTCAGCTTTTTTTGTTGCATCTCTTGGAGTATATAACTTCATAACAACTTCAATTTCTTCCCATAATGATTTTATATCAAGATCGTTTGGAGCAACACTCAATGTGTCAAGGGCAATAATTGCATAGGCTTTTGCTTGTTTTTTACTAACAGTTTTTACTTTTACTAATTCCATTTTATCAATTCCTTTCTTTATAACATTTTTATAGTTACAAGTAGATTTGGTATATCTACATAGGAATTCCACCTCTCCGTTTCCACCGAGCGACTTCTCAACAAAGTTAAGCCAAGTCGAAGTATCATTATCACTAATACAGATCATCGCCTACACAAACTTACCATCGTTCGCTTTTTCCCTTGTTATAGTCGCTATTTATTACTAGAATAATATTCGCCTTCTTGGAGCTACCTATATTAGTTAAAGTCTTGTAACTAATATATAGAATTTTCAATGTGCATAATCAATTTTTGTTTGATTACACACATATACGAATTTTTAAAATGGTATGTCCCTGAAATTTTGAAATTTTTTAAAATTTTTTATATTTTAAATTTTTCAATATCTTTTAATATACGATCTTCTATGTAATCTCTGCATTCTTCTTTATATTTTCCTAATTTATTTGAATTTTTAGTAATTAGTTCATCAAACTCTAAAATAATTTCAAATTTAGCTTTCATATTTCCATTTACAGCCTTTTTTATAACTTCGTAAAGTTCTTTATTACTCATATCTATTTTCATCTTTTAAATCCTCCATTTTAGCTTTAATTTTTGCTCTAATAATACTTTTCTTATTCCTTATAGTCTTTTCTGTAAAATTCATTTTTTTAGCAATTTCTGTATTACTAAAATCTTTTGCAGTTAGATATAATATTTTTTTCTCATCTTTAGTTAGATTCTTTATTATTTTTTGTAAAGATTTATTAGTAATAATGTTCTCAATATTTTCAGCCTCAATTTCTTCAAAGTCAAAAAAAGTGTCGCTATCATATAAAGACAACGACACATTTCTATCTACTAATTCAGTTAAAGCAATTTCTTTTATATTATTGCAACCTTTTACTTTCCTAGCAAAGTCAATAGTAGCACTACTAACAACAATACTAATAAATTTTTTAAACTTTTTTATACATTCCTCAATTTCTTTTTCTGAATATTCTTCAACACTCATAAAAATTACCTCCGTTCTCGGACAGACTTAGTCCAACGAACAGAGGCAATATTAAAAAATATATACCTTTATATAAAATTAAATTCTTAATGTTAAGTTGTCATTATGGATAGATCCTTATACATATTTATAAAACCTCCTATAACAAACAATCCAAATGTAAATTATTCCTTAGTTTTCTTATATATCAACCTTCGTATAAATTACCTCTTGTATTGGACTGCTTGTCCTGTCTATATCTTATAACTTTTTCCAAAAATTTCATTAAGAGTGCTGAAAAATGTTAAAAATTGCTAAAAGTTGCTAAAAAAATTGTCGAAATAGAGAATTGTTTGTCGAAGTCATTGAAACTTTACATAAAAAGTGATATAATGTAAGCCAGTTAGATATGCTAGTTGGAGATTTTTTGCAATAATAATCTTTTTTTGGAGGGAGTACATAAATGATTAAAGTTATGATTGCAGAGGATAACAAGGAGCTTTGCGAAAATTGTTTAGAATTTCTAACAAATGATAATGACATAAAAGTTGTATCTTGTGTGTTAGATGGGGAGAAAGCATTAGAGAAATATTTTGAAATAAAACCTGATGTATTGTTATTAGATTTGAATTTGCCTAAAATTAGTGGACTTGATGTAATTAACACATTAAGCCGTTTTCAGGAAGAAAAAGAAAAATGTAATATCGTAGTTGTTTCAGGAAGTATAGATTTAATGCATCAACTGTATAACACAGTAAAAATTTTTAGAGTAATACCAAAACCAGCTGACTTTGAATATCTACTAGAAACAATTAAAGAAATACCAATTAAAAATATAGAAAATGAAATAAATCAAAAGGAACTTAAAGAACTTCTATTAGAATTAAACCTTAATATATATAAACCAAATGTAAAATATTTGATTTCTGCAATAAATATAGCATATAAACAACCGTATTTATTGAGTAATATAAAGGACTTATATTCTGAAGTAGCAAAAGAATATGAATTAAGTTCAAAAACTATAAAATGGGGCATTAGAACATCAATAGATACATTGAATCGATCAATGACTATTGACGACTTTTGCTCCATTTTTTCAATTAAAATTAAACCTGATTCTATAACTCCAAAATA
>CANREW010000047.1 GCA_947629765.1 uncultured Clostridia bacterium
GTTCGTATAATAAATGGAGATATGATACAAGACATATCAATACTACCAGAAAAATATCAAAAGTAACTAACAAATTACAATTTGCGTGAGTTAAATAAATAGTAGTTTATAGTAGGAATTTGAAATATAATTCCTATTTTTTATACAAATTTTCTTTTTAGTATTTACAAAAAAATAAATATCATATATAATAACAAATGTTACATAACAAATGTTATTGTTGTAAAAAGGAGTGTGATAAAATGCCACCAGTAAAAAAATTTCAGAAAGAAGAAATTATTGATACTGCCTATGAAATTGTAAAAAGAGAAGGATTAGATTCAATAAATGCAAGAAGAATAGCAAAAGAATTAGGTGGATCAGTACAACCTATTTATCATAATTTTAAAGATATGGAAGAACTAAAAGAAGAAGTAAATAGTAAAATTTATAAAAAATATGAAGAATATATGTTAAGTGGCATAAACGAAGAAAAAGGATATAAAAATACAGGATTATCTTTCATTAGGTTTGCTAACGATTATCCAGAATTTTTTAGAATTTTATTTATGAAAGAAAGCAAAGCAACTTTCAAAAACTTTGTATTAACAGATAAAGTTGATGATAGTGTAATTAAAGTAGGACAAAAATTTACAGGTTTATCTTTTGAAGAACAAAAAGAATTTCAAAAGAAGGTATCAATATTTACATTTGGAATTGCTTGTTTAGTTTCAACAAAATCAGTAAATTTTACTGATCAAGAAATAGATAAATTACTAGGAGATACTGTTATTGAAATGCTAACAGGATTAAAAGTTAAGGGAGGAAAAGAAAGTGAATAATATTATAGAAGTAAAGAATTTGGTAAAACAATATAAAGAACTAAAAGCAATAGATGATTTATCTTTTGAAGTTCACGAAGGAGAAATATTAGGATTACTTGGACCAAATGGAAGTGGCAAATCCACAACAATAAACTGTATATTATCTTTATTAAAATTTAGCAAAGGGACAATTAAAATATTTGGTAAAGAAATGCAACCAGATGCTTATGATATAAAGTCAAAAATAGGTGTAGTATTCCAAGAAGTGTCAGTATTTGATGAATTAACTGTATATGAAAATATTGACTATTTTTGTGGGTTATATATAAAAGATAAAAATATTAGAAAAAAATACATTGAGGATGCTATAAAATTAGTAGGGCTAGAGGACTTTAAAAAATTTTATCCTAAAAAATTATCTGGAGGACTTTTAAGAAGATTAAATATTGCTTGTGGTATAGCACATAAACCTAGACTTGTATTCCTAGATGAGCCAACAGTTGCTGTTGATCCACAAAGTAGAAACAATATATTAGATGGAATTAAAAAGTTAAGAGATGATGGAGCTACTATCGTTTATACAACGCACTATATGGAGGAAGTAGAAATACTTTGTGATAGAGTAATTATTCTTGATAAAGGAAAAATACTTGCAAATCGGAACAACAGATGAACTAAAAGAACTTGCTAAAATTGAAGAAAAAGTAACAGTTGAAGTAAATAATTTAGATTCAGAATTAATACAAAAAATAAGAGAGTTAAAAAATGTTGATAATGTAACATATAGCAACAATATTTTACTTATTACATATAAAAAAGGCAAAAATAATCTAGTAGATATGATAGATTATTTAAAGAAAGAGAGTATAAATTATAATAAAATTTATTCAGAAAGACCAACATTGAATGATGTATTTTTAGAATTAACAGGAAAGGAGCTTCGTGATTAGATGTTTATTCATAACTTTATATATGCTTTTAAAACTCTCTTTAGAAATAAAATGCTAATATTTTGGACTTTTGCCTTTCCAATAATATTAGGAACTCTTTTTAATATGGCTTTTTCAAATATAGAAAATAGTGAAAAGCTAAAAATTATAAATATAGCAATTATTCAAAATGAGAATTTTGAAAATAATGAAGCCTTTAAAACATCATTTGAAGAATTAAGTGATGAAGATAACGAGGATAGATTATTTAATACACAATATACTACAGAAGAAAAAGCAAAGGAATTACTTGATAATGGTAAAATAGTTGGATATATGAAATTAAAAGATGATAAGCCAATATTGACTTTTGCTACAAATGGAATAGATGAAACAATATTTAAGTATGTAACAGAAGAAATTGAACAAACAACTGATATAATAAAAAATTTGTCAGAAACAGAAATACAAAAAGAAATTACAGATGGAAATTATAATATAGATTATGGAAAAATTTACGATAATGTAGAAGAACTTATTAAAGAAGATAATGTTAGATTAAAAAACATTTCAAATAGTAATTTAAGCTATACAATGATTGAATTTTATACTTTGATTGCAATGACCTGTTTGTATGGTGGAATGTTAAGTATGGTGTCAATCAATCAAACTTTAGCAAATATGTCTAATAAAGGAAAAAGAATAGCAGTTTCACCTACTAAAAAAAGTACAATCATTTTAAGTAGTTTACTTGCAAGCTATATAGCACAGTTGATTGGTCTTGCAATATTATTTGTATATACACTTTTGGTTTTAAAAGTTGACTATGGAAATAATAATGGTTTAATTATATTACTTGCAGCAATAGGTACTTTTGCAGGATTAACTCTTGGAACATTTGTTGGAACTATTTTAAAAACAAACGAAAATGCAAAAACAGGTATTTTAATTGCACTAACAATGTTCTGGTGCTACTTATCTGGAATGATGGGAATTACAATGAAATATGTTGTTGACAAAAATGTTCCTATCATCAATCAAATCAATCCAGCAAGTATGATAACAGATGGATTCTATTCACTATATTATTATAATACATTAGATAGATATTGGACCAATATTATAAGTTTACTTATTTTTGCTTTTATACTAATAGCCATTTCATTCTTTAGTTTAAGGAGGCAGAAATATGACAGTATTTAAAACATTTTGGAAAATATTAAATAAGAATAAAATAACAGTAATTATTTATACAGTAATTTTACTAATATTTGGTGCTTCTAATATGCAAACAAGCGAAAATAATATGAGTTTTGTTGCTAGTAAGCCAGATGTTCTAATTGTAAATTATGATGAAGAAAAAGGTATTACAAAGGATTTGATTAGATATATAACAGAAAATAGTAATATAATTGACATTGAAAAAGATGAAGAAAAAATAAATGACGCTCTATTTTATAGAGATGTAAATTATGTAATATATATTCCAGAGGGTTATAATACAGACTTTATGAATGGAGAAAATCCAGAATTAGAAATCAAAAGTACAGGAGATTATCAGGCTTCATTTGAAGAAATGATATTATCTAGGTATATTAAGCTAGCAAATATATATCAAAAAAATATTAAAGATGAAGATGATTTAATTAGTAAAATAAATGATACATTATCTAAAGAAACGGAAGTAAAAATTACTTCAAAATTAGATACAAATACATTATCAAAAGCTACATACTATTATAATTTTGCAAGTTATAGTATATTGGCTTGTTTATTACTTATCGTTAGCTTAATATTAAGCAGTTTTAATGAAGAAAGAATAAGAAAAAGAATAGTTGTAAGTAATACAAATTATAAAAAACATAATAGAGTATTATTATTATCAAATTGCTGTTATTCTTTAGTATTATGGTTATTTTATGTTGCTATAAGTTTTATTTTAGTAGGAGATATAATGTTTAGTAAAACACGGAGCAATATATATTATAAATTCTCTTGCTTTAACAATTTGTGCAACAACAATAGCATTTTTCATTGGAAATTTAGTAACAAATAAAGGTGCGATAAATGGAATAGTTAATGTCATAGCATTAGGATCAAGTTTCTTATGTGGTGCATTTGTTCCAATGGAATGGCTACCTAATTCTGTACTTAATATTGCCCACGCAATACCTACATATTATTATATAAAGACAAATGAGTTATTAAAAACTTTAGAAGAATTTAACTTTGAAACATTAAAACCAATAATTACAAATATGGGAATTATGTTAGGATTTGCAGTTTTATTTACTATATTAGCTAATATAGTATCAAAAAGAAAAAGAAAGATAGGATAATTCGAGGG
>CANREW010000048.1 GCA_947629765.1 uncultured Clostridia bacterium
TCTCCATTTATGATTATATTTTTTATTTTATATTCTTTATATTTTGTTCCTATTGTTGCATCTTCTATTCTCTTAAGCTCCTTCGCTGCTCCTATTGTTCCTACTATCGTTTTATTTTTTAATTTGAAATCGTTTGCATATCTTTGTTTCTTTCCTTCATGTATTACTGCTATTTTAATTTCTATACCATTTTTCTTTCTCTTCGCTCTATTTTTCTTAAAATGTTTTACTTTTACTTTCTTTTTTCCTTTATGGTGCTTCGCTTTTTGTTTCTTTATATATATTCCATCATGTTCACAAAATATATATTCTGCATTTTTACTTCCTTCAATTTTTCCTTCTTCATAAAGTTTGATTTTTTCTTCCTCAATCTTTTTTATCTTTTCTCCTAGTTTTAATACTATATTTCTTACTGCTGTATGTGATATTGTGTTATCTGTATCTTCTGATATTGTTTTTGCTGTTTCTCTATATGACTTTTTTGTTATTTCCCTTGCAACCATTTCTACTATACTTTGTGAATACAATCCAAAATCATTTATTTGAAGAAATTCATCTAAAAGATATATACTTTTTGTTTTTCCTTCTATTACCATTTTATATCTTCTTCTTACTATTGGTATTTCTCCTAATTTTGTTTTTATTGTTGTTGCTTGAAAATCTTTTGGACTAAATATTTCTTTATCTCTATAGTCTAATATTAATTTATCTAACATTCTTAATTCATCTTGTATTATTTCTCTTCCTAATTTCATCATTTCTTTAAAAGTTTTTTCTTCTAAACTCTTGAAATTAATCTTTTCATTTGATAATATATTCATAAACAAAAGCACCTCGTATTCTTTTTTGTTTTCGCTAAACAAATTATATACTTTGTGCTTTTGTTTTTCTATATTTTTTTAAATCTTTTTTATTTTTTCCCCAGAATATTTAACTCATATCATACTAGAAGCGACTTTAATCATTCTTCTTTTCCTTTGGAATTACGATTTGTTTCTCATTTTTCTTGTCAGTTTTTGGTTTGCTAATTGGAATATGATTATAAACAGGAGATATATCTAAATCTTTACCATCTCCAGAAACGATTTCAATATTTTTTTTCTCTTCTTTTCTTTCTTCCATATAGACCTCCATATTAAACAATAATTATATTTGTATTCCATTATCCCAAAATTCTAATCTAACAATTTCATTTTACTATAATCTCAAAAAAAATTCAATAGTCATTACAAATTATATGTGTATCTATTTACTTTTCGCTAAAAAAATTATATAATAATTGCAAAATCAAAGATAGGGAGAAGAAAAATATGACAGATATAATAAAAGAGCTAGAAGAAAGAGGATACATAGAACAATTAACAAACGAAAATGAAATGAGAGAATTGTTTCAAAAAGAAAGTGTAAGATTTTATATAGGAATAGATCCAACAGCAGATAGCTTACATATAGGCCACTTCGTAGCATTAATGGTAGCATCAAGACTTCAAAAAGCAGGACATAAGCCAATCATACTTATGGGCGGAGGAACTGCTATGATTGGAGATCCAAGTGGAAAAATAGATATGAGAAAAATGCTTACAAAAGAGCAATTAGAGCATAATGTATCTTGTATAAAAAAACAAGCAGAAAGATTTGTATCTTTTGAAGGAGAGAATGCAGCAATAATAGTAAACAATGGAGATTGGTTATCTAATTTAAATTATATAGATTTTATGAGAGAAATCGGAACACAATTTTCAGTAAATAGAATGCTTGCAGCAGAATGTTACAAAGCAAGACTTGAAACAGGACTTACATTTTTTGAAATGGGATATATGCTAATGCAAAGTTATGATTTCTTACATCTATATGATAAATATAACTGTAAAATGGAAATTGGTGGAAATGACCAGTGGTCTAATATTATAGGTGGAGTAGAGCTTGTTAGAAAAATGAGAACTGATGAAGCTTATGGACTTACATTTAGACTACTTACAACAGCAGATGGAAGAAAGATGGGAAAGACAGAAAAAGGAGCATTGTGGCTAAATCCAGATAAAACATCTCCATATGAATTTTACCAATACTGGAGAAATATAGGAGATACTGAAGTTAGAAAGGTATTAACATTATTAACATTTTTACCAGATGAAGAAATAGAAAGATTATCTTCATTAAAAGATGAACAAATAAATGAAGCTAAAAAAGTTGCAGCTTACGAAATAACAAAGCTAATACATGGAGAAGAAGAAGCAAAAAAAGCAGAAGAAGCATCAAAAGCACTATTTGAAGGAATGGGTGACCTAAGCAATATGCCTACAACAAAACTACAAGATATAAACATAAGTCTAGTAGAAGCATTGGTTCAAGTAAGAATTAGTGAGTCAAAAGGTCAAGCTAAAAAACTTATAGAGCAAGGCGGAATATCTTTAAATGACGAAAAAGTTACAGATTTAAGCTATACATTATCTGAAAAAGACTTTAAAGAGGGATACGCAATTATTAAAAAAGGTAAAAAAACATATCATAAATTGGAAAAATAAAGGGAAAATACATAATTTTTACTAAAATCATTGCAATTCATTTTTAATTGTGTTAAAATATATATTGCATTTTTAAAAAAGTATTTGTATTTTAAGAAAGGAATGATAACACTAGATGGAAATTATAAAAAATATATTATTAGTAGTATATGTAATCGTATCAGTAGTACTAATAGTATTAACATTAATTCAATCAAAAGATGATTCTGGATTATCAGGAACAATAACAGGATCAAGTACAAATAATTTCTATAATCAAAATAAAGGAAGGACAAGAGAAGGAAGAATGAAAAGAGCGACAATAACATTAGGAGTTTGCTTTGCAATTCTTGCTGTTGTGCTTTCAATCTTCTATATATAAAATATTGAAATTAAGTAAAAAAGGGACTTTTAAAAAAGTTCTTTTTTTATCTAATAGGAAATTTTTAAAAAACTCTATTTAAATAAACTATGGAGGAAAAATGTACGAGGATATATTTATACCAGAAACTGATAAGATAATACTCAACTTGCATGACATGGAAAAACAAGAAGCATTATTTTATCTTGAAAAAGCGATAGATACAGCAGAAGATAATATAAAAGAAATAGTTGTTATACATGGATATAGAAAAGGACAGGTCTTATTAAATGCGGTGAGAAGAGAATTTACGCATGATAGAATTGAAAAGAAAATTATACCATTTAATAAAGGAATAACACTAATTTATTTAAAACCAAGAGAAAAATAAAAAAATTATAAAATACAAAAAGTATAATATAAACTCCTTTTGGAAATAATGAAAATAACAGAATTTATTTCCAAGAGGAGGTTTTTTATTTGATAAAGAAGGTTGAAATATGTGGCGTAAATACCTCAAAACTACCTGTACTATCAAATGAAGAAAAAAACGAACTATTTGCTAAGATAAAACAAGGAGACGAAAAAGCAAGAGAAGAATTTATAAATGGAAACTTAAGATTAGTTTTAAGTGTTATACAAAGATTTCGGAGGAAGAGGGGAAAGTCCAGATGATTTATTTCAAGTAGGTTGTATTGGCCTAATTAAGGCAATAGATAATTTTGATACAAATCTAAATGTGCAATTTTCTACTTATGCAGTTCCAACGGTAATGTGTTAGTAGAAGTAATAACATATAAACCAGCAAAACTATTGATATTAAATTAAAAG
>CANREW010000049.1 GCA_947629765.1 uncultured Clostridia bacterium
CACTTCTTCTTGTAAGCTTTCTATTTTATCATTTTGTCTATCTATTGTGTTTTGGAAATCTTTTTTTAATAATTCTGTAGCATATTTATTCTCTTTTTCAATTTCACTACTTGCTTCTTTTCTTCCTCTAGCATATTCTTTTTCTAAAAGTGTAGGAATTTCACTTACCTTTTCTTCTAGTTCTTTAATATATTCTTGTTTTTCTTCTGCTTCACTTAAAATTTCTTGAGCATCTGCCTCTTTTTTTGCTAATTCGCTTTCTCTTTTTGTTTTTTCATCTTCCCAATTATTATTATTTATTTCTCTTTCTCTTTTTATTTTATAATTATATTCTTCTTGTTCTCTATCTCTTTCTAATTTTAAATTTTTAGCTGTTATCTCATAATCTTTTTCTAATTCTTTCTTTTTGGATTCATATTCTTCTTCTAAACTTTTTATGTTAGAGTTCAATTCTTCTAATTTTACTTTTTTATCATTTTCCAACCCTGCAATATAATCTTTTCCTGCATTAACAACAACTACTAGATTACTTAATTCTTTTTCTATTCCATATAAATTTTTTAATTTTTCTTCTTCAGCCTGAATAGCAGTTTCTAAATCTTTAAATTTATTGTTTAATTCTTCTGAAAAAATCTTTTGGTCAACATTTTCTTTAGATACTTCTATTGCCTTTTGAACTTCTTTTGCTTTTTCCTCCTTTTCTGGTTCATATTTTGTTTTGGCTATATTTTTCTCTCTTTCTAATGCTGCATTTAATGCATCTAAAATTTCTGCTTTTGTGTTTTTTAGTGTAATTTCTTCTTTTTTCATACAAATTTCTCCTTTTTTTATTTTAAATTTTATTTTGTTAATTTTTGCATTTCTTTATTATAGGCATATTTTTTATTGCTATATCAAATAATTACTCATCTTGAGGTACAATCTATTTCCGAGTTCTATCCCGTAGGTTATTGAACTACTAATCTAATCTAATCTATATATAATATAACATTTAAATTTTTATTTTGTCAAGAAAATGTTGATTTTTGTTTCTTTATTTACAATAATTTAAAACATTTTTTATATCCACCCATGTTTGATGTTTACATAGACTTGTTGTATTAAAATATTGTTTCTATGAACTTATTGTTGCTGGAATTGCTATCATAAATATTACCTCGGAAATTGATATGATACCTGTCAAGTAGACAGGTATCATATCAATTGACACACTTTTATTTTTATATTTCTTTTCCTTTTATTATTAATCTTGTTATTCCTCCAGGATTACATGTAATAATAGTAGTTTCTCTCTTTCCTTCTGTATTTTGATTTAAACACTCTAAATCTTTTGGCATACAAGTATATATATTATAAATTTTGTAATTTACTTTATTTAATGTTTCCCTATCAATTAAATAAAATGTATCTCCTACTTCTAATTCTAAAACTCTTTTTAGCATACTTTTCCAATTATGACCACATATACAAAAATTTCCTACTTCATTTATATTGGGGCCATATAATTTAACTGCTGATACTTTTAATGATTTTTCATTTGATACATTTAATATATTTTTGCTAACATTTACTTTTTCTATTACAAGTCTACCTAACACATTATATCCTCCCATTTTTTCAGGGATTTTATTTTTGTCTTCTATATCTTGCTTTATAGTGTTTTCTTGTATAGTAGTTGTTTCGTCTACTTTTTCTTCAGTTTGTTCTACTTGTTCATTATTTTCCTCTGTATTATTATTTTCTTGTTGTTCGTTTTTTTCCTCAGTATTATTATTTTCTTCTATTGTTCTTTGTATACTCATTTTACTTGCTTGACCATTATTTTGTTTACTATTTTTGCTTATTTTAAAGAGATTATTACTACATATTATATAAATAATACAAAAAATAACTAATCCAAAAAGAATATAATAAATTATTTTATTTTTCATTTTACATATGCTCCTTTATAATTTGCCTTTAACATTATTTAAAAGCAATATTACAGGAAAATGCTTAAGATCTTTTATTTTTTATATATATTCCTAAAACTATAGCTATTATAGAAATTTCTGCTACAATTATTGCTATAAGAGTAGTTAAAACAGAACCTGTATCTGGTAATTCTTCGATTGGTATTTCTGGTTCTTTTGGTTGTTCTTCAACAGGTACATCTACTACTTCAATTCCTACTTGTTGTATATTATATTCTGCTATATCTGTATCTCCTGAATTATCTCCTGAAAGGAAGTTGCTAACTGTTATATATTCTTTGTTTGTATCATTTCTTCCTTCTGTTAATTTTAATGCTTCAAATTTTATATTTATTTCTGACATTTGACTTCCAGTAGCTGATATAGTAAGCATTCCGTCTAGTTCTGTTGCTGAAATTTCTGCATTATTTTCACCTAAGCCAACATATTTAAATATTTCTTGATCATAAAATAAATCAAATTGTAAATAATCTGTAGGTTTATCTTGAGATACTGTTACAACAAATGTATCCCCTAATTTTGCTATATTATCTGTTAAATCTGTTCTTATATCAACTATTGAGTTATTTCTTGGAGTTACTGCAACAGATACTTGTTTTGAATAATATAGATGTGCATTTAAAGCTTCTTCACTGTTATTTCCTGCTTTATAGCTTAAAATTTCAAACGCACTTGGTCTATTTTCCTCTGTTACTGCTATTGCCTTAAATAATAATGTTACATCTGTTAATTCTGTTCCTGATGCTTTTATAGTAACTTGTCCATTTGTAGAAGTATCTGCTTCATATTCAGAATTTGCTGGTGCAACAAATTCAAAATGAGTGTTATCATATGATATT